>NZ_CP011477.1:2722500-3468984 GCF_001010805.1 Spongiibacter sp. IMCC21906 | reverse complement strand
TTTCGTTTTCTGTCACGCCGGGTTCGCAAGCAGCAATGCCCGCCTTCATGCCAGCCTCAGTGGCAACTGCTGCCCGGTGCATAAGCTCGATTTCAGCGGGCGATTTACAGATCCGTCCTGCTCTACAATACCAAAACAGTCCAGCAGCTTGGCTTCTCTCAGCGTGGTGTGGATGCGGTCCTGTTGGTAAGCCGGGAAAAAATAGCTGTTTCGTTCATAGCCTATACGTTTTTTGTCCAGACCAAACTCGCGTAGCGCATCCACCAGCATTTGAATGGCGTCGCCGGTATCGGGATAGGGCCGGGTGCGCTCTACCCAGGTTCGAGCGTGGACATTGGATTCTTCCAATGCCCTGGTGATCATAAATGGTTCATCATCCAGCGGTACCACCAGCGCCTGAAAGAAGGAGTAGCCGGTGGTCTGGTAATCGGTGAGATACATAATGTTCTCAGGATCGGTAATGACCACGGCATCTAAGCGGCGCTTTTGTATACGTTGGCGCAGCGCGGCCAGTCGCTGCTCGTATTCGGCAAACTCAAAGGTCATATCATCGCGTTGTTTCATGCGGCCTCCATGATTTCTGCGGTGGCTTGAACGAGAATATCCAGCGCGGTGTTCAAGTCGTCATTGGGGATGGTTAAGGGCGGAATAAGTTTGACCACTCGGCCGCCGCTGCCACAGGCTGAAACGAGAAGACCGCGACCAAAGCATTTGGCGACAATGGCTTTGGCGAGATCGCCATTGCCAACATCGACGCCAATGATCATGCCTTTGCCTCGAATTTCTATGCTGTCATAGCGATCTGCCAGGGCGTCGACGGCACCGCGCATGGTGGCGGCTTTTTGCGCCACTTCTTCCATTAAGCTTTCGTCTTCAAAATAGCTCAGGGCTTCTGAGCCAGCGACAAAGGACAAACACTGACCTCTAAATGTCCCGGTGTGCTCGCCTGGTGACCAGTGTTTATCAATCTCTGGTTTGACGAGGTTCATGGCCATTGGCGTGCCCATGCCGCCGATGCCTTTGGCGAGGCAGATAATATCTGGGTCTAGCCCCATGCCGTCAAAGCTGAAGTAGGAGCCAGTGCGACCGCAACCGGCCTGAATATCATCAAAAATTACGAGCGAGCCAAACTCTTTAGCCAAGTCGCACAGATCCTTCAGCCACGCCTGGCTGGCAATATTGACGCCGCCTTCGGCCTGAATTGGTTCTACCAAAAATGCGGCCGGAGGCAACATGCCGCTGGAACTGTCGCTATACATGGCCCGTAGTTGAGTAATAGTGCTGTCTTCGCCAAAGGGGTAGTGTTTGACATGTTCTAATGGAATGCCTGCTGCCCCCGAAACGCTTGGTTTGCAGTACATGCCAGTGCACCTAGCGTCATGCCGTGAAAGCCTTTGGTAAAGGCGATGATTTCTCGGCGTCCTGTCGCGCGGCGAGCAATTTTTAATGCGGCTTCAACAGAGTTGGTGCCCGTGGGCCCCATAAACTGCATTTTGTGATCCATGCCGCGGGGGTCCATTATGGTTTTGACAAACCGTTCCATGAAATCCCGCTTAGCAGTGGTGTGCATGTCCAAACTGTGGGTAACGCCATTACCTTGAATATATTTAATAACGGCTTGGGTCATGCGCTCGTTGTTGTGGCCAAAGTTAAGTACCCCGGCACCGGCAAAAAAATCGATATATTCATTGCCGTTCTCGTCGGTTTGGCGGGCATTGAATGCCTTATCAAACACCACTGGATAGACTCGGCAATAACCCCGGATCTCGGATTCGCGCTGTTCAAAAATACTCATGTCTTTCCTCCTGCGGTTTTTAGAATTTTGTCGCTGGGGACAAAATAGACGCGTCGTGGTGCGTCAAGGTAACGATAGTTTTGATGCCCGATTAGTTGGGCGTAGGTAATGCCGCGCCGACTAAGCGGGCATAAAGTTCGGTAACAAGTGGTATCAGTTTGTCATTAAAGTCGTAGTGGGGACTGTGGCAAGGGTAGGCTTCTTCGTCTGCCTCGCCTGCGCCGATTAAGGCAAAGGCCCCAGGAATTTCTTGCAGGTAATAGCTGAAGTCTTCTGACGCCATAATCGGCGTGAGAATATCGTTTGCCATTGCCGCGCTACCAAAAGCGTCTTGCCAGCAGCTGCGAAGGCGTTGGGCTTGCTGGGCATGATTAATGGTGGCGTTGTAGCGAGGGATGATTTCTACCTCGCAATCAACCCCATAACTGGCCGCGGTTTGCTGGCTTATTTCACGAATAAGCTGATTTACTTCGTCCCGGGTTTTAATGTCGGGTACTCGAATACTGCCGCCGAGTTCTGCTTGTTGCGGAATAATCGTCGCCCCGCTTGGAGCATTAATGGATGTGACGCTGATTACGGCGGCCCGTTGGGGTGCTAGGCGCCGAGCGACAATTTGCTGTAGCGCAAGGGTGATTGCACTGGCGGCCAATACGGGGTCTTTGCATAATTCAGGTTGGCTGGCATGACCACCTTTGCCATTCAGTTTGATGCGAAAGGTGCCGTTACCACACATTACAATATCGTCTGGGCAAGCCAATTTGCCAAAGGGGATGGCGGGCCAGTTATGCCAGCCGAAAATTTCATCCACGCCCTCTAAGGCACCGTCGGCGATCATTTCCCGCGCGCCGTGGCCCCCTTCTTCGGCGGGCTGAAAGATTAAAGTGACTGGCCCCGTGAGTTGATCTTCACTGTGTTTAAGCCACTCTGCGGTTGCCAGCAACGTGGCGGTGTGACCGTCGTGGCCGCAGGCATGCATGCAACCCTGATGTTCGGAGCGCCATTCTTTGTCGGATTTTTCAGTGATGGGAAGTGCATCGATATCGCCTCGCAGGGCAATGTGCTTACCGCGCTTGTGTTTACCGAGCGATGCGACAGTGCCGGTTTTGGCGCAATCTCGCCAAGAGATATCCAGTGAGCTTAACGCTCTGCGGATTTCTGCAGCGGTACGGTTTTCCTGCCAGCCTAGTTCGGGATAGCGGTGGAGCTCCCGACGAAAGGTCTGGGCCGAGGTAATGATGTTATTCCAACGTTCGGACATGCTCCTCCCTATTATTCTCCAGTTCTGCACTGGCATGTACGATCAAAGCACGTTTTGCCAACGGTTTACCACCTTGGAGATCGCTCGCTTGTAATAGGCGATTCATGATCAGGTGTCGAACTTAGCAATTCAGCTCTAATACTAGACCCGAGGCAAGACTTGTTCCAACCAGCTTTTGGGCAGGGGCGTTTAGCTTTAAATGCCCACCTGCTGGTGGTGCTGGAGCCGTGATACTTAAGTGCTATAGCGTTGGTATGTGGAAAAGCCAGAAAGTTTCTTGTTTGTGTAGAAAGAGCGGGGACAGGCCTAAACGGGCGTGACGCTCTTTTTTGGTGCAGCAAGGGGTGCCGGGGAGAGTCTGAATATCACTGCGTTCCATGTCAGTTGAATAGACTTGCAGGAAAGCGCCGTGAGGCCTGCTTTTAGCTTTGCGCGGCATAAAATCTGCATGATCAGGTTTATTGCGTTTCACCGCCAAGCTGAAGTGCTAAACGGATTTTTGCTTGGTTAATCAAGGTCTTCGGATCAGCCTTTACTGGTTTCTTCCTTCATGCAGTGAGGATGTTTGTGCGCCGTCTCGCGGTGCTAGGAGTGGCTCGAACGAGTGAGTGCTCCCACCAACATAGGTCCGTGGACCATACGTCAGGCATCGGCCTGGGGAATGCCCCGGCGCTGTTGCAAATCACGGGAATTGACTATGTTGTTAGCAACCGATTTAGACGGCACGTTTTTGGGGGGGACTTCTGAAAATCGCCTTCGTTTATATCAGATTATCGCCGCTCACCCCGAAATTGAACTGGCATTTGTCACCGGTCGTGGACTGGAATCTGTATTGCCATTATTAGCCGACCCCACCATTCCTGAACCGGATTATATTATTTGTGATGTGGGCTGCACGGTAGTTGATGGTAGTACTCAGCAGCCGATACAACCTTTGCAGTCCGATATCGACAAGCTCTGGCCGGGTGAGCACGTTGTCGAAGCTGCCTTGGACGGTATTAACGGCCTGCAACGCCAAGATGTGCCGCAGGAGCGTCGTTGCTCCTATTTTTGTGAGCCTGAAGCGGTAGATGCGGTGCGAGCCCCCTTGGCCAAAGCTGTTGCCGCATTAGATTGCGATCTACTGTATTCCGCAAGTTGGTATTTAGATATTTTGCCTAAAGGCGTCAATAAGGGTTCGACCCTGACGGCATTGGTGGCGCATTTGAACATTCCCCATGAAGAGGTGTTGGTGGCGGGGGATACTCTGAATGATCTGTCTATGTATGAGCAGGGCTTTATCGGTGTTTGTGTAGGTGAGTCAGAGTCAGGTTTGCTGGAAGCGACCGAAAGCCGGGCGCGGGTTTTTCATGCCTCGCTGAGTGGCGCGGGGGGAATTTTGGAAGCTATCCGCCATTTCGGCTTTTTAGGCACGGCCGGTTTGGATGCCGAGGCCCGAGACATTCTGGAGCCCGGCAAGGCGGACTTGGTGATGGTGTATCACCGCCTGCCCTACGAAGAAGTGGTAGAAGATGGTGTCATGATTCGGCGCAGGCCTGCCTCGCCCAATGGCATTATTCCTACCTTATTGAGTTTCTTTGCCGACGGCAAAGCGGGCTCGTGGGTGGCGTGGTCGGTGCATGACAATAAACAAGGCAAATTTGAAACCCACACCGAAGTTGAGGCTAGTCGTTATCCAAAGTTGGTGGCAGCGCGGGTTCCTTTAAGCAAAAAAGACATGGATATTTTTTACAAGAAGTTCTCTAAGGAGGCTTTTTGGCCCACCTTGCATACTTTTTGGGAGCGAGCGAGTTTTCGGGAAGATCACTGGGAGGTTTATCTTAAGGTAAATCGACTGTTCGCGGAGCGTACGGCGGCAGAAGCAGCGGCAAATGCCGTAGTTTGGATACATGACTATAACCTGTGGATGGTGCCAGCCTTTTTGCGTGAGCTGCGCCCAGATCTAACCATCGCTTTCTTCCACCATACCTATTTCCCTTCAGCGGATGTTTTTAATGTGCTGCCGTGGCGCCGGGATATCGTGGGTAGCTTGTTGCAGTGTGACTATATTGGTTTTCATATTCCCCGCCAGGCCGAGAATTTTGTCGATGTTGCCAGAGGGGTGATGCCATTAGAAACGCTTGATCGCAAAGGCTGTGCTCCGCGCTTTTATACCTATGGCTGTGCGGTGGGGCTGGAGGAAATGACCACCAAGATTGAAGTAAATGGTCGCTGTATTGGCTTAGGTGCTCATCCCGTCGGCCTGGATATTAGTCGAGTGGAAAGCGCATTGGCGTCAGTGAAAATTCAAGAACAAATGCAGAAATTGCGCGCCGATCTTGCTGGAACGCGGCTGGTTTTGTCGGTGGAACGACTGGATTACACCAAGGGCACCTTGGAAAAACTGCAGGCCTTTGAGTCTCTGTTGGATGCTCACCCAGAACTGCATGAGAAGGTTACCTTGGTCACGGTCTGCGTTCCCGCCGATCAAGAAATGACAATATATCGCAAGCTTCAAGTGCAAATAGAGCAAGCCGTTGGTCGTATTAATGGCCGCTTTGCCAAGGTGGGTTGGACCCCGGTTCAGTTTTTCTTTCGCAGCTTTCCCTTCGAAGAGCTGGTGGCTTATTACGCTATGGCCGATGTAATGTGGATTACGCCTCTGCGAGATGGTTTGAATCTGGTCGCCAAGGAATATATTGCCACTCAAGGCCTGACTGACGGCAGCGGTGTGCTGGTGCTCTCAGAGTTTGCGGGTGCCGCAGCCGAGCTGCGGGGCGCCGTATTGGCTAACCCTCACGACCCAGCAGAATTGGCATCAACCTGTTATCTGGCTCTGACTATGAGTCGAGATGAGGCGCGAAGTCGGCTTAAAGAAGCTTTCGACGTTGTGCGACATTATGATATTCAGTTTTGGGGCGATGAGTTTATGGGCGCGGTGTATGCCTGTCGTGATCGCAATCTTGCTGAATCCAAACAACTTACTCATGTTGCTTAGCGTTATAGCTTTATTTTTATGGGTTAAGTTACAGTGTTATAGCCTAATTACTCACTATCTTTGTTGAGTGACAGTGAGGATTGGGCTACCATCCGAAAACTACCAATTCACCTTGGCTGAATTTCTGCGTTTGAGCCAAGATGAAAGCTATTTGCAGGACGCATCGATAGATGGCTGAACGGACGCCATCGCGATAACAAAAAAACTATAGCTAGGGGTTACAATGCGGAGAGTTCTTTTTGCTGCCTTAATTGGCATGTTTGGTTTGTCCTCGCCTGCGATGGCGGCCAGCGATATTGCCCGCCCTCATTTATTTGTGATGGGTAGTCTGACTAAAGTCGACTCCAATCGAAATACCGAATCCAGCAACAACGGCTGGCAGATTGGTTTGGGGTATCCCCTGACCGATCATCTTTACGTGGAAGGCATCTACTTCGACAACGTTTTTGAAACGGGTGATAACCAAGGTAGTGATTATTACCAGCGTGGTGGTGGCCTGGATTTGCACTATAGCTTTGGTGATAGAGAGTCTTTTACGCCGTTTATCTTAGGTGGTATTGGTGGCGTAAGTAATGACGTGGTTCCTGACTCTTTAGATGAAGACTCCTTTTATGCCAACGTCGGTGCTGGCTTTGTTGGTCGACTCTTTAACCTGAAGTGGCTGCGTTATCGAGCCGAAGTACGGTACATTCACGACGACTATTTAGATGGCATGGGTGATGTGCGCGGCGCGGTTGGACTAGAAGTCGCCTTGGGTGAAACATCTCGTCCCCAGCCTCGAGAGCGAGTCGTTGAGAAAGTCGTTTATAAAGAAGTCCCCGCCCGCCGAGTCGACAGTGATGGCGATGGTGTGGAAGATAGTCGTGACAACTGCCCGAATACGTTACCGGGAGCCCGGGTCGATGCTCGAGGCTGTGTTATCGAAAGCCAGACCATTAATATCGATAACGTCACGTTTGAAACCAATTCTGCAGAGTTAACCCTCAACGCCAAAAATATTCTGGGCGCGGCGTTGGCTTTTTTACAAAGCCAGCCCAATCTGAATGCTGAAATTGCCGGACACACCGACAATGTCGGTGCGGCTGCGTATAACCTGCAGTTGTCCCAGCGCCGGGCCGAATCTGTTCGCGCTTTTTTAATTCGCAATGGTATTGCAGCCCGACGTACGGTTGCTCGGGGCTATGGCGAGACCTCACCAATAGCTAATAATTCTACCGCAACCGGGCGCGAGGCTAACCGCCGCGTCGAATTGCGATTGATCCCTAGATAAGAAAAGAAGTCGAGGAGCAGGAAATGCAACTTAGTAAACTTATCGCTGCGCTATTAATGTCCAGCGCGCTCAGCCTGCAGTTGGTGGGGTGTAATTCCGCGGATAATGATAGCGGTGGTGGCACAACACCACCGCCAGCGGCAACTGATACCGATAACGACGGTGTAGTTGATAGCGAAGACAATTGCCCAAACATTGTCAATGCAGACCAAGCTGATGCAGATAATGATGACATTGGTGATGCCTGTGATTTTCTGGATGCCGATGACGATGGTATTGCGGACGACATCGATAATTGCCCAACCGATGCCAATACCAATCAGCGTGATACGGATGACGACGATGTTGGTGATACCTGCGATACGGACGATGACGGCGATGGTGTCAATGATGATGTGCCCGACAATTGTCCGTTAATAGCCAATGACAATCAGTTGGATGCTGATAACGATGGTATTGGTGATGCCTGTGACGACTCCGATTCTGATGGGGTTTTCGACCTGAGCGATAACTGCCCCAGCGCGGCCAATGCAGCCCAGACCGACTCTGACAATGATGGTTTAGGCGATGCCTGTGATGGTGATGACGACGGTGACGGTGCAGATGATGATGCGGATAACTGTCCTGCGGTTTCTAACCCGCTGCAAACTGACACTGATAATGATGGTGTCGGCGATGCTTGTGAAACCGATTTTGACGGTGACGGCGTAGACGATACTGCGGATAACTGCCCGCTGGTGGCCAACCCCGGTCAAGAAGACACCGTGGATAATGACGGTGTCGGCGATGCTTGTGATGACAGCGACGTCGGCGCAGGTGACGGCATTGTTGATGCGGTAGATAACTGCCCCTTGGTGCCAAACCCCGATCAGCGTGATACCGATAGCGATGGCGCGGGTGATGCCTGCGATACCGACGACGATGGCGATGGCGTCAACGACGGTGAACCTGATAACTGTCCTTTGGTTGCCAACCCTAACCAAACAGATTCAGACGGCGATGGTACTGGTGACGCTTGTCAGGAAGACCGCGATGGCGATGGTTTAACCAACGGTTTTGATAACTGCCCAACCGTGCCTAATGCCAACCAGAATGATAGTGATGGGGATGGTATTGGCGATGTCTGTGACGACTCGGATAACGATGGTGTTTTAGATCCATTCGATAATTGTCCTGCAGATGTCAATGCATCTCAAAGCGACATTGATATGGATGGGCAGGGCGATGCTTGTGACCAAGATAAGGACGGTGACGGCGAATTAAATGATGCCGATAACTGCCCATTGGTTGCTAACCCAGACCAAACCAACACTGATGGTGAAGGCCAAGGTGATGCTTGTCAGGATGATGAAGACGGCGACCTGTTTGAGGACGACTTCGATAACTGTCCGATGACCGCTAACCCTGGTCAAGAAGATGAATTTGATGGCGATGGTATTGGCGACGCCTGTGACGATTCGGATAACGATGGCATTTTTGACGGAGCGGATAACTGCCCCGCTGATGCTAATACCGACCAAACTAATACCGATGCCGGTTTTGCCGATGGTGACGCACAAGGTGATGCCTGTGATGTTGATGATGATGCAGATGGCATCTTGGATACCTCAGACAACTGCCAGTTTGTGCCGAATTTTGATCAAACTAATTCAGGAACCAATACAGAACTAGGCGATGCCTGTGAAGGTGATGGCGATAGTGATAACGTTATTGATGATGTTGATAACTGTCCAACTGTCCCCAATGAAGCCCAAACCGATTACGACCAGGACGGTATCGGTGATGTCTGTGATGACGATTCAGATAATGACACCGTCAATGACGATGTAGATAACTGCCCGCTGCCTAATCCTGATCAACAGGATAGTGATGGCGACGGTGTCGGCGATGCCTGTGATGTGGCGGCAATTGCCTCCAACTTCCAGTGTTCCGCAGGCTCACCTGTTGGCACTACCGTGACAGCAGTTGAAACGGGTCTGGTTTGTACACTGACTGACTTGTTGACTGACCCTCTGGTGGAAGGTTGTGGCGTTACATCTCCTGACAATGCGATTGATAATGACCTCGACTCGTTCGCCATCGTTAACTATAACGTTGGTCTGTTGGACGCCTTGCTAGGTGATGGTGGTCTTAATCTGACAGGTTCACAGACCCTACAGGTCAACTTCCCTGAAGCTGTTGAGGCTGGTCAAGTAGTCGGCTTTATTGTCACCGTACCCGGCGGCACAGTGGATTTGAGCCTGTTACGTAACTTCACCGTTAGAACTTACTTGGATGATGTGCAGCAAGAGGGTGCAGGGGTGAATGAAAACACCTCTATTGCTCTACTTGGTCAAGGTGTTGTGCAGAGCAACTCCGCACAGGGTGGTTTTGTAGGTCAATTCCCAGTTGACCCAGATGCTTTCCCTGACTTGGAGTCCACGACCTCTGAGGCCAAATACCTGCTGGGCTTTATCAGCACTAGCGATTATGACCGGGTTGATTTGGTTGTTGATGCGCAGGTGCTGACCGTAGATCTCAATGAAGCAATCTATGTTTATGAAGCTTGTACTGCTGCAGAGCGGGTAATTCTTGATCCCAACGCGCCAGAAGATCCATCTGCTATTGACCCTGCGTTGTTGACCGAGCTATTAGGTGAGGGCTTCTTGCCTGAGCCGCTAGCGGAAGCTATTGAAAATGGCTTGGATCCAGAGCAGTTAGCAGAATTGTTCCCAGAGCAACTGGCTGATCTGCTGGATCTGCTTGGCAACGATGATCCAACTGCTGGCTTGGCAACATTGTTGGAGCTGTTGGGTGACAATGATCCTAGCGGCGGTTTAGACACCTTGTTGGATGCTCTTGGTGAAGACCCTCAGCAGGCTATTACTGAGCTGTTAGCAACATTGGGTGGTGAAGAGGGCCCATTGGCGGGTCTGAGCGTGTTAACCGATGTGCTTGAAGGTCTTGGTCAAGATCCTGAGGCCGCTATTGCTGGCTTGCTTGAATCGCTTGGTGGTGAAGAAGGTCCCTTGGCTGGCTTGGATGTGCTAACTGATGCACTTGAAGGCCTGGGTGAAGACCCTCAGAACGCTATTACTGGGCTGCTTGATGCACTGGGTGGTGAAGAAGGTCCTTTGGCTGGTTTGGGTGTGTTAAGTGATGCACTTGAGGGGCTAGGGCAAGATCCACAACAAGTGATTGCTGACCTACTTGGCGATCTTGGCGGCGGCGATCCAACCGCTGGACTGGATGTGTTGACCGATGCTTTGGAAGGTTTGGGTGAAGATCCTCAGGACGTGATAACCGGGCTCATTGAAACCTTGGGCGGTGGTGAAGGCGGCCTTGATGCCTTGGCCGGTATTCTTAACCCCGAAGATCCAGCAGCTGGCTTGAGTTTTCTTACCGATCTTTTGCCAGGCTTGTTAGATCTGCTTCCTATTCCCGGCTAAACACGTTTCATCGCTTAAGCAATCTAAAGGGGTAAGGTAACTTACCCCTTTTTTTGTGCGCGACATTTATAAAAGTGAAGTCGGTGGAGCGTTAACGTTATGCAGTGTCATGCCACGAGCATTACCTCTGTAAATTTGTGTGGCAACGCTTGGTGTAGAAGCACTGAACAACGCCAATCTTGGCTATTGAGTAATGGAAAAATCTATTATTGCCGTTGCCTTTTACCGAAGTTCAGCTTCACTGAAGCTAGCTGCTTACTATTAAGCTTTAGAATTTTTGTATAGAAATTCCATGCTGTATGGCCTCCTCTAGGGGGTATGGTGGTATTTCTGGATCCCGGCTCAAAAGGCCGGGATGACCTAGCGGTTAATAAAATTTGGGAGTTGACGTATTTAGCAGCATAAAAAGTTATGGAATGAGCAATGCCACTATCGTATTTTTGTCTCGGTTTTTGCCGAGCTTCAGCTTCATGGAAGCTAGTGACTTACCAGCAAACCTGACTGTGGTATATGCAATTCCGGGCTGGATGGCTTCAGCTACAAGGGGTGGTACTGCTGGATCCCGGCTCGGAGGGCCGGGATGACCTGGCGGTTAATAAAATTTGGGAGTTGACGTATTTAGCAGCATCAACAGTTATCGAATGGATTAATGCCACACTCATATTTTTGCCGCGGCTTTTATCGAGCTTCAGAGTCATGGAAGCTAGTGACTTACCAGCAAACCTGACAGTTTTATATGCAATTCTGTGCTGGATGGCTTCAACTACAAGGGAGTTATGGTGGTATTGCTGGATCCCGACTTAAAAGTCCGGAATGGCTTGGTGTGTAAGAAAATTTGGGAGTGAATGTGTTTCAAGCCCAAAAGTTGAAGGCATGGCTAATGCATCACTGTGTTGTCACCCCGGCCTTGAGCCTGGGTCTAGTGTTTCCGGCTCGGTCAGATGCCTAATAAACTTTGCGGTAATTGCGATATGAAAAGCTCTTAAAGGTAGGTTTCGGCTAACGTCGAGGAATGGGGAGGTTGATGCGCCTCCGCTCAGGGGGGTTAAAGAGTATTTATTTTATCGGACAGAATTTTGAGACTTGCATCTCAAAACGAAGATGCTTAGCTGCTTTTTCTTTCTATGACACACAGGCGCTATTCTTTGTTTGTCTTGCGGGGCGTAAGCTAGATTTATGCTTTAGCAAACGGCTGCAACAAAGCTTGCTAAGCGGGAAGTCTCCACTATGGTTTATGCTCAGTTTTGAGTTTTCGGGGTTCGCGTCTGCGACCCCTTTTTTTGTCCGTAAGAAATACAATTCACCAAAATAGAATAAGCATGGCTAATGTCAGCAGTGTGATGAGAGCAGCCATTATTTTGTTTTTTGCTGATATAGGTACTGCTTGTTGGCTCGTTATCTCAAGCTGGGTTTGACGGGGTTTTTGTGCTGACAGCCATTGAAAAAGATAAATAACCAGTACAGTTAGCGCAAACAGCAAGCCCGCCACAATGGTGAAATGAATACGATGCCAGTCGAGTTGCGCGCCAATAAAAAGAACAAGCGAAATAGCATGGCCACAAATAGTCCCGTTAAATGCTGCATTGCTTGAAACGGATCGACTGATAAAGCCCACCGCAAACACCGCCACCAGTGGCGGGGTGACGTAGGCAAAGGCCTGCTGCAAATAGGCAAATAGACCGGGAAAATTATCTATCGCGGGTGCCCATATCGCCGCTAAAACCATTAGCGTTAATGTGGTGTAGCGTCCCCAGCGGGCCATTTGTTCCGGGTTGAGTTCAGGTTTTTTTGGTTTTACAAAATCGACCATAAACAAGGTTGAGGCGGAGTTGAGTGCCGAGTCAACGCTGGACATAATGGCAGCCATTAATCCTGCCAGCATCAAGCCTGCGATCCCTGGTGGGGCAAATTCGCTGATCAATCTAGGAAAGACTGTGTCGGCGCGGTCAAGGTCGGTAAACAGGGCCGCGGCCATGGCGCCGGGTAATACCATTAAAAATAACGGTAGCAATTTTAAGGCAGCAGCGAGTAGGGCGCCTTTGGCTACAGCATCAGTGCTTCTTGCCCCCAGCAAACGTTGGGCGACGTATTGGTTCATGGTCCAATAATAAAAGCCGAGAATGGGCAGGCCGATTAAGGTGCCGAGCCAAGGCAGCGCGGGGTCATCTAAAGGCCGAATTAACGACATGTGCTTGGCATCGACAGCGGCGGTAACTTGCTGCCAGCTGTAATCAAACTGGGCAAAAACCAAGGTGCTGAGTACCGCGGAGCCCAGTAACAAGACGATGGCTTGCAGCACATCAGTATAGGCAACGGCTCTAAGGCCACCAGCGGCGGTGTAGACGCCGGCAAATAACGCCATGACCGCACAAGTAGGGCCGAGACTTAAACCCGGTACAAAAAGCATTAACACCAAGGCGCCAGCGTAAAGACTGCCTGCGGTATCTAAAACCACGCTCAAAAAAAGGGATGTTGCCGAAAGGTATTTGCGAAGCCTTGGATCAAAACGACGTTCAAGAATTTCGGGTACGGTAGTGACTCGTTGGCGAATAAATACGGGGGCAACAAAAAATGCGCTGAAAAGGAGTACCAGCCCGGCCATCCATTCGTAATTGGCTACCGAAATACCGTGCTCCCAAGCAGCGCCAGGAAGGCCGATAAGGGTTGTTGATGAGATATTTGACGCAAACAGAGATAGGCCAATCACCACCGGGCCAAGGCTACGCCCGGCCAGAAAAAGTTCCTCCATATCAGGAGCGCGACGGGTTAATTTGATGCACAAAGCAATAACCACAAGGGCATAAGTGGATATTACAACGTAATCGAGGGAATGTAATGTGGAGGCGGTGTTACTCACCGTGGCGACTCCTAACGGCTCTCCTTTTTAACGCGGGGTTTGTAGTCGTATAGTTGTCCCCGCAGCGTGATAATAAAATATGCAGGAATTAGACCAGCCCCTGGTGCGCCAGGGGCTTAATGAAGACTGTATTAAAGCGACGGCTATCGCTCTGTAGAGAGTAGGTCTTGCCTGCTTGAAAGCGCTAGTTGCTTACAGTGGGTGACGCTATAGGTGGTAGCAGGGCCTCTAATTTTTGCCAGTCTATTAGCTTAAAGTTTTGATTGGCTTGGGGGCTGCGGTTACGACCATCTTGCACGACGAGTACGCCTTTTGGGTAGCCGTTTAGTGGCAGGCTAGTGACTGCAAGTCCATCGGTTTCTGAGCTGCCATCAATGCCCCGTAGATAGTCGGGGCCAATTTTAAATTTCAATAATTGCTGCCAGGGATTGATGCTGTAGATGATATAGCTGTCATCCCCTTGGCTGGAGGCAATAAGCAAGGGGCCGCGTTGTGGGTCGTGATAAATATCAAGACCTTCAACATCGGCTATTAGGTCGCCGGTTTCGATACTTTCTAGCAGGCTTTTTTCTTTATCGTCTAATGCAATGCGCCAGATTCCTTTATCTTCCTGACCGACATAAAGTACATTTTCATCTGTGGCATACACGCAGCCTTCGGTTTGAGAGTCAAAGTGGTAGCTGTGCAGGCGTTGCTGATTTGTTGCCGTTTTGTTGAGCCGCCAATGTTCAACCACTTTTTCTGAGTCACCGACAAAGACGTTAATATTGCTTAGGGCGTCTTTTCCCATGCATAAGCCATAGGGATCATCCAGGGTAAGTGGGATGGCTCTTAAAAATTTGAGCTGGTTGTTTGATTGCTGGGCAATGTAGAGGTCTATACTTTTTGCGGTACGGTTGCTGGCGGCGAGCAAATAACGATCTGAGTCCAGTGCCACCGCGTCGACATTATTAATACGTCCCCGTGGTTGAAAGTGAATTTGCTCACCGTGTTGGTTATACATTCTGAGCCCCCGCTGCTTGTCGGTGCCCGCAATCCAAAAGCTGCTGTCCTGCCAAACCAGAATGGCGGGATCGTCGGCGGCATCACCATGATTCTCAACCGAGGTAGTTTCCATGTTGGCGATGACGTGGGGAAGAGTGTTGTTTGGCTTTAGTCTTGTGCTAGCGCTTATCTCGTCGCGCTTAAGTGCTGCGGCATAGGCTTTATCGGCCGTATGATTAGCGGGGCGCAAAATGCCGTCATTTTCTGGATTGCGGTCTAGCTTTAACACACCCAGGTAAGGGTCTTTTAAATAAAGCTGCGATTCACTCAGCACGCAGGATTTAATATCCGGATTGCTGTTCAGTTGCCTGACGGGGATAAGTGCGGGGCTTGCTTTATCACGTAACCAATAATGAAAAATTCGACCATCGCCATCGCTGATAAACACATCCTCGACGCCTTTTTCTATGGGTGCAAAACAAATGGCGTCGATGTCATGGTCTAGGCTGGCAAGTTTCACGCCGTTAACGAGGCCTTGAGAGGGCTTACCCTTCCATAGCTCCGGCGATTCTCCCTGCCCCCACATTAAAGTGCTACCGCTTTGAGCCAGTGCTTCAATCTCGGTGTCGCTACGCCAAACTGGCGTTTTGTCACCGCTGGGGCTAATCATAATGATTTGTTTGTCATCAAAATCAAAGCGGGATACGTCTTGCTTAGAGTTGTTTAAGGTATTTGTTCCGCAGGCACTCAGACCCAAACTCAGTGCGATGGCAATATAGCCAGTAAGGTGTTTATTCATGGTTGCAGCTCTATTCGTTTTGGTGATTGATGGGCCGCCGATGCCATTGGCAGCCCTGGTCAGTTAATTACCTTGGCTTAAAAACGGCCTCGGAGCGTCAGGATGATGGCGGGACTGGTTTCTTCTACTTCGGTCTCGCTGCTTGCAGGCTCGCCAGCGCGGTAAGCGTCGCCGTCATCGTACTCACGAATGCGTTCGCGTTTTTCGGCGTCCAGTAAATTTTGACCCGATAAGCGCAATACGTAGTCGCCATTGGCAAAACGTTTTTCGATAAACAGCTCCAGGTTGCCATCGTAGCTAATTCGATTTACTTCACCGCCTTCAAATTCTTCGCTGTCGCCTTGGCGCTGGTAGCTCATGCCGTAGCTCATATTGACGTTGGGCAATTCGTGTTCAAAGCCAATATTGAAAACATACTTGGCTTGGCCGCTAAACCGCCGTTCTACGCCCTCAAGAAAGGCATCTTCTATCTCGGAGTCCAAATAGCTGATATTGAGAAAACCTTGCATATTAGGCAGTGCTAGCAAGGTCATGGGGCTACTGGCATCAAACTCAATGCCGGTGATGCGGCCGCGATTGTTATTGTTGATGGCGCGAATCAAGTCAAACTCCGTTCCGCCCGAACTAATCTCTTGCTGGGTTAGTTCAATTAGATCATCAATTCTGCGATAAAAAACATTGAGTCCCATTACACCCTTGTCGCCAATAAAATGATCAAAGCCCAGGTCGACACCCCATGCGGTCTCTGGATCAAGCTGGGGATTACCCTGAAATTTTTCGTCGTCTATGGTGAGAGTGACGGGGTTGAGCTGGTCAAATTCAGGGTAACGCACCGTTCTGGCAATGCTCAATCTCGCTTGATTTTGCTCACTTAGGTGCCAGCGCAAATGCGCGCTGGGGCTCCACTGCAGTTCTTCTTCATCACTGCGAGAAACCGAGCCATCAAAATTGGCACCGCGAATATCTTGTTTACGAAATTCACCGCGAACCCCAATTTCCGTTTCAAATTTTTCGCTTAAGCTCCAGCGGCTGGTAGCAAAGATATCGATCCCGTCTGTGGTGGCGTCAAAGTCGGCAAAGTCATCGTTCTCGTCGTCCAGCTCGCCTTCGTCATTGAATACGACGGAAGAAAATTCTCTTTCTTTTGTAGAAAGCTCTGCGCCAAGTTTGGTTTCTAATTTGCCTTGGCCGAACTCCCATTTTACGCCATAGCGCTGTTCGCTATCGTCGATATCAATAATTTCCCGTTCATCCAGCTCCAGGGGCTCACCGATGTCTGACTCGCTGTTGGTTTCGGTTTTATCTTCGGTAAATTGGTTGCTGCTGACGTATAAAGTCAGGGTGCCACTGCCGGTTTCTATCTGGTATTCGCTACCGACGTTAATATTTTTTTGCTCGATTTCTTCCAGCTGGTATTCGTTGCTCTGTTCGTCAAGGTTAAATGGACTGTTCGCATCGTCACGCTCAAAGGCTGAGACCAGGACTTTTTCGACCTCTTCTCTTTCGGTGTCGACATAAAAAAGATTAAAACTGAGCTTTTGGCCCTCTGCAATCTTAAAGCTGATATCCCCGGCCAGTGAAGCATCTCGACTGTCTCGGGTATCTGATTCGACGGTGTCTTCTCGCTCGTTTTCTTCTACGGCGCTGGAGATTTTTTCTTTGGGGTTGTAGCGCTCTTGAATATTGGCTGAGAGACTATATTCGGTGTTGCCCTCTACGCCGGTAAAACCAATAAAACCGCTGCCATCGGTTTCGTCCATATGGACCGCGCCAACACGCCATACACCACCTTGGTATTTCGCGCCTTCTTTCAGAATGATATTCAATGTGCCGCCAATACCTTGGCTGGCAATATCACTGCTGGGGCTGCGAATAATTTCAATTTTCTCCACCATTTCTGCCGGAATCCGGTCAACGGCAATCGCGCCACTGTTTTCTTCGCCGGGCAAACGGCGACCGTTAATCAGCACCTGGGTATATTTTGAGTCCAGGCCCCGCAGACGGGGTAAATCGTATTCGCCGACATCACTGGTAAAGCTGACACCGGGAACCCGCTTGAGCATATCGCCTACCGAGATAGGTTCAAAGCGTTGAAAAAACGCGCTGTCGTAAACCAGTTTGGGTGCAGGGCTGTTCACATGATTGCGGCGCACCACTCGTTTGGCGATGACATGCACTGACTCAGGGGTGGCTTTGTTTTCAGTAGTGGGGTTATCAGCGGCCAAGCCATTTGGACTTAGACCGATAATGAGCAATGACGAGGCTGCGAGTTGTAAGGCGGTTCTGTGGGGTTTTTTGATTAAGTTCATATTGGGGCCTGCTAACGGTATGCCGGTTGGATTACCGCAGCAAGCTAATGCAGAGATGTGACCGTTCGTTGACAGTGGTCAGCAAGACGGCTGGAAAACAGGGCTTTTAAGTGGTGTCAGCCGCTTTGTGAGCTGATATGACCTTTATTTGAAACATAGCCTGCCTACACTTTGGGGATGTTTTTGGGCATTTTTTGCCAAGGATAAAAAATCGCCCCATAAATTTAACTGAAGAAAAGATCGCCACCCATGAGAACAAGAGATTCGCTGAGCTGTTCGGACCCCCGCTATATGTCAATAAAGGCCGCTGCCCTGCATCAGCGCTGCTTGTTTGGCTTGGCGGTGTTGTTTGTGTTGATCGGCTTGATTGCGTGTTTTTCCGGTGACATAAAAACATGGGCAGAGATCGATTGGCTGGATGTGGCGGGCGAGGGTTTGGTGGTGGCCGCGGCATTGTCGTGGCTGTATTTCTCGTTGCTCTGGCGGCCCCCTGGCCCCGTTAGTTATTTTTTAATGTTGGGGTTTTCTCTGCTATCCATTGGCTTTTATCTGGACGCCTTGGATGAGTTTATCCACCTTGGCGATGCCGGGTGGGGAGGCCAGCTTGAGTCGGTAGTGACGCCTTTGGCCGTGGTGGTGATCAGCTTTTCGATATTAACGCTGAGTCAGGAGCAGCGAGTGCTGGGTCGTCAGCAGCACCGGCGAGAAGCAAACTACCGAGATCACCGTCATATTGACCTGGTGACCGACCTCTATAATGCCAGCTACTGTCGAGATGCTATTCGTTTGGCTCTGCAGCAGCCCGCTCCGTTTTCGGTATGGATGATCGATTTACAGAATTTTGATGCCATAAACCGCCGCTACGGTTTTGCTGCGGGTGACGCTATTTTGAATCGGGTTGCTCACACCTTGGTGGCGGCGGTGCCTAGCGACTCCCTGGTGTGTCGCTATGCTGGTGACTGCTTTGTGGTGCTGTGTCGGCAAGCTCAGTTGGAAAAGAGTCTGAGGCCTGCGCTGGATGCCTTGTTAAGCCAATCTGTGAGTTTGGCGCTGTGTCAGGAAACTGGCGCACAACCCGAGATTGGCGTGCGGCTGAATATTACCCGGCCCAATGTGGATGATGATGCCACCAGCTTGCTTAAACGGGCCTCTCTTCAGCTTCAACAAGAGAAACAGGGCTGATGCGCGGCGATGTGCTGGGCGCTCACCAGGAGCTTATTCCCGCGTGGTTGCAGCCCCTTACGGTATTGGATCTGTGTCGCGCCAGAGGGGTTAATCTCAACAAGGTGCTGCCGGGTACTGGATTGTTTCTTGATGACCTGCCCTTAATCGGTCGGCGGATTAGCGCCTTGCAGTTTCAACGCTTGCTGCACAATGCCAATAGCGAATGGTCGGGGGAGGATTTTCCTTTTCAGTTAGGACATGTGCTAGCCAATCATGGCTTTGGCCCCCTGCATGGCTATTTACAATGCGTGACGGGCATAGCCGTTCCGGAAGCGATACAGCAATTCAGTTTGCTGGCGGCGGCGGGAATAAAGTGTCGATACATTCCATGCTCTGCCAAGCGTGGGCTGCTATTGCTGAGTTCTGCTGCCAGAGTCAGCCTTGATCCTATTCACGGTACTGCCGTTACCACGGCGCTGTGTCATGCCTTAAAGCGGCGACAAGACCTTCGGGTTGCCGATGTATTTGTGACCGGGGAGGGGCGTTATCCTGAAGAGCAGTATTTGTCGCATTTAGGTTTGGCCCCACAATTTTCAGCGCCGTTTGATGGTTTGGTTTTGGAGGTAGATACCGCCAAGCCCGGTATTGAATCGCTTCGACAGGGTTTTGTACAAGAGGAGTGTCGGCGCGTTCAGGGAAATCAGCGATTCTTGTTGGATGTGATGGGCGAGCTGCTACAGCCTGCGCTTGGGGCAATGCCTGATTTATCGGCTTGTGCCGATCGCTTGCATACCAGCCCGGCAACCCTGAAGCGACGACTGAAGGAGCACGGGGTGTCTTTTCAGTCATTGGTGGATGCTAATCAACGGGAGCGGGCGTTGGTAGAATTGCTGTTAAATAGTAAGTCCATTGATGACATTTCTGAGCTGCTTTACTTTCATGACAGCAGCAATTTTCGTCGCGCGTTTAAGCGTTGGACAGGGACAACGCCGTCAATGATGAAACGAACGTTTAATGATTTGATCAATATCTGATTTGGCATCGTGTTGTTTCAATGACAAGCTGCATTTTTGAGCATGTGATGCAATAGCGATGTTTTTAAAGCGAAATAATAGCCGTTTTAGCGACGCCTTATTCTGCGAGGCCGAGGGGCTATCGGTATTGGCGGCGGCAACGGCAGAAACCGATATTTCAGTACCGACAGTATTCTCAGTTGATAGCTGCCAAATGGCGTTGACTGAGATTACCGCTGGGCGCTGTCTTCCTAAGCAAATGGCCATATTGGGTAAGGGGCTGGCTGTCATGCACCGCAAACGACAGACGCGCTATGGCTGGCAGCGGGATAACTACATTGGTCTAAATCCTCAGGCAAATACCGTCAGCGATCACTGGGGCGAGTTTTTCGTGGCGCAGCGCTTGAGGTATCAAATGTCGCTGATTAATGATGCCCGCCTGCGAGACCGGTTTCAGCAACGCCTTGTCGCCTGTGAGTCCCGGCTGGTGGCGTTTCTCAATAGCCACTGCGGGCACGCCAGCCTGGTTCACGGCGACTTGTGGTCGGGTAATTACCTCTGTGGTGATGATGGCCGGGTTTGGTTGATTGACCCGGCGGTGTATTGCGGCGACCGGGAGGTGGATTTGGCCATGAGTGAAATGTTTGGCGGTTTTCATTCCAGCTTCTACCAGGCGTATGACGACGAATATCCCCGGAGTGAGCACTACGCCATCAAGCGGCCCATCTACAATTTCTATCACTACCTCAACCATTTCAACTTGTTTGGCGAGGCATATCTGGACGGGTGCGAAGCGGGAATGCGTGCCATAGAAGATTTATAGGTATTTGCACGCGTCAGCGATATAGGCGAGTGAAAGTGATTGACAGGCTCTAAGGGGGGGGTATACTGCCAGTGCTTGAAAGTAAGTCCTATATTTATGCAAACTATTTTGACGTTCCTCCAGTAGTCTTCGTCCTGATCTTCATAAGTAATAGAAACACTTCTTCAGCGCAAACCGCCGAAAGGCATTACAATTGAATGATTTTGGATATTAAGATTATGGCAACTGGTACTGTTAAATGGTTTAACGAGTCTAAAGGTTTCGGCTTCATCGAGCAGGAGTCTGGTCCAGACGTATTCGCTCACTACAGCGCAATCTCTGGCAGTGGTTTTAAAACTCTGGTTGAAGGCCAGCGCGTTGAGTTCACTGTAACTCAAGGCCAAAAAGGTCCTCAAGCTGAGAACATCGTCGCTGTATAAGACGATGTCGCTGCTAATCTGAAGCAGCGTAAAAATCGAAAAGGGCAAGGCCATTGGTCTTGCCCTTTTTTGTTGGTCCTGCTTTTTGATCTTGAAAATAAGGGCCTGAAAGAGCGAAGCTGTCAATATGGTTTAGTAACATTCTGTTCTAGCCCGGCGGCTAGTCGCTATCACCCATCTCCGAGTATCTGTTGTGACTGACCAATCCTTCTCATCCCTGCCACTACATCCTGCCTTGCTGAGCAATCTTGCGGATTTGGGCTACGCCAACATGACGGCCATACAAGCCCAAAGTTTGCCAAAGATTCTTGCGGGCAAAGATGTGATTGCGCAGAGTAAAACCGGTTCAGGTAAAACCGCCGCATTTGGTTTGGGGATATTGCAGAAGCTGGAGGTCAAGCAATTTGCCGCTCAGGCACTTATTCTCTGCCCCACGCGGGAGTTGGCCGATCAGGTGGCCAAAGAGATACGGCGCTTGGCGAGGGCCATTCACAACATCAAAGTGCTAACACTCTGTGGCGGCTCCCCCTTTGGTCCTCAGCTGGGTTCATTGGAGCATGGCGCGCATATTATCGTTGGCACACCGGGCCGGGTTGAAGAGCATTTGCGTAAAGGCAGTCTCAAGGCTGACCGGCTCAATACCTTTGTATTGGATGAAGCGGATCGAATGCTGGAAATGGGCTTTCAGCCCGCACTGGAATCCATCTGTAAAAAGCTACCCAGCCTTCGTCAAACCCTGTTGTTTAGCGCGACATTTCCCGAGCAGATAGAAGCGCTAAGTGAAGGTATTATGCGTTCTCCTGCACGCATCACCGTTACCGACCAGCACAGCAACAAAACCATTGAGCAGCATTTTTATAAAGTCAGTAGCAATGAACAGCGTCAAGAAGCGCTGCAGTTATTGTTGTTGAAATATCGTCCGGGGTCGGCGGTGGTATTTTGCAGTACCCGCAAAGAGACTGATGAGCTTGCCGTGTCATTGCGAGAAGCTGGTTTTAGCGCCTTGGCCTTGCATGGCGAGCTTGATCAGAAGCTCCGTGAGCAAATATTAACCCGCTTTGCTAACAAAAGTGCCTCGGTCTTGGTCGCCACCGATGTGGCGGCAAGGGGCTTGGATATTGATGCCCTTGATGCGGTATTTAACTATCACCTTGCTCGCGACCCAGAAGTGCATATTCACCGCATAGGTCGAACGGGCCGTGCAGGTGCGAGTGGCCTTGCTTGTAGCTTGGTTGGCGATAGAGAGACCCAAAAAATTACCCGTCTTGAGGCCCTGACTGGTCAAGGTGTCACGCTTGAGTTTTTACCGCTGCCCTCTGATGTAGACGGCAATGCGTATGCGCCGCCCATGGTGTGTTTGCAGGTGGATGGTGGCCGTAAGCAAAAGCTTCGCCCCGGCGATATTGTCGGCGCGTTAACCGCAGGCGGCGATATCAAGGGTGACGACGTGGGTAAAATCCATGTCTTTGATAATTGCGCGTATGTGGCGGTGCGTCGCAGAGAGGGTGCTGAGGCCTTGCGCAAACTTACCCAGGGTAAGCTGAAGGGAAGATCGTTTAGAGCCCGCAAAATTCGTTAACGGGCTCAAACGCTGATTTTGCTCAGTTGCCAGCTTGTCTGGCAGCTGACTTAGCGGTTTCCTGATCTGTTTTGCCGCGGACTGCTGTTATTGCTCCGTCCCGCACCGGGTTTGCCAGCGCGATTGCTGCGGGGTTGACCATCACTTCTACCGCCGCCGGTTTTTTGTCCACCTGCACCGCCATTGCCACGGGGGCGGCGAGGTTTGGCTTTGGGCGCGCTGGGGGCTTTTACCGGGCGGCCCGTTGGCAGGCTGTGCTCGGGTTCAAAGCCCTCTACTTCTCTGCGTTCCAGGCTTTGTTTAATCAGTCGCTCTATCGAGCAGAGGTGCTCGTATTCGTCGGCACTGACCAGTGAAACGGCATGACCACTGGCGCCCGCCCGGCCGGTGCGGCCAATACGGTGAACATAGTCTTCTGGCACGTTGGGTAAGTCAAAGTTAACCACCTGAGGTAGTTGGCTAATATCCAAGCCGCGGGCGGCAATATCGGTAGCGACCAACACCTGAATTTTATTCGCTTTAAATTCGCTTAGTGCTTTGGTTCTCGCGCCTTGGCTTTTATTGCCGTGAATGGCGGCGGCGGGAATACCGGCGGCATCAAGTTGCTTGGTAAGTTTGTTGGCACCGTGCTTGGTGCGTGAAAACACCAGTACCTGCTGCCAGTTTTCATCTTTTACCAGCTGGCAAAGCAATGCAGATTTGCGCTTTTTGTCTACGGGCACAATCCACTGCTCAACGGTTTCTGCCGTGGTGTTGCGAGGGCTGACAGACACTTCTATCGGATTGTTGACCAAGCCTTTCGCAAGCTGGCGAATATCGTTTGAGAAGGTGGCCGAGAACATCAGGTTTTGGCGACGGGCTGGCAGCGCCGCAAGAATTTTGCGGATGTCATGAATAAAGCCCATATCCAGCATGCGATCGGCTTCGTCTAGCACCAGTACTTCTAAGTGATCAAAACGGACGGCCCGTTGCTGATAAAGATCTAGCAGCCGACCAGGTGTGGCGACCAATATATCCGCGCCCTTGCGAAGCGCCATCATCTGCGGATTAATTTTGACGCCGCCAAATACGACAGTGGAGCGCAGGCGAAGATATTTACTATACACATCAACACTTTGAGCTACCTGAGCTGCTAGCTCACGGGTTGGCGTCAAGATAAGAGCGCGGGCTTGATTGGGGCCTGCTGGCGCACCTTGGGCCAGGCGTTCAAGCAACGGCAGGGTAAAACCGGCGGTTTTACCCGTGCCGGTTTGCGCTGCGGCCATAACATCCCGACCTTGGATAATGGCGGGAATGGCCTGTTCCTGAATGGGTGACGGTGTATCGTATTTCAGTTCAGTAACAGCGCGGGTGATGGGCTCAGAAAGGCCCAAAGCGGCAAAACTCATAAATTCATCTCAAATTGCGGCCCGCCAAGGCTGGCGGGCGCTGCAGCTTACTGGAATCATCTTTAGGGAACCAGCGTTATGGCCGTGATTATTCCGCCTCCATGGGGCTTTCATGGGTCTTTTAAGCCCTTGGACGCGTAGATTTTTGCGCTTGCTGCTGGCGTTGGGCGAGAATTGAGGCGTAAATGCCTTTCACATTGCTAGCAACATTGTTGACAGAATATTGGCTGGAGAAGGTTTTGGCGTATTCTGAAAATGCTTGGCGCTGTTGTGGGTCTTCTATCAGTTTTTGTAGGGCTTGTAGCCAGTGGTGACGATTCTCCAGCGTTTTAAATCCACTTTTACCTTCTTGCACAACATCGTCGATACCGCTGGAGCGCACGGCAACCACCGGCAGCCCGGCGGCCATGGCTTCAAGAATTACCATACCTTGGGTTTCGGATTTTGACGCAAACACAAAAATATCACCAAGGCTGTAGTGCAGCGCCATTTCTTCCGGGGGAACTGGGCCGGTCAAAATAATGTTGTCGCTTAAGTGGAGTTGATCGATTTTTGCTTGTAGACGCTGACGTTGATGACCGTCGCCGATCATTAGCATTTTAAAGGGCGTGCTATTTTTGCGCTTTAGCTCGGCTAATGCGTCGATCATAAAGTCGATATTTTTCTCATTAGATAGACGCGAAACACTGATTAATACGCTGTGGTTGCGAATGCCGTATTGATCCCGCAAAAGCTGGCTGGATTCACTGCGCTCAGTTTGGAAGGCGTGGTAATTAATACCTGTGGGTTGCACAAAAATAGCGACTCTAACGCCAATCATGCGCAGATACTCTTCGGCGGAATAGGTGGGGACAATGACCGCATCACATTTGTTGGCAAAACGTTTAATTAAGGCATGCGAAATTAAATTGCGAAACAGCGCGCCGGGTAGCGGGACAAAGTGTGCATAGTGCTCTAGTCGTGTGTGGTAGGTATAAACGGCGGGAATATTCAACCGTCGGGCCAGAAAAAGCCCCAGTGAACCCAGCCAAAAAGGATGGTGAACATGAATAATATCGGGCTTGAATTGGCGAAGCTGTTTTACCGTGCGCCACAGAAAAATATTAGCAAGCCGAAACTCTGCCCGCTGGCCCATGGTGATTAAGCTCGGTACTCGCAGTACGTCAGTTTCTGCTGGTTTGTGGTTTGGGTAGCGAGGCACTGCCAGCCATACCGTATTGCCTAGTGCTGTCAGCCCGTCCTTTAGCCGTTGGATCGACAGTGGTACGCCGCCAATAAAGGGTAGGTAATTGTTGCTGAACATGGCAATGCGCAAAGGCTTTTTTAGCCAGGGTTCGGGATTTAAATCGTAGTTGGGGTAGTAATCCTTATCGACGAATACAAGGTGATGAAGTTTTATTGCCGCTACGGTCAGTGCGCTAACGATAAGAATAAAGTTTAAAAACCCAACATAAAACAGTGAGTAAATGGCAAGCCAGAGGCTTTCTAATTGCTTAAACGCCGCGTGCTGACCAATAGCCATTTCTTCAACGTTGATGCTGACCTTGTCTGGGGCAACGCTAACATGTAAGTAATGGTAAAAGCTGGAGTCGGTATTCATGACCAGGCCCCCACCGCCTCCGGTATTAAAAACGCGTGTGTCACCAATGCGTTGTTTATCCAGCATGGGGAGATTCGAGGAGAAGACGGCGTCGATGTGGTGTTTTTTAATTAAACCCAATAGTGCTTCTCGAAATGCTTTTGGTTGTAGGTAGTTTTCACTGTTGTCGAATAATGGTGGATTGTCGGGTTTTAGCAAGGGATGACCAACAAACAAAAAGCGGTGCTCGGCTTTGTCGTTTTTCAGTAAATCCTCTAGCCACAGGCGCTGCCACTGCCAGGGCGTTTTGCCTGTGCTATCCAAAAAGATAAAGTGACTGTCAGCAATATGAAAATCAAAAAAATGGGGGCCGAAGTGCTCATAAAAGCGGTAACTACCAAAATCGTCGTATTCGTTTTCACCAAAATTTAAAAGGTACGGTCGCTGCAAATGATTGAGGCTGCCTTGTAAGGCACGGTATTTATCTTCGCCACCGCTGCTGACGGCATTGCCTGCGGATATCATAAAGTCGATATCGCTGTGGTTTAAGGCAGGAATAATGCGTTTTTCAAAGATGCCCACAGAGTTGTTGATATTGCCGATGACCGCGAAGCTGAAGTGATCGCTGTCGCCGAGTCGCTGGTGAATCGCTTGGAGCTGCTTGCTGTGTTCCGACTGAAAGTCAGGCAACATCAAGTTTAAATAAAATTTGTAGGACAGCAGCAACACGACAATCAGTACGTTGACATAGAACAGCAGTTTAAGGGGCTTACGAGGCGCCATGACGGCCTCCTTTGCCCAGTTCCTTCTGCAGCAGGACCAGACCAATTAACATGCCCAGATAAATGCTGAGGAAGCGCCAAGCAATGACCACAAGAATAAGATGTTCTGGGGTGAGTAAGTTTTGGAAGAAGCCAGCCAACACTCCCTCGGAAATTCCCGACGCGCCGGGGGTGGGGGCAAAATACATAACAAAGGTGGTAAGCAGGGCAATACCAACGCTGTTTAAATAAGGGATGCTGTAATCGAGCGCATAAATCAGCAGGGCAGGGATGCTAAACAGGCTGAGTAAAAACACGGCGGTCCAAAATACCGCCAAGGCCGCATCTGATCGCCTGCCTTGAGCAAAATCGACAAAACTGCGGGAAAAACGCAGTATTCCTCGGCGCAGGCTAAATTGCAGTCGCTGGTGGCGACTTTTGCTGAGCCATTGGCGACGGCGAAATTGATGCAACGCGCTAGAGGCTGGGGCAATCAACCAGCGGCTGCGAAGCACCACGATTAACAAGCCAACAATATAGATCAGAGTGAATACTGCCAGTGCCGGCCCAAATTTGTTGATCAGACTTTGTTGATCGAATTGGTCTTGAAGTAGCAAATATGCCGGTGCCAGTGAAAATATCATCACCACGGCCAGCAAGGTTCTGATACCGGTTGCGGCGCTGGCCCGGCTTATCGGCACTCCCGCGCGTTGCAAATACCACACTTGGGCCAGGCCGCCCCCCGTGGCCATTGGCGTAATGTTGGAGAAAAATAAATTGATAAACACCAGCTTAAAAATCAGCGGCAAAGGCAGTGGGTAGCCCAGTGCTTTTAAACAGTAATAAAGACGCAAGCCATCTGCACAGAAGTAGAGCAGCAATAATAGTGAGGTTAATATAATAATAGGGGGCTGTAACAGGCGGGCATCAAAGCGCAGCGACTGCTCGGCAAACAGGTGATAAACACTGAGCAGGCCCAAGCTGGTTATGGCCACAAATCCCGCAACCATCAGCCATAAGCGCCAGTGGCGGCCTCTTGTGTTTTGTGATGATTGTTGCGGCTTGCCATCCATGCGTTGTGTCCTGAGCCTCTCAAATTGCTGGGGGAATGTACGACTGAGCTTCGACGTCAATGTTGCGGCAGAGGTTCCCGGTGTTTCCGGGCGATGAAAAATGTCGCGATTTAGCTTAGAATCGCGCCTCGCCCTGAATCGGCTGATAGCCGCTTCGCCCAGTAAAAGTTCTGCGAGAAAGACCAAGCCCATGTCACAGCCCGCCAACCATGAAATCGCCAAACGCCGCACCTTTGCGATTATCTCCCACCCGGATGCGGGTAAAACAACCATTACTGAAAAGCTGATCCTGCTGGGTAAGCTTATTCAGGTTGCCGGTACCGTCAAGGGCAAGAAGAACGACAAATCGGCCACTTCTGACTGGATGAGTCTTGAGAAGGAGCGGGGCATCTCGGTGACGTCCTCGGTCATGCAGTTCCCCTACAAAGATCGGGTGGTAAACCTGCTGGATACGCCGGGGCATGAGGACTTTTCTGAAGACACCTACCGCACCCTGACGGCGGTAGACTCAGCCTTGATGGTCATTGACGGTGCTAAAGGCGTTGAGGCCCGCACCATTAAGCTGATGGGGGTTTGTCGGCTCCGGGATACACCGATTATTGGCTTTGTGAACAAGATGGATCGGGATATTCGAGATCCCATTGACCTGCTAGATGAAGTTGAGAGTGTACTGGGCATTGCTGCCGCACCCATTAACTGGCCGATGGGCATGGGCCGGGACTTTAAAGGCGTTTACAACTTATACACCGATACCATCCACGTCTTTGAAACCGGTAAAGGCAAAGTGGTGGCAGAGGATATTCGTATTCAGGGTTTGGAGAGTGACGAAGCTAAGGCGCTAATGGGAGATGAGTATGAGGATTACCTAGAAGAGATTGAATTGGTGCGGGGTGCCAGCCATACCTTCTCTCTGGAGGACTATCTCGCCGGTCAACAAACACCGGTGTTTTTTGGTACCGCATTGGCCAACTTTGGCGTTAGAGAAATGCTGGATGATTTTGTGGAGTGGGCACCAGCACCACTGGCTCGGGAAGCGGTAGAGAAAGATGGCGAAAGCCGCCAAGTCGAGGCTGTGGAAGACGGGTTTAGCGGTTTTATTTTTAAAATTCAGGCCAATATGGATCCCAAACACCGGGACCGTATTGCCTTTATGCGTATTTGTTCAGGCACTTACCGCAAGGGCATGAAGATGCGCCACGTGCGCTTGGGTAAAGATGTAAAGATCGCGGACGCGGTGAGTTTTTTGGCGGGTGACCGGGCGCTGTTGGACGAAGCGGTGTCGGGTGACATCATTGGCCTGCACAATCACGGTACTATCCAGATTGGCGATACCTTCACCGAAGGTGAAGAGCTGAAATTTACCGGCGTACCGCATTTTGCACCGGAGTTGTTTCGTCGTATTCGCTTGAAAGATCCGCTTAAATCCAAGCAGTTGCAGCGAGGCTTGCAACAGCTTTCGGAAGAGGGCTCCACTCAGGTATTTATGCCCCAACGCAACAGCGATTTAATTGTGGGGGCTGTTGGGGTGCTGCAGTTTGATGTAGTGGCTTACCGCCTGAAAGATGAATATAAAGTTGAAGCTTTGTACGAGCCGATTAGTGTCTACACTGCCCGCTGGGTTGATTGCGACGACCCTAAAAAGTTTGAAGAATTTAAGCGTAAGTGCTCGGACAATTTGGCGATTGATGGCGGCGGTCATCTGACGTATTTAGCCCCTACTCGGGTTAATTTGTCTTTAACAGAAGAGCGTTATCCTGAAGTTAACTTCCGGTCTACTCGGGAGCATTAAGACCAAGCTGAATGGCAGCTGACTGCTGTGAATTTCTTGCTGTGAAATTGTTGTGCAGTCAAGCCTTGTTAGCGCAGAATGTCTGCCTACAATAAAAAGTACGAAATCAAACGGGAGAATACCATGAATTATAAAAGCGCTTTAGCGATCGCCGCATTACTGAGCAGTAGCACCGTCTTTGCTGCCGGTGGCAGCTTGACTGGCAATATTGGCATTGGTGGCAGTGCAGCCGATGGCGGCAGCACCATGGGTGGAGAGCTAAAGGCAGACGGTAATATGGATGCTGCCAGCGACTTGAAAGAATCTTCTGCAGAGACAAAAGCCGCTGCGGAAGAACGAAAAGCTGAAATGAAAGCTTCAGCAGAAGAAAGAAAGGCTGCGGCAGAAGCCCGTCGTAAAGAAATGAAAGCCAAAGCGGAAGAAAAGAAAGCCGCCGCAGAGGCCCGTCGTAAAGAAATGAAGGCCAAAGCAGAAGAAAAGAAAGCTGCTGCTGAGGCTCGCCGCCAGGAAATGAAAGACAAGGCGGAAGGCAAGCGTGAAGCGATGGCAGAGAAAAAAGCCGCTATGAAAGCCGCGACAGATGTTAAGGTGAACGCCAGCGTTAATACAGAAGCTTCTGACCAGTAATAGGTTTTGTGGCTAGCCTGACCAACAACGACGGAATCGTTGGATGTCAGCTTACCCGCTATTGAACCCGACTTTTTTCAATGATCGTCTTTTAGGCGTGGTAAAAATCAATAAGGAATGTAAACCGATGACAAGCACAAGCAAACAAGTTTTAGCCGCAGCTATTCTGGTAAGTGTAACGGGTGTTGCAAGCGCGGATGAAGGTGGCTTTTTCAGCAAACTATTTGGCGGTTCTAGCGAAACGAAAGTAGAAGCCAAGGCTGAAGTCAAAAGCGATGCACCTGCCAAGGCAGACAAAGCAATAGCAGACAGCCAGGCATCTGCCGAAGAAATGAAAGCCAAGGTTGATGCGAAAGCTGAGGTGAAAAAAGCAGAAATTGAAGCTAAGCGTGCTGAAATGGAAGCTGCTGCTGCAGAGCGTAAAGCAGAACGTGCTGCTAAAGCAGAAGCCAAAGCAGAGGAGCGCGCTGCTAAAGCTGAGGCCCGTGCAGAAGCCCGAGCTGAAGCAAAAGCCGATGCCAAGAAAAAAGTAAGTGAAACCCGCGAAACCGTTAAAGGCCTGACCAATATGGGTATTAACGTCAATGTTGAAGCAAATGCCGACGCTAAAGCGGAGTAAACGTTTGGTCGCTGTTAGCGGCTGATAAAAAAGGGGCCTCTTTTGGCCCCTTTTTTATGCTTGTTGGAAGTCGTTGCATGACAGAAAATACTATTTTATTGAGGGTTTACTGTTGAGCAAACAATCGCAATCCATGCGTTTAGATCGCTATTTGGCGACGGTAACTGATTACTCTCGCAGCGAGGCCAAGCGTCTGATCAAAGACGGGGAGGTGACCGTTGATGGAGAGACAGTTAGCAATGTGGGCTATGCGATAAACAATAATAGTGATGTGTGTTTGCAGGGCCAGGTTTTGCGGCAGGCTGGGCCACGATATTTTATGCTGAATAAACCGCAAGGCTATGTCTGTGCGGCTAAGGATCGCCGTCACCTTACGGTCTTGGATTTATTGGATGAGGATAACCCCGAACGGCTGCATGCGGCGGGAAGATTAGACGTTGATACCACCGGTTTGGTTTTACTGACGGATGATGGACAGTGGTCTCATGCAATTACTTCACCTCAGCGAGATTGCTGGAAACGCTATTATGTTGAAGTTGCTGAAGTGATTTCAGAAAAATGCATTGAGCATTTTGCTCGGGGTGTTTTTTTGAAAGATGATAAAGCTCGAACACTGCCTGCAGAATTGGAAATACTGGCACCACGGCGTGCTTTGTTGCGACTTAAAGAAGGGCGATACCATCAAGTTAAGCGCATGTTTGCCGCGGAGGGCAATGCGGTGACCTTACTGCATAGAGAAGCCATTGGTGATGTCGAATTGGATGAAAGCTTGGCTGAAGGGCAATACCGCGCTTTGAGCGAAGCGGAAATAAAAAGCGTGAATCATGGCTGATGTAGCACAACAAGAGCTGTATGCCCGGCTTGCCGAACTGGAAACCCCGGCTTGGTGGTTTGCCGGGGAGCAAGATGATCTCCCCCCAACGGTGAGTGGGGAGTGGCAGGTATTTAGCAATCGCAGTGATACCGCCAAGTTATTTGAACAGCAAGGCTATGCGGTTGAGCTCGGTGATTTTTCGCTGTTTGGCTGCCCTCCCAAATCTATTTGCTACCGGGTTTCTAAAGAAAAAGCCTTGGTCCATTACTTGATCAATCAAGCGGCTACACACCTTAAAGAGGGCGGCGTATTGCTGCTGGTGGGCTATAAAAACGATGGCTTGAAAACCTATGCCGACAAAGCTGCCCGCTTATTGGCTGGTGACAGCCGAGTTGAAAAACGGGCGGGCGGGGTTTATGTGGCTCATATTTATAAGGGCGCTGTGCTGGGTGAGTTTTTGCCAGATCAAGATTATGAAGTGCTGCGACCTATAGCCGAGGCGCCGCGCTTTTATAGCAAGCCGGGTATATTTGGTTGGCAGAAGCTGGATCAGGGGAGTGCGCTATTAATCCAGAATTTGGACAGGTTTTTAGAGCATTTCGCGTCACCGCCACAAAGCTGCGTCGATTTGGGTTGTGGCTATGGTTATTTGGCGGTGATGGCACATCAACGCTTGCCTGACGCCAACTGGCTCTTGACCGATAATAATGCCACGGCACTTGTGGCGGCAGAGGGTAATTGTCGTTACCACGGCATTGAGGCGCAATTTTTGTTGGCGGATTGTGCAGAAGGCGAGACCGGTCAGTATGATGCCTTGTTTTGCAATCCTCCTTTCCATCAAGGTTTTGCGGTGGAGGGTGAGCTGACAGATCGCTTTATTAAGGCTGCTTATTCGTTACTGCGCCCCGGTGGCCAGGCGCTGTTTGTGGTTAATCAGTTTATTCCCCTGCAGCGCAAAGCTCAGGGGGTTTTTGCCGACACTGAATTATTATTGCGGCGTGACGGCTTCTGCGTTATTCGGCTGAGTAAGGCCTGACGCCGATGGGGCATTGCCTGGTTGGGGCGCTGGAGGGTTGATTAGCTCGTCAGGTAGTTCCTCGACCTCGGGGACTTCTTCTAGTGAGCCATCGCAGGAGCTACCCGCATACATGGCTCGTTTGTAGAGGCCTTGGGCAAGTAGGGAGAGACCGCCAGTGTAAATGGCCGCACCGGTAGACAGCCCCGAGCTGACCATGCCCGAGGCGTCGGCGACGATACGGGGTTTTTGTAAGCTGCCCGCGAGCCGGACTAAGCCCGCAGCGGCACCGATATTAATCCCCACACCTTTACGGGCAATGGGTGATACGCCAAAAGACAGTGATTCGTCAGCCAAATCGATATTGCCGGTGCCGACAATTTTGGTGGCGTCGGTCTCCAGGGCGATACCGTTATTGCTGACTAACTTGCCGTTTTTGCCCGAGAAATGCACAGCGACGCATTCAATATCTGTCATCGTCCGTTTTTTTGCGAAGGGGTTGAGCTTACTGATCATTTCTGTGAGTAGGTCTGAGCCAATAAGATTGAGGGCATTGCCCTTGGCTTCCAAATCCGTGATTTTGGCATTGATATCGGCATTCAGGTTGGCGGCCAGCTCTGCCGGGCTTTGGCCGCGGCTGTCTGCTTCCAGTTCTATGCGACCGTTGCCGCCGCGTATACCGGCGGCTTTATCCAATCCCAATTGACCAAAGTCATCGCTGCTGAGCTTAAAGCTGGTTTTTAGGCTGGGTTCATTGCCGTTGCTATCCAGCTCGGCGGCGATGCTTGCTTCGCCATGGTCAAATTGCAGGGTGCTTTTTTGCAGGGTGAACTTGCCATTGTCGAGTTGCGGGTTGAGCTTGGCGCGTTTAAGCAAGTTGTAACCGGTGTCGATATCGTTGAGGGTAATCACCAGTTTGGCGTCAATCCCCTTTAAGGCATCTAAGGCAATCGGTTCCTGACTAAATAGCGGTCCTTTTTTAGAGGTGTTGGCCTTAGGCTCATCGCCTGCTTCGGCAAGGGGTTTGGCCTCGTTAATAAAAGCTAAGTCCAGCTTGCTCAATTCCAACTCGCCGTCTAAGCGGGGTCGAGCTTGGTCCAAGTAGCGCAAATCGAACTCGGTTTTTTGCTGGCCCATATTGGCGCTGCCCTTGGCACTATGGCGTTCTCCGTCGCTAGCGAGAGTGGCCTCAATGGCCAGTGGCCCCGCCTCTTTCCAGGGCAGTTGGGCCAGTTGCCAAATGGCGGCGGTCTGGGGGGCGGAGCCTTTCACGGTTAACTCGGTGCCCTTCAGACCATTTACATTTAAAGGACCATTGGCGTTGAGCTGAATGTCCCCTAAGCGCAGTTTGAGCTTGCTGCTGAGATCCGCACCTTGGGTGGTAGTGGATAGCGGGTCGAGATTAGCGCTTATCGCAACATCGTTAAACTGACGTTGAGTTTGGGCCTCGTTAATTTCTGCAGCGCTGATGTCCGCAGTGATTTTTTCCTTAATGTTGGTGTCGATGCCTAAATTGCTAACCGCCCAGCCTCTCGCGTTAAGGGTGTTAATTTTGGCTTTTAGGGCGAGATTGATATTGTCTAACCACTGCCAGTCAATTGGCCCCTCTTCGGTACTTTCTTCGTCCTCGCTTTCTTCTTCGGTGCTAGCAGGAAATAACTGGTCGATATCGACAAAGGGGGCGGTGAGATCTGCTGTGACTGCAAAGTCTCCTTGACTGACGGTGACGTTACCATTGATTTCGCTATCACCGCTTTTTAATGCGAGGTCTCGAATTTCATAATCGGGTGTAAATGCCAGTGTGGCTGTCACGGTGGTGGGAGGAAGGACAGGCGCTTCCGCCTCGGCTAAAGCCGCTAGGCGGCTAAGGTCCTGCACCGCTAAATCCACGTCTATTTCACTTCCTTTCAGATCGGGGCTTAATACCAAGCGGCCTTTGGTTTTGAGCTGCGCATCTTGGTGCTGCAGCCCGAGTTGATAATTTAAGATGCCGTTTTTGGGATCAAACAAATCAACCTTGCTTTCAATTTCAAAGCGTTCTTCTCGGTATTCTACATTCAGGCGTAACTTGCCGTTGCCCGCTTCGACCCGCTGGGCGCTTACGAGGGGCAGTACCACTGTTTCTTCCAGCTCGCCGTTGCGCCATGTAAAGCTCACGTTTTCGAGCTTGATGTCATTGAAGTTGAAGTCTGAGGGGAGCAGGCTGCCTGGGGGTGCGGTGGTTTGTTCGGGGGGCGTTGTTTCGCCGCTGGCTAATTTACTGCTGATCCAGTTGAGTTCACCTTTCTCATTTCTGGCCACGACGATGGTGATGCCGTTGCCATAAAGGTCCCAAAAGGGTTCCGCGGCAAAGGGGAGTTCGGTTAATTGCAGCTTTAAGTCGTCTAGCTGTAGCAGTTTTTCGTCGCCCCAGTCCGGGTTGCGAATACTCACTTGCTTAAGCTCAAAACGCAGTGGGTTGAGGTGGCTGTGCAGCTCGCCAATATTCAGTTCAAGGCCAGCAAAGCGCTCTGCGCCGGAACTGATTGCACCCCGGAGTAAATTGGGGTGAATAAGCGCAGTGCTGATAGCCGCAAAAACAACGACGAAAAAAACCAGGATGAAAATTGAAATAGTCTTTAGCATGGGCTTCCAAATAGCGGTGAATAGGATGTGTTGGCTAATGGCTATGCCCCTTACAATAACACGATTGCCAGCCCTTGAGCCTTGCATAAGGTGGCAAAACACGGTGGTGCGACGGGTTTTGATGGCGTTTCAATGTGGGAGTAAAGAATGGAATGGCCTGAGCCACTCATAGGTGGGCGTTTAACGCGTCGTTACAAACGATTTCTTGCCGATGTGGTGTTGGACGACGGCCAAGAGTTAGTCGTCCACTGCCCTAACACTGGTGCAATGACGGGTTGTGCGGAGCCGGGCAGTCGAGTGTATCTGTCAAAAAGTCATAACCCCAAGCGCAAGACGCCCTACACCTGGGAGATTGTCGAAACCAGTGATGGCCATAGCGTGTGTATTCACTCTGCTTTAGCCAACCGTTTGGTGGCGGAAGCACTGATGCTGGGAAGTATCCCCCTGCTGGCCAAGTACACCCGTTGGCGCGGGGAGTGGAAGTTGCCCAGCGGTAGCCGTATTGATTTTGCGTTGGCTGAAGATGAGGGGGAGGCGAACGGGAAGAGTGATCCGTGGCAATGTTTTATGGAGGTTAAATCAGTGACCTTGCATTGTGGTGGCGGAGTGGGGCAGTTTCCCGATGCGGTCAGCGCTCGGGCGGCCCGTCATATTGAAGAATTATTGCGCCTTAAAGCGGCGGGTTATCGCGTGGTGCTGTGCTTTGCGGTGTTGCACAGCGGCATTGAATCGGTCGCCCCCGCAGTAGATATTGACCCGTATTATGCCCAGGTTTTAAGGGATGCGGTGGCAAAAGGCTTAGAGGTGGTGGCGCTGGGAGCGGATATTAATCTTACCCAGATACGTTTGGTGAGAGCGTTACCGGTGAGTGTTTAAGCCGTTTGGTTTAAACGCGGAGGTATAGCCAGTCTCCTTGCTGCTCAAAGTCGACAGCCTCTAAATACTCTCCCTGACAGGGGCCAGAAACGCATTCGCCGGTTTCGATCAGAAACAGGGCACCGTGGCTGGCACACTGAATGAGACTGTTACTGCTATCGAAAAAAGCATCAGGCTGCCAATCCAGACCGATCTGACGATGGGGGCAGAGGTTGCGGTATACCCGTAACTGTCCCTGATAGCGCACCGCAAAATAAGCTCGGCCTGCATGGCTAAAGCCCCGGCTGCCGGGGTCATTCAAATCGGCAATATTTAAGACCCGCTGGGGAGCTTGGTCAGTCATCGCTTTGTGGAATGTCCGCTGTGCTGAGGCGAAAATCTCCTTCGCGCTCAAAGGTGTGTCGAATCGCTGGTAGCATTCTGTCCACCGCGTCTCGGCCTTCCTCTATGGCTTCCTGGGCTTTGCTGAATTCCAGCAAGCCGATGTGGCCAAGTCGTGGCCACAGCATAATGTCGGCGGGTTCGCCGGCCAGTCGCGACCGGGTGATGCGGTCTTGCATGATGTTAATGGCACTCATCATTACGCTTAATGTGCCAGGGGCGACGGGTTTACTGTTTTCGTCACTGCGAAAGTTAGCGGCGGCTTCTTTTAAGGATTGGGTAAAACGGCCAAAAGCAGAGAGTTCGGCCGCTTCTTCTGGGTCAATATTTTTGTCTTCTTCTGATTCTTCTTCCTCGGCAATTTCTTCATTGGTGGGGGCCGCCACATCGGTAATTACTTTGCGTCGCCCCAGTATGTCGCTGTTTAAGTCGACCCCAATGATGATGTCGCCGCCCAGTGCGCGACAGACCGACACCGGCACAGGGTTTACTAAGCCACCGTCTACCAGCCAGGCGTCGTCGTCTTTGCTGATGGGGGTGAGCACGCCGGGGATGGCGATTGAGGCTCTGACCGCGTTCCAGAGGGGTCCTCGCTGAAGCCAGATTTCTCGGCCTCGATACAAGTCGGTGGCGACGGCGGCAAAGGGAAGTGGCAACGATTCTATATCGGGGTTGCCGTATTCTTGGGCAAAAAAGTCCATTAATCGGGTGGCATGGGCGACGCCGCCGGTGGCAGAGAGGCTGACACTCATATAATGAAATACTTGGGCGTTGCTGAGATGTTGAATCCAATCACTGAAGTGGTCGAGTTTGCCGGTGAGGTAGCAGCCGCCAATTAGCGCGCCGATAGAGGTGCCACAGATGATGTCTGGGCCTACGCCAAGTTCTTGCAAGCGCTGAATCACGCCAATATGCGCCATACCTCTTGCCGAGCCACTACCTAATGCCAGGGCGACTTTTTTGCGTTTGCCGGGTGTTTCCACTGGGACGATTCCTGCTTAGACGGGGATTGCACGGGGTAGTATGATGCCAGAATGTGCAAGTCCCTTGGTAGTCTGTCAATGTCTAAATCGTCATCAGAAATTCCCATTGAGCTGTTACTGGGCCAGCGAAGTGAGCTGATGGACACTTCGCTGGGTAAACCGGTGCATCCAGAGATTGTGACGCCTTTTCGGGCGTTGCAGTCAAACGCAGCTGATGCTGGGTTTGATATGCAAATTATCAGCGGTTTTCGGGACTTTGATCGCCAGCGGGCCATTTGGAATGCCAAAGCCAGTGGCCAGCGAACGTTGCTTGACTCGGCCGGGGCGGTGTTGGACTTCGCGGCACTAAGTGAATCCCAATTAGTGGATGTTATTCTGCGATGGTCGGCTTTGCCGGGAGCGTCTCGTCACCACTGGGGAACGGATATTGATATTTACGATGCTGGGGCGGTGCCCGCTGATTACGATGTACAGTTAACGCCGCAGGAGGTGGAAGGGGATGGCCCCTTTGCTGCCATGCACAACTGGCTGGATGAGCAATTTCAGGCAGGGTTGGGGCAGGGGTTTTTCCGTCCCTACGATGTTGATCGTGGTGGCATTGCTCCAGAGCGCTGGCACTTAAGCTATGCGCCACTCTCGTTTTTGTATGAGCGCAGTTTGCGGCCTGGGGTGCTTGCCGAGGCTTTGGATCGAGCCGATGTGTGTTTAAAACCCCAAATTTTGGCGAGGTTGACGGAAATTTATCAGCGTTATATTGCCGTGCCCTCTGCGGCCTACCCGGAGCAGTTTTGTTTGTCGGTTGCCCTTCAGCCTTAAGTCTGAATTAGAGACAGGAGAAAAAATGAGTTTGTCGGTGGCAGAGTTGTGGTCAGCAATGACGACAGAAGCCCAGCAATACGGTGGTAATGAGCCAGTGCTGGCGAGTTTTTACCATGCCAGTATTCTAAATCATCCGGATTTTCCTGCGGCATTGAGTTTTCAAATTGCGGGTAAGCTGGGGTGTGACTCGGTACCGGCGATGTTGGTACGGGACGTCTTTCATGAGGCCATGGCGGCAGATCCGGGTATTGTTCGTGCCGCAGCAGATGATATTTGCGCACATTTTGATCGGGATCCTGCCTGCGACCATTACGGTATGCCGTTTTTATACTTTAAGGGCTTTCAGGCGGTTCAGGGCTATCGCATCGCCCACTGGTTGTGGCAGCAGGGCAGAATCTCAATGGCATTGTTCCTGCAAAACCGCATTGCAACAGCGTTTGACGTCGATATTCACCCGGCGGCAACGCTGGGCAGTGGCATTATGATTGATCACGCCACCGGTTTAGTTATAGGAGAAACAGCGGTAGTGGGGAACAATGTGTCGATGTTGCACTCTGTAACATTGGGCGGCTGCGGCAGTCGCCGAGGACTTCGGCATCCTCGCATCGGGGATGGGGTTTTGATCAGTGCTGGCGCGAAGGTACTGGGCGGAATCAATGTGGGTGAAGGCGCCAAAATTGCGGCGGGAAGTGTAGTGCTTTGTGACGTAGGTCCCTTTACGACTGTGGCAGGTGTCCCGGCGAAGCAAGTTGGTCGAGAAACCAATGAACTTCCAGCGTTAAATATGGATCAGAATATTGACGAGGCTTGATGGCGGTATGCGGAGGCGTGTTTTGTGACGCTTCTCCAGTTTTGTGTAGTAACAAGCTACCGCTTGGTGAAATCGTCAGACACATTTATGGACATATGGTATATTGCGTTGGAACTAACAAAAAATTATAGAGGTGCTTGTGAGCGTTAAATTACTGGATAACAGAGCGTTTTACGGCTACCGGGTGCGCAGAACCGTTGCGGGAGAATTGTTTCAAGAATATTTCTCCTTGAAAAAGGACGGGAAGCGACTGGAAGGGCGTCAAAAGAAACAGATAGAAAAGGAAGCGATAGAGCGGGATGCTGAGCTCGAAGAACGTCAGCTTCGTTATCTTGAGGATACCAAGGAAGACCGTTGCTTTAAGCCAGACGGTACCGTACGAGGCATTAGTTACCTGCTCAAAACCGAGAAAAGCGGCAATTTAACGCCGATTTTTCAGGTGGGTGTTGCCTCTAAGGTTGAGAAGAAAACAGTGTGTACGAGCTTCTCTCTTAATGCGCATGGCAGTGATGATGCTTGGGAGCGTGCGGTGGATGCCTATGCTAAGCATAAGTCTATCCACAAAAACTCAAAGTTATATCAGCGCCTTCTGGAAGCTATGCCCAAAGTTCAGTAAGCAAGTTGATCAACTTGGGTTTAGTAATTTGTTCCAGTGACTGCAGAGCAGTGAAACCTTGTAATTCAGCGGTGATGATGCTGTTCTATGTCTAGCGCGCCCGGTTCCGGGCGCGCCAGCAATTTACCATTTTGCTTCTTTCCCCTTGTTTTTTCGCGCTTGAATGTTGGCAGCGAGCTATTCCCCCTACCTTGATTTGCTGTGCCCAATACGGGCTATTGTGTGTTGCATAAGGGCTGCGCTTTAAAGGGCGTTGCAGATGAGGGGCTGTGCTGCGTAGCTAACAGGGAAGGTGTTGAGGCAGGGGTGAGGTTAAGCAGGGAGGAGGTCGGAGGGAATCTCCGAACGATTGTGTGTGGCAGGGCTTGTGTCGTTGCGGGGCCAAGCTCTGACCCCGCCAAGCAAGACGATTTTAGCCTTTGTAAGCGGCAGCCGCTTTTTCAACTTCGGCCAAGGCAGCTTTGCTGTCAGCCCAGCCGTCAATCTTAACCCACTTGCCTTTTTCCAGATCTTTGTAGTTTTCAAAGAAATGTTCGATTTGCTGAATTAGCAGAGGTGGAAGGTCAGAAGGCTCTTTCACGTCTTTGTACAACACGCTCAGCTTATCGTGGGGCACGGCTAGCAATTTGGCGTCTTGGCCCGCTTCGTCGCTCATGTTCAGGATGCCGATGGGACGCGCACGGATCACTGAGCCGGGTACCACGGGGTAAGGGGTGACGACCAATACGTCCAGCGCATCGCCATCTTCAGACAATGTGTTGGGGATATAGCCGTAGTTAGCAGGGTAAAACATGGGGGTAGCCATGAACCGGTCTACCATCAGGCTATCGGTGTCTTTATCAATTTCGTATTTGATCGGGCTGCTGTTAGCAGGAATCTCGATGGCAACATAAATGTCGTGGGGCAGTTCTTTGCCAGCGGGAATTTTTGAATAGCTCATACTGAATTCCGTTATCAGAAGTGGGTTAGGAATGAAAATGCGCAGGGATTATAAACCGGGGAGCCCGGGATTCCAAAGGCGAAAAAAATCCGGCCGGGCAGCGGGGGAGCTGCCATGCGACCGGTCAGGGTGGAGACTATCTGTGGTTTACCCATCTTGTTGTATTTAACCCTTCCATGATGAAGGGGGTTATTCTGCGCTTAGACTGATTTGCACCGCATCGCCGTCAACGCGAACCGCGTAATGGGGGATGCTCACGTCGGGGTCCTCCAGGCATTGGCCACCGTCAAGGGTGAAGTGCTGTTTGTAAATGGGGGAGGCGACAACCAGCTTGCCATCCAGGCTGCCCACAATACCCCTGGACAACACATTGGCTTGACTGAAGGGGTCTCTGTTGGAGAGCGCGAAAAATTGGTCTTGCACGCGAAATATGGCCACCTGGGTGTCGCCCAGTAATGCGGCGGCGCCAGCATTTGGCAATATATCGTTAATTTTGCAGACAGATGTCCAGGCCATCATTAATCCTCTTTCTATCATTTTTGCCGACGAGGTCGGCGAAGTCTTAGGCCACGGCAATCAGTGATGCGCCGCTGCGTTTTTCTTCGTCAGTGGCGGGACGAATCTGGCCGCGTTCTTGGATAAAGACAATCTCTTTGTCGCTGCCGTCGGCATTAACAAAACTACGGAACTGCTTCAGCTTGTCTTCGTTCTCAATGGTGGTTTTCCATTCGCACTGGTAGCTGTCGATGACTAGCTGCATTTCAGCTTCCAGTTCATCGCAGATGCCCAATGAGTCATCGACAATGACTTTTCGGAGGTAATCCAAGCCGCCTTCCAGGTTTTCCATCCACACCGAGGTGCGCTGCAGGCGATCTGCGGTGCGAACATAGAACATCAGGAAGCGGTCGATGTACTTGAGCATGGTCTCGGTGTCGATATCTGAGGCGAATAAGTCTGCATGGCGGGGTTTCATGCCGCCGTTGCCGCACAGATAGAGGTTCCAGCCTTTTTCGGTGGCGATGACCCCAACATCTTTGCTTTGGGCCTCGGCGCATTCACGGGTACAGCCCGATACCGCCATTTTTAGTTTGTGGGGGCTGCGCAGGCCCTTGTAGCGGTTTTCCAGATCAATGGCTTGGCCAACACTGTCTTGGACGCCGTAGCGGCACCAGGTGCTGCCCACGCAGGATTTAACAGTACGTAGAGATTTGCCGTAGGCGTGGCCGGATTCAAAGCCCGCATCAATCAGTTCTTTCCAGATCAGTGGTAACTGATCAACGGTGGCTCCAAATAAATCCACGCGCTGGCCACCGGTGATTTTGGTGTACAGATTATATTTTTTGGCAACACTGCCCACCGCAATCAGGCCGTCGGGGGTGACTTCGCCGCCCGCCATCCTCGGCACCACAGAGAAGGTACCGTTGTTTTGCATATTGGCCAGAAAACGGTCGTTGGTGTCCTGTAAAACGGCGTGTTTGGGTTCAAGAATATAGTCGTTCCAGCAGGAGGCTAAGATAGAGGCTGCAGTGGGTTTGCAAATATCGCAGCCGTGGCCGTTGCCGTGTTTTTCCAGTAGTTCATCAAAGGTTTTGATCTCGCCGACTCGAACCAAGTGGTAGATTTCTTGGCGGGTGTAGGGGAAATGTTCACAGAGGTCGGTGTTCACTTCTACGCCCAGTTTGGTCAGCTCGGCATTTAGTACTTGGCCAACCAGTGCGGTACAGCCGCCACAGGTCGAGGCGGCCTTGGTGCAGGCTTTGAGGTCGCCAACAGTGTGGGCGCCATCTTGAACCGCGGCACAAATCTGGCCTTTGCTGACATTGTTGCAGCTACAGATTTGGGCGACATCGGGTAAGGCGTCCACCCCGAGACCAACGCTGGCGCTGCCATCCAGCTGGGGAAGAATCATGGCCTCGGGGTGTTCAGGTAGGGTGATTTTGTTCAGTGCAAACTGCAGCAGGTTGCCGTAATCTTCGGCTTCACCCACCAGTACGGCGCCAAGCAAGTGCTCGCCGTTTTCGCTCACCACGATTTTTTTGTAAACCTCGGCTTGTTCATCAATGAAGGTATAGCTCTTTGCGCCGGGGCTATTGGCATGGGCGTCGCCAATGGAGGCAACATCTACCCCCATTAATTTAAGCTTGGTGCTCATGTCGGCGCCGGTAAAGGTGTTGCCATTTATACCGCCCAATACATGGTCGGCCGCGGTTCTGGCCATATCCCAACCCGGTGCGATTAAGCCGTAGATGCGACCACTCCACAGGGCGCATTCACCAATGGCGTAAATGTCTGGGTCAGAGGTTTGGCAGTTGTCGTTGATCACAATACCGCCGCGCTCACCAATTTCCAGCTCACTTTGGCGGGCAAGGGCATCTTGGGGGCGAATGCCAGCGGAGAAGACCAATACGTCGGTTTCCAGTTCGCTGCCATCGGCAAAAGACATTTTATGAAAGCAGCTGTCGCCATCAGTAATGTTTTGGGTGTTCTTTTGGGTGTGGACGGAAACACCGAGGTCTTCAATCTTTTTGCGAAGCAGGGCGCCGCCGCCGTCATCGACCTGAACCGCCATCAGTCGGGGGGCAAACTCGACAACGTGGGTTTTTAGTCCCAAATCCTTAATCGCTTTGGCAGCTTCTAATCCCAATAGCCCGCCGCCTACCACGGTGCCAACTTTGGCATTGCTGGCGGCGGCGGTAATGGCTTCTAAGTCTTCAATGGTGCGGTAAACAAAGCAATTATCTCGGTCGTGGCCAGGTACCGGTGGCACGAAGGGGAACGACCCTGTGGACAGTACTAGGGTATCGTAGCTGTACTCCTCGCCTTTGTCGGTGCTGACAATTTTTTTGTTCCGATTGATAGCGACGGCTTTTTCGCTGTTTTTTACCGCAATACTGTTGGTTTCATAAAAACCTTCTTTCACCATATTAAGGGACTCGGCTTTGCGAGTTTCAAACCATGCGGTGAGGTGAACGCGGTCATATGCTGGCCGGGGCTCTTCACCAATGACGGTGATGGTGAACTCTGAGGCCTGGCCGCTTTCAACCAAAGATTCAAGAAATTGGTGGCCGACAGGGCCGTTGCCAATAACCAGTAGGCGTTTTGGGTTGCTCATGGTGATGATCCTTTACTTCTGTGCGGGGCCTTACCTTTTACGTCGGTGTGACCGCAGTGTTCATGCTTGTCTGTATCCGTTGCAGGGTAATTAGCAATAGCTGTGCCATTATCTTTATGTTTTCGTAAGGTGTTGATAAATAATAATAAAATTATTTTTTGCGTTTTTTTGGGGCGTTTTTGGTGTGGAAATCAGCCGGTGCGCTGCAAAGTGTTGGGGCGGAATGTTCGATATTGGTGCTTTGCGGTTATTGTTCTGGAATTGTCGGTCGCACCAAGTTGGGTCGTTTTTGCGGTTGATATATAAATTTATTCTTTTAATTCAATGGCTTAATTATTTTTTGGATGGCTTCTTGCTGCGGCTGGCATAGCCCTTGCTGTGCTAGTCGCCATTGCTATTGCCGATGACTGGAGTTTGAGATGTCTTCCTCACATCTAAACCTGCTGGACCTTAAGCAGGACAAAATACGTTTGCTGCATTTAAGCTGGTTTGCGTTTTTTCTAACCTTTGTTGTGTGGTTTAACCATGCGCCGCTGCTGGTTTCTATCAAAGAAGCTTTTGATCTGAGTAGTCAGCAAGTTAAAGCGTTGATGATTCTTAATGTGGCGTTGACCATCCCTGCGCGAGTAGTCGTTGGTATGCTGGTGGACCGCTTTGGTCCCCGCATTGTTTTTAGTTCGCTGTTGATTGTCGGTGGGGCAATTTGTTGCGCTTTTGCTTTTGCCGATAACTACGAGCAAATTGCTTTACTGCGTTTTTGTATGGGCTTTATTGGCGCGGGCTTTGTTATTGGCATTCGCTTGGTAGGAGAGTGGTTTCCGGCTCGCCAGGTGGGTTTGGCTGAAGGTGTATATGGCGGTTGGGGGAATTTTGGTTCGGCGGCGGCAGCCATGTCGCTGCCAACCCTGGCCATTATGTATGGTGGCCCCGATGGCTGGCGTTATGCTACCGCGACAACCGGTGTTATTGCGGCGGCTTATGGCGTGTTCTTTTATTTACGAGCGCGTAATACCCCAAAGGGCGCAACTTACTTTAAGCCTAAAAAGTCGGGTGGCTTGGTGGTGAGTAATCGTCGGGACTTGGTGTTTTATATTGCGATGTGCGTGCCAATGTATTTGGCGCTGGCTGTGCTGACGTGGAAGTTGTCTCCCACTAATTTAGGCTTGCTAACAGATTGGGCCGCAACGGCAATTTACGGCGTGCTTGCGGTGTTGTTTGTCGTGCAGATCAGCCAAATTTTGCGGGTAAACAGTGATGCCATTAAGGGTATCCCCATCCCAGAAATGCAGCGTTATAAGTTTAAGCAAGTGGCCATTTTGAATGTCGCCTATTTCGTTACCTTTGGTTCTGAGCTGGCGGTGGTGTCGATGTTGCCATTGTTCTTTATGGAAACGTTTGAGCTGACTGCGGTGACGGCGGGGTTGTTGGCGTCGGGTTTTGCGTTTATGAATTTAGTGGCCCGTCCCAGTGGCGGTTATCTGTCGGATAAAGTGGGCCGCCGTAAGTCGCTGTCAGTATTGGTAGCCGGTTTGGCGGTGGGGTATATCGTACTGAGCCAAATTAATCCCGCGTGGCCAATTGCCTTGGCAGTGATTGCGACAATGTGTTGCTCTTTCTTTGTGCAGGCAGGTGAGGGTGCGGTGTTTGCCATTGTGCCTTTGGTAAAGCGTAGTATGACTGGGCAGATCGCTGGGATGACCGGTGCCTATGGTAATGTGGGTGCGGTGATTTTTCTGACGGTGTTGTCTTTTGTCGATGCTTCGTCCTTCTTTATGGTAATTTCAGCTTGCGCGGCAGTGGTGTTCTTTGCGGTGCAGTTTTTAGAAGAGCCCAAAGGTCATGTCGCTGAACTGAATGACGATGGCAGTGTGGCCTTGGTGGAAGTGGGTTAAATGATGGCATTGGGTCAGAGCGTCGCGCATGCATTTTGAGACAGGTTTGCGCTGCAGTGCAGCGCAGCTGAGCTCGGCCGGGTGTAAATCGATTAATGAAGATAGTCTTGGTATTTTAATTCCAACCGGCAGCGCGCTGATTACCAAAGGCGCGGTGGCGGTGATTGCAGATGGGGTGTCTGCCGCTGAGGCGGGAAAAGAGGCGGCGGAAACCTGCGTTAAAGGGTTTCTCCAGGATTATTTTTCTACCCCCGACTCGTGGTCTGTGAAACGGTCGGCGCAGCAGGTGATTACCGCGCTAAATCGCTGGCTATTCAGTCAGGGGCGGCACTACGCTCAGGCTGAAAAAGGCTATGTGTCCACACTCAGTATTGCGGTGATTAAATCCAGAACCGCCCATCTTTTTCATGTTGGTGACAGCCGGATTTATCGCTATCGATCTGGTGTGTTGGAGCAGTTGAGCCGGGACCATGCCCGACAAATTAACGAGAAGCACAGCTACTTAACCAGGGCGATGGGTCTCGATAGTAATTTGGATGTGGATTATCGGGCGGTGGATGTTGAGCCTGATGATCTTTTTTTACTGACCACCGATGGTGTGCATGGGTTTTTAAACTCGTCTGCGATAAGCGCGCTGCTCGCTCAGGCGGGGGATAACCTGGATGCCTGTTGTGGTCGTTTGCTTGAGTCTGCGCTGGCGGTGGGCAGTGACGATAATCTTAGCTGCCAGCTGTTGCGAGTGGATGGCTTGCCTGGAGAAAACGCCGACGAGGTGTATCGCCGACTTACCGCATTGCCGTTAGCCCCCGATTTAAAAGCGGGTGATCGCCTTGATGGCGTGGTGGTCGAGGCCGAGCTTCATGCAAGTTCTCGCAGCCAGATTTATAAGGTTCGCGATGCTGAGAGTGGCCAGTTTTACGCCATGAAAACGCCGTCTGCGAATTTTGAAGACGATCCGGCCTATCTTGAGCGGTTTGTACTGGAAGGCTGGATCGGTAAGCGCATTTCCAGTCCCCATGTGGTTGAGGTAGTTGAGTTGCCGGTGCCAGCCAGCTGTCTTTATTATCTTACCGAGTATATCGATGGCGAAACGCTAGCGCAGTGGATGCAGCGTCACGACAAGCCCGTACCGCAAGATGTGGTGGATATTGTTGCAGAAATTGCAAAAGGCTTATTGGCGATGCATCGACGGGATACGATCCACCAAGACATAAAGCCAGAGAATATTCTGCTGCGCAGCGATGGCAGCGCCTGTGTTATCGACTTCGGCTCCTGTCATGTGGCAGGCCTTGCTGAAATTGCCTCTCCCATAGTCCGAGACACTTGCCTGGGAACGGCGCATTATTCTGCGCCAGAGCAGGTTCTAGGTCGTTCAAGCACCGCAAAAATTGATCAATTTTCGCTGGCGGTGGTGGTTTTCGAGATGCTTACCGGCACCCATCCCTATCGGGGTAAGCTTGCCGAGACCGCCAGTACGGTGGCTTATCGGCGCCTGGAATACATTCCGGCAAGTCACTACAACCCCCATGTGCCACTGTGGATGGATGCGGCCTTAGAAAAGGCTCTGAGCATCAGTCCGGAGCTGCGCTATGCTGATATGGCCGAGTTTGTTCACGACCTGCGTAATCCAAACCCCTCGTTTTCTCCTCCCGGTCAGCAGCCCTTGCTGGCAAGAAACCCCCTGCGATTTTGGCAAACCGTATCCGGAGTGCTGCTGTTGCTGCTGCTTTGGAGTTTACAGCGTTAGCATTTTCGTCACTTTGTTGGTGCGCCTATAAAAACAAGAATCTTGCTGTGGTGTTCGCAAATGGTGCGAAAGTGATTTGTTATGGCGCCAGTGGTTATTATCTTTCTGCACTATTGCTGTGCCTTCTGTTGAACAAGTATTTATTTTGCATGTTTTTGCAGCCTCTTCGCGCTTTATCGCCCTGTTTACCCTCCGTTTAGTTGAATTTTGCTGTGGTTTATCGCTTTGGCATAGGGCTTGCTGTACTAGCTTTGAAAGTAGTTTTGAATGGGTCGTTGGAGACCGACTTCGTTCATGCTGTTGTGTCGTTTCTTCACTTTAGCGCGGGGAGATACCGTGCTGAAAGTTGAGAATTTTAACCTCGTAGAACTTGGGTTTTATTTGTGGTGATCAACAGTTTGTGCTTGGTGTGTAGGCGTATTGCTTGAGTGTGATTTACCGAAAATGAAGCCAGTTATAATAACTGCGTATCGATTGGTTTTCTGTAAAACAGCGCTTCCTACCAATTCAGGGAATTAAAAAAACGTCATTTATCGATGGTATTAAGGAGAGGTTTCCAATGAGAAAATTTCATACAAAGTTGTTAAGTGCGTCGATCATCGCTGCAGCTGGATTTTCGGTGGCAGGGGTGTCTGCAGATGCTTTTACTGATGCTGTGACGGGTGGCAAAGCCTTTGGCGATTTTCGCCTGCGCTATGAATCCGTCGATCAAGATAACGCATTGGATAATGCCAGTGCATTAACCCTTCGCAGCCGGATTGGTTATATCACCGGCGAGCTTGAGGGTTTCTCTGCTACGGTTGAATTTGAGGACAATCGAATAGTGGGAGGTGTGGGCGATTACGCAGTAGTTCCGACTGGCTACAACGTCGGTCAGTATTCGGTTATTGCCGACCCTGAACACACCGAGTTAGATCAAGGTTTTATCCAATATAAAGCGGGTACTTTTACTGCCAGGTTGGGTCGTCAAGTCATTAGCTATGATAACCACCGTTTTGTCGGTCATGTAGGGTGGCGGCAGGATCGTCAAACCTATGATGGACTGACCTTGAGTTACGCGCCAATGGAAAAACTCACCTTGAGCTATGCCTATGTTTCTCAGGTAAACGGTATTTTTGCGGAAGAAACCGATGCTGAAGCCCAGAATCATTTCTTTAATGCGGCGTATGCCAGCCCCATCGGGAAAATAGTGGCTTACAGCTACCTGATTGATTATGTCGATGGTCCACAGAATGAGCGGGATACCTTCGGCGTCAGTTTAAATGGCAGTGTGCCAGCGGGGGAGGTCAAGTTGCTTTACACCGCTGAGTTGGCAAGTCAGAGCTTTGATGGCGCGGGCGCTGAAAGTGACACTGATTATACATTGCTTGAAGGTGGTGTTGCGGTGGCCGGTATTACCGCCAAGTTCGGTTATGAGGTGCTGGGCTCAGATGACGGCATGGCATCGTTCCAGACGCCGTTGGCCACGTTACATAAATTTAACGGCTGGGCTGATCAGTTTATTGTCGGGGGCACTCCGGCGGGCGGTTTGGTCGATACCTACGCTTCGGTGGGTGGCAGTTTGGCGGGGGGGAGCTGGGCTGTCATTTATCATGAATACAGCGCCGATGAAGATTCGCCCGGCATGGAAGATTACGGCGATGAATGGAATATGGTGTACAGCCGCAAGTTTGCTAAAAACTATAATGCGGGCATCAAGTACGCGGCTTATTCTGCCGATGATTACAAAGTGGATAGCGATATTTTGTGGTTGTGGGTGGGGATGAGTTTCTAAGCTTTAAGGTGTTGTTCCACATTCGCTATGCGTGACGCTTTTCTGGATAGGGCTTTTAGTCCGTAGAGATAGCGTAACGGCGGTGATAACATGCCACACAGTTGATTCTGTGTGGCATTTTTATTTATGCATCTTCATATTTTGGGCATTTGCGGCACCTTTATGGGTGGGCTGGCTATTTTAGCTCGGGAGCTGGGTCACGAGGTGACCGGTTCTGACGCCAATGTTTATCCTCCCATGAGTACCCAGTTGGAAGCCCAGGGCATTGGTCTGATGGAGGGGTACGACCCCTCGCACCTAGACCCCGCGCCGGATTTGGTAATTGTGGGTAACGCCATGAGTCGCGGCAATCCCGCCGTGGAATATATGTTGGACCGGGGGCTGCGTTACACCTCGGGTCCGCAATGGCTTTGTGAGCAAGTGCTGCAAGACCGATGGGTGTTGGCTTGTGCCGGTACCCACGGCAAAACCACCACCAGCTCTATGTTGGCATGGGTGCTTGAGCACAACGGCTACGAGCCGGGGTTTTTGATTGGTGGGGTGCCCGGTGACTTCGGTCAGTCTGCCCGTTTGGGCGGTTCTGATTTTTTTGTCATTGAGGCCGATGAATACGATAGCGCCTTTTTTGATAAGCGCTCTAAGTTTGTTCACTACCGGCCCCGCACGGCCATTCTCAACAATTTGGAATTTGATCACGCTGATATCTTTGATGATCTGGCCGCGATTCAGCGGCAGTTTCATCATTTAATCCGCACCATTCCCAGTGGTGGCCGCATTCTGCTTCCTCAAGACGATGCCGCGCTGGAGGAGGTGGTTGAGATGGGGTGCTGGAGTGATGTACAAAGCTTGGCGGCGGTTAAGTCGGGAGCCTTGGCGGCTGATTGGCAAGGAAATCCCTTGGAGCCGGATTTCTCTCACTTTGAGGTGTATCACCGCGGCGAGCTGCAGGGTGAGGTGAAGTGGGCCCACACCGGTGCGCATAATCTGCATAATGCCCTGGGCGCGATTGCGGCGGCTCACCATGTTGGGGTGTTGCCACCCTTCGCGATTGAAGCGCTGAATGTGTTTCAGGGGGTAAAACGGCGCATGGAGTTGTTGGCCACTATTGCTGGCATCTCGGTATACGACGATTTTGCCCACCACCCTACGGCCATAGCGACTACCTTGGAAGGCTTGCGGGGGCGGGTTGATGGCCGGATTGTGGTGTTGATAGAACCGCGTTCCAATACGATGCGTATGGGAATATATCGCGAGCGCTTGCCGGTGTCGGTGGCCGCTGCCGATGAGGTAGTGTGGTATCAACCACCGGGATTAGATTGGTCGCTGGACTCGGTGATTGCCGATAGTCCGGTGCCGGCCCGCTTGAGCACAAACTTGGAGCTGACCATCAAAGAATTGGAAACGAGTCTGAAAGCTGGTGATCATTTAGTCATTATGAGTAATGGCGGCTTTGATGGTGTGCATTCGCGTATCGTCGCGGCTTTGCGTCAGCGCTGGAGCGATCTGCCATGAAGCCGATAAGTTTGGCCATGACCGGCGCGTCGGGTGCCCAGTATGGTTTGCGGTTGATGGATTGTTTGCTGCAAGCAGGCTGTACCGTCCATTTGATGGTTTCCAAAGCGGCGCTGCTGGTGATCGCGACGGAAACAGACATGAGCTTGCCGCCTAAGCCCGAAGCTATGCGCCGTCAGCTTTGCGAGCATTATGGCTGCAGTCCTGAGCAGTTGCAGGTATATGGTCGAGAGGACTGGATGGCGCCGGTGGCTTCTGGCAGCGGCGCGCCTGGCAGTATGGTGGTGTGCCCGGCGAGTACCGGCACTTTATCTGCTATTGCCTGTGGGGCCAGTAATAATCTGATAGAGCGGGCCGCAGACGTGGTGTTGAAAGAACGTCGCCAATTGATATTGGTGACCCGGGAGATGCCGCTATCCAGTATTCACTTGCAGCATATGCTGACGCTAAGCCAAATGGGGGCGACGATTATGCCCGCCTCTCCCGGTTTTTATCGCAAGCCCCAAAGCGTCGATGATGTGGTGGATTTTGTGGTGGCCCGGATTCTTGACCATTTGGGTATTGAACAAAAGCTCGTTGCCCGTTGGGGCGAATAAAGCCTATTTATAATGAATAAGGAAATACAATGAGTACTGCGCTTGCGTCCCTGTACCAACAGTTGGTTTTGAGAAAAGCCCTGTGGGTATTGATTGTGCTTTTGGCTCTAGTGGGGTTTTTAGGCAGTTATATTCCCAGCCTGAAAATGGACGCCTCGGCCGATGCTTTGGTCTTGGAGGGCGATAAATCCCTTGAGTACTACCGCGAAATTAGCAAGCGCTACGGTACGGAAGATTTCTTAATTGTCACCTATCAGCCCAACGAAGGTGGCCTGCTGTCGGATAAGCATCTGGCGCTACTGGATGAGTTGCGGGGACGCTTGGCCCAGTTGCCCAATGTGTCGGGGGTAACGTCGATTCTGGACGTGCCCTTGCTCGAAAGCCCGCCGGTGACGCTAGGTCAAGTGGCGGCAGGCGAGATTCCAACCTTGCGGACACCGGGCATTGATAAATCCTTGGTGGCCAAAGAACTTGCGACCAGCCCTATTTATAAATCATTGCTGACCAGTACGGATGGCTCCACGACTGCGCTGCAGGTCAATTTGGAACGGGATGCGCGCTATCACGAGTTGTTAAACAGGCGTGAAGCGCTTCGGGACAAAGATAACGCAGGCATTATTTCTGCGGCTGAGGCCCAAAAGTTAGAAGGGGTTGAGCAGGAGTTTTCAGAATACCTCAGCCAGATTCAAAACCGCCAAGCTGACTTGGTATCAAAAGCCCGAACCATTCTTGACGACTACCGTGGTGACGCCCAGCTGTTTTTGGGCGGGGTGCCGATGATCGCCGTCGACATGATTGATTTTGTTAAAAGCGATTTAAAAGTTTTTGGCAGCGGTATCTTGCTGTTTATTGTTGCCTTGCTGGTGGTGATTTTCCGCAGTCTTCGCTGGGTGCTTATTCCCTTAAGTACCTGCGTGATTACTGTCGTATTTATGATGGGTTTATTGAGTTTTTTAGATTGGAAACTCACGGTCATTTCTGCCAATTTTGTTGCCTTGCTGCTCATTATTACCCTGGCCATCACTATCCATTTGGTGGTGCGTTATCGAGAGATTTCCGCCAACAGTCCTGGCTTGGGCCAGTTTGAGCGCGTATCTGAAACCGTCAGCATGATGGCGCGGCCCTGTATTTATACCGCGCTGACAACCTTGGTGGCCTTTGGCTCCTTGGTCATCAGCGGCATTCGCCCGGTTATTGATTTTGGTTGGATGATGACCATTGGTGTGGTCGTCGCCATGGTGGTCAGCTTTGTGGTGTTGCCCGCGATTTTGATGTTGCTCCCCGCCAAAGAAGAAAAGGGCGGCGCAGAAGGTGAGGGGTCGTTGACTCGCTATTTTGCGATGATTACCCAGCGTTTTGGTGGCGGTATTTTATTGGTGGCTTTGGCGTTGCTGGCACTGAGCGTTTGGGGTGTCACCCAGCTCAAAGTTGAAAATCGCTTTATTGATTACTTCAATGAAGACACCGAAATTTATCAGGGTATGGAAACCATTGACGCCGAGTTGGGCGGCACTATTGCTTTGGATATTGTCATAGATGGCCCCGTTTACGCAGAACCAGCTGGGGCTGTGGTACCAGAAGATGACGGCGAATTCTCTGGCGATTTTTCTGAGGGGCCAGCCAATAACAGTGCTGCTGCCAATGATTTCGATGATGAGTTTGCGGATGATTTTAGTGACGATGCAGCGGATTTCAGCGCTGACTTCAATGATGACTTTGGCGATGATGTAGCGGATTTTGGGTCGGGCAGTGGCGCCAAAGCTAAAACCGCCAAAAGTGATTGGTTCTCAGTGGCGGGTTTGCGCCGGGTAAAAGAAGTTCACGATTACGTTGATGGCTTGGACGAAACGGGTAAAGTACTGTCGTTGGCGACCTTCTATGACCTGATGGGCATGGTGATGGGCAATGTCGATGACTTGCAGTTAGCTTTGGCCTCGCGCGCGTTGCCAGCGTCCATCTCTGATATTTTGATTGATCCTTATTTTTCTGCTGAGGCAGATCAAGTGCGGATTAGCTTGAGGGTGAAGGAAACCAGCCGCAGCCTGCGCCGGGATGAGTTATTAAAACAGGTTCGCCATCATTTGGTGGACGAGCTGGGCTTTAGCGATGAGCAGGTGCACCTAACCGGCATGTTGGTGTTGTACAACAATATGCTGCAGAGCTTGTTTTCTTCGCAAATTCTGACTTTGAGTGCGGTCTTTGTCGCCATTTTGGTGATGTTTATGGTCTTGTTCCGTTCTGTCACGCTGGCGTTAATTGCGTTGGCTCCTAACCTGCTTGCGGCGGGCATGGTGCTGGGTAGTATGGGTTTGGCGGGTATTCCGCTTGATATGATGACCATTACTATCGCCGCGATTACGGTGGGGATTGGTGTCGATCACGCCATTCACTATGTGCATCGTTTTATGGCGGAGTTTCCGGTGGATCGTAATTATATCGACACCATGTATCGTTGCCATGCCAGTATTGGTCGGGCGATGTATTACACTTCGGTGATCATTATTTTTGGTTTCTCAATCTTGGCGTTGTCCAATTTTACTCCCAGTATTTACTTTGGCTTGTTAACGGCAGGGGCAATGCTGGCAGCATTGCTGGGTTCAATGATGTTATTGCCCAAGCTGATTTTGTTAATTAAACCCATGGGACCAGAAAGTGAACGTGACTGATCGGCAAGCGGATTACCCCTTATTTCCGCTACGCAGTGTTTTGTTTCCCGGTGGCCGAACCGCCCTGAGGATTTTTGAACGGCGATATTTGGATTTAGTGCGGGACTGTTTAAGAGAGCAGAAAACCTTTGGCATTGTTTGGCTGCAAGATGGCGGCAGCGAAGTATTGCAGGGTAATGGGGCCTTGCCTGGTTTAGCTGCTGTGGGGACCGAAGCCAATATTGCCGACTGGGACCAGACCGCTGACGGGCTGTTGGGCATTGTGGTTGAAGGAGGCAGACGCTTTCGGGTTAATGCCAGCCGTCAGAGTGATAGCGGCTTGTGCCTGGGCGATGTGAGTTGGTTGCCAGAAGACGCTGATGTGCAACTACCCGAGTACACTGAGGAATTACAACGGCTATTATTGCAGTTAGGTGAGCACCCTCATATTCAACGGTTGGGAATGTCCCTCGAAGTGGATGAAGCGGGCTTGTTGGCAAACCGTTTGGCCCAGATGTTGCCGATAGACGCTAAAGTTGCGCAGCAATTGCTGGCTACAGATGATCCTGTTCAGCGCTTAAACCTACTGCAAGAAGCGTTGGATGGTATGGCGCGTTAAACTGTACTGTATCGAGTTCTTTGCTATAGGCCTGCCTTGAAAGGGCGATTATCGCCTTTTGTCTTGATAAAAATTGCCTTGTGATCGCTTTTGCCTCAAAAGCTTAAACCCTTTGTGTTATTGCTTCTCGCCTGCTATCCCGGCAATCCGGTATACTGTCGGCCTTTTGTCGATAGTGCGAGCAAGGTTTTTCCGGTCTATGGATATCAAGCAATACATGAATCAGGTGGGGCAGCAGGCCCGGACGGCGTCCCGGGTGGTTGCCGCAGCAGACAGCGGCGTTAAAAATAGCGCTTTGCTGGCGATGGCGACAGCGATTGCTGCGCATCAGTCCAATATCATTCAAGCTAATGAGAAAGACCTGGACGCAGGGCGCGCCTCGGGTTTGGACGAGGCTTTGCTCGATCGTTTGGCTCTGACCCCGGCTCGCATCGACGCTATGGTTGAGGGACTGCATCAGGTGGCTGGGTTGGCTGATCCGGTTGGTGCAATCAGTGATTTAAACTACCGTCCCAGTGGTATACAAGTTGGCCGTATGCGGGTGCCTTTGGGCGTGGTGGGAATTATTTATGAAAGTCGCCCCAATGTGACCATTGAAGCGGCGAGTTTATGCCTAAAGTCAGGTAATGCCGCGATTTTGAGAGGTGGCTCTGAGGCGATACATTCCAACCAGGCACTGGCGGCGTGTATTAAAGAAGGCTTGCAGGCAGCGGGTTTGCCCGACTCAGCAGTACAGGTGTTGGAAACAACAGACCGGGCTGCGGTGGGTGAGTTAATCACTATGCCAGAATATGTCGATGTGGTTGTACCCCGTGGTGGCAAGGGGCTCATCGAGCGGATTTCGCGGGATGCCAGCGTTACGGTCATTAAACATCTTGATGGTATTTGTCATGTGTATCTTGACGATGCTGCAGATTCTGACAAAGCCCTGGCCATTTCGGTGAACGCCAAATCCCATCGCTATGGCACCTGCAATACCATGGAAACGCTGTTGGTTGCGGAGAGCCGAGCGGAAGATTTGCTGCCCGGCATTGCGCAATCTTTGCAAAATAAAGGCGTTGAACTGCGGGGTTGCCCACGTACCCGGCAGATTGTGAGTGCGCTAGAGGCCAGTGATGAAGATTGGGCTACCGAGTATCTCGCGCCGGTGCTGTCTATCCGTGTGGTATCGGGGGTAGATGAAGCCATGGATCATATTGCCCGTTACAGCTCGGGTCACACTGAGTCTATCGTCACCGAAAACTACACGGTGGGCCGCCGCTTTCTTCGGGAGGTCGATTCCAGTTCGGTGATGATTAATGCCTCTACCCGCTTTGCCGACGGTTTTGAGTATGGCTTGGGCGCGGAAATTGGTATCTCCACCGATAAAATTCACGCTCGCGGCCCGGTTGGCTTAGAGGGTTTAACCTCCCAGAAGTACATTGTTCTGGGCGACGGCCACATCCGCCAGTAGCTTGTGATGTCGCGTAATAGTATTGCTATTTTTGGTGGTACCTTTGACCCGGTTCATCACGGTCATTTAAGGTCTGCCCTGGAGCTAAAAGAAACCTTGGCGGTGGATGAACTGCGGTTAATGCCCAGTCACAAACCGCCATTACGGGATAGGCCTGGAGCGAGCAGCGAGCTGCGATTGGCGATGGTTGCCGACGCCATTGCTGATGAACCGGGGCTGGCAGTAGAGGGCAGGGAACTTCAGCGTTCCGGGCCGTCTTACAGTGCAGAGACTTTAGCAGAGCTTCGCCAGGACTGTGGGCCTGATGTGGCGTTGATTTTTATTGTGGGCAGCGATGCCTTTAATCAGTTACACCGCTGGCAGGATTGGCGGCGTATTTTTGACAGTGCCCATTTAGTGGTGCTGGAGCGCCCGGAATTTCCCTTGGCGATAGCCAAGGAAGTCGAAGCGTTTCTCGCCCCGCGTTGGGTGGATGACCGCGCGGCGTTGCTCGCTGAACCCTGCGGTAATATCCATCGCCTGCAATTGTCCCAGTTGGCAATTTCGGCAACGGATATTCGCCGTCGTATTGCCGACGGGCTTTCGATACGCTATCTGTTACCAGAAGGAGTGAGACGTATCATCAATGAACAAGGCCTTTACCGACCTGAATCACAGGAAACCCACCATTAATGGATGTTGAACAATTGAAAACCACTATTTTGAACGCCCTAGAAGAGCGTAAAGGTCGCGATATTGTGACCATAGACGTTCGAGGCATCAGCGGCGTTACTGACTACATGGTGGTCTGCAGCGGTACTTCTAGTCGTCATGTTAAGTCCCTTGCAGACAATGTTTGGGTTGAGGCTAAAAAGCTGGGTGCGACGCCGATTGGTATGGAAGGGCAGCGTTCTTCTGATTGGGTTCTAGTGGATTTTGGCGATGTGGTGGTGCATGTAATGCTGCCCGAAGCTCGGGAGTTTTATGATCTTGAGCGGCTGTGGCAAGTGCCTGCGAGCAACGACGATCAGAATGAAGATTAGTTTAATTTGTGTCGGCACAAAAATGCCGGCTTGGGTGGAGGCGGGGGTTGCTGAATACCAAAAGCGTCTCCCCCCTGAGTTCAATTTTGAAATTCGCGAGCTGCCGCTAGCCAAACGGGCTAAGGGCAGTGATATTCATCGCGCTATTGCCCAAGAGGGCGAAGCGATGCTCGCCACAATTAATCCCGCTGACCGGGTGATTGCCTTGGATGTAAAGGGTAAGCCCCAGAGCACCGAAGGCCTGGCTACGGCCTTAGATGACTGGCTGATGGACGGTGACAATATCAGTATTCTGGTCGGGGGCCCCGATGGTTTACATCCTGGCTGTATTGAGCTGGCCGCTCAAAAATGGTCCTTATCCGCCATGACCATGCCGCACCCATTAGTGCGAGTGCTGTTTGTTGAACAGCTTTATCGCGCGTGGACCATTCTCAGCAACCATCCCTACCATCGCTAATGCCCCGTCGTCAGGCACTTAAAAATACCTTCCGTGAGCGTTTGGTTTATCGCAGAAGAATATTGGTGTCGGTGCTGATTGTTATGATCATGACGGGAATCCTTGTCGCCCGTTATACCCAGCTACAAATTGTCGACTACCAGGTGTATATCACCCAGTCTGACCGCAACCGGATTCAGCTGCTGCCTATCGCCCCAAAGCGGGGACTGATTTTTGATCGTAATGGCGTGTTGTTGGCCGAAAATATTCCCAGTTATACCCTGACTGTTGTTAAGGAACGGGTACCTGATATGGAGGAGACCCTGGCTGGGCTCTCTAAGCTGGTGGAGCTGGATGAAGATGATATTGAGGACTTTCGCAATCGCCGGGGGCGGCCTTACCAGGCTATTCCTTTAAAGTTTCGCTTAAGCGAGCATGAAATTGCGGTGGTGTCGGTTAATCGACACCGCTTTCCCGGTGTTGAGATAGACGCGCAGCTGGTCCGGCACTACCCCTTTGGCGATTTGTTTGCACATATGTTGGGGTATGTGGGGCGTATCAATGCCCAAGAACAACAAGAGATCGATCCGGTTAATTACAGCGGTACCCACTACATCGGTAAAATCGGTTTAGAGCAGTATTACGAAGATATTTTGCATGGCACGGTGGGCTATCAAAACGTTGAAACCAACGCCCACGGCAGGATATTGCGGGTGTTGGAGCGTCATGATCCGCTGCCGGGGGGCGATATTCATCTGCACGTCGATGCCGAAGTGCAGCGGATTGCGGCCAAAGCAATGGAGGGGCGCCGGGGCGCTGTTGTGGCGATAGACCCGCGAGATGGCGGTGTCGTGGCCATGGTCAGTGCGCCCAGCTACGACGCTAACTTATTTGTAAATGGCATTAGCTCTAAAGATTATTCAGCGCTGCGCTCGGATTTAGATTTGCCGTTATATAACCGGGCCTTGCAGGGACAGTATCCCCCGGCCTCCACCATTAAGCCTATTTGGGGTTTGGCGGGTTTGTATTATGGCGCTGTCACCCCATCGACAACGTATTACGATCCTGGTTATTTCTCGCTGCCTAATGACAGCCGTCGTTACCGCGACTGGAAGCGGGGTGGCCATGGCACCCGAGTCGATTTGGAGCAGGCCGTACAAGAGTCTTGCGATGTCTACTTTTATGAATTGGCCCACAAATTAGGTATCGATAAACTGCATGATTTTGGCGTCCGTTTTGGTCTTGGTGACGTAACGGGCATTGATAATACGAATGAGCGGGCAGGGCTGTTGCCTTCCCGGGAGTGGAAGCAACGTAGCCGTGGCGTTCACTGGTACCCCGGCGAAACTATTAATGTGGGTATTGGCCAAGGCTTTACCTTGGCGACACCACTACAGCTGGCGGTTATGACCACGGTGCTGGCCTCAAGGGGTGAATTGCGGGCCCCTAGACTGTTAGCCTCGGTGGGAGAGGAGACGATCTCTGCTCCACTCTTGGGGAAAATTGAAGATATGCCAGGCGCCCACTGGAAATCGGTGATTAAGGCGATGGAGAGCGTTGTTCATGGCTCCCGTGGCACGGCGCGAGGCTTAACTAAAAATTTGCCTTATCGTTTGGCAGGCAAGACGGGCACGGCACAAGTCGTCGGCATTGCCGCAGGAGAGCGCTATGACTCCGAGGCGTTGGAGCTACGTAAACGAGATCATGCTCTGTTTATTGCTTTTGCGCCGGCAGAGGACCCCAAGTTGGCGGTGGCAGTGGTGATAGAAAATGGTGAACATGGGGGCAGTGTGGCCGGCCCGGTAGCCCGCCGGGTGCTAGATGCGTATTTGCTGGGTGATGACGCGCCAGACTATATGGCTGAGCAGCCGAGGGTAAGTGATGAGTAACAGTGATTTTTTGCGCCAATTGCCGGGCGATGGTCACAGTATGCATGGCCAGCGCAGTATCAGTCGACGATTGCGTATTGATATGCCATTACTCATTTTGCTATTGATTTTGGCCGGGGTGGGGTTGACGGTGCTATATAGTGCCAGCGATCAAAATATGGCTTCGGTACTGCGTCAGGGCCGATTTTTGTCAGTGGCTTTTGTGGTGATGATTTTGGTGGCGCAAATCCGCCCAGAGCAATTAAAGCGCTGGGCGCCATTTGCCTATATTGTTTGTCTCTTTTTGCTGGTGGGCGTCGAGTTCTTAGGGGCGGACGCCAAAGGTGCGCAGCGCTGGCTAAATATTGTTGGTTTTCGGTTTCAGCCGTCAGAGCTTGCCAAGCTGGTGATCCCCATGGCGCTGGCTTGGTATCTTGCCAGCCATCCCTTGCCCCCAGCCGCTAAGCATTCTGCGGGCAGTTTGGTGTTGATTATGCTGCCCACCGTCCTGGTCGCCATTCAGCCAGATTTGGGCACCTCGATATTGGTCGCCACTTCTGGGGTGTTTGTGTTATTTCTGGCGGGTATTAGCTGGACGTTTATTTTTAGTGGTTTGACCTTGGTGGCGCTGTCGATTTATCCGATGTGGCATTTTGTGATGCACGGTTACCAGCGCCAGCGGGTTTTAACCCTATTGAACCCGGAAAGTGACAAGCTAGGGGCGGGTTGGAATATTATTCAGTCCAAAACCGCCATTGGATCTGGCGGGTTTGACGGCAAAAGTTGGCTGCATGGCACCCAGTCGCATCTGGATTTTCTACCAGAAAGCCACACTGATTTTATTATCGCCGTTCTCGCGGAAGAGTTCGGTTTGCGGGGGGTGTTGCTGCTGTTGCTGCTCTACGGTTTGATTATTAGCCGGGGAATTTGGATCGCGACCCAGGCAACCCAGTGCTTTGGCCGTTTATTGGGCGGGAGTATTATCCTGACTTTTTTTGTCTATGTATTTGTAAATATGGGCATGGTATCTGGCCTACTGCCGGTAGTCGGAGTACCGTTGCCTCTTGTCAGTCAAGGGGGAACATCTCTCATCACCTTGCTGGTTGGTTTTGGTATCCTGATGGGAATACGGGCAGACGAGCGTCTGGTACATCAATAATGAATGGGATCGAACGTGAACAAACACAATAAAGGCATTTTTAGAAAATTCATTCCCCGTTTGGCAGCTGCTGGGCTGGCGGCGCTTATGGCTATGCCTGGCGCATGGGCTGATTATAGCGGCCACGCTGGAAGTCAGGCCTTCGTCAATAAAATGGTGGAAAAACACGGCTTTGATCGGGAGTGGGTACAAGGCATTCTTAGCCAAGCTGAAAAGAAACAATCTATTTTGGATGCCATGTCGCGCCCAGCTGAATCAGTGATGACGTGGGGACGCTACCGTAAGATCTTTATTCAGGAATCCCGGATTAATTTGGGCGCCAAATTCTGGAATGAGCATAGAAAAACGCTAGAGCGAGCTGAAAAAACCTATGGTGTTCCCGCGTGGATGATCGTCGGTATTATCGGTGTGGAAACCCGCTATGGCTCCAATATGGGCAGCTACCGGGTGGTAGATGCGTTGGCGACCTTGGGCTTTGATTATCCCCGGCGCAGTGAATTTTTCTTGGGCCAGTTAGAGCAATATCTCATGATGGTGCGCGAGCAGCATTTTGACCCCTACGAGTTAAAAGGTTCTTACGCCGGGGCGATGGGTTTTGGTCAGTTTATCCCCAGCAGTTACCGCGCCTATGCCGTCGATTTTGATGGTGATGGTCAAGTCGATATCGTCAATAACCCCGTGGATGCCATTGGTAGTGTGGCCAATTATTTCGCCAAACATGGCTGGAAAAAAGGAGCGCCGGTGGTGAGTTCGATCGTTCTGGCAGAGAACTATGACGACACCTTGTTTAATACGGGCCTCAAGCCAACGAAAACCGTCGCAGAACTGAGTAAAGGGGGCATTAAGCCTGATCACACTGACGTAAAACCGGGTATGAAGGCCACGGCAATGCGCTTGGATGGCGACGAAGGTGATGAGTATTGGATGGGCTTGCAAAACTTTTACGTCATTACACGCTATAACCACAGCGCGATGTATGCGATGGCGGCTTACCAGTTGAGCCAGATGATTGCGGCAAGAGTAGGCGCTGAGACTGCTGAATGATGCTGAGAAGTCGTGGGTTTTTCCTGGTATCAGCACTGTTCATCAGCGCATGTACAACACTCGAATCTCCAACGAAACCGCCGCCACCACCGTCTGAGGAGGCGGCGGTGAGTGTCGAGCCCTTTTACGATCCCGATACCCCCCTTGACGAACTTCAAGATGGCGCCCCACTGAAGACCCTTGACCCTAACTTAATTGCCGACGCGGTACCGCGCTTCGATATTATTAAAGTCAATGGCAATATCAGCCCGTATCAGGTAATGGGCAAAGTCTATGAGCTAGAGGACGACTATCGCGGCTTTCGCCAGCGGGGGATGGCCTCTTGGTATGGCACCAAGTTTCATGGTCGCAAAACGTCCAATGGCGAAATTTACAGTCTTTACGCCATGAGCGCGGCTCATAAGACCTTGCCGATTCCGGTATATGTCAAGGTGACCAATCTTGATAATGGTCGCCAAGCGGTGGTGCGGGTCAATGACCGCGGTCCGTTTCACTCAGATCGCATTATTGATTTGTCTTATGCTGCGGCAGTAAAGCTTGGTTATGCTGAACAAGGCACTGCTGAGGTGGAAATCGAGGTCATTGACACGGATAATATGCGCACGGCCGCGTTGGCAGAGCAGGCAAAATACTATCTGCAGGTGGGAGCCTTTAGCCAATTGTCCTCAGCCAATCGTTTGCAGGCTAAACTGAGCGCAGATTTAAGTTATCCAGTGGCGGTAGCGAGCGGTGATGATGCCTTGCACCGTGTCAGAATTGGCCCGTTTGCCGACTATCCTTCTGCGCAAGCAGCCAAAAAGCTTGTTAAAAAGCGTTGGACCGGGGGAACAAGCCTTATCGTCGAGCATGGCGATAAAGGCTGAAGCAGCCTTAATACCTGCGTTTAATGGAACGTTTATAAGAACGCTTAAAACAAAGAATGAGAGATATGTTAAAAAAACTATTAATAGCGGCAACCGTGCTGTTTGCCTCGGCGCCAGCGCTGACGCAACCAGATCTTATCCCCTCTCCACCTGCGGTTGCAGCCAGCGCTTATTTATTGGTTGATGCCGATAGTGGCGAGGTGCTCATTGAGCACAATGCCGATCAACGTTTGCCTCCTGCCAGCTTAACCAAGCTGATGACCAGCTATGTGCTGTCATATGAGTTAGACCGAGGGCAAGTCAGTAACGATGATATGGTAACCATCAGCAAAAATGCGTGGGCTCAAAACCCGGTTTTTGCGGGCTCTTCACTGATGTGGATAGAGGTGGGTAAACAGGTCAACTTGCACGATCTGCATAAAGGAATCGTGATTTCTTCTGGCAACGACTCCACTGTTGCCGTTGCTGAATATCTGGCAGGCAGTGAAGAAGCCTTTGCCGGCATGATGAATCAGCATGCCAAACGTTTGGGAATGACCAACACCCATTATGTGAATTCTCATGGTTTGCCCGACCCTGATCATTACACGTCGCCACGGGATTTGGCTATTTTGGCTAAGGCGATTATTCAGCACCCCGACGAATATGCACTGTATAGTCAAAAAGACTTTACCTATAACGGTATTAAACAAACCAACCGCAATGGCTTGCTGTGGACTGACCCCAGCGTGGATGGCTTAAAAACCGGGCATACAGAAGAGGCTGGTTATTGTTTGGTGACGTCAGCTAAGCGCGACGGCATGCGCTTGATCTCGGTGGTGATGGGCGCCAGCAGTCAATCTGCTCGGGAGCGTGAAACCCAAAAGCTGCTGTCCTATGGTTTTCGCTATTTTGAAACCCATCATCTCTATGCTTCTGGCACTGAACTGACCACAAACAAAGTTTGGAAGGGCAGCGCCGACTCCGTGGCTCTGGGAGTGAAGGAAGACGTTTATCTGACGATTCCTAGGGGTAAAAGCGATTCTTTAAACGCACAGCTTAACGTTGACGACACCTTGGTGGCGCCAATTAGTGGCGACGAGGAATACGGTGAGCTGGTTGTGACCCTCAACGGCGAGCAGCAGGTGAATGTACCGCTGGTGGCGTTAGAAAATGTTGAGCAAGGCAGTATCTTTAAGCGGCTTTGGGACAGCATTGTGTTGTTTTTTCTTGGGTTGTTTTCATAAATTTATTTTTTGAGTGATGTAGTTGTGACTGAGCAAAAGCCGCCTGTAATTGAGTTTCCCTGTGACTACCCCATCAAGGTAATTGGTGAGGCTGGGGCGGCCCTGCGTGAAAAAACCATTGCAATAATGCGTCAACACGCTGGCGATATTGACGAAAGTTTAATCACCGAACGAGAAAGTCGAGAAGGGCGTTTTGTCGCTATCACCGTGACTATCGTCGCAACTGGCAAGCCCCAGTTGGACGACATCTTTACTGACCTCAAGGCGACCGGCATCGTAAAAATGGTGCTGTAATGTCGCAAAACATCCTCTGGTGCCGGCAATTAGGTCGGCAAGCATATATGCCTGTTTGGCAGGCGATGCAGCGCTATACAGATAGTCGGGGCCCCGACAGCCGGGACGAAATCTGGTTTTTAGAACACGATCCGGTGTTTACTCAAGGCCAGGCAGGTAAAGCCGAGCATGTGTTAATGCCTGGTGATATTCCTGTGGTGCAGGTAGATCGCGGTGGTCAGGTCACCTATCATGGTCCAGGCCAATTGCTTGGCTATGTATTGGTTGATCTTCGCCGCTTGGGTATTGGCGTGCGGGACTTGGTTACCGCCATTGAGCAAAGCATTGTCAGTGTGTTGGCAGATTTAACTATTCCAGCGCACCCCCGGCCCGATGCCCCCGGTGTTTACCTGGAAAACGGTGCTAAAATAGCCCAACTGGGCTTAAAGATTCGTCGAGGCTGCAGCTTTCATGGCTTGAGTCTCAATATCGACATGGATCTCAGCGTTTTTCAGCGTATTAACCCCTGCGGTCACGTTGGTATGGCGGTAAGCGATATTGCCACACAGCTTGCTCAGGCGGCCCCAAGTCAGCCAGTACCAAGTCAGTCATCATTGGCCAATGCATTGGCGTCGGCGTTAGCAAACACATTAGCCTATACCGAATACAGGGAGAGTGACGACAACACACTACCCCAATGGGAGGAGTCACAATGAGCAGCGATGTAGAACAGAAAACGACAACCGTTCAGGTTCAGCGCCCTGCTAATAAAAAGGTCGTGCAAGGCGAAAAGCTTCGCGGCGCCGAAAAAGTGGCTCGTATCCCCGTCAAAGTGATTCCTTCGGTGGAGCTGCCCGCCAAGCCTGCTTGGATTAGAGCGAGGCTCCCGGCCAGCCCTGAAATCAGCCGTATCAAAAGTATTTTGCGCAAACACAAGCTGGCCTCTGTTTGTGAAGAGGCCGCCTGCCCAAACCTGGGTGAATGTTTTAGCGGCGGCACGGCCACCTTTATGATCATGGGTGAAATTTGCACCCGGCGCTGCCCTTTTTGCGATGTTGCCCATGGTCGTCCCAATGCGCTGAATCAAGACGAGCCGGTAGAGCTGGCTGACGCCATTGCCGAAATGCAGTTGAAATATGTAGTTATTACCTCGGTAGACCGGGACGATTTGCGCGATGGCGGTGCCCAACATTTTGCGGACTGTATCCGCGAAACCCGTCAGCGCAGCCCCGGCATTCGCATAGAAGTGTTGGTGCCAGACTTCCGTGGCCGTATGGATGTGGCGCTGGATATTCTAGAAGACGAAGCCCCTGACGTGTTTAATCACAACCTGGAGTCGGTCCCCAGCCTTTATAAAAAAATCCGCCCCGGTTCCGATTATCAGTGGTCGCTGGACCTGCTTAAAAAATACAAAGAACGCCGCCCGGATGTACTCACCAAATCAGGTTTAATGCTGGGCCTGGGCGAAACAGCAGAAGAATTGATTCAGGTTATGAAAGATATGCGTGCCCACGATATCGACATGATCACCATGGGACAGTACCTACAACCCAGTCGTGATCACCTGCCAGTGGATCGATTTGTCACTCCTGAAGAGTTTGATGAGTTTGGGCGCATTGCCGAAGAGCTTGGTTTTAAAAGCGTTGCCAGCGGACCTATGGTGCGCTCGTCTTATCACGCCGATAAGCAAGTGGATTTGAGCTTACTGAAGTAAACGCCGTTTTAAAAAGAGCTTGTATCGATATGAGAAAAAAGGGTTCTGCTTATTAGCAGAACCCTTTTTTGCTTTTTACCAGCGCCGAATGTTGGCCGTTTGGTTTTGCGTTTGAATACGATTTTGCTATGCCAGTGTTGCGGCGATGACGGCCACATCAACAATATCTTCTGCACTGCATCCGCGGGATAAATCCATCCACGGCTTCGCCAAACCTTGTAGTAATGGTCCAAGTGCTTTGGCACCGCCAATTCGCTGGGTAATTTTGTAGCCGATATTGCCAGAATCCAAGTCGGGGAAAATAAAGACGTTGGCCTGACCTGCCACGGCAGAATCGGGGGCTTTTTTCTTGCCAATTGCCGGAACAAAAGCGGCATCAAACTGCAGTTCGCCGTCAATAGCCAGTTCTGGTTGCTGCGTTTTGGCAAGGTCTAGTGCTGCCCGAACTTTGTCTACTCGGGGGTGCTCGGCGCTGCCCTTGGTTGAGAATGACAGCATGGCAACCTTAGCGACTTCACCGGTCAATTGCTGGTGGCTGGCGGCGCTGGCGAGGGCAATTTCAGCCAGGGCATTACTGTCGGGGTCGGGGATGACGCCGCAGTCGCCATAGGTCAGTACGCGACCATCGGTAAGCTCCATCAGGAAGAAGCTGGACACTTGCTTGGCACCGTTGGCGAGACCAAGACCCTGAATGCCTGCCCTCAATACATCGGCAGTGGTGGCGGTTGAGCCAGCCACGCCGCCGTCTGCAAAGCCCAATTTTAATAGCACTGAGGCGAGTAATACCGGGTTCTCTAGTGCTGCCGCGGCTTTTTCTTCAGTCATGCCTTTTGCCGCTCGGGCGATGGTGAAGGCCTGAATGGCTTGTTGGCGCCATTGGGCGGCGTCGCTGCGTTGAGCAAAGACTTCGACGCCTTCGGGTGCGGTTATGCCTTCAGGTAAGTCTATCAGTACGGGCAGGGCCAGTTTGCTGCTGGCGAGTTGACTGGCGGCGCTTATTACGCGTTCATCGTAATGCTCAGGCAGTAAAATGCGTTTGGGTTGGGCTTGGGCGGTTTGGCGAAGCTGGTCGAGAATGCCGGTCATGCTGATTTGTCTCTTGTCGGATTTAGTGCGTGTGTAAAAGGTACAGGTACAAAAAAGGCCGGGATTGCCGGCCTTTTTGACAAGCCGTTTAACAGCTTGTTATGACGTTGCTTGCAGCCGGATTAGGCGAGCAGCTCGTCGGGTACGTCCATTTCCATGTACAGCATGGCCAGGCTGTGTACCTTACCCTGAGCATCCATGATGAGGGTTTCGGTGCCGCCGCCGCCAAGGGAATCTTCCAGAATAAAGTTAAGCACGTTGAGGTTGTCCAGCTCGTAGCGAGTTACCTCGCCAAAGCAGATTTCCTTGAAGTGCTCTTTAACCACGGCGGTGGTCAGGTTTTCTTTCAGGAATTCGTAGATGGCAGTGGTGTTGGCTTTAACGCCTACGTTGCTGCCGTCGCCTTTGTCGCCGCTGCGGGCAATGGCGATATCCATCAATTTTACTTTAGCCATTTTATACTTCCTCCACGGTGACAGTGGTGTGTACTTTGGTTTTGTCCATTAACGCGGGCCAGTAGCCGACGATTTCAGTGGGGCGAGGGCGGCCAGCGGCAAAGCCGGTAACGCCAACAGGGCCGCTGGTGATCAGCGGTGCCAATTCCCGACCAAGGATGTTGAGTACATTTTTGTCGTAGCTTTTAGCGCCGACCCGCAGCATGACTTCGCCGGGCTCTTGCTCTTGCTTGTAAATGCCTTTGTAGCAGACATTGGTGCCGAATAGCTCAACAAAGCGATCTTCTTTCGGGATTTCTTTGCCGTACATGCCAACACGCTCAAACAGAATTTCGGCGGCCAGTTCAGCTTTTTCGACAGCGTCAGGAGCGGTGTAAGTCAGTTGGCCAACGATTTTGTAGCCATCTTCAAATGCCATAGACACTTTGTAAGTAGGTGTGGGTTCGGCGCCTTTGATGCCCCAAACTTTTACCCGGTTGTCGCCGTCTTGCTCCATTTGAATAGAGGTGAAGTCAGATTTGCAGTCAGGGCCCAGATAGTTTTTCGGGTCGCCCAGTTCGTACATGATCTGAGAAACAACGGTGTCTACTGTTACCAGGCCACCAGTGCCTTCGTGTTTGGTGACAGTGAAGGTGCCGTCAGCTTTCGCTTCTACAATGGGGTAGCCAATACGGGCAAAGTTGGGAACGTCGCGCCAGCCGTTGTAGTTGCCGCCAGTACATTGTGCACCGCACTCAAGGATGTGGCCCATGACGGTACCGGCAGCCAGTTTGTCGTAGTCTTCCATCGACCAGCCGAACTCGTGTATCAGCGGAGCGAGTACGACGGAGGGGTCGGTAGCGCGGCCAGTAACCACGATGTCGGCACCTTGGTCCAGCGCGTCGGCAATGGGCTTGGCACCGATGTAGACGTTGGCGCTGGAGATTTTGTCCAGTACGTCTTGGATAGGGGCGCCGTTATCCAGGTTTTTGAATTCTTCGCCTGATTTGATCAGCTCGGGGAGTTGGTCGAGGATGTCGTCGCCTTCCACGATGCCGATTTTGATGCCGCTCATGCCTAGCTCTTTCACGACTTCTTTAATCGCTTTTAGGCAACCTTTGGGGTTGACACCGCCAGCGTTGGCGATGACCTTGATGCCTTTTTTCTGGCAGGTTGGCAGGATTTCTTTGAGCATGGAGACAAAGTCCGTGGCGTAGCCCGCTTCGGGGTTACGCAGGCGCTGTTTCTGCATGATGCTCATGGTAACCTCGGCCAAATAATCCAAGGTCAAATAATCCAGCGGGCCTTCCTCAACTAGGCGTTTGGGGCCCAGAAGACTGTCCCCCCAGAAGCCCTGGCCATTGGCAATCAGTACCGTTTTGTCGTCGCTCATAGTCTCTACCTAAACGTCTTGATGTATCGGTGAATGGGTGTCCCGTACAGGGGGTTTATTGAATCCAGTTGGGCTTACGTTTTTCTAAAAAGGCGGTCAGACCTTCTTGTCCTTCGTCAGAGCCCCGGGTTTCAGCAATGCGTTTGCTGGTTTCTGAAATAACTTCAGGCGTAATTTCCTGATTGGCAAAATCCAGTACCAGTTTTTTGGCTTCGCCGACGCCGCGAGGGCCATTGCGTAACAGCCCTTTTAAAATTCCGTTAATTGTCTCATCCAGTTGCTCTGCCTCTGCAACTTCAGAAACCAGCCCCAATATGTGGGCTTTCTCGGCAGTGATCAGCTCTGCGGTGGTGAAGTAGCGGCGCGAGGCCCGCTCACCAATGGCATTAATAACATAGGGGCTGATCGTAGCCGGAATCATGCCAACTTTGACTTCGCTGAGACAGAAGGCCGCCTCTGGGGCCGCTACCACCATATCACAGCAGCTTACCAAGCCAACACCGCCACCAAAGGCTGGGCCTTGAACGCGGGCAATGGTTAATTTGGGCAAGGTGTTAAGGCGGCGAAGCATTTCAGCCAGTAGATTGGAGTCGCGCAGGTTTTCTTCGTAGCCGTAAGTGGCCATGCGGCGCATCCAGTTGAGGTCGCCGCCAGCACAAAAACTCTTGCCGGTAGACGCCAAAATCACAGCGCGAACGGCAGTGTCTTCGCCTGCTTTTTTGAATGCTTCGCTTAATGCTGCGACAACAACATCGTCAAAGGCGTTGTGAATTTCAGGGCGTGAGAGGGTGATTGTAGCAACGCCCCGCTCATCAACAGCATAGTTGATTGCTTGTTCTGACATTTAGCTCATTCCTATTGCTAGGTCTTTCTGGTTTTGTTGAGAGTCAGCTTTGGTTTGCGCCGCCAAACAACAAAAGATTCGCTGCATAATAATACACGAGCATACCATAATGCGAGCTTTTGGGGAGGGTCGTTGGTGCCTTGGAGGCAAATTCGAGGCAAAAATGTGCTCAGAATTCTGCTTTGACAAGCTTGGTGTTCGTGCTTGGTAGGGGGTGGTAGTGATAAAAGTGTTACTTGTAATGTTGTTTTTAGCCATATTGCTTATGACGAAATACCCGTTGAGTTATCAGCAAGTGACACCTCAATTGTAGCAATCAGAGTCGCCCGTATGGGACGTTTTTACATTACAGGCTGGGGCGTTGGAGAGGGTTTTTGCAATAGAAGCGGTACTTAAATGTGGTATCAGGGATTGTAAATGGGGTTGAAACTATAATAACCATTCTGGTTTCGATGCGTTTTGCCAGTGTTGGATTGATCGACTGGTATCTTCCGGCTGAATTTTGCGCGGGTCAAACCGGAGGATCCTTTGAAGAACACATCTAGATGTGCAAGTAGATGTGCAAGCCATCGGTACATTTCATCGGTGCTAGAGGCTTAGCTTCTAGCAACCGGCCCGGATGCAAGGCGGCATTCGATTCACATTATCAGAACGCTTTACTTGGCAAACGGGCGGTATCTATTAAAGAGACTTCTTAGTAGCCGGTGCAGGACTCGGTGCCATGATTGCAGCCATCTCGGCCGATGTAATTTTGAGTTGAGTACTCGTCCACCGGTAGTTTTTGCAGGTTCATGCCGTTGGCAGTTAAGGCATTCACGTAATCGACAAAGCCCTGTGCATATTCGGTGAAGGTGTCCACGAAGTCACCGGCGGTAAAGATGGGCCCGAAGGTGGTGTAGCCATCTTGGCCTGAGGCAATAAAGTCATTGGTCACTACGGTGTAGGTTGCGCTGGTGTCGATGGCTGTCCAGCTGCCGGAAACGCGGGGGTTTACTTCAACATTGCTCACCCGGCTGCCAGCACTTTGTGAGGCGTCTACTTCATAGCGCAGGCCTGATGCATAGGGATATGAGCCGGTAGAACCTGCGTTATCTAATGCATTGGCAAGGGCGTCTTCAAGCACGTCTATCACTTGCTGACCGCTCATTTCTAAGGTCACTAGTGTGTTGGAAAAGGGCAGCAAGGTGTAGGCATCAGCTATGGTGTATTCACCGGCAGCGACATCTACCCGCACGCCACCGCCGTTTTGTATGCCAATATCGGCGGTGGGTGTGACGGTCATAAAGGCTTTGGCAACGATGTTGGAGATATCGCTACCCATTGCCGAGGTGGCTGAGGCGTTGCACAGTGCAGAGCGGCCTTCGCCGGGAAAGCGGTCCAGGCACAGATCATTGCTGATAGTGCCAATTACGCTTTGTTGCAGCTCCACTGTTTGAGAGACATAGCTGTCGACAATTTGGGCTGTGGTTGCATCTGCTTGAGTGACAACCAGCTCGGGGTAAGCGGACAACGCCTGGGTAATAAGATAACTGTCATTGCTATTTAAGTTGCGGTTTTCGGTATCGTTATAGGCATAGCTAAATGCATTGCGTACGGGCATATATGGCTGGCCAGCGCAGGTGGAAACAACGCCGTTCTCGTCAAAGCTTACATCGAGCTTGCCGAGCAGGTGGGCATACTCCCACGCTTGCACTACGCAAACCGGGTCGCCGTCCAGATTGGTGATTTGAGTGGGGTAGTCGCCGACTGGATTAAATCCCAGAGCTGCAAAATTGTCGCTGCCTAACAATGAGTGTGAGTCGCCGCCGACAATGACATCGACGCCTTTTAGCTTAGTCGCTAAAACTTTGTCGCCTTCAAACGTGTAGTGGGTAAGCAGAATAATTTTGTTCACCCCAAGTGCGGCTAGCTCGTCGATATATTGTTGGGCTGTTGCCGTTTCATCAAGAAACTCGGTACCTGCATCGGGGCGCGAGGAGTTTTTGGTTTTGCCTGCAATGTCTAAACCGATAATGCCGATCTGTTCGCCTTCACGTTTAACTATTGTATAAGGCTGAATATATCCTTCTTTAATAGGCGATGCGTCTCCGGGCACGACATTGGCTGCTAATACTGGCGTGTGACATGCCGTGGCGTTTAGGGCGTCGAGAAAATACGCTAAGCCAGAGTCGCCGCCGTCAAATTCGTGGTTGCCCAGGGCGAAGGCGTCAAAGCAGATTTGGTTCATCACATCAGCATCTGCTACACCTTTAAACAAGGTGTTGAGCAAGGTGCCGGTAATCGAGTCGCCAGCGTGTAGTTTCAGGACATTTTCGCTTTGTCCTGCCAGCGTATTAAACAGGTTGACTAGCATTGGAAAACCACCGTAACTAACACTGATTTCGTCCAGCTCATCGCCAGCTTCTGTGCGTGCTGACAAGCTCAGTGAACTGAGATCAAAATCAAAATTTTCCGCTTCGATATGTGAGTGATGGTCGTTGATATGCAAAATGCTAAGGTCGATAGCTCTGGAGGCACACCTTGTCCAGCAATTTGCTGTTGGTCATTGGGGTGCAAATACTGACCCGGGGCCGTCACCTGCAAGTCGACAGTGCCCTCAACAGCATGGAAGCGTGGCTCAGCTACGGCAGGGATTTTATTGTCGACCAATCCGTTGATGTCATCCGTGGCAGTATCATTGAACCCGGACAGGGCAGTGAACTCCAGGACGCCCTGGTTTGCGCCACCAAACGGGAGCAGCAAGTCATCTGCGAGGTACTCAAGGGACACAGCAATAAGGAAATTGCCGACAATCTCTCCCTGTCCTATTACACCGTGGAAAACCATCTGCGCCGCATCTATAAAAAGTTCGGCGTCCACAGCCGTACCGCCTTGATTGCCGCACTGCGGCCGTAAACCTGCTCAATAAAATTCGTATTCAAAAGACAGGCGCAGTGTGTAGTCAGCGCTGTCATCGGTCAGCCCAGCGATGGCACCAATTTCCCAACGCAGGGATTTAGCCACGCCCAGGCGGGTTGTGCCCACCAGCACCGGGCCGATACCCCGGTAATCCTCGCCAGCGTAGAACTCCACCCCCGGTTCCAGCCATTGGCGCAAGCGGTAGCGGGTTTGCAAACTCAGGCTCGTTTCCCATTCGTCGGCCAGGGCACCGCGATTTTCATAGCCCAGGGACAGATTCGCGGCGGAGACATGGGCGCCCCAGGCACTGGCCGCCAGCAGCGTCAGGCTGCCTTCGTTATTGTGATCAGCGTCCTCGTATTCATATTCGGCCAATACACCAACGTCGGCAAAATACTCTCCCTGTTCTGTGAGCTGGTATTTGAACTCCAGCTCGCCACCTTCCAGCGTGCCCATGCGGCTGTCCTCGCTCAGGCCATAGACCTCCACCGCCAGCCGGTCGGTGAGGGAGCTGGCTATGCCCAGGCGATGCAGACTGCGGCCGCCCTGGGTGCGCACCAGCCGGTACTCCACTTCTTTTTCCAGGGCATTCACATAGGGATCGTATACCGTGTCCACCACGGTGCCATCGGCCAGTGCCGCGCCGCTGCAGAGCAATGCAACAGTCAGCATTATTGGATGTTTCACGGTCATTTCCATTTCGCTAGGTCTTGTTCCGATAGGACATAACTATAGCCCCCTGACTGAGGACGATGACGCCTAACACGATAACATAGGCGAATACCTGCACCGGCGCGGGGGTGGCTTCGTAGCCCATCAGAGCGTAAAGCAGCTGCCCGGTTACCGAATCCTCCGGCACCAGCCAGCTGCTGTTCCAAACCTCACCATCGGGCAGCCAATCGGCCTGGATCAGCATTTTGCAGCCCTGCACGGCCATGCCCCCGGCCACCAGATTCAGCACCACCCCCGCGACCAGAATGCCCCGGGGCTTGGGCAGCAGGCGCAACAGGTAGTACACCAGCGCGCCGATACTGAAGCCAATCCCCGAGCCAATCAGGGCGCCGATGGCCAGGGCCTGACGCTTTTCCGGCTGCCACTGGAAGGAAGCCACATACAGATAAATTTCCGCGCCCTCCCGCATTACCGCCAACACCAGCGCGGCGCCAACCAGCAGGGTCAGCACCAGGGTGTCGCCGCTGCGGTGGTGACGGTAATAGCGGCGGATAAACCGCATCACGATCAGCGGCAGCAACAGCACCAGGGCAAACTGGGAGGCTGCGTCGCCCACCTCCTGGCCGACGCCATCGAACCATCCCGCAATGGTGGCCAAATTCTTTGCATAACCAATGGCCGCTGCCAAGCCCAGCACCAGGGCCACCCACACAGCCCGAATGCTCAGGGAAAACTGACGACACATCGCCAGGATGGCCGCGCACAACAGTGCCGCCTCCAGCACCTCCCGAATCAGAATGACAACGCTGTTACTTAACATGACCCTGCCCCGCCCTTCACTTGGCGATCATCCGGCCCTGGGCCGTGTTGGGGTTAAACTCGCCAAAAAAGGGATATTCCCCCGGCGCCAATGGCCCCAGAAAAATAATCGCCGACTGGCCGCCCAGAATCACCTTTTCCCGGTTGAGTTCATAACTCTCGAACTCCTCCGGGGTGGGGTCGCGGTTGGCCACCACCAGTTTGAATTTGGTGTTGGCGGGCACCTCCAGCACAGCGGGCTGAAACAGGTTGTTTTCAATCGCCAGATGAACTTCCGGCTTGCCCGCCTGGGCGCTGGCGGCGGCCAGGGCCAAGCAAAGTGCGCCACTCCAGCATCGCCAATGCCTCATTCACTTACCCTCTCTAATGCTTCGGCAGTGGGAAACACCAGGCTGACGCTCAAACCCAGCCCGCCAATACCGACCCCCAGCTGCAAATCGGCCCGGTGTAGGGCCGCAATATGACTGACGATGGACAAACCCAGGCCACAGCCGCTTTCGCCGGAGCTGTGGCGGTCTCCCCCCACCCGGTAAAAGCGCTCGAAAATACGCTCCCGATCCGCCGGGCTGATCCCCGGGCCATTGTCGGCAACACTCAGCCGCACGCCGGTGTTATCGGCGGCCAAATTCACCTGTATCTCCCCCCCCACCGGGGTGTATTTGTTGGCATTGCTGAGTAAATTGCGCAGCAGAATTTCCAGGGCAAAGCGGTCACCACGCACGGCGGGGGCCTGACCATTGAGTCCAATATGTTGCTGCTTGTCGGCAAACTGATCGTAATGCCTGGCGATTATCTCCCGCACCAGCGCTCCCAGGTCAACCGCCTCAAAATGACCGCCGTAGCTCTCTGGCTCGGTGCGATGCAAGTCCAGCATCTGCTCGATCAGATGGGACAGGCGCTGCACATCCACCTGCAACTGACCGAGGGATTCCGCCGCCGATTCCGGCGCCGTCATGGCGTTGTGCACATGCATTCGAATGGCGGTAATGGGGGTGCGCAGCTCGTGGGCGGCATCGGCGGAAAAGCGCCGCTCCCGCTCAAAGGCCGCCTGCAGGCGCGTCATCAGTGAGTTCACCGATTCCAGCACCGGTGCCAGTTCGGCGGGAACCTCGCTGAGGCTGATGGCCTGCAGGTCGTCGCTGGATTTGAGACGAAGCTTGCGGGCCAGCTCCTTGAGGCTGCGCAGGCCATAGCTGACGATAAGCCAAATCAACATACCCGCCAGCGGCAGGCTGAGCAGCATCGGGAGAATCGATTCGATAATGACCTTTTCGGTCAGGCCAAAGCGCAGGTCGACCCGCTCCGCGACCACCACCCGCCGGGGCGGGGCGTCGGCCTGTTGGCTGTAGGCCCGCCAGCGGAAACCGCCAAAGTTCACCTCGCTGAAGCCCTCCGGGGTGTCCAGGGCCTGCACGGGGGTGTGGCTGGAGCGCCAGAACATATGGCCATTGCCCGCGGTTACATTGCCCGCGGTTAACTGAAACGCCAAACCATCGTCGCTGGCCGCAGGCATGGCCGACCCGGTCAAGGGCAGGCTCAGCAGCTGGTGGGCAAAACCTTTCAGCTTGTCATCAAGCATGGCACTGGCCGCCACCATACTGCGCTGGTAGCCGTGAATCGCCGCCAGAAAATTCACCAACACCAGGGTGGCCAACACCGTTACCAGCAAAAACTGGCGCAGTGAACTCACCGAGCGCCCTTGTCGTTCGCCGCCAGCAGATAACCCACCCCGCGCACATTATTGATCACGCCCTGGCCCAGCTTTTTACGCAGATTGTGAATGTGGACATCGACCGTATTGCTGTTGACTTCATCTCCCCAGCCGTACAGTTTTTCCTCGATTTGCTCGCGGCTGAGTATCTGCCCCGGCCGGTCGGCCAGGGCCCGCAGAATGGCAAACTCCCGCCGGGACAGCTTTTGCTCCTCGTTATCGAGCCACACTTGGTGGCTGGACAGGTTGATACGCAGGGCACCAAAGTGCTGCTCTGGCTCGGCGATCTGACCACCCCGGCGGGCCAGCACCCGCAGTCGCGCCAAGAGCTCGGCAAATTCAAAGGGTTTGGTGAGGTAGTCATCGGCACCGGCATCGAGCCCGGCAATTTTGTCCTCCAGCCCGTCCCGGGCGGTCAGGATCAGCACTGGCAAGCTCACCCGGGCCCCGCGCAGGGACCGCAGCAGTACCTTGCCGTCCATATCCGGCAGGCCCAGATCGAGGATGACCAGATCCAGATTGCCCGCCTCGATGTGACGGCGGCCATCGGCAGCGGTGGCCGCCCAGTCCACGGCATAACCCGCCCGGCGCAGCGCGGTGTCCATTCCCCTGGCGAGGGAGGCGTCGTCTTCAATCAGCAATACACGCATTGAGCCTATTCAACTTTCTTTTTCAGTTCTGCTAATTGCTTGCGGCGCCCCGCATCCGCCAGCGGACGCAGGGGCCTGGGGGGCGCCGCCTCTGCCTTGGTAATATACACCTTTGCCTCATCGAGGCGACCCTGCTGCAGCAGAAAATCCGCGTAAAAGTAATTGGCGTCGATATCCGCCGGGGCCAGGGTCAAGCCCTGGCGCAAATGCTGCTCGGCCTTATTGGTATCGCCAAAACTCAGGGGCCAGCCCGGCACCTGATAGTACAGCGAGCCCAGGCTGGTATAGGCGGCGCCCTGCAGCGCATTGTCATCGGTGGCGATGGCCGTCTCAAAGTCCTTCCTGGCCTGTTTCACCAGCGACAGCGCTCCCAGGCCACCCTTGCTGCCCGCCAGGCTGGCTTTGACGATGCCCCGCCAGGTCAGCAACTCGGCACTGTTGGGCGCCGCCACCAGGGCCGCGTCCAACTGGTCGATCAAGGCCTCAAAACCCGCCGTTTGGGCGTCTCCCTCAAGCTGGTATTGCACCTCCGCCCAGCGCTTGGCATAGGACAGCACGCCGCCCTCATCCTGGGCCAGCACCGTTTGGCCGCCCAGTATAAAAACTAACATCATAAAAATGGCGCGAATGATTGTTGGCATCACAAGGTCTCCAGGTTGGCTTTGGCAAAGCGTCGGATAACGGGTAACTGCTTGCGCAGCGCCTTCGCGACTACCCCTGGCAGCAACGCATTGAGGCGCACAAAGAAGCGCTCGGGCCAGCCCAGGTAGCGGCTGCCAGGGTGTGCGCCCTTGCTGAGGAGTTTTAACAGCGCCTGGGCCACCACTTCCGGTGTGTCCATGGCATTGCCCAGGGCCTTGTTCATGGCCACCACTGCGGCGGTGTTCATCTCGGTGGCCACCGCCCGGGGGGCCAGGTAGTGGACGGCAATATTCTGGTCGGCCAATTCCCGCTGCAATGCCTCGCTAAACCCCCGCAGGCCAAATTTGCTGGCGCAGTACAGGCTGAAGCCGGGATAACCAATCCCGCCAAAGGACGACCCCACATTGATTATCCGCCCCCTGCCACTGGCCAACAGCGCCGGTAACAGGCTCCGGCACAGGCGAATCGGCGCCAGCAGATTCAGGCTGAGTAGCCTCGCCTCATCCCGGCTATCTTCCAGCATCGCAAATTGGGCACAACCCGCATTATTGATCAGCACATCGACCCCGGCAGCGAGTGCGTCCTGACAAAACCGGTCAATGGCGGCGGGGTCAGTCAGATCCACCGGGTAGCAGCGATGCCCGTCGGGGTTGGCCAGCCCCAGCCGCAGGGTTTCCAGGGCGGCGGAATCCCGGCCCAGCAGCACCAGCCGGTGATGCTGGGCGGCGAGGGCCCGGGCCAGCGCCTGGCCAATGCCGCCGGTGGCGCCGGTCAATACAATGGTGAGTGATGCAGTGGTCATGGCGGGGTCCCTGCGCTCAGGCGGCATGCAGGAAGCGGGTTTCGGCCAGCTCCCGGAAGATGTTGCCGTACAGGCGGTAAAACACCTTGGCGGCATGGACAATGCACTGCTGGTCTTCAGGGTCGGTAATCTGATCCATCAGTCCCCGGAAAAAATCCACGTGGCCCACATCCAGGGCGCCGTGGCTTTTCAGATAGGTAAAGGCCGTGTTGGGCAGCCCCAGGCTCTGCTGGATGGCATTGGCCGCCATATCGGCTACCGCGATACTGGTGCCCTCCAACACCTGCACCATGCCGAAAAATCCCAGCGGGTTGCGGCGCTGCACCTGGTCGTAGGCGTAGGCCACCATCAGCTCGGTGCTCAGGGCTGGCTGGCCCTGGCGCACCGCCTCGGCGTCGCCCCCGGCCGCGGCAATGTCGTTGAGAATCCACTCCTGGTGGCCGGTTTCTTCCTCGATATATTCCGCCACTGCCACCCGCAGCCACTCGTAGTGCTCCGGCAGGCGCCCGCCGCAGCACATCAGCAGCGGCACCGTGTGTTTTACGTGGTGATAGGCCTGACTGAGAAAGGCAATGTAGTCCTCCCGGTCCAGGCGTCCACCCACCCCCCGGCCTATGAACTCCACCGATTGGAGGGACTGGCGCTCCAGCTGGGTTTGGCTTTGCAGTTGTTCGTAAAAAGACATGGTTGTTCTCCTGTAGCTAGTCGGCCTGCCGATAGCAGGCAGCAATAAGGTCGCAGTAATGTTCGAGAATGGCCTCCCGCCGGGGGCGGCCGTTGGCGGTCAGAAAGCCGTTGGCGACCGAGAAGGGCTCGCCAATCCCCTGCCAGCAGGCCAGCTTGGCGTAATCGGGCAGGCCCTGATTAACCTGTTCCAGACAGGCGTCGACCTGCTCCGGGGTGACATCGGGGGCCATCAGAATCAGGGCGCCGCAGTAGGGCCGGGCATCACCAAACACCAGACACTGCTGGATCTCCGGGCAGGCCAACAACTCGCTCTCGGGCCACTCGGGGGAAACATTGCGGCCAAAACTGCTGATCAGCAGATTCTTGCTGCGACCGGATAACCAGACATAGCCATTGGGGTCGATACTGGCCAGGTCGCCGGTGGCCAGCCAGTTGCCGGATGGCGCCGCCGCATCGCCCAGATAGCCCAGGCAGACATTGCCCCGCACTTCTAACTGGCCATTAATGGTGCGAAGCTGGCAGTGATCCAGCGGCCGCCCGGCCGAGCCGGGGCGGTCCTGGCCGGGTCGATTCAGGCACACCACCGAGCCGCATTCCGACAGGCCATAGCCCTCATATACCGGCAGGCCCGCCTCCCGGGCCTGCTGAATATCACTGGCGGCGCAGCGGGCACCACCCACCGCCACAAACTGAAGACTGGCAGGCGGATGCCACCGCCCGCTGGCCAGCACCCGGTTAAAGGCCCGCAGCATCTGGGGCAGAATGATCAGGCTGGCACACTGGTGGCGATCCAAACAGGCGCACAGGGCGTCAATATCCATCCCCGAGCTGCCCTGCCACCCCAGCGCCGCCAGACCCGGCACCACCAGCGTCGCGCCACGCATCAGGGTGGTGTAGATCCCCGCCACATTTTCCAGCAGGGTCGCCAGGGGCAGGGTGACGAGGTGGCGCCCCATGGGCACATGCTGCAGCGCCTGGTTGAGGGCTGTTGCGGTAAGCTGTTGATTGGACACCGACAGGCACACGCCCTTGGGCTGGCCGGTGGAGCCCGACGTATAGGTGATTTTAGCGGTGCCGACAGGCAGTGCCGGGGGCGTGGGCACGGCGATGCGGGAGCACAACAGGGTGGGCAGGGGCGCAAAGGGTTCGGCATCCTCGGTAAACCCCACACCCTCGCTGAGCACGGCATCGCAGCCGCTGTCGGCCAGGCTGTGGGCAAGCTGCCCCGGGGAAAAAAACGTGGGCAGCGGCACGCACACAATGTCGGCGGCCAGGCAGGCCAGATCCACCAGAATCCAGGCGGGACCATTGTCCGCCCGCAGGGCCAGGCGGGCTACCTTCATCTCGATCAGGGTCGCCGCCAACTCCTCCACCCGACGCCACAACCCGGCATAGCTCAAGCATTCGTCAGCGCCAACCAGAGCTATCTGCTCGGGCCGACCCAGAGCATGCTGCCGCAAGGTTTGGATAAGCAAATGGGGCTGGGGCCTCGCCGTCACCGCGCCGTTGTCACCCCTCACAGCGCGCCATCCTCCGCCGCCAATAGCGCCCGCAATTGGGGTTCGCAGTTGATCAGGCGCAAGCGATTGAGAACCGAGGACTTCAGTGCCCGGCGGGCCTTGCGCACCTGCACCGCCACCACCTGGGGGCGGCCGTCGTAATAACTGCCCCAGTCCGCCAGGGAGGCCCCCAGGCGGTGGCCGTCAGCCTCGCCGAGGACATACTGGGTCAGCTTGAGGCGGCTCAATAATTTGCGCACCTCCGGGGTAGCGGTGAAGATCGCCCACTCGGCATCAATCTGGCCGAGCAAGGACGTGAGGGCCACAAACAGCATCTGGCTGCGGCCGCCCCCCAGGGAGACCAGATTGCCTATCTCCACCAGGGCGGTTCTGGCCACCGGCCGACGCAGCAGCCCGGCCAATAATTGCTCGGCGGGCTGATCCAGGTACTGTTCCAGAAAGAAGCGCTGGGTAGGCGATCCCCGGCGCAGCCCCAGGCAGGCCTCCACCCTGGCCGCACCACCCATTACCAGCAGGGTCGGCATAAAGTGACTCAGACGGGCCTTGTAGCGGCGGGCAAAGCAGGTGGCGATAAAACCTTCCACCGCCGCCCGCTGGGGGTGATGGGGCCCGACCAGTGCCAGTTTCGGCGGCAACTCCAGGCCCTGATCCTCGGTGTGGCACAGGGGGATGGCAGGGGTTTCGGCAAGGGCGACAGCAGGCAGTTTCAACATCATTGCTTCCCAGATCGGGTTTTTGATGTTGTTAGGCTAGCGGGGGAAAATTAAGACTCTCTTAAGAAATGTAAGGATTGTGGAAAGCGCTTACTCCCGGTCACACCCCCGGTAGCGAAAGCAGAAACCCAGGGTGGCATCCGGGTGGCGCTCAAGGTGGAAATCCACCGTCATATCCCCGGCCAGGTCGTAGACCCGATCCTCGGTGCCCCGTTCGCCATTAATAAAAATACGGTTCTGGGCATCGACATAGACTTCATAACGGGCCCGGTTGGGGGAGCCGTCCAGGAACAGAGAGGCCGCCAGGGCCACTAAAATGATGGCGCCAGCGGCAATGCAGAGTGCCAGAATCAAGCGCTTGAGCATGGTCAACTCCTGGTGTCCAGCCGCAGGGCCTGCAGGCCCGCTTCAATGGTAGCCAGGTGCTCCCGCAGGCCCTTTTTGGTGTTGGCGATGCCCACCGCCAGAATATCCAGCACCGTCATATGGGCCAGGCGGGAGGGCAGCGGCGTGTAGTTGCCCTCATCCAGATCGACATCAATGTAGATGGGCAAATCGCTGGCATCGGCCACCGGGCTGCCGCTGGGGGCCAGGGCAATGACGGTGGCGCCGCTTTTCTGGGCCAGCTTGATGGCGTCGAGGAGGGAGCGGGTGCGACCGGATTGGGAGATGGCCACCACCACATCGTCGCTGTGCAGGGACATGGCCGACATGGCCTGCATATGGGGGTCAGAGTAGACGCTGGCGCTGATCTGCAGCCGGAAGAAATTGTGCTGGGCGTCGCTGGCCACCGCCGCCGAGGCGCCAAAGCCATATAGCTCCACCCGCCGGGCGTTGGCGAGCAAATCCACCGCCTTTTCCACCGCGTCGACCTCAATGCTGTCGCGGACTTTTTTCAGGGCCTCCATGGTGGCGTCAAACACCGTGAAGGTGTACTGGCGGGCGCTGTCGTCGTCGGTAAAGGAAAAGGCCGCGTACTCGGGGCTGTGGGCAATATGCTGGGCCAGGGTCAGTTTAAAGTTCTGAAATCCGTCACAGCCCACCGCCCGACAGAACCGCACCACGGTGGGCTCACTGACATGGGCTTCCTGGGCCAGATCGACAATCCGCATATGAATCACCTCCCGGCGGTTGGCCAGGATATAGTCCGCCACCAGCCGCTCGCTGCGGCGCAGCCCGTCCCGGGCGCTCTCGATGGCGCGGATGATGTTTCTAGGTCTCACGTGTTATCCCCACTCTGGCCGGATTATCGCGCCGTCAGCCACTATGGCCGTTTGATCTTTGCGTCTGGCTCAATGCACCCCGGCCATAACCGATTGTTTTCATCCAGGTGAACCAAACCCAGCGAACGCAGTTGGCGCAAATCCCGCTGCATCGTCTTGCTAGTCAACCTGTTGTACAACACTTTATGCCAGGGGCTGGCGCGAAACTGGTCCAGCGGAACCGGCGCCCCCTGGTTCAACACCTCAACCGCTATGGCGTATTGTCGCGGGTTGATGTCCCGCGATTCATGTCGGTCACGCAGCAGATTGCGAAACAGCAGCAACTCCACCAGGGCATTGACCCTATTGTGCAGGCGGTTGATGCTCTCAAGCATCCCCTCCAGGAAGAAAACAACGAAAGCCGTGTTTTCCCCTTGCTTTCGACAGCGATTAAACAAGGCAAAATACTGGTGGATATGGTTCAGGTAGTAATTGGTCTGGGCAAAGGGGGCGTAGCGAAAACCTGCCGCCAGCAAAATGCTGGCCTCCAGCACCCTACCCACCCGACCATTGCCGCCCCAGAAGGGGTGTATCCACTCAAAATACAGGTGAAATAGCGGTGCCCGAATGAGCGCAGGCACCCCCTCTGTCTGGCCAACGACTGATTCCATTCAATCAATGCTACCAACAAACGTCGCCACATCCCGACCATTCTGCGGCGGCTTGTATACCCCACCGTGTTCACCATCGCCGACGCGCGTTATCTTGCTCTTTGGGTTATCTCGCAGCTGCCCCGGAACGTTGTTTTCATCCACCAAGCCTTCGGTAATCAGGTGATGCACTGAGCAGATATTACGCCAGCGTGGGCTGCCAGTCGGCCTGGCTACACTCCTGCTTGGCCAGTTCATAGGCCGCCTTGATATTGACGACCCGGCGCTGCTGCTCCTCTTCGATCATGGATGGATCCAGATCGAGGGCATACGGAACGCTGAGGTGGCTTTGAATACAAGTGGTTTTGAATACAGGTGAGTTTGAATAAGGAAAACGCAGTAAAGCAGTAATCGTTAACGCAGGAGGGTTTTTCCTGCCAAGGTGGCGACTAATTCGGTCATTAATAACGGACCATTTTCTGCGCTTTGACCTTTAAGGGCGGGGTCGATTCTACCTGCCAGTTGCAGCAGTTTAGCTAATGAGCTGACGTTGTGTTTGCTTAGGCAGCGTTTGTAGAGGCCTTTGCGTTTGTCCCACACTCTGTGGTTTTCCAGTACTCGCTCTATGCCGTTGCCTTGTTCAATGGCGGTGGCGCATTGGTAGAGGGTGCGGAGTTCTCGGCTGATGGCGCCGAGCATGGGAATTTCTTCGCTGCCTTCGGCGCTGAGGCTGCTGTACATTTGCAGGGCTTGGGCGGCGTTGCCTGCCAGTGCGGCATCAATGAGTTTAAACACATCGTAACGGGCACTGCTGGCCACGGCGCTGGCAACAATATCGGCGTTGATAGGGCGCTCGCCAACAAGTACTCGGAGCTTTTCAATTTCTTGATCGGCAGCTAATAAATTGCCTTCAACCCGGTCAGCTAACAACTCAATGGCAACACTGTCAGCTTGCATTCCCCGGTCTTGCATTCGCTGGGATATCCATTGGCTTAGTTGACGTCGTTCTACGGGCCAGACTTGAATAACTGCACCTGCGCCATCCAGCGCTTTTACCCATTTTGCGTTCATGCTGCGGCTGTCTAAGCGACCACAGCTGACCAGCAGGATGTTGCTGCCATCACTTTGGGTTAAAAATTCTTGCAGGGCGGCGGAGCTTTTTTGATCCATTTTGCCGCCGCCAAGGCGCAACTCAATGAGTTTACGGTCGGCGAATAACGACATACTGCTGCCCGCGGATAACAGCTGGTTCCAGTCAAAGCCTCGCTCTACTTCCAGGACTTCTCGTTCTTCAATGCCTTGTTGCCGGCAGCTTTGGCGGATTTTGTCACAGGCTTCTTGGGTCAGCAGCAGCTCGTCGCCGGTAACCAAATAGGCGGCTTGCAGTGGTTTTTGCAAATGCGCCGAGAGTTGTTCGGGGCGCAGTCGCATCAGTGAGTCTCGGGCTGTTGGGGATTGGGGATTGGCGTGTTTTGCTTGGAAAGCTGGGTTGCCCAGTACTCCAGTTGTTGAGCAATGCGAATGCTCAATTGTTCTAGCATTTCACTGCGGACAATTTCAGATTCGGTTTCTTCCCCGACGGGGTTGTCGGGGTCGTTGACGATAATGCGACGTTGCTGCAAGACTCGGGGGCCGTGTAGTGGTTCACCTTCGGCATCTCGCAGGCTGATGCTGGCTGATTCAAAGAGAGCGTACTCGGCATCTCGCGCCTCGTTATCCAGCGCGACGCTGCGAGTATCTTCTTTTAGTAGCTTAAGCTCTAAGATCAGCTTGGCCTCTTTGCGTCGGGAGGTGACGTCAATGGCGTTAATCACCAGCTGGCGCTCCAAGGAATCTCGAAGCTCAACACTTTCTCTGTTACTGGCGATATACACTGGCTGCAGTGTGTCAGGCAGAGCAACATCGCCGCGTAGCGCAAAACCGCAGCCGCTAACAAGGCTGAGTAGCAAGAGTAAGGAGAAGGTGTAAGCCAGTTTAGTTTGCAACGATATTCACCAGTTTTTTGGGCACCACAATTTCTTTGCGAATGTTCAAATCGCCAATAAAGCGCTGAACATTCTCTTGGCTGCGGGCCAGTTTCTTAATGGTTTCTGGGTCGGCATCGGCGGCCACTTCGATTGTGCCCCGAAGTTTACCATTGACCTGTACGGCCATTTCGATGGTACTGCGAACCAGTGCCGACTCGTCGGTTTTTGGCCAGGGGGCATCAATTATAGCCTCTTGGTGCCCTAGTAATTCCCAAAGGCTATGGCCGATATGGGGCACAATGGGGGCCAGCAATACCACGGCGGCTTCCAAGGCTTCGTGCTCTACCGCAAGGCTTTGTTCGCCGCTTTTTTCAAAACGACCAATGTCGTTTACCAGTTCCATGACGGCGGCAATGGCGGTGTTAAAGGTGAGGCGGCGGCCGTAATCGTCGCTGACCTTCGCAATCGTTTCGTGGGTTTTGCGACGCAGGTCAGCATCGGTTTTGCTGAGGTTGTTGGTATCCAGTGAGGGCGCGGCACCGGCGTCTAAATGGCTGGCAACAAGCCTCCAGAGTCGTTTCAGAAAGCGGTTGGAACCTTCCACTGCGCTGTCTGACCATTCCAGGCTTTGCTCTGGCGGCGCAGCAAACATGATAAACAGGCGCACGGTATCGGCGCCATATTGTTCGATCAATGATTGCGGGTCTACCGTGTTGCCCTTGGACTTGGACATTTTGGCGCCGTCTTTCAGCACCATGCCCTGACACAACAGTTGTTTGAAGGGCTCGTCGGAGTTGAGCAGACCTTCGTCACGCATCAGTTTGTGGAAGAAGCGCGCGTATAACAGGTGGAGGATAGCGTGTTCGATGCCGCCAATATACTGGTCTACAGGTAGCCAATAATTGGCGCGCTCGGGGTCGAGCATACCCTCTTCAAAGTCGGGGCAGGTAAAGCGGGCGTAATACCAAGACGACTCCATAAAGGTGTCGAAGGTGTCAGTTTCCCGTTCTACGGGGTTACCGTCCAGCTCATCTTTGCGCCACTCGGGGTCAGCTTTGATGGGGGATTGTACGCCGTCCATTTCAACATCTTCAGGCAACAGCACCGGCAGCTTGTGAGCGGGTACCGGAATTTCTCCGCCTTCTGGCAAGTTAAACATGGGGATGGGCGCGCCCCAATAACGCTGGCGGGAAACACCCCAGTCGCGAAGCCGATAATTGGTGGTGACTCTGCCCTTATCTTTGTCTGCCAGGGTCTTGGCGATCGCGTCGAAAGCGGCGTCAAAGTCTAGGCCGTCAAATTGACTGGAGTTAAGCAATACGCCTTTGTCGGTAAACGCGGCATGGCTTAAATCAATAGCTTCTTCATTGCTTGGGGCAATAACCTGTTTAATATCCAAGCCGTATTTTTGGGCAAATTCAAAATCGCGTTGATCGTGGGCGGGCACGGCCATGACCGCGCCGGAGCCGTAATCCATCAATACATAGTTAGCGACCCAAACCGGTACGGGTTCGCCGGTAAGAGGATGCCGGGCCTGGAGGCCCGTTGCCATGCCTTTTTTCTCCATGGTAGCCATATCGGCTTCGGCAACGGAGCTGTTGCGGCATTCGTCGATAAAGCTGGCTAGTTCGGGGTTGTTTTTGGCTAATGCCAAACTGATCGGGTGTTCAGCCGCCAGGCTGACGTAGGTCACGCCCATTAGGGTGTCGGGGCGGGTGGTGTACACCTCAAAGTGATCTTGACCGGCTACGGCGTCGTCTAAGTCAAAACGCATTTGCACGCCTTGGGAGCGACCAATCCAGTTGCGTTGCATGGTTTTAACTTGCTCTGGCCAACCGTCGAGTTGGTCCAGGTCGTTAATAAGTTGGTCGGCATAGTCAGTGATTTTGATAAACCACTGGGGAATTTCTTTGCGCTGTACCTGGGTGTCGCAACGCCAGCAGCAGCCGTCAATAACCTGCTCGTTAGCCAGGACGGTCTCGTCTACCGGGCACCAGTTTACGGCGGAGGTCTTTTTGTACACCAAGCCTTTTTCGTAGAGGCGAGTGAAAAACCACTGCTCCCAGCGATAGTAATCAGATTTGCAGGTGGCTAGCTCCCGGTTCCAGTCGTAGGCAAAGCCCAGTTGTTTGAGCTGGTCGCGCATATAGGCAATGTTTTCTACCGTCCACTTAGCCGGGGCGGTTTTGTTTTTGACCGCGGCGTTTTCGGCAGGCAGGCCAAAGGCATCCCAGCCCATGGGTTGCAACACGTTTTTACCCAGCATGCGTTGGTAGCGAGAGATCACATCGGCAATGGAGTAGTTACGCACATGGCCCATATGCAGTTTGCCGCTGGGATAGGGGAACATGGCGAGGCAATAATATTTTTCCCGGCTGTGGTCTTCTTGGGCAGCAAAACTTTGATTGTCTTGCCAGAATTGCTGGGCGCGGGCTTCTATGTCCCGCGGAGTGTATTGCTGATCCATGATAGTTGTGTGATCTCTTGTAATGGCCGAACGGAAAGCCGGGTATTCTAGCAGCTAACGGGCGGTCTGAATAACCGCCGGTTGAGCTGAGTGTAATTAGGTGCCGGGTGTAAATGCAGCGCGCTGCCGGGTCATGATGGCAATGCCAGCTAATAATCCGCAGAGTAATAAAATTGGGGTTGAGCCGTAGCGAGTAAATGGAGTTTGGCCTTCTCGCGCATGAACTACTCCCGTTAAGGTGGCCTGCTCAAAGCTGGCTATGCGCTTGGTGAGGTTGCCGTGATGATCGATCAGGCCGGTAATACCCGTGCTGGTGACGCGAATCAGTTCGCGGCCATTTTCCAGCGCCCGCATTTGCGCCATTTGCATATGCTGGTCTGGGCCGATGGAATCGCCAAACCAGCCATCGTTACTAATGGTAAATAAAACATCGGCGCCGTTGGCACTTTTGGCGATCAAATCGGGGTAGACAATTTCATAGCAGATGGAGGCTGCCAGCTTCCAATTTTTAACCTGCAGCAGTGCTTGATCGTCACCGCCGCGGCTGAAGCTGGAGAGGGGGAGATCAAATAGGCTGATCAAGCTGCCCATAAATTCTCGCAGTGGCACATACTCGCCAAAGGGCACCAGCCGCTGTTTGTTGTAGATACCTTCGCCGCCAGAAATTACCAGCACCGAGTTATAAATATCATCACCATTGCGAGTGGGGACACCGCTGATTAACGCACTGCCACCTGCATTTGCTTGTTCGCGAATATAGTCAAAATAAGGCAGGGCATGGTGGTAAAGCGATGGAATGGCGGCTTCGGGCCAAATCACTAAATCTGTGGTTGACCATAGCTCTCGAGAGGCCACATCGTAGTAATCCAGGGTGGCCCAGTACTCTTCGTCCTTCCATTTTTTGTCTTGGGGAATGTTGGATTGCAGGGCGCCAATACGCAATGGCGCTTTGTCTGCGGCCTGGGTCCATTCTATTGTTTGTAGTGATAAGGCGAGACCGGCGAACAGCAGGCTGGCGAGCAAGGCGGGCAGGCCTTTGCGCGGCGCCTGTACTAGCAGCGCGAAGGCGGCGCCACTGAGAGCAACCCAAAAACTTAAGGCAAAGACCCCTGCCACCGGTGCCCAAGCGCTAAGGGGAGTGTGGAGTTGTGAGTACCCGGCTAACAACCAAGGGAATCCGGTAAATAGCCAGCTGCGTAGCCATTCAAACAGCACCCAGCACGCGGCAAACCCCAATACCCGGCCAGCGCGACCGTCGCGAATCCAGCGGCAGTAGACGTACCCCGCTAAACCAGTGATCAGCCCCATGGCAATGCAGAACGCCGCGGTCATGATTGCCGAGAGAATAACGGGGTGATAACCAAAATCGTGAATGGCGATATAAATCCACGACACACCGACTAGAAAATTGCCGCTGCCGTGAGCCCAGCCCAGCAGCCAGCCTTGTTTGGGGGTGGCGCTGGAAAGCAGAAATGCCAGTGCTGCCAGCGAGACAATCCCCATCCACCATAAATTAAATGGGGCAAGAGAGAGGGGAAGTAGGGCGCCAGCAATGGCGCTGCACAGGAGTGGGCCGAGTCGATTCGCCAAAGTGTTTAGCACTATTTAATTGCGGGACCGCTAGTGTAGAGGGCTGACTCTTTCACTGCCACCGGCAGCGTAAAAAAATTGGGTGTTGATGTAGGTCAGCGTGGGTGCGAGGACAAGGCGCAGCTTAACTGGCCTTATCCGCCGTACTGGCAATGAGGTATTCCGGCTTGGGGGTGGTGTCTGGATACCGGTCGGTGAGGGGCTCGGGCACGCCTCGTTCGTCGATAAGATAGACATGTTTACGTTGCAATGAACGCGCTTCTTTTACGCCGCAGGAGTGGGCAATAACGCCGACTTCGTGCATCAGATTGAGGGCGTAGTACTTCACCCGTTTTGCCTTGTCGGCGGGCACCAGGCCCCGTTGGAGTTCGGGGTTGTGGGTGGTGACCCCAGTGGGGCAGGTGTTTTTATTACACTGCATCGCTTGAATACAGCCCAATGCAAACATAAAGCCCCGGGCGCTGACGATAAAATCGGCGCCCACGCACAGAGCCCAGGCGGCTTCTGCGGGGTTGATCATTTTGCCTGAGGCAATAACTTTAATGCGCTCCCGCAGGTTGTATTCATTGAGCTTGTCCACCACCAGCGGCAGGCTGCGGCGAATGGGCAGGCCGACGTAATCCATGAGTCCTTGGGGGGCTGCGCCAGTGCCGCCGTCGGCGCTGTCGATGGTAATAAAGTCGGGGGCGTAATTAGGGCCGCGTCTGTGAATGGCTTCCAGCATTTCATCCAGCCATTCTGAAAAGCCTATCACCACTTTAAAACCCACGGGTTTGCCGGTGACATGGCGGATGTGATGAATCATGTCCAGCAAATCGTCTATGCAGTGTACGTCGGTGTGGCCGTTTGGGCTGATAGAGTCTTTGCCCTCGGGAATGCCGCGAATGTTGGCAACTTCAGCGGTGACTTTACCGCCGGGTAAAATACCACCTTTACCGGGCTTGGCACCTTGGCTGAGTTTGACTTCAAACATACGGACTTGCTCATGGCTGGCAATATCCCGGAGTTTGTCATCGCTGAGGTGGCCTTCGCTGTTTCTGACGCCGTATTTAGCGGTGCCAATTTGAAAAACAAGGTCACAGCCGCCTTCGAGGTGATAGGGCGACAAACCCCCTTCGCCAGTATTAACCCAGATTCCTGCTTCTTTGGCACCCTTGGTCAGTGCGCGAATGGCGGGCTTGGAAATAGCGCCGTAGCTCATGCCAGAAATATGAAAAATGGCAGAGCTGGTGTAAGGGTGTTTGGCGTAGTCCTGGCCGATGGTGACCGCGTGGGTGGGCACTACATCTTGGGTTAAGGTGGGGAATAGGCAGTTCATAAACAGCATTTCATTGCTTTGGTTTAGTGGCCGGGTAGAGCCAAAGGCAATGGTGTTGTCTAGATTTTTAGCGGCGCGGTAGACCCAAGAACGCTGGGAGCGGTTAAAGGGCAGCTCCTCTCTATCCATGGCAAAAAAGTATTGCCGAAAAAACTCACCAAGATGTTCAAAGAGATAGCGAAAGCGGCCGATAACGGGATAGTTGCGTCGCACGGCATGTTCGGTTTGGGTGATGTCGCAAATGTATAAATAAATGATATAAGCAATACCAAAACCCAATACCACCAGTAGCATGAGTGCGCTGTATTCAATAAAGGCGCTGGCAATATTCTGTAGCGTATCCATTATCCCGGCGTCCATTTCACATCTCCCTAAAGCGTTACCGAAATTTAGCGCGTGTTATACAGGCAGTGTAGACCGCCACTGCCGCGCAAGTTCAGCAGAACCGGCGCGGCTAAAGTTTAAGCCTTTGCGTACCCTTAGTCAGAGACGACCTAGTTAATGTCGCGCTTATTGTGGCGCATACGCAATAGGTGAATTTGCCGATTATCGGCGTTGACGACTTTGAACTCGAAATCGTCAAGCTGGGTGGTTTCATTGCGGGAGGGGAGATGGCCAAAGGCTTTGAGTAACAGTCCACCGATGGTATCAAATTCTTCGTCGCTAAGTTGTGCATCAAAGTAGTCGTTAAAGTCCTCTATGGGTGTGAGGGCTTGAACAACAAAGTCATTGTCAGAAATCTTGCGAATGGGTAGGTCGTCGTCTTCGTCATATTCGTCTTCAATGTCGCCGACGATCTGCTCCAGAATATCTTCTATGGTGATGAGGCCTGCGGCGCCGCCGTACTCATCAATAACCACTGCCATATGGTTACGCTTTTCCCGAAAGTCACGCAGTAGCACATTAAGGCGTTTACTCTCGGGAACCAAGGTTGCGGGACGGATGATTTGGCTGAGGTCAATTTCTTCACCATTGCCTTTTTGCCACAGCACTGGCAACAAGTCTTTAGAGAGCAGAATGCCGTGAACGTCATCCAGGGTGTCGCCGATGACCGGATAGCGAGAATGGCCCGTTTCAACAATGATGGGCAGCAACTCGTCCAAGGGTTGGTTGAGCTTTACCACCACCATTTGTGGGCGAGGAATCATGATTTCCCTGGCCTGCATATCACTGATATGCATGGCGCCCTCAACAATGCTGACTGCATCGTCATCGATGACCTCGTTCTGCTTGGCCACGGCCAGCATGTCCATCAGGTCTTCGCGGGTTTTGGGTTCAGATGAAAAAGCATGGGCGATTTTTTCGATCCAAGACTTTTCACTTGGATCGTTGCTAGATCGATCTTCACTCATGGTTTTGGGTGCTGTCCTCACATTGTGGGGTATAGGGATTTGAAATATGTAATTGTTGGAGCAGCTTGATTTCCAAGCCTTCCATCACCTCGGCATCGTCGTCATTTATGTGGTCGTAGCCGAGCAAATGCAGTGTACCGTGAATTACTATATGCGCCCAGTGGTCTAGCAGCGCTTTGGTTTGCTGAATGGCCTCGCGTTCAACAACTTGTTTGCAGATAAGTAGATCGCCCAATAAGGGTAAATTCAGTTCTGCTGGCAAGTCTGCGGGAAACGACAGCACATTGGTTGGACCGTTCTTGCCTCGGTATTGCGCGTTTAGTTCGGCGCTTTCAGCCTCGTCTACTAAACGAATAGTCAGCTCGGCATCCTGGCGCCCTGCGGGCAGGGCGGTAAGCACCCACTCACGAAAATGGGCGGCGCTGGGAAGGTGCTGGTTGTCACAGGCAACCTGCAGGTCCAGCTCTAGCTCAGTGGCGCTGTGTTTGTTCATCAAAGGCCGCATAAGCTTCTACGATACGTTGCACCAATGGATGACGTACCACATCCCGGGATTCAAAATGATTCATGCTGATACCGTCGATGTCTTTTAAAACGTGCATCACATGTAATAGGCCCGATGGTGTACCTTTGGGCAGGTCGATTTGGGTGGCATCGCCAGTAATGACGGCGGTAGAGCCAAAGCCGATCCGGGTGAGAAACATTTTCATTTGCTCCCGGGTTGTGTTCTGGGCTTCGTCCAAAATGATGTAGGAGTCGTTAAGTGTGCGACCACGCATATACGCCAGCGGCGCAATTTCGATTACATTGCGCTCAATCAGCTTGGTGACGGTTTCTACGCCAATCATTTCGTAAAGGGCGTCGTAGAGTGGCCGTAAATAGGGGTCGATCTTCTGGGCCAAATCGCCAGGTAAAAAGCCCAGCTTTTCACCGGCCTCGACAGCGGGGCGAACCAGCAAGATACGCTGCACACCGTTGCTGATAAGGGCCTCAACGGCACAGGCAACAGCCAAATAGGTTTTGCCGGTACCCGCAGGGCCAATGCCAAAGTTAATGTCACATTCGCGAATGGCCTGCACGTAGCGCTGTTGGTTGCCACCACGGGGCTTGATGCTGCCTTTTTTGGTATGAATGACTTGGTAGTCGCTGCTATTTTCTGCAACACCACTCATTTGCTCCAGTCCCGCCTTCTGCAGATGAAGGTGTACGGCTTCAAGATTGAGCCGTGCGCCAGACTGACATTCATTATAGAGCTGCCGGATGAGTTGGACGGCATCGTTAACTGCTTCGTCATCGCCATTAATTTGAAAGGTGTTGGCCCTTGCCGCAATGCGCACATCGAGGCGCTTTTCGATCAGCTTGAGGTTTTCGTCAAGTTGTCCACAAAGGTCCGCCAGCAGTTGGCTGTCGTTGGGCTCTAAAGTCAAAATGCGTTGTGTGGCTTGGGTTTGAGCAGTCAATGGTTCACCAATCGCTGCGAAGGCAGCGGCAATAAATGCGTAAGAATGAGCATACCGCCAATGGCCGTAATCTCAAAATGCCGGCAGAGGCGGTGTGACGGATAATGTTTCCCGTTGGTTTTGTTAGCACAGCTGACCGCGCAGGGAGTTGGCAAAGGCTTCTTCAATGTAAACCTCTGCAAACTCGCCAATAAGGTCATGGTTGTCGCAGCGGAAGTTCACTACCCGATTATTTTCGGTGCGGCCTTGCAGCTCGCCGGGATCTTTTTTGGAGACGCCGGTCACCAAGATCCGCTGCTTAGTTCCCACCATTTTGCGGCCGATTTGGGCAGCCTGGTTGAGAATTTGGAGTTGCAGTCGTTTCAGTCGCTCTTTTTTGACCTCTTCAGCGGTGTCGTCATCCAGCTGTGCCGCCGGGGTGCCGGGGCGGGCGCTGTAAATAAAACTGAAGGAATGATCAAAACCAATATCGGTGATGAGCGTCATGGTGTCTTCAAAGTCTTGATCGGTTTCGCCGGGGAAGCCGATGATAAAGTCTGACGATAAGCTGATATTGGGACGGACTTCTCTCAGTCTAGCAATTTTGTCGCGATACTCGGCATTGTTATGGCCGCGCTTCATGGCGGTTAAAATGCGATCGCTGCCGCTTTGTACGGGCAAGTGAAGATGGTCGACCAGCTCGGGAATGTGGGCGTAGGCATCTATCAAGGCATCGCTGAATTCAACGGGGTGGGAGGTAGTGTAGCGAATGCGGTCAATTCCCGGTACTTGGGCAACCACGCCCAGTAACTCGGCAAAATCGACAATGTCGCCTTCAAAGTTTTCGCCGCGATAGGCATTGACATTCTGGCCCAGCAAATTAACTTCGCGGACACCTTTGTCGGCGAGCTGGGCAACTTCGGCAATGACGTCGTCAAAGGGGCGGCTGACTTCTTCGCCTCGGGTATAGGGGACCACGCAGAAAGTACAGTATTTTGAGCAGCCTTCCATGATGGAGACAAACGCACTGGGACCTTCCACGCTGGGCTCGGGGAGGGAATCGAATTTTTCGATCTCCGGAAAGGTCACGTCCACCACAATTGGGCCGTCGACTTTTTTGCTGTTTAGCATGTCTGGCACGCGATGCAGGGTTTGCGGACCAAAAATGACGTCCACATAAGGTGCCCGCTTGCCAATGTCTGCCCCTTCCTGGCTGGCGACACAGCCGCCAACACCAATTTGCAGGTTGGGATTTTTTTCTTTCAGTTTGCGCCAGCGACCCAGTTGGTGGAAGACCTTTTCTTGAGCTTTTTCCCTGATAGAGCAGGTGTTTAGCAGCAAGACATCGGCATCTTCAGGGTTGTCTGTGGGTATTAAGCCGTGACTGATCCCCAGCAAATCTTGAATACGAGAAGAGTCGTATTCATTCATCTGGCAGCCGTGGGTCTTGATATAGAGTTTTTTGGGTTTATCTGTCATAAGTTCGTCTGGCATAAAGTCCATCAGGCATTGCACCGCCTGCGTTTTCTACTTAAGGCAAATGGCGGCGCAGTATACCGATTTTGCGCCCTAAAACCCACAAGTGCAGTGATGTTGCAAATTTTATGCTATTATCTCGCGCCCTAAATTTCAGGGTGCTGGGTCTGGTAATGACGCGTCAACAGACCTATTAACAACGGGGCTGAGTATGCGACGAGCCCGGAGAGTGTTTGATGAATACCGTTAAATCCCCCATCTACAAGGTGATTTTCCATAACAACAACAAGTTATATGAGTTGTACGCCCGGGCAATTTACCAGAGCGATATGTACGGCTTTATCGAAGTTGAAGAATTTGTGTTTGGCGAAGCGACACAGCTGGTGGTTAACCCTGGCGAAGAAAAGCTAAAGAACGAATTTAACGGGGTCACCCGCAGTTATATTCCTATGCATTCCATTGTGCGCATCGACGAAGTCGAGAAAGAGGGCACGGGCAAGATCCTGGAAACTGAAGGTGGCAGTAATGTGCGTAGTTTCCCTCTCCCCGGTGGTCGACCCGTTAATCGGGGGCCGGAGGGGGAATAAGCTTTTCTTCGTCTGTTCAGAATAGCACGTGCATAAAAAAGCCCCGATTGCCGGGGCTTTTGACGTAATGGCTTGGCCGTTTACCCGTTACGCTAATCTCTGCCGCACTGACGCTAATTTCACGCAATTTACAAAAACCTGCATAGCGCGTTCAATTTCTTCTTCTGTGGGGACGCTGGGCGCAATACGGATGTTACGATTTTCTGGATCGTTACCGTAGGGAAAGGTTGCACCCGCGGGAGTGAGCTTAACGCCAGCCTCTGCTGCTAGTTTGACCACTTCCTGGGCTAAGCCGGGCAGCGTATTGAGGGAGATAAAATAGCCTCCCTCTGGCTCGGTCCATTCCGCCATGTCGGTGCCGCCCAGACCTTCGCGCAGGTGCTTTAAGACAATGTCAAAACGGGGCTTGAGCACGTCGGCGTGTTTGCGCATATGGTTTTTGATGCCAGCCGCATCTTTGAGCAGTTTGACGTGGCGAAGCTGATTGATTTTATCCGGGCCGATTTGGGTCATGCCCAAGTGCTTGGTAAATGCCTTCAGGTTGGCTTTAGACATGCCCATAAACGCGACGCCGGCACCGGCGTAGGTGATTTTTGAGGTGGAGCCAAACAGGTAAACGCTGTCTTCGGTGCCGTGTGTGCGGCAGCAGGCCATTAAGCTCGCCACCTCTGGTGCGTCGTCGCTGAGGCTGTGTACCGCGTAGGCGTTGTCCCAAAAAACCCGGAAGTTATCCCCCGCGATCTTGCCAAGTTGCGCAATGCGCTCAACGACGGCATTGCTGTATACGGTGCCAGTGGGGTTGCTGAAGCGAGGCACACACCAAATGCCTTTAATGCTACTGTCTTGCTTCAGCAGTGCTTCTACTTCATCCATGTCTGGGCCGTCATCATTTAAGGTAACGGGGATCATCTCGATGCCGAGGTGTTCGCACACACTGAAATGACGATCGTAGCCGGGCACGGGACAAAGAAATTTGGTGCTTGTATTTTCGCTGGCCCAGGATTGGCCTAGTTCGCCAAAACCCTGTTGCTGAGCAAACATCACGGCAAAATACATCAGGGTCAGGCTGCTGTTGCCACCGATTAAAATTTCATCAATATTGACGTCCAGCACCGGCGCGAAGAGTTCTTTGCACTCCAGTATGCCGTCCAGGCCGCCGTAGTTGCGCAGGTCGGTATTGGCCTCATTGCTCAGGTCGCCGCCGAGAATATCGCTTATTTCATCGGACAATGACAGTTGCTGGGCGCTGGGTTTGCCGCGGGTCAGGTCTAGATTGAGGCCTGACGCTTGGTACTGTTGATACTCTTCTGCCAGCGCGGTTTCCCATTCGCGGAGTTGTTCATTTGACGCTTGTGTAAGTTCCAAAATCATCACCTTGGGGCTTTGCCGATTTGTGATTGAGAGATGTAGTCGCGCCGCCTGGGTAGCTGTTTTAGGGTGACGCGAGGCACAAAAGTATACCGGGTTCAGGCTTTGTCGTCAGCCAGCGAACTGCTTAACTGGCGGGAAGATTTTTTTGAATACTTTGGCTGCCAAGGGCCAATGCGTTAAGGCGGCGGCGGTGTAATTCAGCAAGAATCTTCTTGGCCTGATCTGGAGGGGTGTTGATGCGGCGCATGCCGAGCAGGAGCTCTTCTTCTATTTGTTCGGCCATGGCTTTTGCTCGGCGCAGGTCGGTCCAATTGGTGTGGGGCGTGATATACCAGGTGACATCGTCGATAAATGCAAGGCTGCGTTGGCTGGCGGGACTGTGCTTTCCATGCCGTAACCAATGGTAAAGCACAACCGATGCCCATGGCCCCAATAGCATTGTTTGGATATCGTCGGGGAGTGACAGGTCGGCAGTTTTTAAGTTGATGAGATAGTGGATTTCGGCGCGAAGTTTTTCAATACGTGCGTTATTTTTGGCTTCCAGCAAATAGCCGCGTTGGTTAAATTGAGCGCGACGGTCAAAGCGCAGACAGTTATCTTCAAGTCGTCGCCAAAGCGGTGCCAGTGGTTGTTTTTGTGCCTGCTGTTGAGTCAGTTCAGTGCTGATTGCTGAAAACTGCTCCTCAAATTCCTGTTGTGATTCTTGGCTTGCGGTATCCCATTGCTTGAGCGTGGCAGTGAGCTGTCGGCAGAGCCGCCTGGCAGGATGGAGGGGGCTAAGAAAATGCCGCTGTTCCTGAAGCGCAATGGCATGTAGCAGTGTTCGGAATTTTTGCAGGCTACGGTCCAGGGCGATTGAGCTGCTTAAACATGGTATGTCTTGGAAAACGGTGTTGGCCTCGTCGATTAACTGCTGTTCTGTCAGCTCGGTGGGGCTTGCCGGTGTGCCCATCAATTTGGACAAGCGTCGCTCGGCAAGGGCGCGTTGGTTTGCGTTGAGTTCCTCACTTGCCAGCTGGGCCTTAATGTGGCTAATCCATTGTTGGGTGTGGTCGCTATTTGTGACCGCAGCGAGCTCTTCTAACAAGCGCTCGTAAAGTTTGCCGAGTTCGTTAAGCACCAAAATATTAAACAGTGATACAGCTTGGCTGTAGTGCTCTCGGGCAATACCAAGTTCATTACTCAGCGGCCTGAACCCTGAAAATACCGTCATGGGAGACGCGACTCTGCAAATATTATTGGGCTGACTTTGTGCGGATAGCTGTTTTGCCAATCGATCTAATTGCGGGTGGGTGCCGTGTTGGTAGTCTCGTGGACTGGTTAGCTGCTCTTCAATGTGTTGCCGAAATGCGTCTATTCCTAAGGCGTAGCATTTTTCTATTTGTTGGTACTGGTCTAATAGGGATTGCGCTTGATCTGAGGGGAGGCTGCGGGCTCGGCGCTGGAAGTTATCGCCTAAACGGGTGACGTAACGGTGTATGGCTTGCTCAAACCATTCCCGAATAATCAGGTGTAACGTGTTGTTTAGGTCTACTTGCTCCATTGAGCGCAATCCTTGCCTTACGCATCTGATTTAGACTCTTATTGGCCGATAGCATCCTGGCACCGAAAAGCGTCATAAATCTAACACATATTGTGAATTGCGTGACGCCATCTATTCAAGTATTGACTGTTTTGTGAACAAATCAAGTCTTGGCTTAAGGGGCTGTGGCCACAAATACGCCTCTGCGGGGTGCCGGGTAGCCTTCTATAGTGCGGTTTGGATCATCGGGGTCTAAAAAATTGGCCAAGGAGTGAAAGCGCATCCAATCAGTAGCGCGCTGCTCTTGGGGACTGGTTTGCTTAACATCCACCAGTTTAACGTCTTTAAATCCACATTTTTGTAACCAGCCTATGAGCGTGTCGGCGCTAGGGATAAACCAGACATTGCCCATTTTGCTGTACCGGCCCTCGGGCACAAGCACTTCACCTTTACGGCCTTCAATAATCAGCGTCTCTAAAATTAATTCGCCTCCGGCCCGAAGGCAGTCTTTAAGGGCGTAAAGATGGTCGATGGGGGAGCGGCGGTGATAGAGAATGCCCATTGAAAAAACCGAGTCGAAGCAGCGCAGTTTTTCGGGCACAGCTTCTATGCCCATGGGCAACACGGCAACGTGAGGGTCTTGAATGTATTTTTGCAGGGCGAAATACTGCACAACAAAGAGCGGGGTTGGATCGATGCCAACAACCAGCTCTGCACCCGCGCCACGCATACGCCAACAGTGGTAGCCACTGCCGCAGCCGACGTCCAGCACTTTGCGTCCGGTCAGTGGGCTGATGGCGTCTTTAAGGCGGTCCCACTTCCAATCCGAGCGCCATTCGGTATCAATGTGAACACCAAATAGCTCAAAGGGGCCTTTGCGCCAAGGATGTAGAGCCATCAAGTTGTTTTGCAGTTGTGCTTGTTCCTCATCGGAAAGCTCGCCATCAACGCCTACCCGAGACGTGTTTAGATGTATTGTTTGCGGGCTGAGGTTTGGCAGACTTGTGAGGGCTTCTTGCCAGCGAGGTAAGTCGCCGTAGCGCTTTGTGTTTAATCCTGCTGCAATTTGTTCGGGCAGAATATGTCGCCATGCTTGAAATTCCTCGCCGTCGAGTAGGGCCAGAAAATCGTCGTAATTCATCATTTGATCGCGACCAGCGATGCGAAATTAAAACACTGAAACCAGACGTCGATGCTGTTAAATCCCGCGCTTGTTAAACGCTGGCGGTGGCGGTCTAGGGTTTCTGGAATAAGAACATTCTCAAGTGCGCTGCGTTTTTGGGCGACTTCCATATCGCTGTAGCCATTGGCGCGCTTAAAAGCGTGGTGCAGCTCGGTGTTCAGGTTTTGCATATGTTCGTCAGCAAAGCAGGTTTTTTCTGACAAAATCAAAACGCCGCCGGGACGCATGGCGGTGCCGATGCGCTTTATTAATGGGTCGCGTTTTTCTGCAGGCACAAATTGCAACGTGAAGTTCAAAACCACAACAGAGGCATCTTCAATATGAGTGTCTTCTATGCCTTCGCAGCGCAAAGCGATGTTGCAATGACTATTGGTAATATTGTGCTGGCAGCGCTCAATCATCGGCGCAGAATTATCGACACCGATGATTGTAAAGTCAGGGTTGTGAATTTCTCGGTCCATTGCCAAGGTGCTGGCACCCAGAGAGCAGCCTAAATCATAGCCATTACTGCCGGGTTGGGCGTAGCGGCCGGCAATAATGCCCGTCATTGCGATAATGGTGGCATAGCCCGGCACCGAGCGCTGAATCATATCTGGAAAGACTTCAACCACCTGCTCGTTAAATGCAAAGCGGTCTAGTCTCTTGTGCTTATCAGCGTAGTAGTTGTCGTGTTTATGCGTCATTGGTGTTTGTGATTCTGTAGGGCCGGGCCAAAGAGGCCGGGATTTTATCACAAACTGAATAGGCGCTTTGCTTAAAGCTAAAAGCTCCAGCGCACCCCAAGTTCATAGGAGCTTAAATCCAGCTCATCGTAATCACGTACCCGGAATGTAAAGCCAACATCGTTTGTAAACGGTTGATAAAGCGCCTCAACGATAAACGTGGTGTCGTCTTCCACAACCAAATCATGCTCGCCTGCTTCCAATGTTACTCGCCATTGGTCGTTGATATCGTGGCGAACCCCAGCTTTCCACTCGTTGCCGTCTTGATCTGGCCGCCGGCTGGATTGGTGGGCTTTGAGCTCGTGCTTGTCGTAGCCAATAAAGAACGAAGTGGCGGCGCTGGTGTAATAGTGAAAACCAATCCCGTAAGTTAGCCAGCCATCCTGTCTCACACCTTTTGGTAAAAAGGTATCGCCATTGTTATAACGAGCATGAACATGGGCGTACTCAAAAATTGCCGCGCTGGCTAAAAGGGTAATGTTGTTCTCTTCTTCAAACGGCCCCCAGTCAGTGCTTTGGTAAGCGTAGGATGCTTCCAGGTAATTGTAGTGCTGGGGGACGTCTAGGGTGTTGGCTTGGGCTGTAAAAGATAGTGACCCGCATAGAAAAATAGGCAACAGGCTCCAATATTGTCTTGTCATAGCTTTATCCGAAAGTTAGGTGGTCTAGTGTTAGGTAATTAAAGTAAAAAGCGTGCTAAGCCAGTAGGACTAATCTTTTGGGGCTTAGCACTTTGACGGCTGTATTAAAGTGCGACTGTTTGAATGACGTCAGAAAATTCTCTGGAAATTACCCCGGATGGCGAGGTAACGGTAATGCTGAAGGTCCCGTTTCCCGGCGTATCTGCAGGCTTTACCCTGAAGAAAAATGTTGATGGTCCATTATCGCTGGTTGATAGCTGTGTTTCTGATGAGACGCCTTCAATCGTCCCTTGGCTAGTCTCAACGGATATTGTTGTGCCTGCTGCGGGCACTTGGCCATTTACGTCAGTCACAGTTACGGTTACGGGCACGATACCTGAGTCTAAATTGATTACTGAGGGTGAGGCGTTCACGAATAGGCTTGAGCCTGACAAAACGATAACAATGCTTTCACGCATGGTGATAGTTGTTTGCGCTTGATTACAGTTTCCTGGGCCGTTGCAAAGCACTCCTTCGTACAGCCCGCTTGCCGCATCGAATTGATCATTGTTATTGAAATCGATGTAGGTTTCGTCTGCGTCTCGCAGACCGTTTTCGTTGTCATCTCGAAAAGCTTCAGCCCGATCGGTAAAGGTTTCGGCGTCATCATAGCGACCATTGGAGGGAGAGCTATCAACAAAGGTTTCTTCACCAATAGCTGTTGCCAGCACTGTAATGCGACCGTTAGCTGGTCTTGGATCTTGTGAAGTCAGGGTGACGGAGCAAGCTCCTGCAGTTGTCAAACAGCTGCTTTCTATTGAACCACCCTCGGCTTGAAAGGTAATAGCCGTATCGTTGGGAACAGGATTGTTATAACGGTCAGCCGCTCGCAATGTAAGGATTGTGGTGACGCCATCAATTCGAAGTCCTTCAATATTCAGTTCAGAAGCACTGAGTGAGAAACTGTCGTCATCTGGAATGCCGGTTGTTATGGCTAGTTGGCTAGACTGTGCTGTACTTGTTATGCCATCGCGTGTTGCTGTTGCGGTAACACGTACCGATGTGGCAACAGTTCCTGCGGCAACAGTTGTGCTGGCGATGCCATTGGCGTCGGTAGTGTCTGTTGTATTGCTGAGGCTAATGCCGCCAGTGGTATTGTTAAGAGAAAAAGTGACATCTTGATTAGGTACTGGACCTCCAGAGGAGTTAGTTACCAGAAAAGAAACGACAGCCTGCTCCGGGATAGCGCCAGAACCTTTGATACCTATATTACTAAGTGATGCTTCAGTAAAGCTTACAGAGCCTAGAGGGGCTTGGACTGTAGTAATGTCAATTGTTGCGCTAAAGGTTGTTCCGTCAAGGCTTGTTTGAGCTGTAATGGTGTCATCTCCATCGCAGCCCCTCGCAGTATAGGTGGTGGTTAATGTGCCAGTCGTGTTGTCAACAATGCTGGGGGCTGCTTCAGAAAGCCCTGAACCGATGCAGCTTGAGGTAAACAGAACGCTTGCGGCATCGGTCACTGGACTGTTGTTCTGGTCGATAAACGAAACGGTTAATGTTGCACTTTGACCTGCTTCTAAACTGGTTTTGTTGGCAGCAATACGGCCGGGGGTGAATGTGCCGCTAGAGAACGAGCCAAAGCGCACGATGTCTTGGGTGGTGGAGCCGTCATCTGTTGGGTCGCCACCATCGTTGTTGCCTGTGTCGTCGCTGGGGGTGAGGCTAGGATCACTATCACTGCCCCCACCGCCACAAGCTGTAAAAATAGCGGCTGACAGCAATAGTAGCCAAATACGCAGAAACAACTTCATAACCCTCGTCCTCATTTATTTCTGGCCCACTCCGGGGCTTTTCCAGTTTTCAAGACTACAACGTTCTTTAGCTGCGTGCAGTAAGTGACTAACAATAAAAGCATGTTCGTTGAAAAAATGCATTATGGAATAAGGGGTATCTGGAGATTGCTTACTTGGAGGCTGGATTTCTAAGGGGGCTGGCTCATAACTTGGGTTTTGGTAATTTGGAGGGTTTGATGAATGCTATCCCTCGTTTATGTTGTAGAGCCATCTGGGATCCAGCTTCGGCGTAAAGTATTCACTAAGGGGGTAGTTCTTTGCGTGGAACTTGCTGGATACCGGCTCAAGGCCGGTATGACGAGTAGGGGGAAAGTGTGTATGGGTGCCACACTTGTATTTTTTATAATCCCGAATGCAACAGTCTTCACAAATACTAGTACCGCATATTCGTCGTCATCCCGAACCCGATCCGGAATCCAGCTTCGGCGTAAAGTATTCACTAAGGGTAGTTCTTTGCGTGGAACTTGCTGGATACCGGCTCAAGGCCGGTATGACGAGGAGGGGAAAAGTGTGTATGGGTGCCACACGTGTATTTTTTATAATCCCGAATGCAACAGTCTTCACAAATATTAGTTCCGCATATTCGTCGTCATCCCGGACCCGATCCGGGATCCAGTTTCGGCGTAAAGTATTCGCTAAGCGGTTGTTCTTTGCATAGAGCTTGCTGGATACCGGCTCAAGGCCGGTATGACGAGGAGGGGAAAAGTGTGTATGGGTGCCACACGTGTATTTTTTATAATCCCGAATGCAACAGTCTTCACAAATACTAGTACCGCATATTCGTCGTCATCCCGGACCCGATCCGGGATCCAGTTTCGGCGCAAAGTATTCGCTAAGCGGTTGTTCTTTGTGTAGAGCTTGCTGGATACCGGCTCAAGGCCGGTATGACGAGGTGTGAGCAAAGGACGGTGTGATAAACTGGGTTTGATGAGTGCCATCCCACGTTAATGTTGTAGAGCCGTGGAATTGAACTGCGGATTGATCAATGCCAGGCTTTGGCCTGGTATGGCCCCTTCGGGCGCCGCCGCTGTGCTTTGGCGTCTAAAAATGCGGTGCATTTTTGTCGAACCTGGGGCGGTTCTCAGCGAACCTGACCACCAGATACCAAAAAGGCCACCCTTGCGGGGTGGCCTTTTTGGTATCTGGTAGCAAGGGGCGGATTCGAACCGCCGACCCCAACATTATGAGTGTTGTGCTCTAACCAACTGAGCTACCTTGCCATTTTGTTCTCTAATCCGTGCTGTTCTCGAATTTGAGAAGGCGCGCATTTTCACGACTTATCGGCGCCTTGTCAAGTGTGAGTGGTATTTGTTAGACGTTGAAGCGGAAGTGGACGACGTCGCCGTCTTTGACGATGTAGTCTTTTCCTTCTAATCGCCACTTGCCAGCGTCTTTTGTGCCTTGTTCGCCTTTGTATTCTATGTAGTCTGCATAGGCGATGACTTCGGCGCGAATAAAGCCTTTTTCAAAGTCGGTGTGAATCTTTCCGGCGGATTGGGGGGCGGTGGCGCCGATGGGGATGGTCCATGCTCGGACTTCTTTTACGCCTGCGGTGAAGTAGGTTTGCAGGCCTAGCAGCTCATAGCCTGCTCGGATAACTCTGTCTAAGCCCGCTTCTTCCATGCCCAGGTCGGCCAGGAAGTCGCCTTTTTCGTCGTCGTCCAGCTCAGCTATTTCCGATTCCAGCTTGTTACAGATGGGCACGACGATGGCGTTTTCGCTTTCGGCGATTTGTCGAACGGTATCGAGGTGAGGATTGTCTTCGAAGCCATCTTCATTGACGTTGGCGATGTACATGGTGGGCTTGACGGTAAGCAGGTGTAATGAGTCCACCAGCTTTTGTTCGCTGTCATCCAGGCTTAGCGAACGCACGGGTTTGCCTTCATCTAGGTGGGCGACCAGTTTTTCTAGAATGGCTTTCATGGCAACGGCGTCTTTGTCGCCGCTTTTGGCGGTGCGGCTGACTTTTTGCAGTTGCTTCTCAACGCTGTCTAGGTCGGCTAGGGCCAGTTCGGTGTTGATAACGTCAATATCGCTGGCGGGGTCTACTTTGTTGGCGACGTGAATCACATTGTCGTTGTCAAAGCAGCGTACGACATGGGCGATGGCGTCGGTTTCGCGGATGTTGGCCAGAAATTTATTGCCCAAGCCCTCGCCTTTGGAGGCGCCGGCAACGAGTCCGGCGATATCGACAAACTCCATGGTGGCGGGAATGACTTTTTCGGGTTTTACAATGTCGGTCAGGGCAGCTAAGCGCGTATCGGGAACGGCGACTATCCCGGAGTTGGGTTCGATGGTGCAGAAGGGAAAATTTTCCGCATCGATACCCGCCTTGGTTAGGGCGTTAAACAGAGTGGATTTGCCTACGTTAGGGAGGCCGACAATACCGCAGTTAAAACCCATGGGTTTATCCTTGTTTGTAGCTGTGAAGTTGGTTCATGGCTTTTCCCCAGTCACCGCTAATCGCGTCGGGAAGGCATTTAAGCGCTTCATCTATACAGGCTTCAATGCTGATGCGTTCATCGGGTGAGGGCTTGCCAAGAACAAAGTTGGTAACTTGGGCGGCGCTACCTGGATGGCCAATGCCAATCCGTAGCCGTTTAAAGTCACCGTTGTTGCCCAGCTGGGCCATGCTGTCCCTGAGTCCGTTGTGACCACCGTGGCCGCCACCTTTTTTAAAGCGTGCGGTGCCCGGAGGGATATCCAGTTCGTCGTGGACTACCAAGATGGATTCAATGGGAATTTTGAAGAAGTTGGCCATTGCCGCAATAGCTTGGCCGCTGCGATTCATAAAGGTGCTGGGAATCAGCAGTCTGATATCGTGCTCGGCAATGTTGATGCGGGCGGTGTCGCCAAAAAATCGTGCTTCACCAGACAGCGCAATATTGTGCTGTCTGGCAAGCGCCTGAACCAGCCAGGCACCCGCATTGTGTCGTGTATCCTGATACTGTTGGCCGGGGTTGGCCAGTCCAACTATCAGTTTAATCGAGTCCAATGGCGTACCTGCTGAGCCTTAAAGGCCTATCAGGATTCTTCTTTGTCGTCGCCGCTTTCGTCGGCTTCGGCTGCGTTGTCATCGTTTTCTTCACTGTCGCTACCGCCGCGTGGTACTTGTACGCTGGCGATGGCCTGGTCGTGATCTTCGCCCAGTGCCAAGGCAATAGACTCAACGCCTTCTGGTAGCTTCAGGTCAGAAAGGTGCAGCGTTTGACCTGTTTCGACGTCTTTCATATCGACTTCGATGTACTCGGGCAGGTCTTTTGGCAGGCACTCGATTTCAACTTCGTTGGCTGCGTGAGTGATGATGCCGCCTTGCATTTTAACGCCGACACAGGTGTCTTCGTTCATGTAGTGCAGGGGCACTTGCATAGTGATCTTGGTGCTGGCGTTCACTCGCATAAAGTCAGCGTGCAAAAGTTGCAGTTTGGCAGGATGACGGTGCAAATCTTTAAGGACGACAGATTCTTGAGTGCCATCAACATTTAATGTCAGGACGGAGGTGAAGAAAGCTTCTTCGCTCAAAAACCAAACCAGATCTTTGTGAGGGATGCTGATCATTTGCGGAGCTTTTTCGCCGCCATAAATAATGGCAGGTACTTCAGAGGCTTCGCGACGTAGGCGGCGGCTCGCACCTTTCCCTACATCTGTACGCCCTTTGGCGTTAACTACGTATTCGCTGGACATATGTTGTCCTCCTATAAAAGCGAAAAACCGCTGCACTCGCGACCAGTGCAGCGGCAGTATGTCGAAGGCGACTGGCTAGCGATGCTAGCGAAACAGTGCGCTGATCGACTCTTCATTGCTGACCCGTCGCATGGACTCGGCCAACAGTGTTGCCAGGGTTAGCTGGCGAATTTTACCGGACTTGATAGCGGCCTCTGACAATGGAATGGTGTCAGTGACGACTAGCTCGTCAAGCTCGGAGCTACTGAGGTTGTCAATAGCGGGCCCGGATAATACAGGATGTGTACAGTAGGCGACAACCTTTGCTGCGCCATGCTCTTTCAATGCGGTGGCCGCTTTGCACAATGTGCCTGCCGTATCCACCATGTCGTCTACCAAAATGCAGGTTTTGCCGCGGACTTCGCCGATGATATGCATGACCTGGGCAACGCCAGCTTGGGGGCGGCGCTTATCAATAATGGCCAGGTCGGCATCGTCTAATTGCTTGGCGACGGCTCGAGCTCTAACAACCCCGCCGATGTCTGGAGAGACGACAATCAGGTTTTCGTAAGATTGACGAGAGATGTCATCCAGTAGAACAGGTGAGCCATAGATGTTATCTACTGGCACACCGAAAAATCCTTGAATCTGTTCGGCGTGTAGGTCTACGGTTAAAACCCGGTCGATACCGACACCACTAAGAATATCTGCGACGACTTTGGCTGAAATAGGTACCCGTGAAGAGCGGACTCGGCGGTCTTGGCGGGAGTAGCCAAAATAGGGAACCACTGCAGTAATGCGACCAGCTGAGGCGCGGCGCATGGCGTCGGCCATGACAACCAATTCCATTAGGTTGTCGTTGGTAGGTGCGCAAGTGGATTGCAGTAAAAAGACATCTGCACCGCGAACGTTTTCATTAATCTCAACAAACACTTCGCCGTCGCTGAATTTGCTGACAATGGCATCGCCAAGGGGAAGGTTGAGGTGCTCGACAACTTTTGTGGCTAACTGAAGGTTAGCGTTGCCGGTGAAGACCATCATTTTAGACACAGTGAAATCCTGTCAGGCTTGTAGTGTCAAAGTTTAGCGAAGAAACACGCCTTGCCGGTCTGACGATGAAAGGGTGTTGGGGATTGCTGCCCGACCCTGGCCATTGCAGTTTTTCCGGCAGGTATCGCCAATTACGAAATTTGCTGAGGGCCGGAGAGCAAGCAAGTGTAGACTCGCTTTCTGGCAAACCTTGCGGTCTTTCTCAATTGCTGATCAGGCTGAGCGGCCTTTTCAGCGTGGCGCCACAAAACTTTTTATGACGCCTTCTTATGTGGCTGGGGGCAGGATGAGCTGCGAGCCTTTGGCTCTTGGGGCGTTGCCCCGTCACATAAAAATGTGACGCCTAAACGCGATTGCGTTTATCGAACCTGGGTTCGACTCCTGCCGGTCAGACTTTTAAGTCCTTCCCAGCATAGTGCTGCGAAACAAGTCCAGCACATCTATATGGCTGGGGTGGCAGGATCAGCTGCGAGCCTTTGGCTCTTGGGGCGCTGCCCCGTCACATAAAAATGTGACGCTTAAACGCGATTGCGTTTATCGAACCTGGGTTCGACTCCTGCCGGTCAGACTTTTAAGTCCTTCCCAACATAGTGCTGCGAAACAAGTCCAGCACATTTATATGGCTGGGGTGGCAGGATAGGCTGCGAGCCTTTGGCTCTTGGGGCGCTGCCCCGTCACATAAAAATGTGACGCCTAAACGCGATTGCGTTTATCGAACCTGGGTTCGACTCCTGCCGGTCAGACTTTTAAGTCCTTCCCAACATAGTGCTGCGAAACAAGTCCAGCACATTTATATGGCTGGGGTGGCAGGATAGGCTGCGAGCCTTTGGCTCTTGGGGCGTTGCCCCGTCACATAAAAATGTGACGCCTAAACGCGATTGCGTTTATCGAACCTGGGTTCGACTCCTGCCGGTCAGACTTTTAAGTCCTTCCCAACATAGTGCTGCGAAATAAATCCAGCACATCTATATGGCTGGGGTGGCAGGATTCGAACCTGCGAATGCTGAGATCAAAACCCAGTGCCTTGCCGCTTGGCGACACCCCAATAAACTTTAGTCTATTTGCAGTTGCTCGTGTAAAGGAGAGCGTTGCACTCCGCGAGCGACAAATCCGCTTAGCTGTGGTGAGCGCTGAGCGAAAACTGCTTCGGCACTTGCTTGATCTGCAAAGCTCGCAAAGATGCAAGCGCCGGTTCCTGTTAACTTTGCGGGGGAGAATTGATTCAACCAAATCAAGGCCTTATCAACTTCTGGATACAGTTTTCGAACCAGTGGTTCACAACTGTTAGGGGACCCCCCCTCAAGAAAGGCCGCTATTTTGATGGGAGAGTCGTGGCGTGTCAATTGTTGATGGGAAAAAATTTCTGCAGTGGAAACTTCACAGGGGGGTTTTATCACCACAAACCAGCGTTCTGGGGTTTTTACGGCTTGAAGTTGTTCGCCAACGCCTTCGGCCCAGGCCGTTTGTCCTTGTACAAATACCGGGACATCGGCACCAAGCTTGAGGCCGAGTTCGCTTAGCTCTGTCAAGGTAAGCTTGGTGTTCCACAGTGCGTTGAGGCCTATTAGGGTGGATGCGGCGTTTGAACTGCCGCCACCGATACCGCCGCCCATGGGCAGTTTTTTACTAATGCTGATATCTGCGCCTTGGGTGCTGCCGCTGCGTTGCTGGATTGCGCGAGCGGCGCGAATAATCAAATTGTCTTCGTCGGCCACGCCATGAATGGGGGTCAGGAGCTTGAGTTGACCGTCATTGCGATTTTGCAGTGTCAGCGTGTCGCCGAAGTCCAATAGTTGAAACAGGGTCTGCAGTAGATGGTAGCCGTCCGCTCTACGGCCGGTGATGCGCAGAAATAAATTAATTTTGGCAGGGCAGGGCAGGTTAAGGCTATTGAGCATGGCTTGGATGGTTATGTCCTTAGGTCGTGGGAGCTTGGCAGTAGGAGGGTGCTGCATTCCATTGGCGGACAATTAATACCACTTTTTGTTGGGCAGTGGTGGCTTCTATGCGGCTGGGTAGTTCGGCGTTTTCTCGGTATCTAAAATTGATAAGCCAATTTTCTTGGTTCAGCTGTAGAAGCTGGCCAGCGGGGCTGATTTGGCTTTGCTGTGCGGCGCCGGGTGCGGCTTGTCCTCTGGCCCAGTAGCTTAGTGCCGCAACGGGAATGGGCCAGCCTGCGTCCATGGCGAGCTGCTCTGCGCTGGCCGCGCGGCGGGTGGTATTACCTTGGGTGAGCACGACTTCATTGGGACGTTGGCTAATTTCCATAGCGCCGCTGCCGAGTGGTCCGCTGAGACGAATGCGACTGTGGCTGCTGTCGCAATGTTGCCAATCGATGCTGGCACTTTCTTTTTCCTCGCCATACCAAACCCCGATTTTTCCAGAGAGTTGCCACTGCTCGGCATCGCTGGCGGGGGGCGTGCTTGGTGCTACCGCGCAGGCAGTTGCTAGCCAGCTGATTAGCAAAACGGTGTAGTACTTAAATAGCTTACTCTTCATTTAATAGCTGCAGTCGCTGTAGGGTGTCCATGATAATGCTGCTGTTGGGCGTGTTTTCCAAGCCGCGTTTAAAGACTTCTTTTGCTTCGGCTTCTTTGCCGCTGTGCCATAGGGCTTCGCCAAAATGGGCTGCAATTTCGTGGTCTTGGCTTTTGGCGAAGGCGCGCTCAAGGATGACAACGGCATCCTCAACCTCGCCCTTTAGAAAAAGTACCCAGCCGTAGCTATCGATGATGGCGGCGTCATCGGGCTTAAGGTCAATGGCCTTTTTTATGAATGCCTCGGCTTCATCCAGGCGATCAGTGCGGTTGGCGAGTGTGTAGCCCAGGGCGTTGAGTGCGGCGGCATTGTCAGGGTCGTCGCTAATGATTTTGAGCAAATCCTGTTCGACAATATCAATTTTGCCGAGATTTTCAGCAAACAATGAGCGGCTATAGCGAAGATCGACATTATTTGGGTGTTGGTTAATCGCCGTACTTAGTAAGGCAAAACCCTCTTGAAATTGAGCTGACTTGCGTAAGATTTCGGCTGATAGGAGGTAGAGGTCTTCGGCTTTTTGGGGATGTTCCTGCCGTAGCGACGCCATTCTATTTAGGGCGTTGTCGTTGCCTTCAGTGGCCATGCTGATTGCCGCGATGCGACGAATGGCCAGGTCAAACTCCCGTGGCCCGGTGGCTTGCTGGTAGTGCTTGATGGCGTTTAACCATTGTTGCTCTTCTTCGGCGATTCTGCCGAGAATATAATTTACACGGCTGCTGTTGCGGGTGTTGTCTTGTAGCTCTTCGAGTTGGCTGGCTGCTTCTGTGGTGTTGTCCAGCTCACGGTTGATTAGCATTAGCTCCAGTAGCAGGTCGTCGTCGTTGGGGTTTTGTTTGACCAGAACCTGGTATTGCGCTTTTGCTTCATAGAGTTTGTTGTTAACTAGGCTTCGGGCCAGGTCGTGGCGGAGCCGTTTGTTTGCCGGGTTTTGGTCGACGGCGTAGCGCAGGCGTTCTTGGGCTTCTTCGGTGTTGCCCATTTGTGCGAGGGTGCGGGTTTCAATCAGCAAGGCGTGGGCGTTATCGGGTTCTTCGTCCAGCACTTCGCGAATGAGACTGAGTGCCTGCTCTTCCTCTTCTTGGTATTGCAGTAGTAGTGATTTGGCAATTTTAAGAGAGGCATCGTTGGGATGCTCTTTGCGGAGCGCGTCTATTTGCGTAATAAACGTTTGTTGTTCGTCTTCCGGTAGCGATAAGGCGCTGGCTGCCAGTGCGGCAAAATTGGCTTCGCCACCTTGGTCCAGTACCCGGCGCATATAGTTTAGCGCGGCGACAGGTTGGGCATTTTTAGTGAGAGCGGAAGAGAGTGCAAACAAGGCTTCGGCATTGTCGGGTTCTAACGCTACCCATTGTTGAGCTAGATTGAGTGCTTCGTCTTCGCGGTCAAGGTATTGAGCCAGTCGGGCGGCGGTAGAGACGACGCCTTTGTCATTGGTTTGCTTGGCTTGGTAAGCGTAGTTGTCCAGTGCGGTTTCAAAATCGAGGCGTCGCATGGAAAACTCGGCCACCAGTAAGTCGATAAAGGTGTCTTCTGGAAATGGCCGGGTTACGCTTTTTTCTTGAGCGGGCTGAGGTGAGGCTTGAACGCCCTCTTCGCTTTCAGGTGCGGGGCTTATGGCGCTGCAGGCGGCCAAAAACAGCAGGCCTGCGGGAATAGTGATAAAAGCAAAGCGCATTGGTGTGTCACGACTCAGGATGAAAGGGGCATGGTAGCACGGCTTGAGCAAGCTAGGCAGGCCTCTAAGTGGTATGCCTGGCGGTGATAAATCGCGCCCCGGTTTTTGTACAGTATTGGATGCTAAATTTAGCGAAAGTGCCGGGAGAGTAGGAATAAAATCCACATTTCAGCGTCATCTTGCTAGAATTGCTCGCTATTTTTGACGAGTCCTATTTGAGGGGCGGCAAGCGGCCCGGGGTTTCATGAATCTGCTAGTGATCGGCATCAATCATAATTCGGCCTCTGTCGAATTGCGCGAGCGCGTGGCATTCGTGCCTGAGCAGATGGGGGCGGCGTTAGGGGCTGCACTCGGTCAGCAGGGTGTTGCCGAGCTGGCGATACTGTCGACCTGTAATCGCACCGAGCTATATGTTGTAGCAGATGGCGATATTGACGGGGCTGCGGATGACGCGTTGCTGCAGTGGTTGGCCGATTTCCATCATATTGCCGTCGCTGACTTACGACAGTGCAGCTATTGCTTTCAGGCGCGGGAAGCACTCAGTCATATGATGCGAGTCGCGGTAGGCTTGGACTCGATGGTGCTCGGTGAGCCGCAAATTTTGGGTCAAATGAAGTCCGCTTACGCTCAAGCGGTTGAGGCGGGTACGGCCAATGCGGCCTTGCACCGGGTGTTCTCTCAGGTATTTTCTACAGCCAAACGAGTGCGAACGGACACGGCTATTGGTGAAAATCCGGTCTCGGTGGCCTACGCTGCGGTCAGTTTAACCCAGCATGTTTTCTCTAAGCTGAGTCAGTGCACGGCCCTGTTAATTGGCGCGGGTGAGACGATTGAGCTGGTAGCCCGACATTTAAAAGAAAAAGGGGTTAAGCGGATTATTATAGCCAACCGAACCCTTGATCGCGCCCGGCATCTGGCTCAGGAATTGGGAGCCGAGGCGGTAATGCTCGCTGATATTCCCCAGTATCTGCTCGACGCAGATATTCTTGTCTCGTCCACTGCCAGTCAATTGCCGATTCTTGGTAAAGGCGCGGTGGAAATGGCGCTGAAAAAACGCAAGCATCGTCCTATTGTGATGGTGGATATTGCCGTGCCGAGAGATATCGAGCCTCAAGTGGCTGACTTGTCTGACGTCTACCTTTATACGGTGGATGATTTACGCCAAATCGTTGATGAAAATAAGCGCGCCCGAGAGCATGAGGCGATTAGAGCTGACGATATTATTATTGCTGCGGCAGCAGACTGGGATGTGCAATTGCGAGCCCAGGATGCCATTAGCACCGTTAAAGATTATCGGGCCAAGGCGGAGCAATTACGCGATGCCGAGTTGGAAAGGGCGTTGCGCCAACTTGCTAAGGGTGACACTGCCGAGGCGGTATTAGAGCAGCTGGCCAGAGGTTTAACCAATAAGCTGTTACACAGTCCTACCACTCAGCTCAAAGAAGCGGGGGCCAAAGGCCGCACCGACTTGATTAGTTGGGCCCGCGAATTATTTCAATTGAAAGATTCTGATTCCTAGCTGGCATGACCAGCTAAACAAGCGAGACATTATGAAAGCATCTATCGTCAGCAAATTAGACAATTTGCTCGACCGTTATGAAGAAGTGTCGGCATTGCTTAGCGATGCTGAAATTATTGCCGACCAAGAACGGTTTCGCAATTTGTCTAAAGAATATGCCGAGCTTGAAGATGTGGTGACGGCGTATTCTCGTTATCGTCAGGTCAATGATGACATGGCTGAAGCTGCCGCCATGCTAGAAGAAGACGATCCGGACATGCGGGAAATGGCAGAAGAAGAATTGGCCAGTGCTAAAGAGCAGTTGGAGAGCATGGAGCTAGAGCTGCAAACTTTGTTGTTGCCCAAAGACCCCAATGATTCGCACAACGTTTTTTTAGAAATTCGTGCGGGTACGGGTGGCGACGAAGCGGCGATTTTTGCGGGTGATTTGTTCCGTATGTATAGCCGCTATGCGGAAAATCAGGGCTGGAAAATTGAAGTATTAAACGAGCGCCAAGGTGAGCACGGTGGCTATAAAGAAATTATTAGCCGGGTTGCGGGTAAGGACGTGTTTGGCCATTTGAAATTTGAGTCTGGTGCTCATCGTGTTCAGCGGGTGCCAGAGACCGAGTCTCAAGGCCGTATTCACACCTCAGCTTGCACTGTCGCGGTGATGCCAGAACCTGAGAACGAAGAAGAGATTGAAATCAATAAAGGTGACTTGCGTATTGATACCTTTAGAGCCAGCGGCGCAGGGGGGCAGCACGTAAACAAAACCGACTCGGCGATTCGTATTACCCATATTCCCAGTGGCTTGGTGGTTGAGTGTCAGGACGAGCGCTCTCAGCATAAAAATCGCGCCAGAGCATTGTCGTTATTGTCGGCGCGGTTAAATGACGCCCGCAACAGTGAACAGCAACAAGCGCAGGCGGATCAGCGCCGGAATTTGGTGGGTAGCGGTGATCGTTCTGAGCGCATCCGTACTTATAATTTCCCCCAGGGTCGGGTGACTGATCATCGGATTAATCTCACGCTATATAAATTAGATGAAGTGATGGGTGGTGACGTGGGGCAGGTGGTTCAGCCACTGCGTCAAGAATATCAAGCCGACTTGTTGTCCGAATTGGCGGGGTCTTGATGGCAGGGCCCTTAGATGGTCTTAGTATTCAGCAGGCATTGGCTTATCAGCGTCGGTTGGTGGAGGTCAGTGACTCGGCTGGGCTGGATGCGGCGTTGTTGTTGTGTGCTGTTTTAGCCAAGCCAAAAAGCTACCTCTATGCCTGGTCTGAACGGACACTGACTGCGGGTGAGGTAGCACTTTATTTCGATTTTCTAGACCGCCGCGCATCAGGCGAACCGGTGGCACATATTATTGGTCAGCGAGAGTTTTGGTCGTTGAATTTAAAGGTATCACCTGCCAGTTTAATTCCCCGGCCCGACACAGAATGCCTTGTCGAGCAGGCGTTACATTTTGCTCAATCGCGCAGGTCGGGAAAGATATTGGATTTGGGTACCGGTAGTGGCGCCATTGCCTTGGCCTTGGCCAGTGAATTGCCCCAGTGGTCGGTAGTGGGCTGTGATTGTGTGACGGAGGCGGTTGCACTGGCAGAAGAAAACCGCCAAAAACTGGGCTTGGCCAATGTGAAATTTATGCAATCGAACTGGTACGCGAATCTGACGGTCGGGGATAAATACGATCTTATCGTCAGCAATCCACCCTATATTGAAGAGAACGACCCTCACCTTGCCCAGGGCGATGTGCGTTTTGAACCCCGTTCAGCGTTGGTATCGGGTGAGGATGGCTTGCGTGATATCCGCAGGATCGTTGCTGAATCTGGCGCATATCTCAATAGCGGTGGCGCAATGCTGCTAGAGCATGGTTACAGGCAGGGCGATGCCGTTCGTCAGATATTGCTGTCAGCGGGATTTTTGTCGGTGTCTACTTTAAAGGATCTTGCGGGGCAGGACCGGGTTAGCTGGGGGGTGAAAGCCGATGGATGATCAGCAGCTATTACGATACAGCCGACATATATTGCTACCAGAAGTCGATGTGGCCGGCCAGGAAATGCTTCTTGCCAGCAAGGTGTTGATTGTTGGTATGGGTGGCTTGGGTTCGCCTGTTGCCTTGTATTTAGCCTCGGCGGGGGTGGGCAGCCTGCATCTGGCTGATGACGATGTTGTCGAGTTGAGTAATCTGCAGCGGCAGGTGATTCATGACAGTGGCTCTATTGGGGTGTCCAAGGTGGCTTCTGCCGCCAAGCGGATTCATGCGCTTAACCCAGATATTCACACCCACTGCCTGGATCAACGTTTAGAGGGGCAGGGTTTGCTGCAAGCGGTCGCCGACGTCGATCTCGTGGTGGATGCCACGGATAATATCACCACGCGTTTTGCCTTAAATCAGGCTTGTTTCAAAATGGCGAAGCCATTGGTGTCGGGTGCAGCCATCCGAACTGAAGGGCAGCTCACCGTGTTTGATTTTCGGCGGGAGGATTCGCCTTGCTATCGCTGCCTGTATCAAGATATTGATGATTCAGCATTAAATTGTTCAGATAGCGGTGTTCTGGCGCCCATTGTTGGCATGATTGGTAGCATGCAGGCGCTAGAGGCGATTAAATGTATTACCGGGATGGGTGTCAGTTTGTGTGGGCGATTGCTGTTGATCGATGGGATTAATATGCAAATTCGCGAACTGGGCTTAGCAAAGGATCCGTCTTGCCCGGTATGTAGCGCCCAGCATTAGCGCTATCAGCGTGTTCTAGATAACAATAAACAAAGTGGGGAATGACTATGCGTGTCCTTTATAAAGGATATTATTTTGTTCACGATGGCGTGTTCGGTTTTTTGGGCAAGCTTAGCGGCCTCGCGCCGTTGTTAATGAGATTGTATTTGGCGCCAGTGATGATTGCTGCGGGTATGTACAAACTGCAAAACCTCGAATCCACCACTGCGTGGTTTGATACCGGCTTGGGCTTGCCTTATCCAGAGGTAATGGCCTTGCTGGCAAGCTACTCTGAATTAATTGGTGGTTTCTTGCTGCTGTTTGGTTTGGCGGTTCGCTGGGCCAGTGTGCCGTTAATGGTAGCAATGTTAGTGGCGATTTTTGCGGTGCATTGGGAAAACGGTTGGTTTGCCATTGCCCCGTCGCAACCGGCGACCAGCGCTGCCAAACCCGTGGCCGCGCTGGGTATTCCGGCGGCAAAAGAGAGTTTAAATAACAGTGTTGAAGTCGGACGGCGGCTGGAAATGGGTCGTTCCTTGCTTAAAGAACATGGTCATTATGATTGGCTAACAGAAAAGGGCAGTTTTGTTATTTTGAATAACGGCATCGAGTTTGCCGCGACCTACTTTATTATGTTGTTGAGCTTGTTTTTTAGTGGTGGTGGGCGTTGGTTTAGCGTTGATTACTGCCTGGATAAGCGAGGCCGGGCGGCTTTAAAACGCAAACCGGAGCCAGCAACAAGCTGAATTTGGGTCAGTCTAGGCTATTCAAAACGTCGCTCAGAACGCTCCTCGATGAATAGCGCTGGTATCTCTACCACCGGTTGGTGGTAGAATGCGCGATTATTGAGCAATTAAGTAGAGCGGTATTTTGTCGAGCAAACAAGCAGACCAAGAACAACCCCAGTCCGAACAAACGGCCTTTGACGCGCAAGAGTCGGGCGCGCGTTCAAACGCTAAGCCATCTGGTCAGCGCGGTCGTCGCGGCCGCAGCAAGTCCGAGCCCACCGATTCCGAGTGGAGTATTGATCAGTTTTCCGTGCCCAAAGAAGCGGGTCGCACGCGCTTTCACGATTTGGGTTTGGATGAGCGGCTTTTGCATGGCATTGCTGATGCGGGTTTTCAATACTGCTCCCCTATTCAGGCGGCGTCATTACCCCATACCTTGCGTGGAAACGATGTTATTGGTAAGGCGCAGACAGGTACCGGTAAAACGGCAGCTTTCTTGCTGACCATCTTTAACGATCTATTGAACAACCCTATTGAAGAGGAGCGCTTTGCAGGTGAGCCCCGGGCTTTGATTATTGCGCCGACCCGTGAGTTGGTTGTTCAAATTGGCGAAGATGCCCGGCAGCTGGGTAAGCACTGTGGTTTGAGTGTGGTGACCTTGATTGGCGGCATGGACTACCAAAAACAGCTGGATCGCTTGTCGGCTAATTTAGTGGATATCGTGGTGGCGACACCGGGGCGTTTGTTGGACTTTGAAAATCGCCGGGACTTATATCTTGATCAGGTTGAGTTGCTGGTAATTGATGAAGCGGACCGTATGCTGGATATGGGCTTTATTCCCCAAGTAAAGCGAATTGTGCGCGCCACCCCCCAAAAGACCCATCGCCAAACCTTGCTGTTCAGTGCCACCTTTACTGACGATATTTTGCGCCTTACAGAACAGTGGACACTTGACCCTGTACACGTCGAAATTGAACCCGAATCGGTAGCAACCGATACCGTGGATCAAAAAGTGTATTTGGTGGAGTCCCAAGACAAGCTCAAATTACTGCGCAATATTATTCGTCAAGATGACGTGAAATCGGTGATTATTTTCGCCAACCGTCGGGATGAAACCCGCCGTTTGTTTGAGCGACTGCAAAAGTCGGGCATTCGCTGCGGTATATTATCTGGCGAGATTCCCCAAAATAAACGCTCACGTACCCTGCAGCAATTTAAAGATGGTGATATCACCTGTTTGGTGGCGACAGATGTTGCTGGCAGAGGGATTCATGTTGACGGCGTGAGCCATGTGGTGAATTACGCGTTGCCAGAAGAACCCGAAGATTATGTTCACCGTATTGGTCGTACCGGTCGCGCTGGCGCGTTGGGTACCTCGATCAGCTTTGCCTGTGAAGACGATGCGTTTTTATTGCCAGCCATCGAGGCGGAGCTGGGCATGAAGCTAAACTGCGAGCAGCCACCCGAAGTGCTGTTGAAGTAAAATTGAAATTGGCAATATAGAGGCTGTGGTGTGAGCGCTGCGGCCTTTAGCCTTTTCCCTTGATAATTAATAGCTCGCCGCTGCCTGATTTAGGGTGGCTAACCGACCAGTCTATTAACTCCGCATCAAAATTTTTAATGCATTTTTTCGCCAGCCTATGAAAGGGTGAGCGGCCGGGGTCGGCAATAATAATGGTGCCGACTTTTTGGGCGACGGCGGTTTCGATCACCGAATACAGCGGTTTTACTAATTTATCCCAAAAGCAGATGTCCCCCCCCAGCAGGAGTTTCTGGCCCTTAAGGTCTTTGCTGGTCAGTTCTTGATACAGCGCCGTTTTGGTTTTTACCTTCACGTCATTGAGGGTGGCATGGGCGTCGAGAAAGGGAAATACGTGCTGGTCAGCATCTACCGCCGTTACCTTGGCGCCAAATTCCTGTGCGCAAAACACGCTGAGAATGCCCCAGCCGCTGCCGATCTCGGTGATTTTACTACCGCGTTTGGGCGGGTTTTGTAGTAAGTAATCCATAATAAGAAAGGACGAATCCCACACTTGATAACCGTGAATTTCTGGTTCTGGCAGTATGCGCTGCATCCGGCGAATGAGCTTGTGGCTTTTTTTTAGTACTAAGACGTCGTGAACAATGCGAATATTTTTGAGGGCCGGATGTGGGTCCATGTGGTCAAGGCGTCCTTGCAGTACGGTTGGTGAGTCAAATGATTAGCGAAAATACTTGGGCCGTAAAATCTCGACAAGCTTGGCGCAGTCTCCTCGAAGTTGATCCCAGTATTCTACGTTGGCGTGAAGTTCTATAAATGTTGCGGTGCCGACGTGGCCAATGCTGCCGTCGCACAGTTGCTCGGCGAGTTCGGCCATAGCGGGATTGTGGCCAATCACAACGGCATTGTCTTGTTCTTGGGGGAGCTCTTTGAGGGTGTTTAGCAGTGCGGATGCATCAAAGGTATACAGCTCGTCTTGAATATTGATGTCAGCATCGTCAAACACGGAAGACTCTGCTTGAAATCGAGCCAGGGTTTCTCTGGCTCTGATGGCAGAACTACAGTAAACCTTATTGAAGCGGCGTTTTTGCTGTTCAAGTTCATTGGCGATGAGTTGGCAATCACGTTTGCCGCGTTTGCTTAGCGGTCGCTGCGCATCATCGAGCTTTTTGTCGCCGTTCCAGTCGGATTTTGCGTGTCGTAACAGGTAGAGAGTTTTCATAGCATAGTGGCGCTGACGTTAGGCGTTATTTTGGCGCAGCAAGCGCTGCTTCTGTCGGTCCCAGTCCCGGGATTTTTCGGTTTCCCGTTTGTCGTGGTCCTTTTTGCCTTTGGCCAGTCCTATCTCTGCTTTAATGAGATGCTTCTTCCAGTACAGTGCGGTGCACACGCAGGTGTAGCCTTTTTGCTGGGTGGCTTCAAACAGCTTGTCCAGCTCTTTGCGGTGCAGCAGCAGCTTGCGGGTGCGAATGGGGTCAGTGACAAAGTGGGTCGACGCGCTAAGCAGAGGGCTTATATTCATGCCGATCAAAAAAGCTTCATCATCTTTTAACACCACGTAAGTGTCAGTGATTTGCACTTTGCTTTCTCGCAGGCTTTTTACTTCCCAGCCTTGCAGGGACACGCCAGCTTCGTAGCGGTCGCTGATGCTGTAGTCGTGTCGCGCGCGTTTGTTTAGGGCGATAGTGCCGCTTGATGCATTAGGTTTCTTTTTACTCATGCTGGCGATTATAAGGCTAGATGCATCGCTTAACACTCTTTGCATGCAAAGAGTGGCAGAAAAAGCGTCAATTGGCCCAGATTGCCAGTCAAAATGCCCAGGATTGTTGAGTTAGCTTCCTTCGCTTGATTGAGATGGGCGGCAGTGCGGAGTATAGATGTTGTTGCTTGGCTGGCAAAAGCGAGTGGGCTCAGGTAAAAAGACCGCTGCTTCAAAGAAAGGATTTTGCCACCCCATGGCATTGAAAAAACGCAAGGTACAAGGAATTTGGTCCAGCCGTTGGACTTTTCTCGCGGCAGCCACGGCATTGGCCATGGGGCTGGGGGACTATTGGCGAACGCCATTTGAAATGGGCGAGTACGGCGGTGGTCTGTATTTATTGGCATATTGCGGATTTTTACTTTTGGTTATGTTGCCGGTGGCGGTGGCGGAAGTGCGCATTGCTGTGCGGGGGCGGGCTAACCCGGTTCACTCGGTCGACCAGCTGGTGCATTTTGCCAAGGCCAGTCGCCACTGGGTCTTGTTGCCGCAAATGGCTGCGGTGGCGGCACTGTTGTTGGCGGCTAATTACAGCGTGGTTGCTGGCTGGTTGTTGGCGTATATCCCTAAACTTCCCGCCGAGCATATGGCCGCTGCCAGTTTAGAAACCGTCGCCGACGAATTTCAAATGTTAATGAGCTCGCCAGAGCAAATGCGCTTTTGGCAGCGAGTGTTTATTGCTGCTGCGGTGGCCCTGTCTTCTTTGAGCGTGATTCGAGGCATGGCCGTGGCGCTGCGGGTTTTGCTGCCGGTGATGATTATTGCCTTGTTATTTGTGGTGTATTACGCCTATAGCTTGGGGGATTTTGCCGGCGCATTAAGCTGGCTGTTTGATTTCCGTTGGGATGACTTTGGTTGGCAGGGGGTATTTTCGGCGCTCCGGCAGTCTTTTTATACCTTGAGTATCGCCACCGGTGCATTAATGGCGTATGGCGCGTATTTTCCTTCGGGCCGTTCCGTCTCAAGACAGCTTTTTTCGTTAGCGTTTTTAGATACTGCACTGATGCTGCTGGGGGGATTTGCGGTATTAGCGCTAGTGCTGGACCAGCATATCGTTGCCGGTCCAGGGCCCTCATTGCTGTTTATTAGCTTGCCCTACACGTTTGTGAATCTTGCCTTTGGCGATATTTTTGGTGTTGCCACGTATTTAATGCTGTCCATTCTCGCGCTGACGACGGTGGTGGCCCTGTTGGAGCCGTCGGTGGCTTATTTGGTTGAGCGTTGGCGCCTGAGTCGTTGGGCGGCAGCTCTGTGCGCTGGTAGCGTGCTGTTGCTGTTGGGCGATATCTCTATCAGTTCTCTGGCGCCAGACAGCGAGCTGCAATGGGCGTCGCTGAGTTTTATGGAATATCTAGACATTGTGGCAGCCCATATTTTGCTGCCATTGTGTGGCTTTTGTTTTGTCATGTTTGCCGCATGGCGAGTGCCAAAGCGGGTTTACGGTGTGCGAGATCACTGGTTGGATAATGGCTTTTTTTGGCTATGGCAGGCTTTGTTGCGGTATATTGCGCCGCCAGCATTACTGGCCGTGTTAGTGGTCGGCCTTTATCAGCGAGTGGCTTGAGGAATCGCAAATGACAGAAATCCGCCGTAGTGCATTGCTGCCGTACCCTGCGGACCTGATCTACAATTTGATCAATGACGTGAAGGCTTACCCTGAGTTTATGGATGGCTGCACTGGCGCTGAAGTGCTTCGTCAAGATGAAGATATGATGGAGGCCAGGCTGGATTTGGCCCGGGCGGGTATCCGTTTGAGCTTTACCACCCTCAATACCCTGGAACCGCCCCGTCGGGTTGGTTTGAAGTTGCTTGATGGTCCCTTCGATAGCCTAGAGGGCGAGTGGCTGTTATTACCGCTAAGTGAGGCTGCCTGTAAAGTGACCCTGCAGTTACGTTTTTCGCTGGCGGGGAAATTGGTTGGTGCCGCGACTAAACAGCTGTTTAATTCGGTGGCAAATAATTTAGTAGATGCGGTTGTGAAAAGGGCTAAGGAGTTACATGGACAATAAAACCCTTCATGTTGAGGTGGCCTATGCGCTACCTGACCGGCAGCGTATTGTCGCGCTTGAGCTAAACGAAGCGTGTACGGTAAGAGATGCCGCCAGGCGCGCTGGCTTGCAGAATCAGTTTCCGGAGTTGGATATTGAGTCGGCAGACTTGGGCGTGTTTGGCAAGGTCGTGACTAAGCCAGAGCAGCAGCTGGTTGAAGACGGAGACAGGGTAGAGATTTACCGCCCGCTGATTGCCGACCCCAAGGAGGTTCGCAAGCAGCGAGCAGCACGAGTCAAAGCCGAAAAAGCCCAGGCTCAGAAATAAGTCTTATTCTTCGGCGTCGTCAGCAGCGTCTTCTGCATCTTCTAGCAGTTCTTCTGGTGCTTTTGCTGGCGGCTTTTCATCTTCGGGTTTAACGTTGGTATCAAAGCGGGCGACCCGGTCATTCTCAAAGAATACGCTGAGTTGATTGCGGTCCACTTTGCCTTCTCGCTCGTCAAGGGTATACAAATAGTCCCAACGGTTTGGCGAGAACGTGTCGCGAATTAACGGTGTTCCCAGTACGTATTCAACTTGGCTGCGGCTCATGCCAACTTCCAGTTGTGACACCATTTCACCAGTAATAATGTTGCCTTGGTCAATGGCCAGTTTATACGCGCCGGGAAACTCAAAGGAGCTACAAGCGCCAAGAGTTATCAATAGGCTTGTTATGGCAAAACGTCTTAGCATTTCTTCAGGGTTCCAATCACGTGCAGAGGCGTGGATAATAGCGCATTCTCAATCTCAACGCGAAGGTCAGTCTACATGTCACTAGAAAATCAGGAGCTACGTAAAGCCGGTTTAAAGGTGACACTGCCTCGGGTCAAGATTTTGCAGTTGCTTGAGCAAGCTGAGACCGAGACTCAGCACTTTAGTGCCGAGGATGTTTATCGGGCTTTGATGGAGTCGGGTGAAGATGTTGGTTTGGCCACGGTCTATCGTGTGTTAACTCAATTTGAAGCCGCGGGACTGGTGGTGCGCCACAATTTTGAAGCGGGGCATTCGGTTTTTGAGTTGGCAAAAGGCGAACATCACGATCATATTGTTTGCATGGAAACCGGTACAGTCGTTGAGTTTTATGACGAAGTTATTGAGCGGCGACAGAAGGAGCTGGTAAAAGAGCATGGCTTTGAGCTGGTTGATCACAGTCTGGTTCTCTATGTGCGCCCCAAGGCAAAGTAAGCTCTCCGCAAAATTTTCTGTTTAATATTGCTGTTATTGTTGAAGGCCGCAGTCAATGCGGCTTTTCTTTGGCTGTATCGGGTGCCTGTTGTTAGTGTTGGGTACCCAGCATTTCTTTGGCATGGGCCAGGGTGTTTTCGGTAATGGCAATACCACCGAGCATTCTGGCTATTTCCTCGATTTTTTCATCACTGCTCAAGTGACTAAGCTCAGTGCGCAGCTTTTTGCTGTCCCCCACTTTTTGTACGCGAATATGGTGGTCGCCCTGACTGGCAACCTGGGCTTGGTGCGTTACGCATAAAACTTGGCTGCGGGTGCCTAGGGTGTTCAGTAGCTGGCCGACGACTTCTGCCGTGGCGCCGCCGATACCGACATCTACTTCGTCAAAAACCACGGTAGGGACGGCGGCAACTTGAGCGGTCACCACTTGGATGGCCAGGCTGATTCGAGACAATTCGCCACCAGAGGCAATTTTGTTGAGAGGCCCTTTGGGTGCGCCGGGGTTCGTGCTCAGCAGAATTTCGACTTCTTCTTGGCCGTAGGGGTGGGCTTGGTCTTTCTCTAAGGTGGATAACGCTAGCTCCAACTGGCAGTGCTTCATGGCCAGTGCAGAAAGCTGTTTTTCAACTTCTTTTTTCATTTTGGCAGCGCCTTTGGCGCGTTTGTCGCTGAGAGCTGATGCCGTCTTCTGGTAGTCGCGTAAGGCTTGGTCTCGCTGTTTGCGCAGCTGATCGAGTTTTTCATCGCTGGCGTCGAGTCCGTCGAGCTGCTCGCTGAGGTTTTGCTGTAGCGCGATCAGTTCTTCAGGCTGGATTTTGTGTTTGCGGGCGGTTTGGTAAATGCTGTCCAGTCGTTCTTCGACTTCTTGTAGTCGGCCGGGGTCGACTTCGGTGGCATCAATAACCTGTTGCAGCTCCCTTGCCGCTTCTTCAATTTGAATTTTTGCGGTTTCCAGTAATTGCGAAGCGTTGGCTTGTGCGGGGTGTTGATAATCGCCGCTTTGCAGTGATGACAAGGCTTGGTGTATGACTCCCAGTGCATTGACCTCGCCTTCTTTACACAGCGCCAAGCTGTGGTGGTTGGCGCTGAGAATTTGCTCGGCATTGGCCAGCTGCTGTTGGAGGGATTCCAGTTCTTCAACTTCGCCGGTGTGCAGTCCCAGCCGCTCAAGCTCGTCGAGCTGGTAGCGTAGCAGTTGTTCTTGGGCGTGGTGCTCGGCCTGCTGGTTTTCTAGTTTGTCCAGGGTTTTGCTGACGCTCTGGTATTCAAGATAATGTTGATGCGCGCTGTCGCAGAGCTGGCTTGATTGGGAAAAGGCATCCAGCAAGCGGCGTTGATAAGGTTTTTTTAGCAGCGATTGGTGGGCGTGTTGGCTGTGAATGTCGATGAGCCGGCCGCCCAATTCTCGCATGTCTTGCAGGGTGCTTGGCTGGCCATTAATGAAGCCTCGGGAGCGTCCCTCGCTGGTGATGACTCGGCGCAGCAGGCAGTCGTCGCCGCTGATCAGCTCGCGTTGTTCTAGCCACTGCTTCGCAGCTGGAATGTTGCTGATATCAAAGGTGGCGTGAATATCTGCCCGATCTGCCCCAGTGCGGACAATACTGCTATCTGCCCGGTCACCCAGCGCCAGGCCCAGGGCATCGAGCATAATCGACTTACCTGCGCCGGTTTCGCCGGTCAGTACAGTCATACCTTTGTTTAGTTCAATTTCTAACCGCTCGGTAATAGCGTAGTTACTGATGCTCAGATGGGTCAGCATATGGCGCAACCTGAATAGTGGTGATGGGTTAATCATTGCGTTTGGTACTTGTCTGTATATTTGTACAGTATTTTTATGCCTGTCGACAAGTCCTTCGTCCGGCTTCAATGAAAATTATCTGCGCTTGCCTTGAAAAGAAGAGGGTTAACCCCATATTTCAATCATCGCGGCACTATCGCCGCTATTTTTTTGCCCTTAATGGAGAATGTAGCGTGGCTGAGGAGCAAGACAAAAACCCAATTGAAGACGAAGCTCAACTTGAGCCAGAGGCCCCGGAAGAGGCCGTGGAATCCAACGAAGAGTTGAGCCTTGAGGCGCAGCTGGAGGCCGCTAAACAAGAAGCGGCAGACGCGAAAGAGCAGGCGCTGCGCGCCGCTGCTGAAGCGCAAAATGCTCGGCGTCGGGCAGAGAAAGATGCCGAAAATGCCAAGAAGTTTGCCCTTGAGAAATTTGCCGGTGACATGCTGACGGTGGTGGATAACTTGGATCGAGCGCTTTCATCTGCGGATCGGAGCAATGACGACCTAAAGCCGATGCTGGAAGGGGTTGATCTGACCTTAAAGGGATTAACCGATGCGTTGGCAAAACATAATGTTGAGGCGGTTGACCCGACTGGCGAGCCTTTTAATCCTGAATATCACCAAGCGATGGCAATGGTGCCCAGCCCTGATGCTGAGCCCAATACTGTTATCGAAGTGATGCAGAAAGGTTACACCCTCAATGGTCGCTTGCTGAGAGCGGCGATGGTGGTGGTGGCTAAGGCCCCCTAAAGCAGATTTTTTTGAATTAGCGGCCCGATCAGACTTGAAGTTTGGCGAAACGGGCCAATATCTAGCAACAAGACAGTTTTTACGCCGACAGCGGCGAATGAGAAAAGCGGAGAACGAACATGGCTAAAATCATTGGTATTGACTTAGGAACGACCAATTCCTGTGTTGCCGTGATGGACGGTGACAAGGTTAAGGTTATCGAGAATGCAGAAGGTACTCGGACGACGCCTTCTATTGTTGCTTACACAGATGACAACGAAATTCTGGTTGGTCAAAGCGCCAAGCGCCAGGCAGTGACTAACCCTAACAACACGCTGTATGCGGTTAAGCGCCTGATTGGCCGCCGCTTTGAAGACGATGTTGTTCAAAAAGATATCAAAATGGTGCCTTATGGCATCTGCAAAGCGGACAACGGCGATGCGTGGGTTGAAGTGAAGGGCGAGAAAATGGCCCCCCCGCAGATTTCAGCTGAAGTGCTGAAGAAAATGAAGAAAACCGCTGAAGACTATCTGGGTGAGAAAGTTACCGAGGCCGTTATCACTGTGCCTGCTTACTTTAATGACTCTCAGCGTCAGGCGACGAAAGATGCTGGCCGTATTGCGGGTCTGGAAGTAAAGCGCATCATTAACGAGCCCACCGCTGCAGCCTTGGCTTACGGCATGGACAAGGCCAAAGGTGATCGCACGGTTGCGGTATATGACTTGGGTGGTGGTACCTTCGATATTTCTATTATTGAAATTGCCGAAGTGGATGGCGAGCACCAGTTTGAAGTGCTGTCGACCAACGGTGACACCTTCCTAGGTGGTGAAGACTTTGATATGCGCCTGATTGATTATCTGGCGGAAGAGTTTAAGAAAGAAAACGGTATCGACCTGAAAGGCGATTCCTTGGCAGTGCAGCGTCTGAAAGAAGCGGCTGAGAAGGCTAAGATCGAGTTGTCTTCCAGTCAGCAAACTGAGGTGAACCTGCCTTATATTACGGCCGATGCGACGGGCCCTAAACACTTGGTGGTGAAGTTGAGCCGCGCCAAGCTGGAATCGCTTGTTGAGGAGCTGGTTAAGCGTTCACTCGAGCCGATGAAGGTAGCCTTGAAAGACGCCAATTTGTCTGCCAGCGAAATTGATGAAGTGATTTTGGTGGGTGGTCAGACCCGGATGCCAATGGTGCAAGCCAAGGTTTCTGAGTTCTTTGGCAAAGAGCCTCGTAAAGATGTTAACCCCGATGAAGCGGTTGCCATGGGTGCGGCTCTGCAGGGTGCGGTATTGTCTGGCGATGTAAAAGACGTATTGCTGTTGGACGTGACGCCACTGACCTTGGGTATTGAAACCATGGGCGGCGTGGCAACGCCGCTGATTGAGAAAAACACCACGATTCCTACCAAGAAATCTCAGGTGTTTTCAACGGCAGAAGACAACCAGACTGCGGTGACCATTCACGTTGTTCAGGGTGAGCGCAAGCAGGCGTCAGCGAATAAGTCACTGGGTCGTTTTGACCTGGCAGATATTCCACCTTCGCCACGGGGCTTGCCACAAATTGAAGTGACCTTCGATATCGACGCCAACGGCATCTTGCATGTGTCGGCCAAAGACAAGGCAACTGGCAAAGAGCAGTCTATTCGCATCACCGCATCCAGTGGTTTGGATGAGGGCGAAATCGAGAAGATGGTTCGTGATGCCGAAGCGAATGCTGAAGCGGATAAACAGTTTGAAGCATTGGTTACCGCACGAAACACAGCCGAAGGCTTGGCAAATGCGACGCGTAAAACCTTGGAAGAGGCAGGGGATAAAGCCTCTGACGACGAGAAGGCGGCTATTGAGTCAGCGCTGACCGAAGTGGACGAAGCCATTAAAGGTGACGACGTTGAAGCCATCGATGCGGCAACCAAAAAGCTGACGGAAGCTTCTGGTGGCTTGGCAGAGAAGATGTATGCCGAGCAGGCCGCTCAAGCGCAAGGTGCTGAGTCTGACGCTGAGCCCAAAGACGCGAGTGATGACGTCGTAGATGCTGAGTTTGAAGAAGTAAAAGACGACGACAAGAAGTAAGCGATGGTGCGGAGCCTTTGCTCCGCAAAGCGCGACACCGAACGGGAGATGGGCGAGGCTGATTAATCGGTTTATGTCTTCTCCCGTTCTGTTCGTTTGAATAGCCATGATCTTTTGGCAGGTTTAAATCAACACGGGGCACATAGGGACGCTGGATTTATTGGCCTTCCCTAGGCAATTAGAAATATGTCAAAGCGCGATTATTATGAAATTCTGGGCGTAGCTCGGGACTCCGACGAAAAAGATATTAAAAAAGCGTATCGCCGTATCGCGATGAAGAATCATCCGGATCGCAACCCGGATGATCCCAAAGCGATCGATATCTTTAAAGAAGCTACCGAGGCCTATGAGGTCTTGTCGGATAAAGAGAAGCGTGGCGCCTACGACCGTTTTGGTCACGAGGGTGTTGGCGGCGGTGCCGGTGGTTTTGGCGGCGGCGGTGCTGGTGCAGGTGGCTTTAGCGATATTTTTGGTGACGTGTTTGGTGATATTTTTGGCGGCGGTGGCGGTGGTCGCCAGCGCGGTCCGCAGCGTGGTTCGGATTTGCGTTACACGCTGGACATCGATCTTGAGCAGGCGGTTAAGGGTACGACGGCAAAAATTCGCATACCGACCCTGGTAAGTTGCGAGCCTTGCGATGGCAGTGGCGCTAAAAAAGGCAGCACGCCTCTTACCTGCGGTACCTGTAATGGCATGGGCCAAGTACGCATGCAGCAAGGCTTTTTTGCGGTGCAGCAGGCCTGTCCAACGTGCCGTGGTACGGGCAAGGTTATTTCTGATCCCTGCAGTAGTTGTGGCGGCGAGGGCCGAGTAGAAGAAACTAAAACCCTGTCGGTGAAAGTGCCGCCGGGTGTTGATACTGGCGACCGTATTCGCTTGAGTGGCGAGGGTGAGGCCAGTCCTGACGGCGGCCCGGCGGGGGATTTGTATGTGCAGATGTCTGTGCGCCCCCATGCTATTTTTCAGCGTGATGGCAAAAACCTGTTTTGCGAAGTCCCCATTGGCTTTGCCGATGCGGCCTTGGGTGGTGAGTTAGATGTGCCAACCCTCGACGGTCGAGTGAAGTTGAAGATTCCCGCAGAAACCCAGACTGGGCGCTCTTTCCGTTTGCGTGGCAAAGGTATTGCGCCGGTACGTGGCGGCAGTACAGGTGACTTGATTTGCAAGGTCACCATTGAAACGCCGGTGTCGTTAAATAAGCGTCAAAAAGAACTGATCAAAGAGCTACAGGACAGCCTGGAGGGTGATAGCAAACAGTCGCCGCGTTCTAAAAGTTGGTTTGACGGTGTAAAAAGTTTTTTTGATGATATGAAGTTATAAAACGCTGCAATGTGAGGGGGGAGGCGCTTCGGTCCATTCCCCCTCGACTTCCCCCACTTTTTTCTCCATCCTTTGCGTCAACAGGCAGCCAGTGGACGACTTTGAATGGATAAAACTTTAAATCGCTTCGTGGCCAACTATCTCTGGTTGGACGAGCACGACCAAAAGCCTTTCTGGCATCGACAGCTTTTTAATGTGGCCCGCTACATTTATGTTGTGCTGGATGATCTTGCCAAGGGCGAGCTAACGCTGCGGGCAATGAGCCTGGTGTACACCACGCTATTGTCGCTGGTGCCGCTGATGGCGGTGAGCTTTTCTGTTCTAAAAGCCTTTGGCATGCACAATAAACAGCTTGAGCCTATCATGCTGCAGTTTTTGGCGCCGATGGGAGAACAGGGCATTGAGATTACCGAAAAAATTATCGGCTTTATCGATAATGTAAAAATCGGTGTGCTCGGTGCTTTTGGTATTGCTCTGTTGTTTTATACCGCGATCTCGCTTATCCAGAAAATCGAAGCCACCTTCAATTATATTTGGCGGCTGGACCATCATCGCAGTATCGGTCGACGCTTTGCCGACTACGGCAGTGTGATGTTAATTGGCCCGTTGATGGTCTTCTCGGCACTGGGGCTGTCGGCCAAGATTTTAAGTGGTGATGTTGCTCGCGCCCTCAGTGATCATGTGCCTTTTGTGACTGAGCTGCTGGAGTTTCTGGCGGCGGCAACGCCCTATGTGATGATCATTGCCGCCTTTACCTTCTTTTATATGTTTATCCCCAATACCCGAGTCAAGTTAAAAGCGGGCTTGATTGCTGGCGTGGTGTCCGGGATTTTGTTTCAAAGTCTGGGTTGGGGGTTTGGCAGTGTGGTGGTGTCGGCCAGTGACAGCGGCCCTTATGCGATCTATTCCGGCTTTGCCATTTTGATTCTGTTTATGATGTGGATGTACATCAGCTGGCTCACCTTGCTGGTGGGCAGCAGTATTGCTTTTTATGTGCAGCACCCCGAATATGTCGTCCCCGGACGCCGGACGGGAAATCTCAGCTTGCGTCAGCAAGAGCGTTTAGCGCTGGAAATTATGGCTATTATTGCCCAGCGTTATTACGAGACACATCGGCCTTTTTCGGCAACCGACTTTGTGTTGCGGTTGCGGGTGCAGATCCAAGGGGTGACCCGGGTGCTGCGGGCGCTGGAAAAAGCTGGGTTGATTACCGAGAACAGTGAAGACCCGCCGCGTTATCTTCCCAATGTGCCGATGGAAACCACCTCGGTGAAACAGGTGATGGATGTAGTTCGGGATGACGGCGCGATGCCACCTATTGCCGTGCGGGTGGGGCGTCGGCCGGTGAAAGGTGTTGCCGAGGTCGATGCGGCAATTGAGACCGCGTTAAATACCTGTTTGGCGGATATCACGGTAAAAGATATGGCTATAGACGGCGTGATTGCACCGCTGCCTGAAGAGAAGCCACAAAATTAGTGTAGAGATAAACGGATAGAAACATGACAGTACGTGTAGCAGTAACTGGGGCCGCAGGCCGGATGGGTAAAACCTTGATTGAGGCGGTGGCCTTGGCTGAGGGCTGTGAGTTGACGGCGGCGATCGAGCGCCCAGAAAGCTCGTTGCTGGGTGCCGACGCTGGTGAGTTGGCAGGCTTGGGTAAAAACGGCGTTAGCATTGTGGCTGATATTGCCGCGGTGGTAGATGACTTTGACGTACTGATCGATTTTACCGCGCCGGCAGCAACACTGAATAATGCTGCGGTTTGCGGTGCGGGTGGCAAGGCCATGGTGATTGGTACGACGGGCTTTGATGCGGCGCAAAAAGACCAGCTTGGTCAGGCGATTACGGCTATTCCGGTGTGTCAGGCGAGTAATTTTTCCAGCGGTGTAAATCTGTGCTTTAAGCTCTTGGATATGGCTGCTCGAGTGATGGGTGATGACGTGGATATTGAGGTCTATGAAGCCCATCATCGGCATAAAGTGGACGCGCCCTCGGGCACGGCGCTGAGTATGGGGCAGGTTGTTGCCGATGCTTTGGGCCGGGATTTAGATAAAGTTGCGGTATATGGCCGGGAGGGGCAGACCGGGGCAAGAGAGCGAGAAACCATTGGTTTTGCCACGGTTCGCGCTGGCGATATCGTAGGCGATCACACGGTGATGTTTTGCGCTGAGGGCGAGCGGGTTGAGATTACTCACAAGGCGAGTTCGCGGATGTCTTTCGCCCGGGGTGCCGTGCGGGCGGCCAAGTGGTTGTGCGAACAACAAGCCGGCAAATACGATATGCAGGATGTGCTGGGGCTAAAGTAAGCTGTCGGGATATTATTTGCGACTGCTTCGGTAGTTATGCAGTTTCCTCCGTCGAGGCGGTGGACTTGGGGTAGCGGTTTCGCGTAAAATCCCGCCTCAGATTTGGGTGTCGAGCCTCTTCCGCTTTGGCGCCCCGCAAAGGAGCGGGATGAAGTTACTTCATCTCGCTTTTTTGCACGCGTGTTTTCCTCTGTGGTCTCCGGTTGTCGCTCCGATAGGTTTTTGTCGGCGGTAACTCTCGGCCGCAAATCTGACCTAGGAGGTGTCTTTGACCGTTTCAGCCATACTTGCCTTAGAAGACGGCAGCATTTTTCGGGGCCTTGCGATTGGGGCGGAGGGGCATTCAGTAGGCGAGGTGGTGTTTAACACCGCCATGACCGGGTATCAGGAGATATTAACTGACCCGTCCTACGCTCGCCAAATTGTGACCCTGACCTACCCTCATATTGGTAATACCGGCGTCAATGCCGACGACGAAGAGGCCGTTGAAATATGGTCTGCGGGTCTGGTGATTCGCGATCTGTCGATGATGGCCAGTAGTTTTCGCAGCGAACAAAGCCTTTCCGATTACCTCAAAGCTCGTAATGTTGTCGGTATTGCCGATATTGATACTCGTCGCCTGACTCGAATTCTTCGGGACAAAGGCGCCCAAAGCGGCTGCGTGATGGCCGGTGACATCGACGAAGCCAAAGCCCTTCAGCTAGCCAGAGAATTTGGTGGCTTGAAAGGTCTTGATTTGGCGAAGGATGTCAGCACCAAAGAAGTGTATGACTGGCGGGAAAGCAGCTGGTCGTTGGCGGAGGGGCATCGTTTTCTGGATGACGCCGATCTCCCCCATCACGTGGTGGCCTATGACTTTGGTGTTAAACGCAATATTTTACGAATGCTGGCCGACCGGGGTTGTCGTTTAACGGTGGTGCCTGCCGCAACGCCTGCCGCCGAGGTGTTGGCAATGAACCCTGACGGCGTATTTCTTTCTAATGGTCCCGGTGATCCAGAACCCTGTGATTACGCAATTGCGGCGGTTAAAGAGATTGTTGAAGCCGGGTTGCCCGTGTTTGGCATTTGTCTTGGCCACCAGATATTGGCGCTGGCGTCTGGCGCTAAAACCATGAAGATGAAGTTTGGTCATCATGGTGCTAACCACCCTGTGCAGGACCTGCGCAGCAAGGTGGTGCATATAACCAGTCAGAACCATGGCTTTGCTGTTGATGAAAGCAGTTTGCCAGACACTATGCGGGTAACCCATAAATCTCTTTTTGATGGCTCTCTGCAGGGCATTGAACGCACTGATAAACCGGCGTTTAGCTTTCAAGGGCACCCTGAAGCGAGTCCTGGGCCCCATGATATCGCGGCTTTATTTGATCACTTTCTTGTGTTGATCAACGCTAAAAAAGACGCTGCGTAACAGTGTGATATTGTGATACCCCCAGCCCGCTTAGGCTGGGCGCGGTCTCAGGGCTGTTGGGGGTTGCCTCAGTAAATAAACACTGAAACCTTAAATTAACGAAGTACCAAATCGGACAAATAGCTTACCGCCATGCCAAAAAGAACCGACATTCAATCTATCCTTATTCTCGGCGCCGGTCCCATTGTCATCGGCCAAGCCTGTGAGTTTGACTACTCCGGCGCTCAGGCGTGCAAAGCCCTGCGCGAAGAAGGCTTCCGGGTTATTTTGGTGAACTCCAATCCCGCAACCATCATGACCGATCCGGCCATGGCTGACGCGACGTATATCGAGCCAGTGGCTTGGGAGACGGTGGCTAAAATCATCGAAAAGGAGCGCCCGGATGCGCTGCTGCCGACCATGGGTGGCCAAACAGCGCTGAACTGTGCGCTGGATTTGGACCGGGAAGGGGTGCTGGAAAAATACAATGTCGAGATGATTGGCGCGAGCAAAGATGCCATTGATATGGCAGAGGATCGCCAGCTTTTTGACCGGGCAATGAAGCGCATTGGCCTTGAAACTCCAAACTCTGCCATTGCTCACAGCATGGAAGAAGCACTGCAGGTTCTGGATAGCATCGGTTTTCCGGCCATTATTCGTCCCTCTTTTACCATGGGTGGCTCGGGCGGTGGTATTGCCTACAACAAAGAAGAGTTTGTTGAAATTTGTACCCGCGGTTTGGACCTTTCTCCTACCAATGAGCTGTTGATCGACCAGAGCTTGATTGGTTGGAAAGAGTTTGAAATGGAAGTGGTGCGGGATAAGAACGACAACTGCATTATTATCTGTGCCATCGAAAACTTTGATCCAATGGGGGTTCACACCGGTGACTCTATCACCGTTGCTCCGGCCCAGACCTTGACCGATAAAGAATACCAAATCATGCGTAACGCCTCTTGTGCGGTACTACGTGAGATCGGGGTGGAAACCGGTGGTTCTAATGTTCAGTTTGGCATGTGTCCAGACACGGGCCGCTTGGTGGTGATTGAAATGAACCCGCGGGTAAGTCGCTCGTCGGCACTGGCATCTAAGGCAACGGGCTTTCCTATTGCCAAGGTCGCTGCCAAATTGGCCGTGGGTTACACCCTCGACGAATTGCAAAATGATATTACCGGCGGGGCGACGCCGGCGTCTTTTGAGCCATCAATTGACTACGTTGTTACCAAAATCCCGCGTTTTACCTTTGAGAAGTTTGGCGAGGCTCAGGACCGTCTACATACCCAGATGAAGTCGGTGGGTGAGGTCATGGCGATTGGTCGTAATTTCCAAGAGTCAGTGCAAAAAGCTCTGCGTGGCTTGGAAGTGGGCTCCTCCGGCTTTGAGCACAAGATTGATACGGACCGTGATGGCGCCAAAGATATTCTTATCGCAGAGTTAACCAATCCCGGTCCGGATCGTATCTGGTATGTAGCAGATGCATTTCGTGCTGGAATGGACATTGAGGAAGTGTTTGACCACTCTCGTATCGACCGCTGGTTTTTGGTTCAGATCGAAGACATTGTTAAAACTGAGAACGCGCTTAAAAAAGTGGTGTTGTCCGAGTTGGATAAGCCTGCCATGTGGCAGCTGAAGCGCAAAGGGTTTTCTGACCAGCGTTTGGCAGTATTGTTGGGAGTGAGTGAAAGCGACTTGCGAGAGCACCGCCACAGCTTGGGAATCCGCCCGGTATATAAACGTGTGGATACTTGTGCGGCAGAGTTTTCAACCTCCACGGCGTATATGTATTCCACATATGAAGAAGAGTGCGAAAGCCAGCCTTCTGATCGGGATAAAATTCTGGTTATTGGCGGGGGGCCTAACCGCATTGGCCAGGGCATTGAGTTTGACTACTGCTGTGTGCATGCCGCGTTAGCGATGCGCGAAGATGGTTATGAAACCATTATGGTCAACTGTAATCCCGAGACCGTTTCCACTGACTACGACACCTCAGATCGACTCTACTTTGAGCCGGTAACGCTGGAGGATGTGCTGGAAATTGTCGCTAAAGAAAAACCCAAGGGCGTTATTGTCCAATTTGGCGGCCAGACGCCGTTAAAATTGGCCCGAGACCTTGAGGCCGCAGGCGTGCCGATTATTGGCACGACTCCTGATGCAATCGATCGAGCGGAAGATCGTGAGCGCTTTCAGCAAATGATTGAGCGTTTGCAGCTCAAGCAGCCACCCAATACCACGGTACGCTCAGAAGAAGCGGCCTTAGTGGCAGCGGCTAAAATTGGTTATCCATTGGTCGTGCGTCCCTCTTATGTATTGGGTGGACGGGCGATGGAAATCGTCTATAAAGAAGAAGAGCTTGAGCGCTATATGCGCGAAGCGGTAAAAGTGTCTAACGAGTCACCCGTATTGCTGGATCATTTTTTGAATGCCGCTGTTGAGGTAGACCTCGATGCGGTGTCGGATGGCAAAGACGTCGTTATTGGCGCCATTATGCAGCACATTGAGCAAGCGGGAGTGCATTCTGGTGACTCAGCCTGTTCTTTGCCACCCTACTCGCTGGACGCAAAAGTCCAGGACGATATGCGGGACATGGTTAAGCGTATGGCGCTGGAGTTGGGCGTAGTGGGCTTGATGAATGTGCAGCTGGCGGTGCAGGACGGCGAAATTTATGTGATTGAGGTGAACCCTCGCGCATCGCGTACTGTGCCTTTTGTCTCTAAATGTATCGGCGTGTCCCTGGCCAAAGTGGCGGCTCGGTGCATGGCGGGTACTAGCTTGGCAGAGCAAAACTTCACTAAAGAGTTGGTTCCTCAGTACTATGCCGTAAAAGAGGCGGTTTTCCCCTTTAATAAATTCCCCGGTGTAGATCCCATTCTTGGGCCAGAAATGAAATCGACGGGTGAAGTCATGGGGCTTGGTAAGACCTTTGCTGAAGCTTTTTCAAAAGCAGCTCGGGGCGCGGGAGAAGTGTTTCCGACATCTGGCAAGGCGTTTATCAGTGTTCGGGATCCTGACAAAGAAGGCGCTGTCGAAGTAGCGCGCGCTTTGGTTGAGCAGGGTTTTAGTCTCTGTGCTACGCGGGGAACCTACAAGGTCTTGACCGCTGCCGGTCTAAAATGTCAGCGTGTAAACAAAGTGCTAGAAGGTCGGCCTCATATTGTCGATATGGTTAAAAATGGCGATGTCGATCTTATTATTAATACTACCGAGGGTAAGCAAGCCATTGCGGATTCTTCTCTTATCCGCCGCAGTGCGCTAGCCAATAAAGTCAGCTATACCACCACCTTGGCGGGTGCCGAGGCGATCTGTATGGCTCTGGCCTTTGGTGAAGAAAAAACAGTACGTCGACTGCAGGACGTGCATGAGGAATTAGTTAAATGAATCAAGTGCCTATGACTGTCGCGGGCGAGCGCGCCCTGCGAGAAGAATTGAAGCAGTTAAAAAGTGTCGAGCGGCCTAAAATTACCAAGGCGATTGCCGAGGCCCGAGAGCATGGTGATTTAAAGGAAAATGCTGAGTATCACGCGGCGCGTGAGCAGCAAGGGTTTTGCGAAGGTCGAATTCAAGAGATTGAAGGCAAGCTTGGCTCGGTCAGGGTTATTGATATTTCCCAGATACCCTACACGGGTAAGGTTGTTTTTGGTGCCACGGTGACACTGATCAACTGTGAAACGGATGAAGAAGTTAAGTACCGTTTAGTTGGTGAGGATGAGGCGAATGTAAAGGTGGGGAAAATTTCAGTGACCTCCCCCATCGCTCGTGCACTTATTGGCAAGGAAGAAGGCGACGTCGTAGTAGTGACGGCGCCCGGCGGTGCTATCGAATACGAGATTGATTTAGTGGAGCATATTGCCGAGTAAGGTTTCGGTAGTCGACTGCTCCGGGGTTGGGCTAGACCCGGAGCAGGTTAGATAATTTAGCGTTGGGTTTGCGTGCTGGGCGGTATAACAGGGCCATTTTGCCTACCGATTGCACCAAGCTTGCTTTATGTGACTGGCAGAGCTGTTCAATAATAAGTTTGCGGTCACTTGCGTCTGCATTGACCTTAATTTTGATCAGCTCGTGATCTTCCAGAGCTCTTTCTAGCTCCGCTTCCACGCCCTCACTGATACCCTTATCGCCGATCATGACAATGGGGTTTAACTTGTGACCAATACCGCGAAGATGTTTTTTGTCGCTGGCGCTGAGTTGGGGCATGCTGATAGACCGTTTTCCTGAAGTGGGGCGGTATTGTACGGCAAAGGTATACTGTAGGCGAGATGCCATCGCAGCTCTGGGTTTGTTAATAGTTGATAGATGCTAACGCGGTGGCAATTTTTGAAATGAGGAATTCCTGTGGCAAAACGATCCGCCTCCAGTGGCGCCTGGTTGAGAGAGCACTTTGACGATCATTACGTCAAGCTGGCTCAAAAAGAAGGCTACCGATCCCGTGCTTGCTATAAGCTGATTGAGCTGCAGCAAAAGGACAAGCTGATTAAGCCGGGTATGACCGTGGTGGATCTGGGCTCGGCCCCAGGGGGCTGGTCTCAGGTCGCAGTTAATTTGGTTGGGCATAAAGGTAGAGTCATTGCGTCGGACATTCTGGCTATGGATACCTTGGCTGGCGTTGAGTTTATCTGCGGCGATTTTACAGAGGACAGTGTGCTGCAGCAGATTCTGGAGATTATCGGTGAAAAGCCGGTAGACCTTGTAATCTCAGATATGGCCCCCAATATGAGTGGTATGAAAGACGTTGATCAGCCCCGATCAATGTATCTGTGTGAGCTGGCGTTGGATATGGCTGGCCAGGTACTGCGCCCCGGTGGTGACTATGTTACCAAGATATTTCAGGGCGAGGGCTTTGACGAGTACTTCCGAATGTTGCGCGATCAATTTGACAAGGTCATTACGCGCAAACCCGCAGCATCCCGGCCCCGCTCCCGCGAAGTCTACCTCGTAGGGCGGGGGTTTCGGGGCTAATTTGCGTGGAGGGTGTTGAATTAATGGTGTAGAGTGTGTCTAAAAGTAAGGCGCATTAGGCAGTGTTTTTCATCCCCCGAAATGCCTGTAGCTAGAGGAATAGTTCTTGAACGATATGGCAAAAAATTTACTGTTGTGGCTGGTGATAGCAGCGGTGCTACTGACCGTCTTCAACAACTTTAGTGTTCAGTCTCCAACCGAGCAGCTGAACTACTCACAGTTCATTTCTGAAGTGCAGAACGAACGGGTTAGCAAAGTTGTCATTGACGGCTTGGTAATCAGTGGCCAGCGCAAAGACAACAGTCAGTTTGAGACGGTTCGGCCCAACTTGGCTGATCCTAAGCTGATCGACGACTTGTTGGAGCACAGCGTTGTTGTTGAAGGCAAAAAGCCTGAGCGTCAAAGTATCTGGACTCAACTGCTTGTGGCTAGCTTCCCGATCCTGATTATTTTGGCTATTTTCATGTTTTTCATGCGCCAGATGCAGGGCGGTGGTGGCGGCGGCCGAGGCGGCCCAATGGCCTTTGGCAAGAGCAAGGCGCGCCTGCTGAGTGATGATCAAATTAAAACGACCTTTGCCGATGTGGCCGGGGTTGATGAGGCTAAGGAAGACGTACAGGAATTGGTTGAGTTCCTGCGTGATCCGGGCAAGTTTCAGCGTTTAGGTGGACGTATTCCCCGTGGCGTACTGATGGTTGGCCCGCCGGGTACCGGTAAGACCTTGTTGGCTAAAGCAATTGCCGGCGAGGCGAAGGTACCGTTCTTCTCCATTTCGGGTTCTGATTTTGTCGAAATGTTTGTCGGCGTGGGTGCGTCCCGGGTTCGGGATATGTTTGAACAGGCGAAGAAACAGTCGCCTTGTATCATCTTTATCGATGAAATCGATGCGGTTGGTCGCCATCGTGGCGCCGGTATGGGTGGCGGTCACGACGAGCGTGAGCAAACCCTGAACCAGCTGCTGGTTGAGATGGACGGTTTTGAAATGAATGACGGCGTGATCGTCATTGCCGCAACCAACCGGCCCGATGTGCTCGATCCCGCATTACTGCGTCCAGGTCGCTTTGATCGGCAGGTTGTGGTGGGTTTGCCCGATATTCGCGGCCGCGAGCAAATTATGAAAGTGCATATGCGTAAACTGCCATTGGCTGACGATGTCGAAGCCTCGGTTATTGCGCGTGGTACCCCCGGTTTCTCGGGTGCGGATTTGGCCAACTTGGCTAATGAGGCGGCACTGTTTGCCGCGCGCTCAAATTCCCGTGTGGTGAGCATGGAGCAGTTTGATCTGGCTAAAGATAAAATCATGATGGGCGCTGAGCGCAAATCGATGGTGATGTCCGATAAAGAAAAGCTCAACACGGCTTACCACGAAGCAGGCCACGCTATTGTGGGCCGTTTGGTGCCGGAGCACGACCCGGTTTACAAAGTCAGCATTATTCCCCGGGGCAGAGCGTTGGGTGTGACCATGTTCTTGCCAGAAGAAGATCGTTACAGCTTGAGTCGCCGCCATATCATCAGCCAGATTTGTTCGTTATTTGGTGGTCGAATCGCCGAAGAAATGACCTTGGGTATGGATGGTGTTACCACGGGTGCGTCCAATGATATTGAGCGCGCCACGGATATTGCTCGCAAGATGGTTACCAAATGGGGCTTGTCCGAAAAAATGGGTCCGCTGATGTATGACGATGCGGATGAAGAAGTCTTTCTGGGGCGGGCTGCGGCTACCGGTGGCAAAGGAATTTCTGGCGAGACGGCGAGGCAAATTGATGAAGAAGTGCGCCGCATCATTGACCAGTGCTATGGCACCGCTTCTACGTTGCTAGAGGAAAATCGGCAGAAGTTAGACATGATGGCTGAAGCCTTGATGATGTACGAAACAATTGATGCCTTGCAGATTGATGACATTATGGCGGGTCGCAAGCCCCGTAAACCCGCAGGTTGGGACGATGATGGTCACCATGGTGGCGGTCGCGCTGCCACACCACCCATTGATGATCCCGAGCCGGATAACAAGCCGGAAGATAGTGGTAATCGCCCCGAAGATCCTTTTGCTGGGCCTGCTCGCGATAACTAAATCCCATGCCTGAAAACTGTAATAAATGTCCGCCACAGCTGCGCTGTGGCGGACGTGTTTTAGACCTCCAAAAACCGCAGATAATGGCGGTGATCAATGTGACTCCTGACTCATTCTCCGATGGTGGCCAGCTCCAAGATGGCGCCGGTGTTGTGTCTATTGATAAGTTGCTTGAGAGGGTTGAGGGGGCTTGTCGAGGTGGGGCAACTATCATCGATATTGGTGGTGAGTCTACTCGCCCAGGTGCGGCTCCGGTTTCTGAACAAGAAGAATGTGATCGAGTATTGCCAGCCGTAGAGGCGGTTGCCCAGCGATTTGATGTGGTGATTTCTGTCGATACCAGCAGTGCTGCGGTGATTCGGGAGTCTGCTGTACTCGGTGCGGGTATGGTCAATGATGTGAGAGCGTTACAGCGTCCCGGTGCGTTGTTGGCTGCTGCCGAGTCAGGTTTACCTGTTTGCCTTATGCATATGCAAGGTGAGCCCGATAAAATGCAGAGCAATCCTCGTTATCGCAATATTGTCGATGAGGTAACGCAGTTTTTGTTGTCGAGAGTGGCTGCGTGCACGGCGGCTGGCATCGGCAAGGAAAATATCCTTTTAGATCCCGGTTTTGGTTTTGGCAAAAGCCTTGATCACAATTTGGAATTGTTTCGTGCTTTGTCACACTTCGCTGAACTTGGTTTCCCTCTGATGGTCGGTTTATCTCGTAAGTCCATGTTGGGCTCAATAACGCATCGTGATGTCAGTGAGCGCATGCCCGCCAGTATTGTGGCGGCGGCACTGGCTGCGGAACGCGGCGCGCATATCTTCCGGGTACACGATGTTGAAGAAACACGTGATGCCCTGAGTGTTGTCGCGGCAATAGTGGGTAGAAGGGAATGACAATGACAAAGAAATATTTTGGTACTGATGGGGTTCGTGGCCGAGTAGGTCAGGCGCCAATCACGGCAGATTTTGTTTTAAAGTTAGGTTGGGCGGTGGGCAAGGTGTTTGCTCAAGAAGGTGGCCGCAGCTTGGTGTTAATTGGTAAAGATACCCGTATCTCTGGGTATATGTTTGAATCGGCGCTAGAAGCAGGATTGGTTGCGGCAGGTGTGGATGTGCGGTTGCTTGGCCCCATGCCGACGCCGGCAATTGCCTACCTGACGCGAACGTTTAAAGCTCGCGCGGGCATTGTGATCAGTGCCAGTCATAATCCCTATTACGACAATGGTATTAAATTCTTTTCAGCGCAGGGCACAAAGCTGCCCGATGACGTAGAGCTGGCTATTGAGGCTATGCTTGATCAGCCTATGGAAACCGTCGAGTCTGCCCAGTTGGGTAAGGTGCGTCGGCTGGACGATGCTGGCGGACGCTATATCGAATATTGTAAATCCACCGCTAACGGCGGTTTTGCATTAGAGGGCATGAAGATCGTATTGGATTGTGCTAATGGCGCAACCTATCACGTTGCGCCTGCGGTGTTTGCAGAGCTGGGTGCGCAAGTATCCGTTATTGGGGGCTCTCCAGACGGTTTGAATATCAATGCCGGTTATGGCTCTACTGCGCCAGAAGCACTGCAAAAGCAGGTAATTGCTGAAAATGCTGATCTGGGTATCGCCTTTGATGGCGATGGTGATCGAGTGCTGTTTGTTGATAGCAAGGGTGAGCTGGTAGATGGTGATGAGTTGTTGTACATCATTGCTTCAGAGCAGCATAGACAGATTAATGGTTGCAAAGGTGTCGTCGGCACGCTTATGTCCAACCTGGGATTTGAGCTTGCTCTCAAAGATTTGGATATCCCCTTTGCCCGGGCCAAGGTGGGTGACCGTTACGTGAAAGAAATGATGGACGGCAAAGGTTGGCTGTTGGGGGGCGAAAACTCCGGCCATATTATTTGCGCTGATGTCAGCAGTACGGGCGACGGTGTAGTTGCTGCACTAAAGGTGTTGCAGGCTATTTCCAGCAGTGGTGAGTCGCTTCGCGAATTGCGTGCAAAAGTCACCAAGCTTCCCCAGATTATGAAAAATGTGCGGGTATCCGGTGAGGTGGATCTTGGCTCTGCCGAGATGTTGGAGGCGGTGGCCGAAGTAGAAAACCAGCTGGGCGAGCGAGGTCGAGTATTGCTGCGCCCCTCGGGCACCGAACCTTTGGTTAGGGTGATGGTAGAGGGTGAGGATGCAGGCCAAGTTGAAGGCTTGTGTCAGCAGCTGGCCGACCGTGTGAGTAGCCTGGCTTAATAGGCTTAATGTGTTCTTGTATGTGAATATAAGTTTATGTAAGATTGGCGCCCATTTTGCGCTAAGGGAAATGGCATGAGAAGCTTTTTGGTAGCGGGTAACTGGAAAATGCACGGCGATAGTGCTGGCATTAAGCAGTTGTTGTCAGAGTTACTAAAAGCTCTGCCGGCAGAACCGGGGATTGATATTGCGGTATTTCCTCCGGCGGTTTATTTAGCGCAAGTTGCTGCGGAAATGGCGGCTACGCCAGTGGCGGTTGGGGCTCAAAACGTTTGCGCTCAAGCTGGTCCAGGTGCGTATACCGGCGAAATCAGTGCAGCAATGCTGACGGATGTTGGTTGTCAGTATGTGCTTGTTGGCCACTCTGAACGTCGTAGTCTTTATGGTGAAAGCAGTCAGCTTGTTGCAGAAAAAGCCAAGGCAGCATTAACCGCCGGATTGATTCCAGTGGTCTGTGTTGGTGAGAGCGAAGCGCAGCGAGATGAGGGTCAAACACTAGAAGTAATCTCTTCTCAGTTGGTGGCGGTTTTTGCGGCGCTTACTGCGGCGGAGTTGAAAAAAATTGTTGTCGCTTATGAGCCTGTATGGGCGATTGGCACGGGTAAGACAGCCAGCCCGGAACAGGCTCAGGAAGTGCACGGCTTTATTCGTGCCCTGTTTGCCAAACAGGATGAAGCCTTGGCTAATGAGCTGCGGATTTTGTATGGCGGCAGCGTAAAAGCAAACAATGCGGCAACGTTGTTTGCCCAAGCCGATATCGATGGCGGCTTGGTAGGTGGTGCATCGTTGGATGCACAAGAATTTTCTGCAATTTGCAGAGCGGCGGAATAATGGAACAGATAATTTTAATAGTGCATGTATTGGCTGCACTGGCCATCATTGGCTTGATCTTGATTCAGCAGGGTAAAGGGGCCGATATGGGGGCCTCTTTTGGTGCTGGCGCATCTCAAACCCTTCTGGGTAGCACTGGTAGCGGTAGTGCATTGACTCGTGCCACGGCAGTATTTGCCACGATATTTTTTGCAACCAGTCTTTCTTTGGCTTATGTCGCCAAGCAGAAAAGTGGTATTAGCGAAGACGTAATTGAGGTGCCTGAGTTGCAGGAAAGCCGTGATGTGGCACCTGTGATGAATGAATCTAAGGCGCCAGACAGCGATATGCCGGCGTCTGAAACAGATGCATCACCCAAGGGTGGATCGTCATCTGAGTCGGAGATTCCGTCAGCCTGATTGATCAGATTAAGCCGAAGTGGTGGAATTGGTAGACACGCCATCTTGAGGGGGTGGTGAGCTATGCTCGTGCGGGTTCAAGTCCCGCCTTCGGCACCAAGCAAAAAAAGGGGGTAACTGCATGCAGTTACCCCCTTTTTTTTGTTTGGTGTGGTGAGGGTTGTTGTGTGCTCTCTTGTTGGTAGTGAGGAGCCGCGCGTTGGCGTGATGCCCTGCAGGCTGTTGGGAGGAGTGCGTTGATGCAGATAGCGCTTGGGTAATTTTGTCTGCCGGCTACATCTAAGCAAGGTAATCTGGGCTTGTCTTTTGCGTTCTTGTGCCGGGTTGTTTTGATGTTTGTTTGTGTGATGGTGCTGCGGAGTTTTGTGGCGGGACGGCCCACCTAGCTTTGGCGCTTGGCTAGGTGGTCGTTGATGAGCAAGGGTGGGTGGGCTATCACACCAGAAACTGCCACTGCATGATGCCAGCAGCGAGGCCTAGGACGGCACCGACCGCGATTAATTTCCACTGGTCTTCGGCGACAACGGGGTGGAGTAGGCCGAAGAATTCATCGGGGGGAAGTTGGCCAATGCGTTCCGATAAAGTGGTTTCGATCTCCATTGATTCGTCGATAATTTCGTAATAACGAGGATCGGGGTCTTGCATCTCGTGAACGATGATATCGGTGACAATCTGCTTTGATTTTGCGTATTCGTCAGGGCCAATACTGGCAACCAGTAAGGGTCTTACCAAGTTGGGAAAACGTAAATAGGCGTTGCTGACGCTTTCGTAAACCAGTTCTTGAATTTTGTCGACGCTCTTGGGCTCTTTGAGCAGGTCTTTGGCGAGGGTTTCGGCGTTCAGTAGTTCTTTGGAAAAAACTTTGCCTAGATAAGCTGAGATTTCTACCTGGCGTTTGATGAATAGGCCTTGGAAGGTGAAGCCAAAAATGCGCTTGGGCAGCAAAGGTTTTTGCACCATATATAGAGCGAGCTTATTGGTGAGGTAGCCAACTAATAAGCCAAATACGGGTAGTACCCACCACTCTGGTAGATAGTGCCAAATAAACATCACTGGAATGCCGAGGGGGAAGCCAAAGTAAAAACCACTGCGGGCTAAAAAGTCGAACTCTTTACCGGCGGCTTCTAGAAAAATTTCTATCAGCAAGGTTTTTTTGGTTTCCAGTCGGGTGATGACCGACTCGTTGACGTTGCCGATGACTTCAAAGTCGCGGCGGAAGTCATCGGTGATGCTGTCCATAATGTCAGGTAGCTGTGCTTGTATCCGCTTATATATCGCATCCTTCATGCCCGCTGGCGCGGAGTGCCAAAGGAATTTTGACAGCGAATGCTTGCCCCATAGCTGGGTTTCTTCCATTACCTCATCGACAATTTTGTGGATGAGCATGTTCACCCGGTGTTCCATGGCGTGGGTGAGCTTGGTGATATCGATCCGGTCGATAATCTCTTGCTGACTGATGACTTTGCCTAAGCTTTGTTCAACCAGAATTCGGGACATTTTTTTGGCGCTGCCGGGGACGACTCCCTGCCAGCCCAGTGGGCCGATGCCGCGGAAGTCGACGGGGTACATCATCATTTTTACAGCGAGTAAATTGGTGCCGTAGCCAACGAGTGCACTCACAATAGGGATGCTCAAATACGGCCCATATTCCTGTAGCAGTGTGATGATGTAATTGATATCCATGTTGCCTTCCATGATAAGAGCAGTGAGAGTTGTGTGAATAAAAACGAATCGTTCACGCAGCGACGGCTATGATCATGGAATTGCCTTGGCTTGTCGAGGTTGCTATCGCTCTCGGCGCGCATTGGTGTGCAGTTGTTCTTGTAATTATCTTTATTTTCAAGTGCTTATGGAATTTTTGCAAGCGAGCGTGTTGAGCTGCTTGGTGTTTTTCCGGGGGAGTGTTGGGTTGAATTGCCGCGCTGATTTTGGGTTGCTTATTCTAGATATTTAGTAGGAGTGTAGCGTGGTGTTGTCTTTGTCGCGGTGGTTTTGGCTGGCGCTTAGCAATTGGGTAGGGCAAAGGCGATTTCTCTAGCTGTGGATGGGGTTGGAGTTGCCGTCCTGTTGGCGCTAACGTGCTGTTGTATACGGCGTTTACGCGAGTGTCTTCTTGACCCAGTGGAGGCTCAGGCCTATAATGCCGCTCTCTTGAGAGTAGGTCGAGCCCAGTTGCAGTATGGCGGCTTGATGGAAGCGTAGGGCACTTCGCTTGTTTACTTGGATTGAAGTTTTCTTTAAAGCCCCTTACGCAGGGGCTTTTTCGTATCGCTGAAAGGCATGCGGCATGAGATTTCGTAAGTGGGCCTAGGGCCCATTTTTTATTGGTGGGTAGGGCGTTGTCAGGTAAAAACAGCAAACTAGAGGCGTTGTTACGTCCTGGCGTTGAAGCGCTGGGCTACCAGCTATGGGGGCTTGAGTATCACTCCCAAGGGCGTCACTCCACTGTGCGCATCTATATAGATGCTGAACAGGGTATTGGGGTTGATGACTGCGCCAAAGTGAGTCATCAGCTTAGCGGTATTTTGGATGTAGAAGATCCAATCGCAGGTGAATACAGTCTTGAAGTGTCGTCGCCGGGTATGGATCGGCCACTGTATAGCTTAGAACAATTTGCGGAATATATCGGCAGCAATGTCAATGTCCGCTTGCGGGTCGCCTTTGAAGGGCGCCGTAAATTTCTTGGTCGCCTGGTGGCCATTGAAGATGAAGATGTGGTTTTGATGGTGGATGAGCACGAGTATCTCTTGCCCCATGATCAAATCGAAAAAGCAAACGTCGTACCCCAGTTTTAAAGGGGTTTCTTGACATAGATAGCCGGCTACGGAACGAGGCGGACGATGAGTAAAGAAATACTGCTGGTGGTTGAAGCTGTTTCCAATGAAAAAGGTGTGTCTAAAAACATCATTTTCGAGGCGATAGAACAAGCTCTGGCCACAGCGACCAAAAAACGCTACGACGAGGATTCTGAAATCCGCGTGGTAATCGACCGTGAAACCGGTGACTACGAAACCTTTCGCCGCTGGGAAGTCATGCCTGACGATGAAATGGCGTTGCTGGGAACTCAGTTCACTATTGAAGAAAGCCACGAGCACGATACCAGCTTGGCGGCCGGTGATGTGTTTGAATTAAAAGTGGAAAATGTTGGTTTTGGGCGTATTGCTGCCCAGACCGCCAAACAGGTTATCGTACAAAAAGTACGTGAAGCCGAACGCGCTCAGGTTGTAGAAGAATATCAAAGCCGGGTTGGCGAGTTGTTGAGTGGCTCGGTTAAAAAGGTGACTCGAGACAGTATTATTGTTGACCTGGGTAACAACGCTGAAGCGCTAATGCCCCGCGAAGAATTGGTGGGTCGTGAAGTCTTTCGCATCAATGATCGGGTGCGTGCAATTTTACAAGATGTGCGCCCAGAAGCGCGCGGCCCGCAGCTGTTCTTGAGCCGGGCTTGCCCTGAAATGTTGATCGAGCTGTTCAAAATAGAAGTGCCAGAAGTCTCTGAAGAAGTTATCGAGATTCGCGCTGCAGCTCGTGACCCTGGTTCTCGGGCGAAAATCGCCGTCAAAACCAATGACGGTCGCATCGATCCGGTTGGTGCTTGCGTCGGTATGCGAGGTTCTCGTGTGCAAGCGGTTTCCGGTGAATTGGGTAACGAGCGCGTTGATATCATTCTGTGGGATGACAATCCGGCGCAGTTGGTCATTAACGCCATGGCTCCAGCTGAGGTCGAATCCATTGTTGTGGATGAAGACTCCAACACGATGGATGTTGGTGTTGCTGAAGACAACTTGGCTCAGGCGATTGGCCGCGCGGGTCAAAATGTCCGCCTGGCTGGCGAATTAACAGGCTGGACCATCAATGTCATGAGCATTGATGAAATGGCGGATAAGCACGAACAAGAGTCTGAGCAAATTGTTGGAAGTTTTGTTGAGGCTTTGGATATTGATGAAGATATTGCTGTTGTCTTGGTAGATGAAGGCTTTACCACGCTTGAAGAGGTGGCTTATGTGCCCCTTGAAGAAATGATGGCGATTGACGGATTTGATGAAGAAATTGCCCATGAGCTGCGTGCTCGGGCAAAAGACGCGCTGCTGACTCAGGCGATTGCCAGCGAGGAACAGCTTGAAAGCGCTGAGCCTGCGGAAGATCTCTTGACTATGGATGGCATGGAACGGCACTTGGCCTTTGTATTGGCTAGCCGTGGCATTGTGACCATGGAAGATCTTGCAGAACAGGCTGTCGAGGATCTCCTCGATATCGAAGAAATGACCGAAGAACGGGCCGCTGAGTTGATTATGACAGCGCGTGCCCCGTGGTTTGCAGATGAAGACGAAGCTGCAAAATAAGCGAGTCCTAAGTTTAGGGAGAATGATGAATGGCTGAAGTTACCGTGAGCCAGCTCGCCGAAGTCGTCGGCGCACCTGTGGAGCGACTGTTACGGCAAATGAAAGAAGCGGGTCTGTCGCACAGTTCGGCTGATCAGGCGGTGTCTGATGTAGACAAGCAAACCTTGCTGACTTTTTTAAAGCGCAGTCATGGCGAATCTGCTGAGGGCCCCCGTAAAATCACCCTCAAGCGGAAGACGTTGAGCACCCTGAAAACAGGTAGTGGTGCAGGTAAAAAGACCGTCAATATCGAAGTGCGTAAAAAGCGCACTTACGTTAAGCGCGATGCTTCTGATTTAGAGGTTCAGGCCGAAGAGCAAGTGGCTGCTGAGGACGTCGCTGAAAAAGTGGTGGCGTCAGAAGAAACAACGCCTCAAGAAACGGCACCTGGCGTAGAAGAAACAACGACTGTGACGGCAGAGGCAGAGCCCGCAGAAAAAGAAGTTGCTGCTGAGCCAGAGCCTCAAGCTGCAGAACCTGAAGCTGCGCCTGCAGAGCCAGAGCCCAAAGCGGCTGAGCCCGTTGTGGAAGACACTACACCTGAAGTGAAAGCAGAGGTTGAGGCCGAGCCAAAACCTGAAGCTGAGGTTGCCGAAGAAAAGCCAGCGGCGGCTGAAGAACCTTCTGCAAAGCAGGAGCAAAAAGCAGTAGAAGAAGATCCTGCGAATATCGATCCAGAAATTCTTCGTCAGCGGGCCATTTTGCGTCGCAAAGACGAAGAGGAAAAAGAGAAAGAGCGTCGCGCGGCAGTGCTAGAAGAGAAGCGCCGTGAAGAAGAGCAGCGCAAGGCTAAGAAAAAAGCCAAAGATGAAGAAAGCACTAGCGGTCCGGCACCTCGCCATCACCGTCGTGCGGCTCCGACTGAGCAAGATAATGATGATCGCCCGCGTCGTAAAGGTAAGGGCCGTTTGAAGAAAGCGGATGATCAAAGCACCGGTAAGTTTGGTGGTCGTCGTAAGAAGAAGACCCTGAAGTTGCCAGATGACGCTCAGCGTCATGCTTTTCAGGCGCCAACAGAAAAAATTGTTTACGAAGTATCCATTCCGGAAACCACTAATGCTGCCGAGCTTGCTCAGCAGATGAAGGTGAAGGCTGCAGAAGTCATTAAAGAAATGTTCAAAATGGGCATGATGGTGACTATCAACCAAGCGATTGATCAGGAAACCGGTCAGTTGGTTGTTGAGGAAATGGGCCACAAGGTAAAACTGGTATCTGAAACTGCCGTTGAAGAAGCCTTGGAAGAAGAGTTGGTATCTCGTGGTGGCGGTACAGAAATGAATCGTGCGCCTGTAGTAACGGTAATGGGCCACGTTGACCATGGTAAAACCTCGCTGTTGGATCATATCCGTAAAACCAAGGTGGCCAGCGGTGAAGCGGGTGGTATCACTCAGCATATCGGTGCCTACCATGTAGAAACCGGCCACGGCATGATTACTTTCTTGGATACACCGGGTCACGCTGCGTTTACTGCCATGCGTGCTCGAGGTGCCAAGTCTACCGATATCGTTATTTTGGTTGTTGCTGCGGATGACGGCGTAATGCCGCAAACCGAAGAGGCGATCACCCACGCTCGAGCGGCCGGTGTGCCCCTCGTGGTGGCGGTGAACAAAATGGATAAGGAAGGCGCAGACCCTGAGCGGGTTAAAAATGAGCTTTCTACTAAAGATGTCATCTCTGAAGAGTGGGGCGGCGATACTCAGTTTGTGTATGTGTCGGCGCACAGTGGTCAGGGCATTGACGAATTGTTGGACGCCCTGTTGTTGCAAGCTGAACTGCTTGAACTTAAAGCGGCGGCGGATGTGTCAGCGCAAGGCCTGGTTATTGAGTCGCGCTTGGATAAAGGTCGCGGCGCGGTTGCCTCTGTATTGGTACAGAACGGTACCTTGAGACAAGGCGATACGGTTCTGGCTGGCCAGTGTTACGGTCGTGTTCGGGCAATGCTGGACGAAAATGGTAAGCCAGTGAAAGAAGCTGGTCCGTCTATCCCGGTAGAAATTCTGGGCTTGGATGGTACGCCAGAAGCGGGTGATAGTTTTGTTGTTGTCGAAAATGACAAGAAGGCCCGCGAAGTGGCTGACTTCCGTCAGGTGCGTGAGCGTGATCTTCGCATTAAGCGTCAGCAAGCAGCTAAGCTGGATCGCATGTTTGAAAGCATGGAGTCAGCTGAACGCAAAACATTGAATGTGGTTGTGAAGGCCGATGTGCGTGGTTCTTTGGAAGCGATTCAGTCATCGTTGCGTGAAATTGGTAATGACGAAGTCAACGTGAACATTGTTTCTGGCGGTGTGGGTGGTATTACTGAAACGGACGTGAACTTGGCGCTGACAGCAGGTGCGGTCATGTTTGGTTTCAATGTGCGTGCCGACGGTAGTGCTAGAAAACTGGCTGAAGCCGAAGGTGTCGATCTGCGTTATTACAGCGTTATCTATGACGTGATTGACGACGTGAGAGCGGCCTTGAGTGGCATGCTGAGTCCAGAAAAGCGCGAAGAAATTCTGGGTGTGGCCGAGGTTCGAGACGTGTTCCGTTCACCAAAATTTGGCGATATTGCCGGTTGTATGGTGGTGGAAGGTACCGTACATCGCAGCAAGCCTATCCGGGTTCTGCGGGAAGACGTGGTTATTTACGAAGGCGAGCTGGAATCTCTGCGTCGCTTTAAAGATGACGCCAACGAGGTGAAAAACGGCCTTGAGTGCGGTATCGGCGTGAAGAACTACAAAGATGTTCGCCCCGGCGACAAGATCGAAGTCTTTGATGTTAAAGAATTCGCCCGTACCCTGTGAACCGTGAGTTGAGTGTGTGAAAGAGTTTAGCCGTACGGACCGGATTGCCGATTTTCTGAAGCGAGAGCTGGGAAGCTTAATCCAGCTCCAGATCAGAGACCCGCGCGTGGGCATGGTGAGCGTGACTGACGCAGAAGTCAGTCGCGACCTCAGTCATGCCAAGGTGTATGTCACGGTAATGGGTAAGGATAGCGCCGAAGAAGCGAAAGAATCCCTGGCGGTACTGAACAAGGCCGCCGGGTTTTTACGCAGCAAAGTGGCTAAGTCCAATAATGCACGAACCACTCCGCAATTGCGTTTTTACTACGATAGCAGCATTGATCGTGGTCAACGTCTGAGCAAGCTTATTCAAGATGCTGTTGAGTCTGACCGTAGTCGTCAACAAGACGACGAGTAAAGGTTAGTGGGACGGCGACGCAAAGGCCGCGATATCAGCGGCATTCTTTTATTAAACAAACCCGCTGGCCGAACCTCTAATTCGGCCATGGTGGTTTGTCGTGCCATTTATAATGCCGCCAAGGCGGGGCATACCGGCGCTCTTGATCCTTTGGCCACGGGTGTTTTGCCCGTCTGTTTTGGCGAAGCTACCAAATTTTCCCAATTTCTTCTCGATGCCGATAAGGCTTATCGCAGCCGGTTTATCTTTGGTCAAAACACCGACACTGCCGATGCCGATGGTGAGGTGGTGAGTGAGGCTGATGCCTCACAACTGACGAAAGAGGCACTTGAAGCAGCTATCGATACTTTTCGTGGCGATATTGAACAAGTGCCCCCCATGTACTCGGCACTCAAAAAAGATGGTCGCCCCTTGTACGAGCTGGCCCGCAAGGGTATTGAGGTTGAGCGGGCACCTCGCCCTGTGACGATTCGCCGTTTTGAGCTTGAATCGTTTCGGCCCGGTGCCCTGGCTGAAGCCGTCGTCGAGGTGCATTGCAGCAAAGGCACGTATATTCGCTCCTTAGCGGTGGATCTGGGAGAGGTGTTTGCTTGCGGTGGTCATGTTGCCGAGCTGCACCGAATTAAAGCGGGGCCCTTTGACGAGTCTGGGACTGTCACCATGGACACCTTACAGGCGTTGCGCGATGTGGAAGATTTTGACGGTTTAGATGCCTTGTTGATTCCTGTCGAGCGCGCCCTTGAGCATATTCCTGCGCTGCACCTTGTCGAGTCTTGCGCGTATTACCTCCGCTTAGGTCAAGCGGTATTTGTGGCCAACGCGCCTACCGAGGGAACGGTGACTTTATTTGATGAACACGGCCAATTTATGGGAATTGGAGAAATTTTAGACGATGGTCGCGTAAAACCTCGTCGTTTGATTGCAAATATGTGATAATTCGCGGCCACATTTTCTATGCGTTGTGTGTAGGAAGTTGTTTGAGCTTGGCGTTTTGGCATATTACCCCGATTAAGCTCCGAACCTGTCTGTAGATATGCACGGTCAGGCTCGTTTAATAACTGCATATCCCTAATGAGGAAATAGTCATGGCATTATCTGCTGTTGAGAAAGCTGAAGTTGTAAAAGAGTATCAAACTGCCGAGGGCGACACCGGTTCTCCAGAAGTACAAGTCGCTCTACTGACCGTCAACATCAACAAGTTGCAAGGTCACTTCGAAGGGAATAAGAAAGACCACCATTCCCGCCGCGGCCTGATCCGCATGGTAAACCAGCGCCGCAAACTGCTGGATTACTTAAAACGTAAAAACCAAGATCGCTACACCAATTTGATTAAGCGTCTCGGTCTACGTCGCTAAAACAAGAATAAGTGAGGGGGTCCTGGCGGCCCCTTCATACTTTTTAAATCCTATAAAGGGAGGAAATCATTCGTGAATCCCGTTACTAAAACATTCCAGTGGGGCAGCCAAACTGTCACTCTGGAAACCGGCCGTATTGCCCGTCAGGCCAGCGGCGCTGTATTGGTTACTATCGATAAAACTCAAGTTCTTTGTACTGTTGTTGCATCTAAATCAGCCAAGCCTGGTCAGGACTTCTTTCCGCTGTCGGTTCACTACCAAGAGCGTACTTATGCGGTAGGCAAAATCCCCGGCAGTTTCTTTAAGCGTGAAGGTCGTCCTTCTGAGAAAGAAACACTGACTTCACGCCTGATCGACCGTCCAATTCGGCCGTTGTTTCCTAAAGGTTTTCTGAACGAAGTCCAAGTCGTTTGTACTGTGATGTCGGCAGACAAAGAAAACGATCCTGATATCGCCGCATTAATTGGCACGTCTGCGGCACTGGCCGTTTCTGGCGTGCCTTTCAGTGGCCCTGTCGGTGCAGCACGGGTTGGCTTTACAGCCGAAGATGGCTACATCCTTAACCCTAGTCATAGCCAGCTTAAAGATGGCTTGCTGGATATGGTTGTTGCCGGTACGCAAGATGCGGTGCTAATGGTTGAATCAGAAGCTCAGCAGCTAAGCGAAGATCAAATGCTGGGTGCCGTGCTTTATGCTCACCAAGAAATGCAAACAGCGGTTCAGGTCATTAAAGAGTTAGCTGCAGAAGCCGCCAAACCTTCTTGGGACTGGCAGCCAGAGCAAGAAGATACCGCTTTGCTAGGTGCCGTTGCCGACGGTTTTAAAGCCGGCTTGGGTGAAGCTTACCGCGTTACCGATAAAATGGAGCGTTACGCAAAAGTCGGCGCGCTGCGCGATCAAGCCGTTGAGCAATTAGCTTCGGGTGAAGAAGCCCAGTACACAGCAGAAGATGTAAAAGCTGTGTTCGCTAAGCTTGAAAAGCAAATTGTGCGTCAGCGCATTATCAATGGTGAGCCCCGTATTGATGGCCGTGATAGCCGCACAGTGCGCCCGATCAATGTTGAAGTCGGTGTACTGAATAAGTCTCACGGTTCAGCGTTGTTCACCCGTGGTGAAACTCAGGCCATCGGTGTTGCTACACTAGGCACAAGCCGCGACGCACAATTCATCGATGCGTTATCTGGCGACTTCAAAGACAACTTCATGCTGCACTACAACTTCCCTCCCTACTCTGTAGGCGAGTGTGGTCGTATGGGCGGCACTGGTCGTCGTGAAATCGGTCACGGCCGTTTGGCACGCCGTAGTCTTGAAGCAGTGCTGCCTTCTGCTGAAGAATTTCCGTACACCATTCGTGTGGTCTCTGAAATTACGGAATCTAATGGTTCTAGCTCTATGGCCTCAGTCTGCGTGGGCAGCCTGTCGTTGATGGATGCGGGTGTACCGTTGAAAGCGCCTGTTGCGGGTATCGCCATGGGTCTGGTTAAGGAAGGCGAGCGTTTCGCCGTTTTGACCGACATCTTGGGTGACGAAGACCACCTGGGCGACATGGACTTTAAAGTTGCCGGTACGGCCGACGGTATCACTGCTTTGCAGATGGATATCAAGATTGAAGGCATTACTCAGAAGATCATGGAAATTGCGCTGGATCAGGCTCAACAAGCCCGTTTGCATATTCTGGGTCAGATGAACCAAGTACTGTCGATTTCTCGTCAGGACGTTTCTGAAAACGCACCGAGCATGCACGTGATGAAAGTCGATTCTGACAAAATCCGTGACATCATTGGTAAAGGCGGTGCAACGATTCGCGCTATCTGTGAAGAAACTGAAGCCCAGATCGATATCGAAGACGATGGCACGGTTCGGGTTTACGGTGCAGATTCTGCTTCTCGGGATGCAGCTGTTGATCGTATTTTGGCGATTACTGCCGAGGCTGAAATTGGCGCAACCTACACGGGTAAAGTGGCTCGTATTGTAGATTTTGGTGCCTTTGTTACCATTTTGCCTGGCAAAGATGGTCTGGTGCATATCTCCCAAATCTCTGATGAGCGCGTTGAAAATGTCAGCGACTACCTCAAAGAAGGTCAGGATGTGCAGGTTAAAGTGCTGGATGTAGATCAGCGTGGCCGTATCAAACTTTCAATGAAAGAAGTGAAAGCTGAAGATGCACCCGCTTCAACTGAGGAAGGCGCTGAGTAATTTAGCCCTTCTAATGTTTGAACAAAAAACCCCGCATTTGCGGGGTTTTTTGTTTTATAGAGCTGTGGATTTTTATTCAACTATAAAAAATTAGCGGTCGGTGTTAGTTCTATATCTTTTACCTGTATACGGTTAGTATTTGACTACTGATTAGTGCTGCATCGGCATTAATCAAGAAAATAGGCCTAATTTGAAAAGAGTAGCATGCCAGGTAAGCTAAGCATTTCAAGGACATTAGTTCTCATCAAGGTAATGATACTGGCAAGTTTTGTAGTGTTTAGCTGTGTAAGCTGTGTACTACCTTTTCGCGATGGCCCCGTACTAAAATATGATGGCATTTGGAGCGCTGAAGGCTACGGTTTTTATCTAGTAGTCGAAAACGGTATCTTTACTCGCTACCAGTTTACCCAGTCTTCCTGTTTTGTTGCGGCTGCAGGTTATCTACCTCAAACGGGCTACCTTTCTAACACTTCGGTTAATGATTGGGCTGAACTTCATCCTATCACTGAGAATGTACTTAAAATACGCCGTCCTCAAGATTCCCATTTTATTGAACTAGTTAGAGTGGATAGTTTACCTGGATATTGTAACGTATCGCTGGTGGATACTGCGCTCAGTCAATTTGTAGTGTTATGGGAGACAGTGCGAGAGCGAAGTGCGTTGTTTGATGCTAAGCAAGAGAATTTGGAGAGCATATATAAAAAGTACGTCAACCGGCTTGTAGAGCTTGATTTGGTAATGAGTCTAATAGACGACAAAACTACGGAGAATATTCTTTTTGATACGATCAAGGAGTTTCTTGTCGAACTGGGGGATGGACATGCTTTTTTGATGAGCTCAGAGCTTGAACGAATATTTACCTTTCAGCAAGATAGGCGCGCTCATGTAGTTCCGCGTAATTATCCTGAAAGATTGGAAGTGGCCTTAAAACATTACATAGATGTCGAAAGTGAAAAGCCGAACATTAAGTTAGGAATGACCCGATATGGGCATGTCTATTTGAGTGTGATTGAAATGGGACGGTTTCGTCAGGGAGATGCTTATGGCAATGACTCGATGTCCGTTTTGCAAAACATATTGCAGAAAGCGGCTAAGTTATCACGACATAGTGATTCGATTATTGTAGATTTACGATTGAATGAAGGCGGTTCCCTACTTTTTTCAGAGGTCATTGGGCGTTTTCTTTATCCTGAGAGTTTTGAGCAGCCGTCATTATTTTATCGTGCAGAAGGAGGAGATTTCTTTATTTATCAACGTTTCGAGAAGGTAAGCGAAACTTTTTCTCATCGATTTAATAATATTATTGTCTTGCTTGGTCCAAGAACTGGAAGCGCTGCGGAACATCTAGCATATGGCCTTAAGGCCTCTGGGGCTATGTTAATCGGCCAAACGTCTGCCGGAATATATTCGCCCGTTATGGTTAGAAGTTTACCAAATGGTTGGTTTTTCGGTATTTCCAACCATATTGCAATAGGTAGCCACAATGAGCGTTTGGAAGGTAGAGGTGTACAACCCATTTTGGAAATTACAACTCATACTAAACAACTGAAATTGGAAAGAGATGTTGTGCTGGAAGCGGCAATACAGTTTTTGAACAAAGGAAGCCTTGTAAAGTAAAACACAAATTGACCCGCGGTGGCGTCAATTTGTGTTTTTAGTTTTAATTAATCCATACTTGGGTTAATGCTGACATCATCTCAAGTGCGATTTGTCCGCCAACATCGGTAGGATTAATATCGGAATTGTTATCGTCGACGTAATCGTAACCGTGGTCAGTTACCTGTAGCTTGGCTTTTTGCTGGACTGTGGGAGGCTCGCCATCACTTTTGAACATGGTGACAATTTCACCTGTATTTATATCTTTAACAGTGACTAAAAAGCTCATTCCAACAGGGGCACTTGAATTACGGGTAAACACCAATTCAGCGATATAGTCAGCGTAGCCTTTTAATGCATCAGTTTCGACGACTTGGCGATCAGTGATAACTTCAGCGCCAGCTGTATCCTGCTTATTGGATTGCATTAACCGCATAATTGTCGAACGGTCAATAATTTTAGTGCCTGCTGAGCTCATTCTTTGAACAAAGCCGGAGCCGAATTCAAAGTCGGAAGTTTCACCTAGGCCATGACGGTACTGCGCCGGGTTTTTACGCTCAATATAGGCAGAGCCTAATGCTTTAGCGCGGGCTTTACCATTAGCATCTTTTTCGGATTCAGAGGAGGGTAAGTGGCCTTCGGTCTCTAAACTGGCCTGCATGGATACGCTGCCTCTGGCAACTTGTTCCCATTGGCTTAGTTGGTCGTCAAATTTACGATTCCAGAAAACTGCTAAGCGCGGTTTACCTTTCTTTTTGTATATGGTGCTGAAACTGCGCACTATTTCTTGGTTGCTGGCTTCATTGTCTACTGAATCTTCCTGCTGGGGTTCTGCCATCATAGGCATAGGGGAAGTATCTTCAAAGCTGTAGGTTTGGGAGGAAAGCAGTAGGCTTGTAATCGCAAGGGTCGCGAGTCTCATTATTTAGCCTCCTTCACTTCTATCCGGTAATAACTAATATTCCCATCGTATGATTGCTCTTTGTAGGTCCCTAGGGAGTTGGCAGGAAGAAATACACGCTTCCACATAGGGTCAGGTTGCATCGGAGCCATGTCAGAATCAAAGAACATAGTTTGCGCCTGAATCTGTAATGGGTAGTCCGTATGGTTGCGGAAGACCACCCAGGCTTCTGCCGTGCCGCCTGGCGTTGTGCGTATGCCTTTGGAGTTCACCGATACTTTGATGATTTGTTTAGTGGATTTCATTCCAAAGAAAGATTTCTCGTAGGTTCTGTTCAAGTCATGATCAACAAATACCACTTCGTTCATTTGTACTTCATTGGTTCGTTGTACCGGTTCTGAGGCGATGCCAGTTCCACTTGCTAGCACTGAAAGAATGCAAATACTTAGTTTTTTCATATAATTCATGTGAAATCTCCGTTTCAAAGTACCGCGAGTTAAGTTTTATCGCGCACTGATAAAGGCTAATTTAATGCCATCAGGGTTAGTCTGAACATTTATTTTGGGCTTGACAGTAGTGACCTCATTACCTGCTTTGTCTAGGAATGTGGCTTGAATGTTGGTGTCAGTACCGGTGTTTTTGAAGCTGCCCACATGAATACTGTCAGGTAGGTGCTTCCAATATCGAGTGTCGGCACGAGCCTTGGTGTTCGCCGATAATGACATCGCAGCAACGCCTACTAGTGTCAATGCTCCCAGTGTTTCCATTCCGCCACTTTGACCGTAGGCTAGAAAGTGCGCTGTATCGCTCATGCCGATGTCGGTAAGCGTTGAACCTATATTCTCGGTTTTTTGCTTGAAAGAGGCTTTGCCTTCAATAATTTTGTCTACAGCCCGACCGCCACGAGTAGCTGCTTGAAAATAGACACTATCTAGCAAGTCCAGCTTTGCATCATTACCGTCATAGCGGATATTGACTGACTCCTCAGTGAAATTTTTACCTCGACGGTATACTAAGGCGTAATGGCCTACGCCGTCGGCCAGTTTCCTGGGTGCCGTGCCCGTTTCGGCAATAACAAGTAGCTTGTTATCAAGGTTGGGTGCGGCAATATCGGGGCGAAGTGCTTTGAACGCTTCGTCATATTTATAATCGCGGATGAGTGTTTCGGAGCCCATTCTTTGAGCACTCCACCAAGCCAAGTAGTACATGCTGGCAAAGTCACTGCGGTTTTGTTCTTCTTCGGCAAAGGCATCTTGCATTAGGCCATTTTTAAAACTGGCGTGCGCATTGCCGTAGTCGCCTTCAGTGATGTAAATCAGGCCGAGGTAAAAATACACCATTGAACGTTCGTAAGGTTCGCCCTTGAAGTTCTTGCGGCCTTCCTCATACCAGAGGCTTCGGGCTTTCAATGCATCTTCATCATCGGCATAGATGCGTTCAATTGTGTTTCTGGCGGCAGTAAGTTCACGCTTGGCCAATATGAAATCGCCGGCTTTAAAGGCCTTAGCGCCAATTTCCATGCGATTGAGGACTTCGTTGCGGTTTCCTTCCTGTAAGAGCTTTGTGTAAGCGGATTGATACGGAAGTGGGAGAGTAGAGATTTGTGCGCGGTCAGCATCAGAAAGTGAGGCTTTTTCATATACTGTCGGGCCGGTGGCGCAGGCCGTTACCAGTAAGCCAATTGCAGCACTTGTTATTTTGGCTTTTGTCATGATGGTATTCCTGTTGATTTGTGAGCGATAAAAAAGACCCATAGATGAAGCTCTTTGGGTCTTTTAAACAGCGCGATAGCCTTTAAGTTTAAGCTTGAGGGCTAGCGGTACATGATGTCGTCTTGAGCGGCCTTCTTCATATCGTAGAAGTTTTCCCACACAATCGAGTTATACTCCAAATCATACATCTGAAAAAAGATTTCAGTTTCTCTTACCGCCATTTGTGAGCTGTTAGAGATGTCGCCGGATGTAATTGTTCCCATTAAGCGATAATCTGCGCCAGCTGTGGCTTTTGTACTGCGGATGCTTCCTGAATCAACCATTCCAGAGCGTTTAAGTTCACGCTCTTTTTCTACCATGGCTACACTGTCTTGGCGGCCGATAAAGATGATTTTCCCTCTAGCGGCCCGGTTGAGCAGTGCCCGTAAACGCAAGGTGATTCTTTTGGTATTAACAATAGAGCTGCTTTCATTCTTGAAGTACTCATTGTCTATGACCACCCTTGGTGGAGTAGCACGTCCTGAGAACAATCCGCTGGACATAATGTCTCGCACCATTTGGTCGGCCATTGCATTAATATCTTGGGATTCGATTCCTACGCCTTGTACAGGGCCAGCCTGATTGGTGTCCTGATAGACTGAGGGCTTTCCTTTACTGTTGTCATAGTCGACGGAATTGTTAGCGCAACCTACAAAAAATGAGCTTGCTAGTGCAATTAATATGGCCGAAGCGCGGCCTGCAAACCTTGAAGTCATATTTGCTCCTTTTCCTTAAGAACCGCTGCAGTATGTCTTATGGTATTGCAGCGTATAAATATTATTGAATTGCGGCGGCTTCCCTGCTTGCTTGCATAATATGCTGGTAGTAGCTTTCTTTTAGCTCTGGATAAATTGCCATTGTGGCATCCAGTACCTCGGGATAATGCTCGTTAGTACTGTAGTTAGCGTATAGGTAAACTGACAGGTCTTTTGCGGAGTCGAATGATAGATCTGATGTTGATTTAATGTAATCCATGCCGCCTGAGGATTTAATTGCAATTGCTCGGCCGGCAGATTGACCAAGTTTTTTGCCAAGAAAACTGCCTACAAATGGCACTTGTTCTAGTGCTTTTTGACCTGCGTAAGCACCAACAGCACCACCTACAGCAGAACCTGCCTTAGCATTTATGGCTTTATCAACCCATTCGGCGACGACTGCATCAGATGTATAAGGAGATAAATACTCACCGGAATTGTCAGGGATTGGAGTCGGGGCGAAGGCTTGTAACTGGGCGGGTGTGGCTTGGGGGGTGCTGGCACAGGCGGTTATAAGAGAAATAAAAAATACGGCGAGGGCGGCTTTGACCGCTCGTCGGCTTGTTTTGAAAGTCATAACTACTCCGGGTTTTATCAATCTAGGTTTGAAGGTATTTTTTTAAGGTGCTGCAGATATTGCAGCTAACGGTATTCTCCGTCATATCATTTATATGATATGGCTACCAAAAGTGCAATATATTAGCGTAGTTAGTATTGTGAATTATGCAATGCTGCCTGCAAGGAAGAGGGTGTTGATGAAAATCTTATTGACATTGACCGCTTTGTGTTATAACTGACGGAATGATGGGGAACCTGCTGGCATTGTAATGTTTTATCGGGGAGGTATCGTAACTCTGTGTTGAGGTACAGTAATCATTACCTTTTCAGTAAATTGTTTATCCGCTGCCAGCCTAGAAAGAAGCAGCAAAGAGGCGCTGTAATACTTTTCATGTTCTATATTTAATTCTGTTATTCGGTGATGCTCTCCTAGTAGTAAATAACGTACGGCCATTCCGCCTTTCGATAGGCCATATTCCGCACGTTCTTCACTGCCTAAAGCGATCCAGGCGGGGGGGGTAGCGGATTCTGACCAAAAATCTGCTATTGATTGAAGTCCTTCAGACTGAGATAAACCGCCCCAGAGAAAATAGAGCGGGATTCTTATTGCTTCATAACCGAAGCGGGCTGGCCATTTATCGGCAACGCTTAAATGACCGTCTTCATATAATTGCAGCCAGTCGGCAGGTAATTGCTGCCGACCAAAACGACCCTTGTTAAAAAGCACTTGGGCATCATCTATTATTGCCTGCCACGCGCCACTTGGTTCCAGCTCAGCAAAATGTTGTAAAGCCGGAACAACAATGTAAGACAAGTTAATATTGATATACCCATCATGTTCGAATCCGTCGTCAGCTGGTAATAGCACGGTATAGCCACCGAACTGCATAACCAGTTTGCTGCCAATAGCTTGCCGCAGTACTGCAGACTGCTCCCGATACTCTCGGCAATCCCATCGACTTGCCGCCAAACTAAGTGCCCACGCGATAAGAATATCGCCGTCACTGGCATTGTTGCGGTCCGCTATAGAAGGGTCGGCATCCGCTTGGTAACGCCAGGAGAACAAATTATCTTCGGGGCGGCGAAGGTGGGCGTTTGTCCATTGCCAAATTTTTTCAAACTGCAGTTTGTCATTAAATGCCACGGCCATCAGCATTGCCCAGCCTTGCCCCTCGGTGTGGCTGATATTGTTATTTCCGGTATCAATGACTCGTCCGCTCGGAGTAACAAAATTATGAACGTAAGTCTGCCAGCTAATATCTTGCGAGGCGTGTAAATTAAAGCCATACGATTTGGCTGACAGACTCAGCAGCAAGATAAAAACACGAAAACTAAGCGCCATAAATTAGCTCTATCGGCATGCCCAAAGTGCTGGATTTAATCTCAATTTTTACACTAGCATCACCGCCCTGTATGGAAAGAGATTTACTATAAAAACCTTGTAATACCGACGAAAAAACAATGGGCCAAAGAGTCTCTTTCCCTTCGTCCGGATTTGGCCAGGCTCCATGGATAATGGTGATAGAGTTAGGTTGGGCGATCAGCTGGCACCAGCCCCAGTCTAACTTTAACCATAAACTATTCAGGCGCTCTTCAAGTTCTTCTACGGTGTCTTGTTCAGCCAGAGAAAAACGGGTAGCGAGTTTTTGACCAATGGCGTTAAAAAAATCAGCTGTGTCACTCCTTCCCATATTGTCTTGTAACTCATCGAGCAATACACAAAGAAAATCGCGCCATTGGCCGCTGCAGTGCCGTTCCCGGTAGTAGCGCTGATTACGCTCATAACTTAGTTTATTTAAATCCATTTCATTAAGGGTCCGTGTTATACAAGACATTGATTGCCATGGAGGTTTCAGAATAATCACCAAAGGTGTCGTACGAAACCCTTGTGCCAATAGTTAGCGCCTCTGATAACGCGTACCGAATATCCAATCCTAAATTCAACCCAAAACCGCTTTTGCTTTCTGATGCATAGCGTGATTCGAGTATGGTGCCAGTGTCTGCCAGTATATCCAGCCAGCGTTGATCATTAGCCAGGGTGGGGAAGTAGGCAGCACTATCAGAGCTATAACTCTGAAACCCTAGTGCACCTCCGGCACGCCAATAAAGTTTTTTATATTGCTCCGAATAGCTGAGTGGAAAGGCCAAACTGACATAACTCTGTGGGCTGAAGTATCCGCCATGACCATAAGTAAACTTACTCAAGTTTTCAGAAAAGCTCGAGTAGCCGATGTTTACCCCCGTTTGCAGGACGCGTTGGTTCTTGTTGACCGGTCGGAGGTAAGCCCCCATATTTACCTGCATTGCCTGGTTACTTTTTACGTGGTTGCCATCGTAGTAATACGCCCCTGCATCTCCGTAAAAGCCAAGATCTTCGTTGTCAAAGGCAAACCCTAATGTGAAGCCGCTGCGCGTTACCGCTCCCCAGCGGTCACCGGTCACCGGGTCTTCTACTCCCGCATAGGATAGGAGGCTATCTGTGACTGCACGTCGCTGGGCGATGAGACGAAGCTCGGTATTGTTGCTGATTTTTGGCGCCAACGAGATGCCACCGACTAAATTTGTCATTTCAAACCCAAATGGCGTGCTTCCAATATCAAGATGGACGCTATCTCGTTGATAATTTATTTCAACACCTAAGCCTGACTCGTCCTGGCTGCCTAGGGGGATAGCGCGATTATACGATCCCAGTCTTGTTGTGAGTTGTGATATTAGGTTGCGAACGGCGGTGCTGCGGCTCTGGTATGTAGCAACATCTGTAGATACCAGCGAGAAATCGTTGTCACCAAAGTTTTCAAGGAGAAAATCGTCTACAAACTTACGCTGACTGACTGTGAGCGTATCCAGATCTATTCCTGATTCAAATAAGGGATTTCGGCTAGTCGCTAAGCTGAAGTTGCGCTGCGCAGTTTGTACTCGCGCCTCTACTGCCGCAATTTCTGAGGCGCTTGGGTTTGCTGAGTTTTGTACCGCCTCTAAAGAAGCTGTCGCTTGGGCGAGTTCTTGAGCGCTATTATCTATGTCGTCAATGATCTGGCTTGCACCGTTCAATTTTTCTGCTAACGCTTGGGTGCCAGCATTGGTGACGGCCGATCGGAAGAAACGTCGTGCAGAATCATTTGTAACAGAGCCCGCGTTTAAAAACACCGGGTTGATTACTGCTTCTAAGCGGCCGCTGGCGAAAGGTACACCGGAAAAAGCAAGGTCACCGCTAATTTCTGCTAGCTCGCTCAAGCCTTCTTCGCCATCGCGGAAACGCATAGCAATGTCACCACGCAAGCGTGGTGACAGGTCTTTTTTGAGTTTGCTACGGTATTCTTCGATGTTGGTTACCTCACGGCGGCGAGCAACATCCGCTTCGTTTATGCTTGCGGTGTTGATATGTTCTTGGCCGCGGTCCCGCCAGTAACGTGCTGACCACTGTAGCGGCATATTATCGTCATATGGGCTGGCGCTGTTTTCTGTTGAGGCCACTGTTTTCGCTGATTTTTCATCAAAAGCGTGTCTAATATATTGCTGATCATTTATGTCGGGTTGCCACGTGCCGCCAGTAATACTGCGACTCGGCAGCCAAGCGCTCGATTCGGCGAATTCATCACTTGTTTTATGGGTCGTTAATTGTACCCAGCGCGAGCTATTATCCTGCTTTCGCAAACCAGACCGCCCGCCGCGGAATGGATTTTCACCCAAACGATACATTTGAGCCCCTTCGGTATTGCCAGCTACCGCCATTCTTGCCTGTTCAACAAATACCAGTGCCTGACGTTTATCGCCCTGAGCTTCGGCCGTGCGTGCTGCCAAAATAAGCCACTGCGGACTCGTTAGGGGCGCTGCTTTTTGTAAGTAATCTTCTGCTGAGTCAGGGTCATCTGCTGCCAAGGCATTTTCCGTCAGTCCCAGTAAGGCCAAGTTCGCGTTTTCACCACCTTGTGCATAAACATGTTCATACACTTGTCGCGAAAAGTCATAGTAAGCACCACGCTTATATAGATCTGCCAAAGCTAATAAGATGGGGCTGTCGTTTGGGGCTCGTTCTAGTTCGGCAACAAGAATGTCATATGCTTGTGCAAATTGTTTTTGCTCAATCATGTTAGTGACTTCGGCCAATAACATATCCTTACGTGCACGGATCAAACTTTTGCTAGCGATTTCATCTTTAGCCGCATGCCGCTCTAAAAACCCCAACAAACGCCTGGCTTCATCGTCGTTCTCGGTTTTTCTGAATACCAAAACATGGTTTAAGTAATCTGTTGCCGCTGCCTTAAGGCCTTGGTCCAAATCTCGCCTGACCAATGCCAGTGCCAGACTGCGCTCGCCCTCGTCCTGCAACATCGCCGCTACCCGACCAACTTCAGCACTTGTAGATGGCGGATTGCGATAAATATCGTCGAGAGCCATCTCTATTCGTATAGGATCTCCCGTACGCAGAATTTGCTGTAACGACACAATACGTTTATTGCGGCTTGCACGCTCAAGCAGTGCTTCATGGTTAGCTTGGCGTTTAGACTTAGCTATCTGGCTGATCAGTGCGCTAACATCATCCCAACGTTGTTGCTTCTCGGCGATCAGGGCTGCCACAGTAAAGTCATCAATACTTGACCGGGCAGGAGTAGGCTCAACCAGCGCAATTGCTCGCTCCGATTGACCCTTGTCATCATATAGGCGCGCCAGCTCTAACCGTATCCACGGGTCGTCGGGGGCGGCTATCATGGCATCTCGCAACATCACTTCTGCCGCTGCCGTCTGACCTTTACGTATTAATGCTAGGCCATGCTCACGTAGCGCATTTGCACGTTGAGTGCGTAGATAGGCAAGTTTTTGTTGTTCAGGTTTAGGCAGCCGAGCATATTCACGATCAGCTTCACTAAATTTTTTGCGTGCAATTAGGGAGCGAACCAACCCGGAGCGGGCATCCACAGAGCTTGCGTTTAACACCAGCTGGTGCCGGTAAATGAGCTCTGCGTCTTCAGGACGATTTAATCCTAATAAAATCTCTGCCTCAAGTAGTTGAGCATCAGTGCCTAAACGACCGCCAACCTCTGATAATGGTTGTACGGATTGATATGCTTTTGGCAGGTTTCCTGACTTATACAGTTTTCGTGCATCTTCAAGTTTGGCGTAAAACCGTGCGGAGTCACGAGCCTCTCGCCATTTTTCCGCAGATTTTGGCGCCCGTAACATTGCCTGAGATAAGCTTCTATCTGCTGCCCTAAACTGACCACTCCGCAGCTGCAACAGTCCTAAACCGACTTGAGCATCAATATCGTTTGGGTCGTTTTGCAGCGCTGTGGTGAATGCTGACTTTGCTTCACGTAAACGTCCCTTATTCAGAGCGGCATAACCATCTGCCCGGGCTTGCCCGGTATCTTTTTGATAGGATGCAAGGTGCTCGCTCAGCTCCCGATCTTCGGGAAATTTATCTAAATAAGCTTTCATTAAAGCTGCATTCGCGGATGTGGCTGGTAACCACAACAGGCTCGTTCTCCAAGCCTTTAATACCTTATTGTTTTGTTTTGCATTCCAAAGCTCTTCCAGGCGAGCGGCACCTTCACGACGTGTTTGACTTCGATAGGTCAGTATTTCTGCCAACCCTGCAGCAATGGCGTAATTTTCAGGAAAACGTTTGGCTAATCGCTCTAGTTCTCGCCGTGCCTCTGCCCAACTGGCATCAATCCCTGCAAGGGTTTGATAATACTCAAGGGCAAGATCTTCTGGAGGTGCATCGCCTTTAAATAAGGCCCGATACAACTCAATCGATTTTTCAGTTTCGCCGCGAGCTGCAGAAGCTCGTGCTCTGGCTAAAACGCTATTGTCGAGAGCGTCTCTGCGTAAACGATTCTGTAAAGTTTGCCACTGGTTGCTATCAGGTGCAGTGCTTTCTAGTTTTTGCCCCCACTCCTTTGCCGTCTCAACGTTGCCGCGATTTAACTCAATCAAAGCCATTTGCAACAAGGCTTCAGTGTTGTCTGCGTCTGAGGCTAAAATTCTGCGAAGGGAGTCTTCAGCTAAATCAGAGCGCCCAGATTGCATCCAGAACTTTGCTTGCTCAAGTAGTGCCTCATACGGGGCGGCCTCTACTAAGGCTGTTACAGGGAGTAATAGGGCTAGCAGTGTAGATTTTGCCAATACTTTTAAATAACGCGATTTTTGAAATTGCACGTTTTTCATCTCCCATCACGGCGACGCTGCGCCCGCCGGACCAGTAAGGTATACACCTGCGTTACCAGTAGTAGAATCAATATTAGTGGTATGAGCAGTAATAAGAGTGGACGCTGGCTAAGCCACCAATACGCTTGGTTGTAAAGGTTAACGCCCCCATCGAGACGGGTTGCCGCCAACTGGAAGGACAATGCCTTGCTGCCCCCATCCAAAATGACTAGGTCGTCAGAAACAGTAGATAACACGCCGGCTGTTTCTATTTGTTTGGCAATCTCTACTAAACCTAGGCTATCTGTTGCAGTTAATAAGACGGTTAAAGCATTGTTGTCACGGGATGCGGTGCTTACTAAAGCTTGTAAATATTCTCGGCTAGTCAGTGTGCGATCAGCATTCTCTTCATTAAGATCCTGCCCATCTAAAAGTAATGAGGCCAACCAGTCACGCCGACTTAAAGGACGGATGCGCAGGCGTTCTTTACTAACGTATAGTCTGCTGCCGCTCAGTACGTTCGGCATTACGTCATCATTGACAGGAGAAAGCACCAACCAGTGACGTTGTTTTACCGCAGCGAGCTGATTTGGTCCTAATGCCACAGCAATATTTATCCCGGGCTTACCTGTAAATTCAGAAAATCGTGATACTAATTCAAACGCCGTCGCTAGCGTATTTTTATCAGGCTCTGCAGGTAATACCAATGCACTGTTAGACAGGTCAGCGGTACTTGTAAATGGATAGCCTGCATCGGTAAATAGAGATAAGTCAGGTACGGATACCATTGTCCGAAGCTCTGTTAGATCTAAGCCTGTTTCAGGCATAAGGTGACTCAGCACATCGTCGGGCACATCATCTAGGCAGCCGTCTTTGAGTTTGGCTTTTAAATTGAAATAAAAAGTTAATTCGTTTTTACCATGAAGTAGTTCCGGCGACAGGTGAATAACCGCTTTCTCTTGCCGAACACGTCCGCCAATGCTCCCCCATAGTTGCTCAATAAGTCCCTTTCGATTAACAGAGAGAGACTTTAAAAACTGACCGTTTAACATCAAGTCCAGCGACGACCGTTTAGTATCTAGCCAGTCGCCTTCAGGAAATTGATAACTAACGTGAAGCGGCACAGTACGCCCAGGCCAGGTATTGAGTAGCGGCGATAAACGGAAGGGCATACGAATTAAAGATGGACTCAGCCCTTTCACATGCAGGCTGTCAGGGTCCACGATATCTTCTAGCATGAGTGGTTTCGACGTGTCGGCCCAGCGATTTTGAACTTCAACATCGGGGGGCATAGATAAGGCTTGACTCGCATCCACGTAGTTGCCTAACAATCCTCTATGCTGAAGCGCCAAAAAACGCGCAGCCTGTACTAAACCTCGATCATCGGGCGCTTCAATAAGAAGTACGCTGCCGAAAGTTGAATTGGGGTTGGCAACTAATCTAATTCCCGGACGTTCGATCAGTGCTTGGGGTAAACCAATAACTGGATTTTCATTGGTTGCAAAAGCAATGGCATGGCCATTCGTAAGTGTGTTACTTACGTTAAATTTCATGCCGCGGAAGTGATTCTCTGCGCCAAACCACGATGATATTATTGTTGCGGCGCGAACTTGGTCGGATGATGGCATGACTGGTAAAACGACACTGATTGCGGCACTGCCTGAAGCATCGGCATCTAAAAAAGGTCGGGGTAATAGGTGTAAATCTTTAGCTGTTGACAAGGTGTCTATGGCAAGTCGAATCTGTGATGTTGGCAGAATATGCAGCTTTGCTTGACCAACAAGTGGGTCTATACAGGTGTAGGTATTATTGCTGCGCAGCATAAAGTCGATATTATTACTGGAAACGAGATATGCTGGATTAATCTCCATCGAGACCAGAGCCGGTGTGCCATTGTTTTCTTGTAAGTTAATTTCCTTAATTTTTACTCCGTTAATGGACAAAATTAAGGTATCGCTACCTACTTGGGTAGACGAATAGTTAAGCAAGAGATCAAGGCTTGCACCGGTAACAACCTCATCGCGTGGCAATGAAAAATGTAAGCCTGCTCTTGAAGAGTGAGTGCTTAACCGCAAGCCATCCATATTGCTGATTTGCGCAATACTGATTTCTCTAACAGTATCTCCTTCACTGTCACTGCTGATGTTGGCGAACGCGGGCAAGCTAGCCAATAGTAATAACACGATAAGTAAAACGCTAAATGCGATAGGCATAATCCAGCGTTTGAAAAGCTGCTCTCTTAGCTGAACATTAATTTTTCGTTCGTCATCACCCCGTGAGAATAAGCTTGGAAACAACAAACTTAAAATACAGCGTGATATGCCAAAGAATGACCGAATGATATTATCGGATTTAATTGCTTTCTCTTCGAACCATGAATCTTCTCTAGCCAGTGCAATACGAACTAAATTACGACGTTGGTCTATATTTAATTCTGAAAACCTCACTCGTATAAAGCGTTCATCACAGGCAATTAAGCTTGCAGGCAGCGCCACCCTGCGACCTTGATAAACTAGCTCAATACACTCAATCTCTGCAGTAAATGGCTGGGTTTTCAAGTTGCGTAAGCGTGCTCCTCCCATAGAGATATCAACCACTTCACTCGCTATTGCGTGGCCATCGGTAAAGAAAATACTTCCTTCTAGCTCTACCGCTACCCGAACCGTTTTTCGTATTTGCTGCCTTTCTCGGCCAACGGTGATGGCGGCTAATAACATAAAAAGACTAAAGCCTGCCCAGAAAACGTTAAGCAGCATGACGTTGGGTTCAATATCGTAATAGTCATGCCAGTATAGACGCACAATGCCCCAGCCAACTCCCGCCATTAATAGAAACGATACGATCAATTGGGGTTTGACGGCATTAATATCAAAAAAGGTTTTATCAACTAAGCCACCTTTATCGGTGACATTAAATTTACCTTTGCTAGGATCTAAAAGAGTCGTCAACGTTGGCTTTACAAGCTGGAAGGCCAATACAGATTCGTATATTTCTCCCCATAAAATATGCCGGTAACGTCCTGTCGTGCGAGAGTTGGTATAAAGTGCATGGCTTAAGTGTGGTAGTGCATACGCTACGATAATACCGGCCGAGGATGCGATGATATTCTGTCCAAGTAGTAGGTAGGCGAGGGGAGCAGTAATAAAAACCACGCGAGGAAGAGGAAACTGAAAATGCAGCATGGCAGACAAGTAACACAAGCGCTGAGACAATGTGAGTCCTCGTCCAAAAAGCGGGTTATCCATTCGCAATATTTGCGTCATGCCGCGGGCCCAGCGCGCTCTTTGACCAATATGTAATGAAAGCCGCTCAGTGGCCAATCCCGCCGCTAAAGGCAACGCGAGGTAAGCGGTCCCCCAACCTTTTCGCTGCATTTTTAAAGCGGTATGGGCATCTTCAGTGACGGTATCAACAGCAAAGCCATCAATCTCTTCCAGCGCTGTTCGGCGTATCACTGCACAGGAGCCACAAAAAAATGTGGCATTCCAAAAATCATTGCCCTGCTGTACTGGACCATAAAATAGCGCCCCTTCACGCGGTATATCTTCACCTACTGCCAAATTGCGTTCGAAGGGATCCTGAGAGTAGAAGTAATGGGGTGTTTGTAATAGGGAGAGCTTTGGGTCTCGTAAAAATCCGCCAATGGTATATTGCAAAAAACCACGAGTTGGGACGTGGTCACAGTCAAAAACCACAATTAATTCGCCATGGGTTTGTGTCATGGCGTTATTTAAGTTTCCAGCTTTAGCGTGTTTATTATTATCACGAGTGATATATCCAACACCGGCTCTTGCGGCAAAGGCAGAGAACTCTGCTCGCTTGCCATCATCCAGCAGATAGATATTTAGTTTGTCAGTGGGATATTCTAGACATTGGGCTGCCAGTATCGTATCAGCTACGACGCTCAAGCTTTCGTTATAGCTGGGGATATAAACATCAATGGTAGGCCATAATGCGATATCTTTTGGCAACGGAATAACCCGTCTATTCAACGGCATTGCAGTTTGTACGTAGCCCAAAAACAGAATAAGCCATGCATAAAGCTCCGCCACAAATAGGCCGTATCCTAGTACATACTCTAATCCGCTATTAAATACTAAGGTCTCTGAAGCCCGCCAATATAAATATCGGGTAGACACCAATAAACTTAAGGCAGCTAAAAATAATGAGGCTAACTGAGACTTTGGCAGCAGTCGGTTAGTAACCACCATAATAATGACGGTAAAAATTCCTAATAGAGCTTGGTAAGAGATATCCATTGGTGTAGTTATAAAAAAAAACACCGGACCAATGGATATAAGGGCCAGCAACCATGCTAAAAAACGAACTCCGCGAGAGTTCTCTGAACGGAGTTCTTCATTTTTTGTCGTCATATTAAGCGACCGTTGGTCCATCAGGTTTTTCTATAGAAAGGAGCTCTCGCATAACATTGCTGACAAAAGTATTGAAATCTTTTGCAGCCAGCGAGCCTGGAGAGCCTTCAAATACCGATTTTTGTGTTGCATTCGCTTCTGTTACGGCTTCATCACGATGGATCAGTCCCAAGAGACTATCTTTGTGGCGGTGCTCTATAAACGCGCATATTTCACTATTTAATCGGCGCTGTGGGTCGACCTGATTAAGTACAAAGCCATGCCTGCTATTCATTGGCACTGTCCCTGGGTAAAACTCATTGTTTTCAACCCGAGGGAGCAACGCCATCGATGCCGAGTCGGGCAGCAATACGGTTAGCCTTAAATCTGCTAGGTTCGTCGCGGACTCCAATGCATTCGATTCTCCTGGGGGGAGATCAATAATCACAATGGTGCCTGGGGTTTTTTGTAATGAGGCTAGGCGCTGGCGTAAAAAATCAGGTTTCATTAAGTCTGCTTCAAAACGTTGTTTGAGCTGTCGACTTGGATGGCCATAAGGTAGTACTGATAAATTATCGGCAATGGGTATTGCCAGCGACGACCAGTCTTCGCTGTACGAGGCACTCTCGACAAAACCCCGCCTATCATTTAACGGTATGCCAAAATGTAACCGCAATGCATTTTGTGAGTCGAAATCTATCGCAATCACTCTATAGCCTGAGCGCCGTAGCCCGTAAGCTAGGTGTGCTGACGTCGTCGTTTTACCGACACCCCCTTTGGGAGAACCAATACAGATAACCGTCACGTTGATGTACTCAATTTACAATTGGCGTAAGCAATATTCTTTAATAAGGGCTTTAACAGGGTTTTGCCAGGAAGGGCCGTCTCAGTATTAGTGGCAATGTGTTTTTGAGGCAACGGGGGCAGGGGCTGGATGTGTGGAAAGCTTCTGTTGTTCTGATTGTCCTCAATATCCCTCGTTACGACCTCCGGTTGAGTTAGCTCTTGATTCGCATTTTTTACTTGGGAAAGTAAAGACCAAGAATGAAAATTAGACGTTGGGTCAGTATACGGCGTTAATTTGATCCTTTTATTACTCATACAAAAATCCTTATTCGTGAATAATGTTAAGCAGTGCGTTTTCGATTTTAACTAGGGCACCTCTTATTAATTCGGTGATATCTCAAGCTTAGCCAAAAGCGGCTCAACAAGGCGCCGACATGAAGGAATGCTGGTTGCCTTTCAAGTGGCGGCAACGCAGTTGAGCTGTTTTTGGCTAAGCCCCGAGGGGCGGGCCTCTGGCGCACACTGGACTGCGTTGCCATGCCCATTAAGGACAACCAGCCTTAATCTTCGCATCGCGCCTTGCCAGTGCGCGCCAGAGACTCCGTTGAAACATTACCGAATTAATCAGAGGTCCCCTAGGAACAAGCTCTTTCAAAATAGTGTTGCCGAGTGTCATAGCGTATTAAGTTTGGTGGTACTACTCGTATCTCTGTATATGAATCTTTGCCTGACCTTCGGCTATGACTCTTCAGCCGATTAAGGCTGAAGAGTACATTCCTAAGTACTTGGTGAGGACTTCGAAGAAAAAATAATGCCACTTCTCAAGAATGACGCTAGCTACACTAGATTGGCGGTTTGCGCCATTTAGGTAGCCAGTTTCTTTAACCAGAATATGTATCTAATTGGCGTGGAATGCCCGGTGGTTAATTCAAAAGAAGATATGCACGTTAATAATTCACGAATGACTCTGGAGTTGTAAAATCAGTAAATACGGTGCAATGCATCTAATGTGTATTAGCTGCTGTGCGATGTCAATACTAGCCTAACATTTTGTTTAAGCTGGTGCACAGGGCAATGTTAATTTTATGAGGGTTTTACTTAAGGGGCTTGTGTAAGCATGCGGTTATCTGCCATTAAAACAGGGGTTTACTTAAAAGCGCACTTTTTTGGAGCGCCCGGAGAATCTATTCGGAATCTGTTTTAATGGCGGAAGACATAAGCAGAATGACACTGAGTCTAATGTTGATGCCCACCTACGCCGTGAGCGTGGCCGTGCTGAATCTCTTCGGCGGTAGCTTCTCTCACATCGGTGATCTCAATTGCAAAAAGCAGTGTTTGACCCGCCAGTGGATGGTTGGTGTCGATGTCTACCGAGAATTTTCCGACTTTGATGACGGTGCCGTTACGTCTACCTTTGTCGGTGTTAAAGCTCACTGGCTGCCCGACCTTTAGTTTGCCTTCGTGTTTTAGATATTTGGCGGGAATACGCTGCTGCATATTATCTTGGCGGGGGCCGTAGGCTTGTTCTGCTGTCAGGGTAACCTCGAAGCTGTCACCGGCGGATTTTCCCGCCATGGCGTTTTCCAAGCCGGTAATAATATTGTTAGCACCGTGCAGGTATAAAGAAGGGGCATCTTGGCGATTGTTTTCCAGTTCTTCACCTTGAGCATTTTTTAAGGTGTAGTGAAACGAAACAACACTGTTGTTGGCAATTTGCATTGTATTTCCTTGTTGCTGAGCCGTCGCGTGATTAAATTAAGGCGCGTATAGTAAAGCCGAATCGAGCGCAGTGGTAGCGTGACGAGTATCGTCAAATTCAATGGAGAGTTGTATGGGCGAGGTTATCCCGTTCTCCCGTCGTGGAGACGGCAAAAAAGCGAATAGCTTATGTCGTGAGGGGCACCATAAATGGAAGATCGATACGGCGAAAAAATTTGATGTGAAGCAGGGGAAGCTGGTGACGGTATATCGCTGTGAACGCTGTGGGACAACAAAAACCACAGCGCATTAGCAGGCCTATTTTTCGAGCTCTCGAGTGATTTCCGAGCTGATCTTGTTGAGCCAGTTTCTGGCTTCTTCAGGACCTTCCACCGCTTTGACGACGCAAGCCAGTCCCAGCAGGTGTTCCATTAGCAATTTTCTCATGGAGAGTTTATTCTCCTGCGCTTGCTCTTGTAAAAATAGAAAAGCTTGAGCGCTGATATCGTCAATAATGACCTGTTCACTTTCTTGGCGATATTCGTTTAGCGTCACCACATTTGAGATTGCCATTTTGCGTCTCCTTTCCTTCTTAAAGGGTGAGCTCAGTATAGAAATACATGACATGGCTGACTCTTCGTAATTACCCTTAGGATCGTAAGTGTTTAGTAGCAGTGATTAACAAGGACTTAATAAAGCCCCTATGACCGACTCAATTGCGATCGGCGCCGATGGCGTCGAACAGATATCCTTAAAGACTTACACCGAAAAAGCGTATTTGGATTACTCCATGTACGTTATTTTGGATAGAGCCCTGCCCAATATTGCTGATGGCCTGAAGCCGGTACAGCGCCGTATTGTGTATGCCATGAGTGAATTGGGGCTAAAAGCCAGCTCCAAACACAAGAAATCTGCCCGTACGGTGGGGGATGTTATCGGTAAGTTTCATCCTCACGGCGACAGTGCTGTGTACGAAGCGATGGTGTTGATGTCCCAGAGCTTCTCCTACCGTTACCCGCTGATTGACGGCCAGGGCAACTGGGGCTCACCAGATGACCCCAAGTCCTTTGCGGCAATGCGCTATACCGAGTCCCGCTTAACCCGCTATGCCGATGTGCTGTTGAGTGAGTTGGCCCTGGGCACCGTAGATTGGAACCCCAATTTTGACGGTGGCTTGGACGAACCCGCGAATTTGCCCGCCAGAGTGCCCAATGTGTTGCTTAATGGCACAACTGGGATTGCAGTGGGGATGGCCACCGATATACCACCTCACAATCTTCGTGAAGTGGTATCAGCGTGCATTCACCTGCTGGATAACCCCAAGGCTTCTGTGTCGGAGTTGTGCGAGCATGTGTTGGGTCCGGATTTCCCCACGGATGCCGAGGTTATTACCCCTCAATCCGAGCTGCAGAAAATTTACGAAACGGGGCGTGGCTCATTGCGGATGCGGGCTCTGTGGCATAAAGACGGCGACGATATTGTGATATCGGCGCTGCCCCACCAGGCTTCGGGCTCAAAAATTCTCGAGCAAATTGCCGCGCAGATGCAAGCCAAGAAATTGCCGATGGTGGTGGACTTGCGGGACGAGTCTGATCACGAAAATCCCACCCGGCTGGTCGTGATACCTCGCTCAAACCGGGTAGATTGTGAAGCGGTAATGAATCACTTATTTGCCACTACCGATCTGGAAAAAAGTTATCGGGTCAATATGAATATGATCGGCATAAATGGCCGACCTCAGGTGAAGAGCCTGGACCTGATTTTGGGTGAATGGCTGGAATTTAGAACCGCTACCACCCGTCGCCGTTTGGAATTTCGCCTAGATAAGGTGCTGAAACGCCTGCATATTCTGGACGGTTTGCTGGTCGCCTATCTGAATATTGATGAAGTCATCGCCATCATCCGAGAAGAGGATAAGCCTAAATTGGCGTTGATGGCGCGCTTTGGTATTAGTGATACTCAGGCCGAAGCGATTCTCGATTTAAAACTGCGGAATTTAGCAAAATTAGAAGAAATGAAAATTCGCGGTGAACAGGATGAACTTGCCGCTGAGCGGGATGGCATTGAGCAAATTTTGGGCTCCAGCCGACGCATGAAAACCTTAGTGCGCAAAGAGCTGTTGCAAGCGGCGGACGAGTTTGGTGATGACCGTCGCTCGCCGTTGGTGACCCGTGGTGAAGCCAAAGCCTTTTCTGAAGAAGACGTGATCGCAGCTGACCCCGTCACAGTGGTGTTGTCGGAGATGGGCTGGATTCGTGCAGCCAAAGGGCACGATGTTGACCCTGTTGCCCTGAACTACAAATCGGGTGACCGCTTTAAGCTGGCCACACAGGGCAAGAGTAATCAGCCGGTGGTGGTGTTGGATCATACCGGCCGAGCCTATACCGTGGCCGCACATAGTTTGCCTTCTGCCAGAGGTCAGGGCGAGCCGCTGACCGGGCGGATTAATGCCCAGTCCGGCGCCCATTTTGAAGGTCTGATGATGGGCGCAGAAAATAGTCAATTTTTGTTGGCCAGCGATGCAGGCTATGGTTTTGTGGCCAAACTGGCTGACCTGCAAGGCAAAAACAAAGCGGGCAAGGCTGCGCTAACCCTGCCCAAAGGTGCCAAGGTGTTGCCGCCGGTACCGGTAACGGCAATTGAAGACCATTATCTGGCTGCGGTCACCACCGAAGGGCGGATGTTGGTATTCCCGTTGGCAGATTTACCGGTGATGGCGCGAGGTAAGGGCAATAAGATGATCGGTATTCCCTCTGCTCGAGCCGCAGCCCGAGAAGAGTATGTGATTGCCGCCGCGGTGATGGGGGCTCAGCAATCATTAAAAGTGATTGCCGGTAAGCGCCACCTCAGCTTGAAATTGTCTGAACTGGAGCATTATCTGGGTGACCGAGGCCGCCGGGGGCATAAGCTGCCCAGGGGCTTCCAGCGGGTCGATGGTCTGGCTGTCGAGTAAATCGGGAATAGAGGCCAGAAAGGTTTAGCTTTCTTCCTGTTCAAAGCGGCCAGCCAGATTCAGGTTTTTTAACTGAGTCTGCTGGCGCTCAAGTAACTCATTGTAAGGCGGTTTGAGGGTGCTTACCCGGTTGCCTTTGTGCTCAACCCAGGCGTCTAGCCGCTCGTGTTCTTTGGCGCTGTTGTCCAGCCAGATTCCGCGACCTTCTTTGGTCGCCTCATGCAGGCGCTCTACCGCGGCGCATTCCAGTGCCGCGCATTCCCAGTCTTGCCCTTCTCCTAAAATATGCGCCACCCCAGCCCGGGTTTTTAAGGCTCGATCCAGTTTTTGTAAAAGCTCAGCGCAGCACAGTGCTCTAAACAGCGGGTGGTCGGTGTCGTTCACCTCATAAAAGCGCAAGCTTACCGCCGTCTGGCGATGTGGAATCAGTTCACCGTGATACAAGCGAGCAATGGCTTCGGCGCGGGCGTGGCTGTTATGCAGGTGACTGATAAAACTGTCGGGAGCCATTTGTGCTTTTAATTGCTCGTAGGCCTGCCATTGGCAGTGTAAAACGTAGTAGTCCCGGTAGCGGTGTTCTCCGGCTTCTAAAAGGCGAATCTCGGGGTTGTGAATCTCTTCCAGTAGGAGCCCTAAACTGTCATCGCCGCGGTAGGCTGCTTTGTCGTCTCGCAGCGGGTTGGCTAAACGCAGTCGGGCTAGTTCCAGCCACGATTCGGCTCGGCGAACTGGCACGGCGACAAGGGCGTAACTTAAGCATGCCAATATGCCGGTGAGTATCAGTAGGGTTTTGCCCAGGTCGCGAATTTCGGTGCTGATAATATCTTTGCTAAGGGAAAGCTTAACAATACCCAGAGAGCCATCTCCGGCGACCCCGGCCTCGTAGTTGAGATTTTCGGGCCGCCAGGTGCCCGCTTCGGCAACGGTTTCTTGACGGGCATTGGCGATACTGCCGTATACCACCAATGGGCTGTTGATATAGTCCTGCAAAATTGCCTGCAGGCTGACTTTGTCATTGCGCAGCAGCGATTGTTGGCTTTGTGAGGCCAGTTGGTCGGTCCATTGCTGACCAATCATTTGGGTGGTCTCTAACAGAATCTGCTTGCTGGCAGTCATACTGGTAATTAAAAGGGTAAGCCCGGCAACCGCGCAGATGATGGCGGCGACCAGGCCACATTTAGCTGAAAGAGGAAGCTTGAGAAGCTGCTTGAGCATGGGCGAGTATCCAGGCCAATAATAAAGTAACAATTTTGCTGGCGAGTATATCAAGGCTTTCGGTGCTTGGGTGGAATGCGTTCAGCGGCTACAATACGCGGTCTGTTGCGGGGGTCGCTGTGAACGAAATAATCCTAATTAATATTGCCGGTGATGACCGGCCGGGTGTGACAAGCACCATAACCAGTATTCTGGCCGATCATCAGGTCAGCATTCTCGATATTGGCCAGGCAGTGATCCACGACACTCTCACCTTGGGTTTGTTGGTGGAAGTGCCATCGGATTTGGAATCGTCCAGTATTCTAAAAGATATTCTGTTTCGTACCCACGAAATGGGCATGCAAGTGCGCTTTTCGCCGGTAAGCCCCGATAGCTACGAACAGTGGGTTAGCGGGCAGGGTAAACAGCGCCATATTGTTACCTTGCTGGCCCGAAAAATCAGCGGACGGCATATTGCCTCTGTCACCGATATTGTCGCGCGCTATGGGCTGAATATTGATCGGATTGATCGGCTGTCTGGGCGTATTTCTCTTGACGATACCACTCAGCAGTCTAAGGCCTGTGTTGAGCTGTCGGTGCGGGGCTATCTGGCCGATGCCTCGGATTTTCGTCGTGAGCTTTTGCATCTCGCCAGCGAAATGGATATTGATATTGCCTACCAAGAGGACAATATGTTCCGTCGCACCCGGCGTCTGGTGGCCTTTGATATGGACTCAACACTGATTGAAGCCGAAGTGATTGATGAGCTGGCGGCGGCGGCCGGTGTGGGTGAGCAGGTTGCCGAGATTACCGAGCGGGCCATGCGCGGCGAAATCGACTTTACCGAGAGCTTTAAGGCTCGGGTGGCGTTGTTGAAAGGGCTGGATGAGTCTGTGCTTGAAGGTATTGCGCACACACTGCCTATTACGGAAGGGGCCGAACGTTTGATTTCTACCCTCAAGCGCATGGGCTATAAAACAGCGATTCTTTCTGGTGGCTTTACCTACTTTGGCGAATACCTGAAAGAAAAGCTGGGCATCGATTATGTCTACGCCAATGCCTTGCCGGTGAAAGATGGCAAGGTGCTGGGCGAAGTGGAAGGTGTCGTCGTGGACGGCCAACGCAAGGCCGAGTTGTTGCGAGAAATTGCGCGCCGAGAGGGTATTGATCTGGAGCAGGTGATTGCCGTTGGTGATGGCGCCAATGACTTACCCATGCTCAGTATTGCCGGGTTGGGAATCGCTTTTCGCGCCAAGCCCATTGTGCGGGAAAGTGCCAAGCAGTCCATTAGCACCCTGGGATTGGACGGTATTCTGTATTTACTGGGGATCAGTGACCGGCTCAGTCACTGAGGTGGCAAGCGGGCTTGCGATGATCTGGCTGTTTAATTAAACGCCGAGAATTCATAGCTCATTGTTGGCTGGGGTTCGTGAACATAGCTGCCTTGAATAAAGTCGGGACCCAGTTGCCAGAGCATGGCTAAGGTGGCGGCACTGCCGACATTGGGCACCACAATACGGCTGCCTAAGCCTTTGGCCACACGGATAAACTCGCTTATCTGTTTGCTATCCGGCGTGTCGCTGCGGCGCATCCCCGGCTTTACCAGGCCGGGTTTGATATGGCCAAGAAATTTATGGGCCGTTTCGGTCCGGCCAAAATTGCGCACCCCGATGTTACCGCCCATTCGCTTGAATTGGGTGCAAAAATCCAGTGCGGGTTTGAGGTTGTCACGGATACTGTCTTCGCCAAACTGCAGGGTAAGCGTTGCGGCAGGCAGTGCGGCGGCTTTTATTGCCACCCCCAGCCAGGAACAAAACTCGGGGTCATGAAAGACATTAGCGCTCAGGTTGATTACCAGCTTGATGTCCTGCCCAGTGAGGCGTTCCTTGGCCAGTAATTTGGTGGCTTCCATCACTATCCAGCGGTCCAGCTGAATATTGCTCGCTTCGTTTTCGATATTACGCATTAGCTCGCCAGCGGTGATTTCGTCTTCTGCTCGGTCTTTCAGTTCAAAGCTGACTTCATAATGATCGCCGTCTGCATCACTTAAATTCACCATTGGTTCAAACAACAGTTGTAGCCGGTTATCGGCCAGGGCCTCGCTGACTATTTCACTGGCTGCTTCGCTGTTTTTAAGTTGCTGGCGGTCCTTTTTATAAATGGCTGCCTGGTTACCGCCCGCGTCAATAAGCCCCTTTAAAAACTGGAAGCTAGTGTCTAGCAAAGAGGGTGCATGGGGTGGCGTGAGGTGATTGATAGGCATAATCACCGTGCTAAGCGTGCATTGTAGGGATTGTGTTTTTATTTCGATGATTGCTTCTTCTACGCTGTTTAGCAAACCTTCGGCCATCTCCAGCGCAGTTTGGCTGGGAATATGGTGGGTAACAGCGGCAATAATGTCATCGCTAATACGCCCGTAAATTTGGGCATTTAACTGGGTGCGTATCCGCCCGGCCACATCGGCAATAAATACTTCGATACCTTTGAGGCCAGTGATTTGCCTCAAGCGGCTAAAGTTATCCACGGAGATGAGCAGCAGTGAACTGTTGCTGTTGCGTTCATTTTCTACAAACTCTTGCAGTAAGTGTTCAAAATGATAGCGGTTTGCTAAGCCAGTGCTTTCATCGATATTGCCGGTGTTGGCGGCGCTGCTGGGCTCGTTGAGCAATAGCTGGATACAGGCTTCGTCGTCATATTGCGTATTGCTGCAGTACACGGTGAATAGGGCGGTGGAGTTATCATTGCAGTGAAAGTGTAGGTCGATATGCCGGTCATCCTCGCCTTTAAGCTGCTGTTTAAGGACATTCTTTAATCGATCCTGATCCTTGTGTTCAACGAGGTCGACTATGGGAAAACCATCGACATCATCAAAACCTAGTTGCTGGCAAAACGCAGGGTTGGCGTGGATGATCATGCCGTCAGTGATGTAGGCCACCGGGTCTTTCGACTCGGTCATCAGTAAATGGCTGCGCTGCTCTGCTGCATTTAGCGTGTGCTGCAATGTGGCTAGTTGGCGTCGGTGCAGGAGGGCTTGTACTTCTCTGAGGCTGGCGCTGACCAAGCGGGGGAATTCATATTTGCTGAAAACAGCCGCGACGGCGGCATCGGGTGGTGGCAGTGATTCGGCATTGCCCATGTAGATAACTGGGATATCGTGCCCGCCTTTGCGCAATAGATGGCCGCATTGTTGGATGTCAAAAGTCGCACGCTCCGCGTCAAATATAATCAGCTCCCAGCGTTGCCCATTCAGCTGTTCAGCAAACTGTTCGCTGTTGGTGACCCGGATTTCGCGGCAAACCTGTCCGGCTTTTCTAAAGCCGCCGGTCAAAAGTTCTACATCGCTGTCAGATAAACTAACGAGCAATATATTCATTATTTGTTTGTGAATCATGTGATATGACTGAACGCCTAAGTATGGAGAAGGAGCTATAAAATCTCCCAAACCTCCTGAAAATCGTTGTTTAGACGTTCCTTGTCGTTGCTTTCTTTGCGAGCGGGTTTGTTGGATTTTATTTCATCAAACTCAAATGCCTTGAAGGCATTGCTTTCTTCAACCAGTTTCGTCAGCTTGATTCGCATGACATGACCGGGACGGACAAGCTCAATAGTTTGTCCGGATTTAAAGGTGGAGAGCGCGGCCATTAACACCGTGCCATCCAGTTTTTGCTTGCCGCCAAATAGCAAGTGCGGCGCGTTGGTAGTCGGTAATCGGCTGTCCGGCATTGAGTACCCGCGCGCTGTACGGTGTGGCGGTGGTCGCCAATATTTCTGCCCCAACCTGAGAGTGGTCTTCGTTTCGTAGCCAGCGCACCACCGCCAGACTCCACTCGGGAATGTCCGCACTTTTCACCGCCATCAGTTCGCCATTGCGGACCTTCAGATTGGGTGCCGGGTCCCATTGGATACGATAACCGCTATCACTGATATCCAGAATACGTGAGTCAACGTAGCTGTAGTGGGCTTTTATCCCGCGCTTTTTGGTATTGCTGCTGGGCAAGCTGTACTCAATGGTTTCAATCGTGTGGGTAGGTACTTTGTAATCAATCCCTGTTTGAGCATAAGCCCTTGTTTTTTGCTCATGTGGGTCTGTGTCTGGCACGCCAGCCCAAGGGTCAATCGGTACGTGCTCCAAAAAAGGGTCTGGACAGGCAGTGGCTTCTTTGCTGTTTAGCTTAAACGTCTCAAAAACTTCTTCTCTGGCAATATAGTAGTGGCTGGCGCTGATGCCCACCGCAACTTTGGCCAGGATATTACAAGGTTGGCGGTCAGAAACCCGGTCGGCGGCTTCGCTCCAAGCCAATATAACTCGCTCTTGCAGCAACGGGGGAATAGACGGGGCTTTGCTGAATAACGACGATTCGCCATCCTGCTTGGTCAGCGGCCGGGTATCCATGCCTAGCCAGCCTTCGGTAGGCGCACGGTTGATTAACTCACGATATTGCGGCGCACTGTCTTGTTTGGGATCGAGTAAGAATGCACAGCTTTCTAAACGTTCGCCGCGTAGCTCAACCAAATTACTCATGCGAGAAAGTGCAATAAATAACTCGCTCAGATAGCGTTGCGGCAGTTGGTGGGGGCGGCTGGTGGATAATAACAGGGCGCGTAAATAAGCGTCGTTAACGTTGCCTGATCCGTACAAGGGGTCGTTGGTTTTGTGTTTTAAAACTTTTTGTATGAGGCCTTGCTGATAAAAATAATGCAGTTTTTGCCAGTAACCGCTGCTAGGCGAGCGGTGGAGTTGATAAGTGCGCAGCAAAATGCGGCTGTATTCAGTAATGAGTCGATGCAGGGCCCGAGATAATGCCTCAGTTGGCTTCAGTAGCCGTGATTCCTGTAGCAAAGCTTTGAACGACAGGGCATAACCGGTTGCCAGCTGGGCGTTTAGTGTATTGGCCAGAGAGACTATTTTCTCGACCTTTTCGGGAATGTTAAGAGGTTTGCTTAAGTAGTGCTGTGCTAGCCCCTGAATAGCTTGGTGGACGTCAGGTCGGAGTGTTTCAAGGATTTCCAGCCGCTCTTTGCCTTTGCACTTGACTTGATTGAGTTCTGATGTGGCTTGATAGAGCTGCCGCGTGGCTTCGCCCAAGTTTGCTCTGGGCACGGTTTGTAGCCAAGCTCGGGCTGCGTTGGCGTTTGTGGCGAACAGGCTGTGCTTGTCCCTGCTTGCTTCAGGGAGCGGAATCGCTGTGTCTGATTTTCCGGTCATCTTCTTCCGCCGTCTTGCTACTTTACTGAGATGTTATGACATCAATACACAATTATGAGCTAAGTATATGTTTTTACGCGGTTCAATGTCAGAGCGCAATAGGGGTTTTGCTCGTCTTTCCGGGTTCTTCACGAACTAAACGAGGAACCAGGTAGCCCGGCAAACTTGCCCGTAATGCGGTCAGCAGCTCGATGCCCCGCGCTTCACTGACCTCAAAATGGGCTGCCCCCGTCACTTTATCCAACAGGTGTATGTAATAAGGCAAGACGTTTTGGCTGAACAGCTTGCGCATTAAACTCCCGAGTGCCGCGGCGTTATCGTTGATGTTAGCCAACAGTACGCTTTGATTTAGCAGGCTAACACCGTTGCTTGTCAGCAGACGGAATGCAGAAGCGGTGGCGTCATCAAGCTCATTGGCATGGTTGCAGTGCACTACCATCACCGTTTGTAACCGGGTCGCGGTGAGGATGTCGACCAGCTCCGGGGTGATTCGAGCGGGCATCACCAGCGGCAGCCGGGTATGCAGACGCAGGGTGGTGAGCTGCGGGATTTGCGCGAGGCGCTCGATGAGCTGTTGAAGGGCGCGGTCATTGGCCACCAGTGGATCGCCGCCGCTGAGAATAACCTCGCTGACATCGGGGCGTTGGGCAATATAGTCAATGGCGTGCTGCCAGTCCTGTTGGCCGGGGATATTGTCTTGATAGGGAAAGCTGCGGCGGAAGCAGTAGCGACAGTTGATGGCGCAAGCCGGACTGGTGATCAGCAATACCCGGCTCGGATATTTATGAATAAGGCCGGGGACGGGGTTGGCGGTTTTTTCTTCCAACGGGTCATCACTGTAACCGGGTTGGGGCAGGGCTTCTTGACCTTGGGGTAAAACTTGCAACAGTAGCGGGTCCTGCCAGTTGCCCTTGGTCATTTTAGCCACAAAGGCTTCGGGTACTCGCAGAGGGAATTGTTTCAGGGCGGCGGCTAACTCTGGTTCGGCCTCGCTTTTTAGCTCTAACCGCCGCATCAGTTCCTGCGGGTCGCGAATCAGATGTCGCATTTGCTGTTGCCACGTTTCGGTCTGCCAAATTGATGCGTTAACGGGTATCATTGTGGCCTTTTAAAATCACGGTTATCGACGCTGTCGCTGAGGAACATATGGCCAACTATTCTACCAATGATTTTCGTTCGGGGCTCAAAGTAATGCTCGATGGCGAGCCTTGCTCGATTCTGGACAATGAGTTTGTAAAACCGGGCAAAGGCCAAGCCTTTAACCGGGTTAAATTGCGCAACCTGAATTCTGGCCGAGTTTGGGAGCGCACGTTCAAGTCCGGTGAATCACTGGAAGGCGCGGACGTTATGGATCAGGAGATGGAATATCTCTATACCGATGGCGAGTTTTACCATTTTATGGATCCCGCCACTTTTGAGCAGGTTCAAGCCGATAGCAAAGCGGTGAGCGACGCGGTTAACTGGCTGAAAGAGCAAGATGTTTTTACCGTAACCTTATACAACGGCGCGCCCTTGTCGGTGACGCCGCCGAATTTTGTTGAGCTTGAAATTGTAGAAACCGACCCCGGCCTGAAAGGTGATACCGCCCAAGGTGGCACCAAGCCTGCGCATTTGAGCACGGGCGCCGTGGTAAAGGTACCGCTGTTTATCAACCAAGGTGAGGTGATTAAAGTCGATACCCGCAGCGGCGAATATGTCAGCCGGGTGAAAAGCTGAGGTGAGTTCTTGGCGGCCTACGGCTGACTTGGATTCGCTGAAAAAAAGGGCGCAACTGCTTTCGCAGCTGCGCCTTTTTTTCGCCGATAAGGGGGTGATGGAGGTGGAGACGCCACTGCTGGCCTCGGCACCGGTAACCGACCCCAATATCGAGGCCATTGCCGCGACTCGGCCCAATGGCGAAGGCGAGATGTATTTGCAAACCTCGCCGGAATACGCCATGAAACGTCTGCTGGCAGCGGGGAGTGGGCCTGTTTATCAAATTTGCAAAGCGTTTCGGCAGGGGGAGCGAGGGCGGCGCCACAACCCTGAATTTACCATGCTGGAATGGTATCGGCCGGGCTTGGGATTGACTGCGCTAATGGACGAGGTGGCTGCGGTGATCTCGCTGGCACTGGGCAGTGCGCCGCCGGTCGAAAAGATCAGTTATCAGCAGGCCTTTATCAACTATTGTGGTATCGACCCCTTCACCGCTGAGGCTTCTCGTTTGCAGGAAGTGGCCGAGCAACATCTTGAACTCAGTTTTAGTAGTGAAGATCGGGATATGTGGTTGCAGCTGCTGATGTCTACCGTGGTGGAACCTGCTCTGAAGCGCAATGCCATCAGTTTTATTTACGACTTTCCGGCATCTCAGGCTGCGCTGGCAAAGGTAGAGGTCGATGCCTCAGGCCAAGCTGTTGCCCGTCGCTTTGAAGCATTTTATGGCGGCATGGAGCTGGCAAATGCCTATGACGAGCTGCAAGATGCCAGCGAATTTGTGCGTCGTATCAGCCTTGATCACCAACGCCGGGATGCGGCAGGGCAGCATCGCCCGGCCATTGACCGCCAATTGTTGAAGGCGATGCAGGCAGGCTTGCCGGACTGTGTGGGAGTGGCAATGGGTTTAGATCGTTTGGTGATGTTGGCCTGTGGGGCCAGCCGTATTGATGAGGTTATTGCCTTCCCGCTGGAGCGGGCTTAGCCAGGCTGTTGTGGCCTTGAGCCGGGCAGGGCAAGTTTGTTAAACGCGGGGTACTCTACTGTATTAGCCGCTGGCTTGTGAGGCCTGCTGGGCAACGACCTTGTTACGGCCCTGCTGTTTCGCGTCGTAAAGTGCCTTGTCAGCCCGTGCAAATGTGCCTTCAATATTGATGTCGCTATCTGTAAATTGGGCGACCCCCGCGGACACTCTGATCTGGAGCTTCTCGTTGTTGCCAATGTCGATGTTGAAAGACTCCAGCGCAAGACGAAAGCGTTTTGCTACATCGGTGGCGTTATCTAGCGAGGTGTCAGGCAATAAAAAGACAAACTCTTCTCCCCCTGTCCGGGCAAGAAAGTCGCTGGCGCGCATAAACTGGCTGGCATAGTTTGCAAAGGCCTTGAGGACGAGGTCACCAATAATATGCCCGTACTGGTCGTTGACCTTTTTAAAGTGATCTATATCCAGCGTAATAAGGCTAAGAGGGCGTTGTTGTCGCCGTGCCCGGTCGACTTCGTGGGCGGCAGTTTCTTCAAGATGGCGGCGGTTAGCCAGTTCGGTTAAAGGGTCTATTCTCGATAGTCGTTCAAGTTCTTTATTGGCTTTGGTCAGGGCCTTGGTTTTGTATTGCAGTTCAAGGTGCAGGCGAATACGCGCTTGTACTATGTCTGGCTGGAAGGGCTTGTGAATAAAATCCACGGCCCCATCACTCAGTGCGCGTACTTCTGCATCGGGGGTGTTCAGGCCGGTAATAAAAATGACGGGCACTGGATCGTCGGCATAAAGTTCTTGTATTGCCTCTAACACTTGGTAGCCGTCCATTCTTGGCATAACAACATCCAGCAAGATCAAATCGGGCCGCAGGGCTTTCATCAGCTCAATGGCGCGCTCACCATTATGGGCGACTTCCGTCTCATAGTGGTTTGCGAGCAACAGCAACATTAAAGTGGCGCTGGATTGCTCATCTTCAACAATCAATATTGTCGGGCGAGTGGAGTCGCTCATTTACACGTGCTCAATGGCGGTGGCTTGACGTTTTGATCAGCTGTCTTTGACACATTCTGGGAAAACATCTGCCAATAATTTGCTTAGTTTATCGTGGTCTAAAGGCTTGTTCTCAAAGTTTTTAACACAGTCGTAGTCTGAGGCCTTGCTCCGGTCGTCGGGGTTAAGTGAGGTGGTTAGCATGGCAATCACGGCTCCCGCTTTGCACTCCGGGGCGATGTTTTCGTAGGCCTCAAGAAATTCCCAGCCATCCATGCGGGGCATGTTGATGTCCAAAAAGATAATTTCTGGTCGTGGGTATTCACCATCAATTTTCTTGGTGAGGTACTCCATGGCTTCCTGGCCGTCGTGCACCTCAGCAATGTGCTCGGTAAATCCATAGCTTTCAATCACCATTCGATGCAGGTAATTGGTTGCTATGTCATCGTCAACCAGCAGGATTGATTTCAACTTTTTCACTCTTTGGCTCCTTGAGTATAAACAGGAAGCAGCTGCCGCTGCCGTCGGTGTGACTGGCTTCAACCCAGATTTTGCCGCCGTGAAGTTCCACGACCTTTTTGCAATGGGCTAAGCCGATACCGGTTCCTGCGTACTCTTGTTTAGTGTGCAGGCGTTTAAATACGCCAAATATTTTATCTCTATACTCTTCTGCAATGCCAATACCATTATCTGATATGGCGAATTGCCAGCCATCGACTACGGCTTGTGACGAAATAGTTATCTTGGGGGTGATACCGGGCCTGGAAAATTTTAAGGCGTTGGCCAGCAGGTTTTGAAACAGCAAGCGCAGCTCAGTCTCGTAGCCTGTTAATACGGGCAGTTCATCGATCTGCAAAATGGCGCCACTGTGTTCAATGGCTTTGGCGAGGTCTTGTTGAACCGAGTGGATTAATTCACTGAGGTTAACGACTTGGGGGGCGCTTTTTACCCCTATGCGGCCGTAGTCCAACAGGTCTTTGACCAGTGTTTCCATCCTGCTGCCCGCATCATCGACAAACTTGAGCATGGTACGACCCTGGTCGTCATAGAGCTGATCGTATTGCTGGGACAGTACCGTAATAAAACTGCGAATGGTGCGCAGGGGCTCCTGCAGATCGTGGGAGGCAATATAGGTAAATTGCTGTAGTTCCTGGTTGGCTTTGTTAAGAAGGTCGATTTTGTCTTCCAGAGATTTTTGCGCTTGGATCTTGGCGCTAATCTCTACTTCAAGCTGGTGTTGTTGCTCGGTCAGGTTGGAATAAACCCGGTCAAATTCTTGTGCCAGCTGTTGAACCTCTAGGGGGGCTTTGCCAGGTATTGCGCCCATGAGGTTTTGCCGCTGGTCTTTCGCCAATTTGTCTGACATGCGGCGGATGGGGGTGGTGATGCGGCGGGTAATGTAGATGCACAGCAGCACCGTGAACAATATCACTGCGGCTAAAATAAATAGGGTTTGTCGAATGACCGAGTCTCGCACACTGACGGCATCGTCGTTGTGGCTGGCTATTGCCAAATACAATTGGGTTTGGTTAAGGGGTTTTTGACCGTAACTCAGAGGTAACACAGTAAGGCGCTGTTGGTCGAAAACATGCACTCGATTGGCGCTGAGATTTTGCTCCGTCAGGGCAAAGTCATCAAAAAAGCTACGTTTAGGAGCGGTGGCGTGGGTGATGGCTATAGCCTGATTGGAATGGAAAAGATAGCGACCATTGCTGTCGATCAACATCACGCTGCGATTTCCGGCCAAAGAGGCCATCTCTTCAAGTGCTTGGGCCAGTCCCAGGTTAATCACCAGAACACCATAGGCTTGGCTGGTATCTTGGGGTTGAAAAACGGGGGTGGCAACGCGAATAACCAGCTCACGAGGTTCTGTAATTTTGCCGTTTTCCCGATTCAGTTCGATCTTGGAGAGGTAGTGCTCGTCTGCAGCAAGGCTGATGGTGTCAGTAAAGTATTGTCTGCCCCCTTTGTTTTGCAGCTTGGAATTGGGAACTCGTTGGATGCGGCCGCCTTCGTTATAGCGGTCTACCCGGACACGTTCTTGCCCAGTGTTATGAATAAGGCGCACTTGGGAGAGGGCGGGGTTGGCGCGTAACATGCCGGTAAATAATTGCGCTAGTCGCGCCTCCCAATCCTTAAGTTCATGGGCGTATTGAGCCTCGGTTTCTGCTCGAATGACCCCTTCCAGCGCAGGAAAGCCGCTGGCTTGGCGGGCATCAATGGGTAATTTTTGTATCACATTTTGAAATTGCTGGGAGAGTTTTTCAGCCTCGGTAAGCAATAAGCGATCGTCTTTGTTGTGGAGTTCCTGGTCCAGTGCGATATAGGTAGTGGCCAAGATCAGCAGATTACTGGCAATCAGCAGTAGCAGTATTGGAACCAGAATTTGCGGAAAAATTCTTCGCAGCCGCTTAACGGGGGGAGGGCTCACATTTTTCCTCATGGTTACCGGAAGTCTTTGTTATTGAAGGGCTTGTCAGTGTGGCGTCACAGCTTTTTGTGCTGAGGGCTGCCGCAGCACAATACCTGGAACTAGGGAACCTCTGCACAACCTCGAAAATTTGAGATAATTTCGTGATGACCCATTTCAACCGGAATATAGCATGAGCCAACTGACTTTCGCCGAAGCCGAATACCAAAACAAGAAGCGCAAGACGCGGCGGGAGCTGTTCCTCGAGAAAATGGATGGCTTGATTCCCTGGGCCAAGCTGGAGAAGAAGCTCCGCAAGCACTATCCCAAGGGTGAGAACGGGAATCCGCCGTACCCGCTGGCGATAATGCTTCGGGTTCACTGCCTGCAGCTGTTCTACAACCTCAGTGATCCGGCGATGGAGGATGCCCTGTACGAGATCGAGTCGATGCGCCGCTTTGCCGGGCTCCGTTTGTCTGATCGGCTACCGGATGAAAGCACCATTCTCCGCTTCCGTCATTTTTTAGAACGCTACAAATTGGGCAAAGTGATCTTCGATACCGTGAGCGCCCAGCTGCGCCAGCAGGGTCTGATGATGCGTGAAGGCACCATTGTTGATGCCACGATTATCGCCGCGCCCAGCTCAACCAAGAATCAGGACGGGGAGCGGGATCCGGAGATGCACCAGACAAAGAAAGGCAATGAATGGCACTTTGGCATGAAGATGCATATTGGCGTGGATGACCGGGACGGCTTGATTCACAGCATCGAGACCACAGCCGCGAATGTGCATGATCTCACTGCGGCAGATCAGCTTCTTCACGGAGAAGAGCAGCGGGTCTGGGGTGATGCGGGTTATACCGGCATCCATAAGCGAGATGAGTTTAAAGATCGGGATGTCGATTGGCGTATCGCGCTACGCCCCGGCACCCGGCGCAAGCTGGCTGACCAGCTACAGGAAATGCTGGAGGGAATAAAGGCCAGCGTGCGTGCGAAAGTCGAGCATCCGTTCCGGACGATCAAACAGCAGTTTGGTTATGGGAAGGTTCGCTACCGTGGACTGGCGAAAAACACCAATCGCCTGTATGTCCTCTCGGCGTTTACCAACCTGCTGAGAGCGGAGAAATATCTGCCTTCGTAGGGAAGGTGCGCCTGTAATCAGCCAAATGGCTGGTTACAGGCCGGGAAAAGCTGAGAATCACCGCGGCCCAAGAAACTAACGCGTATTTTTAGCGGTATTTTTATGAACGAGGGAGGTTGTGCAGACCTTCCCTAGGTTGCTATGATTGTGAGCATGGCAACAAGTAGGGCGCTGCAGATACTACTATCAGGGTTTGGCAATGGTAAAGCTGAATATGGCGCCGCAGTTTTCGGCGGACTCGAGTTTTAGCGTTCCCCCCAAACGTGAGACCGCTTTTTTGCAAAAACTCAGACCTAAACCTGAGCCGGCGATTTCATGATTGGCGTGCAGGCGTTTTAAAAATTCAAATATCTTTTCGTGGTGTTGCGGGGCAATGCCTAGCCCGTTGTCGATAACGGTAACCTGCCAGTGGCTGGGAGTCTCACCCAGGCCGATATTGATCTGGGGCGCCACCTCGGGTTTGCGGTATTTAAGCGCGTTTTGAACCAAATTGTAGAGTACTTGGGTGCAAAGGACTTTGGTCGCGGTAATGTCGCCATCGCTGTCCAGCGTAATGTGGCCGTTGCTTTGACTAATATCTTGTTGCAGGTCTTGCTTGACAGTTTCAAGCAGGGCACCCAGTGAAAAGGTTTCGGAATCGGATTCCAGGCCGTCTACCACGGCTATATTATGCAGGCCATCAATCACGGTGATCATACGGCTCATGGTATCGGTCATTTGGGACAGCAAGGTTTTAGCCATCGGGTCCAGCCCGGCGCTGAAATTTTCTTCAATCAATTTCAGGCCCAAACCGGCATTGCCAATGGGGCCTTTTAAGTCGTGGGAAATAGCGTAGCTGTATTTGAGCAGCTCATCGTTTTTCTCCGCCAGTCGGAGTTCGGCCAGCTTTAATTCGGTGACATCGGTGTGAGCGCCTAACATGCGTAGGGGGCGGCCATTGTCATCTCGTACCGCCATGCCCCGACAGCGAATCCATACGGTGGAACCGTTGCGATGGCGGTAGCGCACAATTTGATCGTAAGGATGGTCGGGGTTTTGGCAATGTTCTTTAAAGTTGACCAGTGCCGTCGCCAGATCTTCTTGAAAAATAATGTCTTGCCACTCGCTGGCAAGATGGGCCTTTTCTGACGGGGCGTAGCCCAGAGTTTCCCAGAATCGGGGGCTCATCCATTCGTTTTCCGGTTTTTCAATATCCCAGTACCAAAGGCCATCCAGCGAGCCAGATTGAATAAATTCAAAGATGCCAGGGTCTTGCTGAATCAGCGTATAAAGCTCATTTTTTAAGTAATTTTGCTGAGCATCAGGCTTTGTGGTGAGTGGGGCATTCATTACAGTATCCTTGGCATCCCGTGGTTAATAAACCGGTAGTTAAGGGATGTGCAATAGACTAATGCTACTGAGAATAATCGCTGCTCGCCGTTTGGGGGATAGGTTTTTATACCTAAATTATCTTTAAGGACGCAAGGTAAGCCAGAAGGCTTGCCTATGCAGAGATGGGTCACGGCCCTCTCTCTGCGGCAGCTAGGGTTTAAGCGCTGACGATTTTGTGTGATCCCAGTGGTTCTCCAAGCCGGGTGGGGCTGAGGGGGCCAAATTGCGACGCCCACTCTACTTGATCTTTGCCAAATAAGAGGATGACGGTGGACCCCAGTTTGAAACGACCCATTTCTTCACCTTTTTTGAGACTGACCGCTTCTTGGCGAGGGTAATGCTGGGTGCTGATTTGCCGGGGTGGGGGGGCAATTTGTCCTGTCCAGACAGTTTCGATGCCAGCCACAATCATGGCGCCGACCAGGATCACCGCCATTGGCCCGGCGTCGGTATCAAACACGCTGATTAGACGTTCGTTGCGGGCAAAGAGATTGGCGACATTATCGGCGGTAGTTTGGTTAACTGAAAACAATTGGCCGGGGACATAGGTACTGCTGCGAAGCTCGCCGTCCAGGGGCATATGCACACGGTGATAGTCTTTGGGTGACAGGTAAATGGTGGCAAAGTGGCCGTCGATAAATTGTGCGGCCATTGCCTGGTCACCGGCCAAGAGTTGATTGAGGGAATAGTCTTGGCCTTTGGCTTGTAAAATGCGTCCTGCAGAAATTTTGCCCAACTGACTGACAACGCCGTCGGCGGGGCAGGCAATATCGTGACTGCCTTCCGCAATGGGCCGCGCGCCTTCTTTTAATGCCCGGGTAAAAAACGCATTAAAGTTGCTGTATAGCTCTGGGTCGGGCTCGGCGGCCTCGCTCATGTCGACGCCGTAGTGGCGGATAAAGCGTTTGATCAGGGCGTTTTTCAGCCACGGCGTGGTGCACTCGGCCAAGCGCCCCACCAGCCGGGATAAGCATTGTTGTGGCAGTAAATATTGAAAAATAATAAAAACAATTTTCACCTGTTGTCCTTTTTATCGTGGTTGCTGAGAGGTTTTATTTCACTCAAGGCTGTTGCGCACTGCTGCGGTGGTCTGCCCCGGTTTCTATTGGGGTGTCGTTGCGATTGCCCCATTCACCCCAAGAGCCGTGGTAGCCCTTGATGTTGGGGTAGCCGAGGATTTTCATTAGCAAATAGCTTAGCCCAGACCGGTGATGGGTTTGGCAGTGGGTAATAATCGATTTATCTTTGCTCAGCCCCAGTTCGTTCAGCCGTGTCTGCAGGCTGCTTAACTCTTTTAGACGCATATTGTTTTCTTTGTCGATGAGCTCCAGCCAATCGAGGTTGATGGCACCGGGGATATGGCCACCATGGGCGGCAAAAACTTTTTCGCCTCGGTACTCTTCTGGGGAGCGGGCGTCCCATATCCGCAATTGGGGGTTATCGAGCATGGCGATAAAATCTTCAATCTCGGCGACGGGGGTGGTGTCCAGGGCAATTTCGATGTCGCTGGGCTTGGGGTCTGCGGCGACCTGCTGGACGGGGTGATTTTCTTCTACCCAGGCGTGTAAGCCGCCATTGAGGTAGCTGTAGTGTTTGTGACCGATGGCGTCTAATGTCCAAATGAGTCGTCCTGCCCAGCCGCCACCTTCGTCGTCGTAGGCGATAACATGGCTGTCGGGGGTTAAGCCCACCCGTTGAAACAGCGATTGTAGCGCGGCTTTAGTTGGCAGTTTGCCTACGGCGGGCTTAACGCCAGATTGCAGTTCTGAAGGGGCGATATGCACCGCACCGGGAATATGGTGGCGGGCATAGTTTTCTGCACTGCAGACATCAATTATCAGCAGGCCGGGCTCGCGGAGGAGCTCGTTGAGTTGATCTGCTTCAATAAGGAGTGGCAAGTTATCCATCATATTTCTGCCTTTACATATCTGCTTGCTAGATTGAGTTTGCTGCTGCGCTGCTAAACTGGATGATGACTGATTGTATCAGCAACAATGCTGTGGAGCAGCGCGCCGGGTGTGATTATTGGACCACGTTTACGCTGGTTTTATCAGTTTTTGCGAGGGTTTAATCCTCTAAACTCTGCACAATTTGACGGTAACTGGCGAGCCTGCGTTCATCCACTTGCCCTGATTCTGCTGCTGCTATCAGCGCGCAGCCGGGCTCATGCTCGTGCTTGCAGTCGCGAAATCGGCAGCGAGCGATAAAAGGGCTGAACTCGACGAAGCCACTGGCAATATCCTCGCGCTGTAAATTCCACAGTGCAAACTCCCTGATGCCAGGGGAATCGATAAGGCAGCCACCCTCGGGAAAATGAAACAAGCGGGCGGTGGTGGTGGTGTGTCGGCCTTTGTGAGTACCTTCAGATAGGGCGCCGACTCGCGTATCGGTGCCGGGGAGCAGGCTGTTGACCAAAGATGATTTGCCCACGCCAGATTGGCCGACAAATACGCTGACTTGATCTTTGAGATGAGTCTTGAGCTGATAGAGACCGTCTTCTGTTTTGGTGGAGGCGCGAACCACCGGGTAGCCAATGTCTTGGTAACGTTTAAGGAGCTCGTCGAGCATTTGCCGATTGCTGTCGTCAATCAGGTCGTATTTGTTTAGCACCAACATCGGCGCAATGCCGGTATTTTCTGCTGCGACCAAATAGCGATCAATCAGATTGCCGTGGGGGAGAGGCCGGGCGGCGAACACAATTAAAATTTTGTTGATGTTGGCGGCAACCGGTTTGAGCTTGCCGTGGTTGTCTGGTCGAGACAGTAAGGAGTTGCGCTCCCTTCGGGCTTCAACTGCTCCAGTGGGGTTGCCCTCTCGCCATACTACTTCGTCCCCCGTCACAAGGTCGCCCACCTGGCTGCGCACATGGCAACGCTGGCTCTGGCCGTCGCGGCCTTCAACTTCTACCTGCTGGCCAAAGTGGCTGACAATCAGGCCGTATTGCTCTTCGCCCAGCTTGCCTTCACCAATGGCATCTTCAATTTGGTTTTGGCGGCGGGTGGCGCGCTCGCTGCGTTCGGCCTGAATTTTCTCGATGCGCCAGCGCTGTTGTCGGCTTATTTTGCGTTTGCTCATTAGGACTCTCTGTAACCGTGGCGGCTAGTTTACTGCAGGGAAGGTGGTACTACCCAGTGCCAATTGTGTGTTTGCAGTCAATTGTGATGTTGGCTGCAGGTGAAGTGAGTGCGGCGAGGCTGATACAATTGGCAATTGTTCGGGGCCGGTGGTCGGTTCTGGCGATCAAGATAGAGTGGGTGGGGCATGTCCAAAAAGAAGAATTTAATCTGGATCGATCTGGAAATGACGGGTTTGGATACCCAGAACGATCATATTATTGAAATTGCCACCGTGGTCACCGATGCCGATTTGAATGTGCTGGCCGAGGGGCCGGTGTTGGCCATTCACCAGCCCGACGAGGTGTTGGCGGGGATGGATGAATGGAATACGAAGCAGCATGGCAGTTCTGGCTTGACCAAGCGGGTGCAAGAAACCTGCATTACTGCCGCAGAAGCTGAGCGCCTTACGTTGACCTTTTTAGATAAGTACAGCGAGCCAGGCGCGTCACCCATGTGTGGCAACAGCATTTGTCAGGACCGCCGCTTTATGGCCCGGGAGATGCCTCAGCTTGAAGCGTATTTCCATTACCGCAATTTGGATGTCAGCAGCCTCAAAGAGCTGGTCAAGCGTTGGCAGCCCCAGTTGATGAATGGTTTGCAGAAAAATGCTACCCATTTGGCGCTGGACGATGTTCATGATTCGATTAATGAGTTGAAGTATTACCGCGAGCATTTTTTGCAGGTGTAATCAGGCCTGATGCGGGGTCTTCAGTGAGTCAGCTTTTTGTTGTTGGCATTGAAGGGCCCAGTCAAAGTGCTCGGCCAGCATTGCGTTCGTGTCGGTCGTGTTATTTGTAGCGTCATAGGCTGTGGCGTCCTGATGGCAAGTATCAAGCTCGTTGCGGCGCTGTTGCAAGGCGTTAACGATATTGGCCTGATACGTCGCATTGCCCAGGCCCACCGATAAATTCCGCAGCCAGCGAGCATAACCAATTCTGCGAATGGCCGAGCCTTCGGTGTTGCGTAAAAACTCTTCTTCAGTCCACATAAATAAACTTAGCAAATCGCTGTTGTCCAGTTGGTGCCGGGGGGCAAAGTCGGTTTCTGCGGTGGGTTGGGCAAATTTATTCCATGGACAGACGAGTTGGCAATCGTCGCAGCCAAAGACGCGGTTGCCCATTGGCGCCCGGAATTCTTCGGGGATGGCCTCTTTTAATTCAATAGTGAGATAAGAAATACAGCGCCGGGCATCCACCTGATATGGGGCCACAATGGCCGCAGTGGGGCAATCTTGCAGGCAGGCGGTGCAGCTACCGCAATGGCCGCTTGGCTGGGGCGGGTCGACAGGTAGCGGAATGTCGGTGTAAATCTCGCCCAGAAAAAACCATGACCCCGCTTTGCTGTTGATCAGCATGCTGTTTTTGCCTATCCAGCCCAGTCCGGCTTGTTCGGCAAAGCCGCGCTCTAATACCGGGGCGCTATCCACAAAGGCGCGGTGCTGGCCGCCGCCTTCGGCTTGCAGTTTTTGGGCAAGTTGAGACAGGCGTTTACGGATTAGCTTGTGGTAATCCCGGCCCAGGGCATAACGAGAGATATAGGCTTTTTCTGGGGTGTTGAGAATCGCTTCGGTCGCGGCGGCGTCGGGCAGATAATCCATTCTGGCACTGATGACTCTCACGGTCCCCGGTAATAGTTCTGCGGGGTTGGCTCGCAGGGCTTCGCGGTTGGCCATATAGTGCATTTCGCCATGAAAGTCTTTGGCGAGCCAGTCCCGGAGTCGCTCGGCATGATGGACCGGATCAGCCAAGGTGATACCTAAATGGGCAAACCCCAGTTCTTTGGCCCAGTCTTTTAGCGACTGGGCCAGCGTGTCTAGCTCGGCATTGTGGTCTGTTTCATCTTTCATTAGCTTACGTCAGCGCCTTGGCGCGTTATCATGTGGGGGTATTTTACACTCTGGGATAGCTTGTGTATGTCACAGAACATTTTGGCTGAAATTGCCATGCCTACGTCACTGTATCGCGGTGCGCAGATACGACGGCTTGAGGCTCTGGCCATAGATAGTGGTATTGCCGGGATAGAGTTAATGACCCGAGCAGGGCAGGCTGCTTTTCAGTACTTGGAGGACCGCTGGCCAGAAAAAGCCCCCATCGAAATATTTTGTGGAGGCGGCAACAACGGCGGTGATGGTTATGTGCTGGCCGCGCTGGTGGCTGAAAGTGGTGTGCCCGTTAAAGTGTGGGCCATGACGGATAATGTAAAAGGCGACGCCTTGTCTGCCCGGCAATGGGCTGAGCGGCAGGGTGTGGAAATCCAGCCCTGGCAGGGAGCGACGTTGTCGCCGCAGTCGCTGGTGGTGGATGCTTTGTTGGGCATTGGTTTGTCCGGTTCGCTGCGGCAGGAATACGCCGAGGTGATTGCGATGATTAACGCCAGTGGCGCGCCGGTATTGGCTATCGATATTCCCTCTGGGCTGTGTTGCGATACGGGCCGTACCTTGGGTGACGCTATTCACGCCACTGCGACCCTGACCTTTGTCGGTTTAAAGCAGGGGCTGTATACCGGCGAGGCGGTGGATTATGTTGGCGATCTGCTGTTGAACCAAATTGATTTACCTGGGGAGCTTTATAAGCAGATTGAACCTGCGTCTTATCGGGTGAGTCCGGTGAAATTGATGGCGTCTTTGGGTACGCGTTCCAAACTGTCTCACAAAGGCAGTTTTGGCCATGTTCTGGTGATTGGTGGTGATAAAGGCATGGCGGGGGCGGTGTTATTGGCCGCCTCGGCAGCAGCCCGGAGTGGTGCGGGTTTGGTGAGTTGTGCGACTCGGGCAGAACATTTGCCGGCGTTTTGTGCGGCCAGGCCAGAAGTGATGGCGTTGGGCGTCGAATCTGGGGTAGATTTGGCGCCATTGTTAGCGCGTTGCTCGGTCGTGGTTATTGGCCCCGGTTTGGGCACCGATGCTTGGGGTGCAGAATTACTTAAGGCGGCATTGGCGGCGAATAAACCTACCCTGCTAGATGCCGATGCCTTAAACCTGTTGGCGCAGGATCCTTCTTTAAATGTGTCCGCTGATACTTGCCGTGTGCTTACACCCCATCCGGGTGAGGCAGGGCGGCTTTTGGGTGAGTCCACTGAAGCGATTCAACATGATCGTTTTACGGCAGTGGCGAAACTTCAAGAACGCTACCAGGCGACGGTGTTGCTCAAAGGGCCTGGCACTTTGATTGCGGGCGCTGGGATTGTAGGCCGCGGGATTGCAGACGCTGGAATGACCGGTGCTGGCAATGAGGATGCTGGCAATGAGGATGCTGCAATCTTTGTGAGTCAGGGCGGCAACCCCGGTATGGCAAGCGGCGGTATGGGGGATATCCTGTCCGGTGTGATTGGGGCGCTAATGGCTCAGGGGATGAAAGGCACAGAGGCAAGCTGCCTGGGGGCGTCGTTACATGCACAGGCTGGAGATATTGCTGCAGAATTGGGCGGCGAGCGAGGCCTGTTGGCGATGGATGTGGTCGATAAATTACAAATGGTGGTGAATGGACGTTCGCTGGAATCTCGCTGATGAGTCGGCAACCGTAGCCGCGGGGGGCAAGCTGGCCGGTGCTTGCCCAATGGGTGCCATGATTTATTTAGACGGTGACTTGGGTGCAGGGAAAACCACGTTTTGTCGCGGCTTTTTAACGGCGCTGGGTCATCAAGGTGCCGTTAAGAGTCCAACCTATACCCTCGTTGAACCCTACAGCTTAGCTGGGGTCTCGGTATATCACTTTGATCTTTACCGGCTGGGCGATGCTGAGGAACTGGAGTATATGGGCATACGGGATTATTTTGACGGCCAGAGCATTTGTCTGGTGGAGTGGCCCGAGCGCGGCAGAGGCGTTTTGCCAACGGCCGATTTAATGGTTAGCATTGTTCAGCAAGGTGGGGGCCGTCTTTTGAGTCTGCAAACGCAGAGTGACACCGGGCGGCAAATTCTTGCGCAATTGAGCCAATATGAAACCAAGTAAACTGCTGGCCTTAGTGCTAGCCCAGTGTTGCCTGCTTTTGTTTACTGCCTTGGCGCAGGCTGCAGAAGTCCGCGATGTTCGCTTTTGGCGGGCACCGGACCACAGCCGGGTGGTCTTTGACCTCAGTGGTCCGGTTCAGCATGAAGTCATTAGCCTCAGCAATCCCGATCGTCTCGTTGTCGATATCAGTCAGGCCTCTTTAGGCTCGGTGGATACGGCCGCCTTGAATTTTGAAGGCAGCCCCATTCAAAAACTGCGTTACGCCAGCAAGCCTGATGGCCGTTTGCGGATGGTGTTTGATTTAAGCGCCAGTGTTCAGGCCCGAAGCTTTTTTTTGGCAGCCAATGCCGGGTTGCACGACCGTCTTGTTATCGATTTTTTGGATCGGGAGGGCGAGACTGAAATTGAGCGGGTGGTGAAAAGTGTCGACAGTAGCGCCCGACGTGATGTGGTGATTGCTATTGATGCCGGTCATGGCGGTGAAGACCCCGGTGCGATAGGGCCGGGTCGCTTGCGGGAAAAGGACGTTGTTCTGCAGATTGCCAATAAACTGAAAGCCAAGTTCGAAGCTAAAAAAGGCTATCAGGTGGTGATGATTCGTAAAAGTGATTACTACGTGGGCTTGGCCAAACGCCGGGACTTGGCCCGCAAGGCCCAGGCCGACTTTTTTGTATCGATTCACGCCGATGCCTTTACCAGCCCTCAAGCGAACGGTAGCTCGGTATACGCGCTCTCTAAAAGCGGAGCCACTAGCGCCACGGCGCGGATTTTGGCCAAGCGAGAGAATGAATCAGATTTGGTTGGCGGTGTGAGCTTGTCCGATAAAGATCATGTGCTGGCGGGGGTGTTGACCGACCTTTCGATGACCGCAACCTTGGATGCTAGCCTCAGTGTGGGCGCTGAGATGCTGGGGGAAATGGGCAAAATTTCTCGACTGCATAGTCGCCGGGTTGAGCAGGCGGGCTTTGCGGTGTTGAAGTCGCCGGATATTCCGTCATTGTTGGTTGAGACCGGATTTATTTCAAACCCAACAGAAGCCAGTCGTTTAAAAACGGCTAATTATCAGTACAAAATGGCCCAAGCCATTTATCACGGCATTGATCGTTACTTCCGCGACAGCCCGCCGCCCGATACCTATTTTGCCGCTGTAAAACGCGGTGAAGTGAGTGCCCCTGCGGTGCCGGAAGATTATATTATTGCCAGAGGTGACACCCTGTCCGGGATCGCCCAGCGCTACAAAATCTCCCTGGGTGAGCTGCTTCGCCATAATCAAATGTCTAATACCCAGATTCGGGTTGGCCAAAAAATTCAGATACCTGCTTCGTAATGACTAAAATTCGTTTGTTAGATCCTCGGCTGGCTAACCAAATTGCCGCCGGTGAGGTGGTTGAACGGCCAGCCTCTGTGGTTAAAGAGTTATTGGAAAACGCCTTGGATGCCGGGGGTAGCCGGGTCGATATCGAGGTGGAAGATGGCGGCATCAAGTTGATTCGCTGCCGGGACGATGGTGAGGGCATTGGTAAAGAGGATTTACCTTTGGCGTTGAGCCGTCATGCCACCAGTAAAATTTCTGCTTTAGAAGACCTGGAAGCCGTTGCCAGTTTGGGCTTCAGGGGGGAGGCGCTGGCCAGTATTAGCTCCGTGTCTCGCTTAAGTTTAAGCACGGCGCAAGAGGGTGATGCTGCCGGTTGGTGTGCCCGTAGCGAGGGGCGGGATATGGCGGCGGTCGTCGAACCTGTTGCCCACCCCAGAGGCACCACGGTTGAGGTGCGGGATTTGTTTTTTAACACCCCGGCCCGACGCAAGTTTTTGCGTACTGAAAAAACCGAGTTTGGTCATCTTGAAGAAGTGGTTAAGCGTCAAGCGCTGGGGCGTTTTGAGGTGGGCTTTAGTCTGCGCCATAACGGCAAGGCTGTGCACAGTTTAAAACCAGCCCATAATCAATTGGAGCAAGAGCGGCGTCTGGCATCGGTATGTGGCCCGGCGTTTATGGAAAATGCCTTGTTCATTGATCGAAAAGTGATGGGGCTACGGCTTTGGGGCTGGGTCGCCTTACCGAGTTTTTCGCGCAGTCAGGCTGATTTACAGCATTTTTACGTTAATGGTCGTTATATTAAAGACCGGCTGGTGGCCCACGCTGTGCGCCAAGCCTACCGCGATGTGCTGTTTCATGGCCGCCATCCCGCCTTTGTTTTATATCTTGAACTGGCGCCCGCCTCGGTGGATGTCAATGTGCACCCCACCAAGCATGAAGTTCGGTTTCGGGATGGTCGCGTAGTTCATGATTTTATCTTTCGCACTCTGCATCAGGTCTTGGCAGATGTGCGCCCAGAAGATACTACCCAGCAGGCTAATTTGGCTGAGCCAGACCAATTGGAGCGACCCTCGCCAGCATTTCAGTCAGCGATGCCATTAGCTTCTCATGAGCAGGTTTCTCTTGGGCGGGCTGCCCCTGAACCGGGAGTTGGCGGCAATGCTGCGCCCCAATATTTCTCTCAGGGCGCGCCGGGTTCGTCGCAACAAGTTAGAGAGCAGGTTTCTGCGTATCAGCGCTTGCAGAGCCGTTCTAGCCTGGACGTTGCCGCGATGCCGGAAGAGGCAGAGATTCCCCCGCTGGGTTATGCCCTCGCACAATTAAAAGGTGTGTATATTTTGGCGGAAAATGCCAATGGCTTGGTTATGGTCGATATGCACGCTGCCCATGAACGGATTACCTACGAGCGTATGAAATTGGCCAAAGATGGTGAGGGCATTCGTAGCCAACCGCTGCTGGTGCCAATGAGCATTGCGGTAAGCCATCGCGAGGCGGATTGTGCCGAGCAGCATCAGCACGTGTTTAGTGAGTTTGGCTTAGGCTTGCAGCGAGTGTCTGAAGAAGCCCTGATCGTGCGGGAAGTGCCGGTGATGCTGGCCAATAGTCAAGTGGAGCAGTTAGTGCGTGATGTGCTTTCGGATTTGCTGGAATACGGCACCACCGACCGAATTCGGGAGCACAGCAATGAGATTTTATCCACCATGGCGTGCCACGGTTCGGTGCGGGCCAATCGCCGATTAACGATTCCTGAAATGAACGGTTTGCTTCGCGATATGGAGGCGACAGAGCGCAGCGGTCAGTGTAATCATGGTCGTCCCACCTGGGTTCAGGTGGGCATGTCTGAATTAGATAAGTGGTTTTTGCGTGGTCAGTAACGGCCGCGCTCAGAATACGGCCAACCATAGCGCTGAAGATTTACCCGCGGCGATTTTTTTGATGGGCCCCACCGCTTCGGGCAAAACGGATTTGGCCATAGCTCTTAGTGAGACACTTCCCTGTGAATTGATCAGCGTCGACTCCGCCTTGGTTTATCGCGGCTTGGATATTGGCAGTGCCAAACCCGACCCTGAAACCCTGGCTCAATATCCCCACGCATTGGTGGATATTTGTGATCCCAGTGACGCTTATTCAGCGGCCAATTTCCGGCGGGATGCCTTGGCGGAAATGGCGCGCATCAGCCGGGCGGGAAAAATTCCACTCTTGGTGGGTGGCACTATGCTGTACTTCAAAGCGCTATTGGAGGGCTTGGCAGATATGCCTTCGGCTGATTTATCGGTACGGGAAGACATTAATGCATTAGCCTTGCGAGAAGGTTGGCCCGCCGTTCATGCTCAATTGGCGGAGGTCGACCCTGACAGTGCCGCGCGTATTCACCCCAATCATTCGCAGCGCTTAAGCCGGGCTTTGGAAGTGTATCGCGTCAGCGGCAAAACCATGAGCCAGCTGCAAGCGGAGCAGGCCGAAAGCGTGTTGCCTTACCGGGTTTATCAATTTGCGATTGCCCCCGGTGAGCGTGCAGAGCTGCATCGGCGCATAGAGCTGCGGTTGCAGCAGATGTTTGAAGCGGGTTTTGAAAATGAGGTTAAGGGGTTGATGGCCCGAGGGGATCTTCATGCAGATCTGCCAGCCATTCGGGCTGTGGGTTATCGGCAAGTCTGGCAATATTTGCAGGGTGACTATGATCGAGACACCGCTGTTGAAAAAGCATTGGTTGCAAGTCGGCAGTTGGCTAAGCGGCAGCTCACCTGGTTGCGGGGATGGCCACAATTGCAGTGGATAAACAGTGAATTGCCAAAAGAACAACAGATAAATGCGGTGATCGGTGAAATGTCGCTGCCGTAAGGCTAGAACTTGAGTTATACTTTTTTGTCTTAGCTCGGCTGGTCCATGTTACAAGGCCACAACAAGCGCCTATTTGATTGCATATTCTAGAAGCGCTGATTTATTTTAATACGACTTTATTTAACGCCCGATTTGGGCACAAGGAGGCTACACCATGTCAAAAGGGCACAGCTTACAAGACCCTTATCTGAATATTCTTCGCAAGGAGCGTATTCCGGTTTCCATCTATTTGGTAAACGGTATTAAATTACAGGGCCAGGTTGAGTCATTTGATCAGTTTGTCGTGCTGTTGAAAAATACAGTCAGCCAGATGGTATATAAGCATGCCATCTCTACCGTTGTTCCTTCTCGCGTTGTTCGTCTGCCAATGGCACATCCGCCAGAAGACGACGAGCAAGAAGAAGTATAAATCTGAATAGTTTTCGTTTATTGAGGTTCGTCCTTGCTATTTGAAAGACCTGATTCTGGTGAGCGCGCAGTTCTCGTGCACCTGGATCTAAACAGTGAAGACGAGCGCGAAGATGCCAACGAGTTTGTGCAGCTGGTCACCTCTGCAGGGGGTGATCCGGTTGCCTTCATCACTGGCAAGCGTCAGCATCCCGATTCGCGTCTGTTTGTCGGTTCCGGCAAACTCGAAGAAATCCGCAGTGCCTTGGCCGATAACGATGGCCAATTGGTGTTGTTTAATCATGCCCTTTCCCCCAGTCAAGAGCGCAATGTTGAGCAAGAGCTCAAATGCCGAGTGCTCGACCGTACCGGGCTTATTTTAGATATTTTTGCCCAGCGGGCGCGTACCCACGAAGGTAAGCTTCAAGTGGAGCTGGCCCAGCTGGAGCATATGTCGACTCGGCTGATTCGGGGCTGGACTCACCTTGAGCGGCAAAAAGGTGGTATCGGTTTACGGGGCCCGGGTGAAACTCAGCTTGAAACTGACCGCCGTTTGCTCCGGGCCAGAATTAAAAGCATTCAAGCGCGCTTACAAAAAGTGCGTAAGCAACGGGATCAAGCCCGTCGAGCCCGGCGTCGGGCAGATGTGCCCGCTGTTTCACTTGTTGGTTATACCAATGCGGGTAAATCTACGCTATTCAATACCCTTACCGAGTCTGAGGTTTATGCCGCCGACCAGCTGTTTGCGACATTGGATCCAACGGTTCGACGTATTCCTATTACCGATGTTGGGCCTGTTGTGCTGGCGGATACGGTGGGCTTTATTCGCCATCTTCCGCACAAGCTAGTAGAAGCATTTAGAGCAACCTTGGAAGAGGCGGTGCAGTCAGACTTGCTGGTTCATGTTGTGGATGCGGCAGACCCTGAACGACAGGAAAACGCCCGGCAGGTGATGTCTGTGCTGACTGAGATCGGCGCCGACGCTATTCCCATGCTTGAGGTGTATAACAAAACAGACTTGATGGGGGTTGAGCCTCGGATCGACAGAGATGACGAAGGCAAGCCAATCCGCGTTTGGCTTTCTGCCCGTCGTCAGCAAGGGTTGCAGCTGCTTGAGCAGGCCTTGACTGAGTTGCTTTGTGCAGAAGTGGTCGAAACCGATATTCGCCTCAGCCCCAAACAGGGACGCTTGCGGGCAAAACTGTATAATTTAAATGCGGTTCAAAATGAAGAAGCCGACGTTAATGGTGGCGTAAAGCTCCATGTTAGGTTGCCTGCGGTGGATTGGCAGCGTTTTCTGGCGGCGGAGTCAGTGCACGAAGAAGATTTACTGCTGGGCGCAGACGCTTAGCAGGGCTGGGGAAATCTGCTAGACTCCCGGGCCAATGATTTAGTCGCATTGCGACGGTTCGCGTCCAAATTACTAACAATGACAATATGTGATAGATCGTGAATGCGATTTATCTGGTGCCTCAAATTAAAAATCACGGGAGATAAATATGGCCTGGAATGAGCCGGGTGGTGGTAATAACGGTAAAGATCCTTGGGGAGGAAAAGACCAGGGGCCGCCAGATCTCGACGAGGCGCTGAAGAAACTACAAGACCGTTTGAGCAAGCTGTTTGGCGGCAAAGGTAGTGGTGGAAACAGCGGTAAAAGTGGCGGCGATTTTCAGGTTGGCAGTAGCACGCTGATTGCGGTTGCTGTTTTGGCTGTGATTATCTGGGGGCTGTTTGGTTTTTATCAGATAGATCAGCAGGAGCGAGCAGTCGTGTTGCGCTTAGGGGTGTATCACGCGACGGTTATGCCGGGCTTACGCTGGAATCCGCCGTTGGTTGATGAAGTCCAGAAAATCAACGTTACCAAGGTGCGTTCGGCGCACAGCCGCGGACAAATGCTGACCGAAGACGAAAATATTGTCGACGTTGCTTTGTCGGTGCAATACACCGTTAACGATCCGGCAAATTTTGTGCTGAAAGTAAAAAGCCCTGAACTGAGCTTGGAGCACGCCCTAGAAAGTGCGCTGCGGCATGTTGTTGGTAGCTCCAAAATGGATCAGGTTATTACTGAAGGCAGGGAAGAAATTGCGGTAGCCACTCAAATGCGGTTGCAAGCCTACCTGGATACTTACCAAAGCGGTATTTTGGTGGCCAAGGTGAATATTGAAGATGCTCAGGCGCCCTCTCAGGTGCAGGACGCATTCGATGATGTGACTCGCGCTAAAGAAGATCGGGAACGTTTGAAAAACGAAGCCGAAGCGTATGCCAACGGCATTATTCCTGAAGCTCGCGGTGCAGCCCAGCGTCAGCTGGAAGAAGCCCAGGCGTATCAGGAGCAGGTGATTGCCGAGGCAGAAGGTGAAGCTCAGCGTTTTACTCAGTTATTAACGGAGTATAAAAAGGCCCCTGAAGTAACCCGGGAGCGCTTGTACATTGACGCGCTACAAGACTTTTACAGCAACTCGTCAAAGGTCATGGTAGATGTGGATGGCGGCAGCAATATGATGTATCTGCCGTTAGATAAGTTGATGGATAAGAGCAGTGTTAAGCGGACTGGCAGCAGTCAAGATGTTGATATTCGCGAACTGACTGACAAAGTGGTAGAGCAACTTCGTCGGGATAGTCAAAGCACTCGTCGGGAGGGTCGCTAATCATGGATAGCCGTAGTTTTACCATTGTGATCGTGTTGGTTGGCGCCATTGTTTTGGGCTTCAACTCGCTGTTTATCGTTAAGCAAACTGAGCGAGCGGTAATGCTCAAGTTTGGTGAGGTGGTTAACCCCAATGTGCCACCCGGCTTACATTTTAAAGCCCCGTTTATGAACGTAGTGCGAAAGTTTGAGCGCCGCATTCTGACGTTGGACGCGCCGACTCAGCGTTTTCTAACGGTTGAGAAGAAGCCCTTGGACGTGGATTTTTATGCCAAGTGGCGGGTCACCGACACCCAAAAATTCTACACCGCGACTAACGGTGAAGAGATTCGTGCCGATGCCTTGCTGGCTCAGCGTATTAATACCGGGTTGCGGAACAAGTTTGGTGAACGGACCTTCCATGAGGTGGTGTCTGGTGAGCGGGATTTGTTGATGACGGATCTGACCCGTGATCTCAATACCATTACGGTGAGTGAGTTTGGTATCGAGCTTGTTGATGTGCGGGTGAAGCGCATTGACTTGCCTGCTCAGGTTAGCCAGTCAGTCTTTGACCGGATGAAGTCTGAGCGAGAGCGGGAAGCCAGAGAGCATCGTTCTACAGGGCGTGAATTGGCTGAGAAAATTCGCGCGACTGCGGATCGTCAGCGCACCATTATTTCTGCCAATGCCTACCGAGATGCGCAGATTATTCGTGGTGAAGGTGATGCCCAGGCCTCGCGGACCTATGCCGCTGCTTATAATGCCAACCCCGAGTTTTATGCCTTTGTTCGCAGTCTGCGGGCTTATAAAGCTGCCTTTAACAGCGACGGCGATATGCTGGTGTTAGATTCAGATAGCGAGTTTTTTCGTTACTTGAAGCAAGGTAATCTTAAGCGCTAGAGATAAGCCTTTGCATTCCTCGCATCGCGGGGACTGTGGTATCATTCGATCCCCCGGACCGGCCGAGACGGAAACGTCATCGGCCGGTGCGGTTTTTTTATGTATAAATAGGCAAGACCCTATCATGTGGCAGGAACTCGCCGTAGCCTTCAGTTTAGTGCTGGTTTTAGAGGGGCTTGCTCCTTTTATTTGTCCTGAGCGCTGGCGTTTATGGGTATACCGGCTAGCCGATATGGAGAGTAAGCAGGTGCGTTGGGTGGGCTTGCTGAGCATGATATCTGGGCTTGTTCTACTTACGTGGCTGCGTTAGCGGCGACCCTGCAAGAGAATTTGAAGAGCGCTATGACTTCGGTAGACCGCTGGTTACTCCCCGATGGTGTTGAAGAACTTCTGCCCGCCCAAGCTGCGCAGGTGGAAGATTTACGTCGCCGTCTATTGGACCTTTATCATAGCTGGGGCTATGAATTGGTGATTCCGCCTATGCTGGAATACACCGAATCATTGTTAGTCGGGCTGGGCAGTGATATTGATTTACTGACTTTTCGGGTCACCGATCAACTCACCGGTCGAATGATGGGCTTGCGGGCAGATATCACTCCCCAAGCAGCAAGAATAGATGCCCACAGTTTGAATCGCGAAGGCCCAGTACGATTGTGCTATGCCGGTAGTGTTTTGCATACTAAGCCTAAAAAACCGCTGGTCTCCCGTTCGCCTATCCAATTGGGGGCAGAACTATACGGGGATAATAGCCCGGCCAGTGACTTAGAAATTGTCTGTTTAATGCTGGAAACCCTGCACGTGGCGGGGCTGGATGGCATTACCTTGGACAGCGGTCATGTCGGCGTGTATCGGGCGGTGGTTGAGGCGGCTGGGCTTGATGATGTTCAAGAACAACGTTATTTCGATATTTTGCAACGCAAAGCGGTGACTGAGTTAAACGATTTTGTAGCGGGCTTAAACACAGATAATACGGCTGCCAAGTATTTGCTGGCATTGAATAGCCTGCATGGCGGGGCAGATGTCTTAAGTCGTGGCCGCGAGCTGTTCGCGGATATTCCTGCGGCTGTGGCGGCTATTGATTCTTTGACGCAATTGTCGCGGGCACTGATGGCACGGTTTCCAAACTTGCAGTTCTACTTTGATCTTGCCGAGTTGCGTGGTTACCACTATCACACCGGGCTGGTGTTTTCTGCGCTGGTGCGCGAGCACGGCCAGGCATTGGCCTCAGGTGGCCGCTACGACGATATTGGTCAGGTGTTTGGCCGGGCGCGCCCGGCAACCGGGTTTAGTATCGATCTAAAAGCATTACTGGGGTTGTTAGCTCCTGCAACACCGGCACCGGCAATTTATGCCGCTTTTAACGAGTCGCCGGAACATTGGCAGTTTGTTCAGCAATTGCGAGAGCAGGGCGAGCAGGTTATTGCTGGGCTTCCTGGTGAAGCGGTTGCCGGTAATTGTGATCGTCAGGTCGTTTACAAGGATGACAAGTGGGCTGTTGTGCCCTTGTCGTCTAATTAATATTTAATTCTTATCCAGAGACGCGGATATATGAGTAAAAATGTGGTGGTGCTGGGCACCCAATGGGGCGATGAAGGCAAAGGCAAGATCGTCGATTTATTGACGGATCAAGCTGAGGCCGTTGCCCGCTTTCAAGGTGGGCACAACGCCGGACATACCCTGGTTATTGGCGGCGAAAAAACGGTTTTACATCTGATTCCCTCAGGTATTTTACGCGATGGCGTGACCTGCTTGATTGGCAACGGTGTGGTCTTATCCCCCGAGGCCTTGTTGAAAGAAATGGGTGAACTGGAAGAGAAAAACGTACCGGTGCGGGAGCGTTTACGCTTAAGCCCAGCCTGTCCGCTGATTCTTCCTTATCATGTCGCCCTCGATGTGGCTCGTGAAGTTGCCCGTGGTGATGCCAAAATTGGCACCACAGGTCGCGGTATCGGTCCTGCCTATGAAGACAAAGTAGCTCGTCGTGGCCTGCGGTTGGGTGATTTGTTTAACCCTGAGCGTTTTGCGGTAAAGCTGAAAGAAGTGATGGAATATCACAACTTTATGCTGACCCACTATTACAAAGCTGACGCCGTGGATTATCAGCAGACATTGGACGATGCCCTGCGCATGGCTCTGGAGCTGCGGCCGATGGTGGTTGACGTGACCAGTGCTCTGCATGAGTACCGGGAGCAAGGCGCCAATATCCTCTTTGAAGGGGCACAAGGTTCCTTGTTGGATATCGACCATGGCACCTACCCGTTTGTGACGTCGTCGAACACTACTGCGGGTGGCACGGCGACAGGGAGTGGCTTTGGCCCCCTGTACCTCGATTACGTGTTGGGTATTACCAAGGCCTACACTACGCGAGTGGGCAGTGGTCCTTTCCCTACTGAGCTGTTTGACGACATCGGTGCGCACCTTGCCAAACAAGGCCATGAGTTTGGTGCGACCACCGGTCGTGCCCGCCGCTGTGGTTGGTTTGACGGTGTTGCTCTGCGCCAGGCAGTGCGCATCAACAGTGTAACCGGTTTGTGCTTAACCAAGCTGGACGTGCTTGATGGCCTGGAAACCGTCAATTTGTGCGTGGAATATCGCGATGCGAATGGGCAGTCTATTGCGGCGCCTTTTGATTGCGAAGACTACGGCGATATCACCCCGATTTATGAAGCCTTGCCAGGCTGGACTGAATCCACAGTGGGAGCCAAGTCTCTGGATGAGTTGCCCGCCAATGCCCGTGCGTATATTAAACGCATTGAAGAGATCGTCGGTGTGCCCATCGATATTATTTCCACCGGTCCTGACCGGGTAGAAACCATCGTGCTGCGCCATCCGTTTGATTGATTAGCCTTATAGCCTTGCGAAACAAAAACGTCAGCCTAGTGCTGGCGTTTTTGTTTGTAGGGTGCTTCAGCGTTGCTAGAATTTAAGCTAAACCACCCAGACAGAGATATTTAATCTCCAGATAATCATCCAGCCCGTACTTAGAGCCCTCGCGGCCAAAGCCAGATTGTTTCACCCCGCCAAAGGGTGCCATAGCGTTGGAAATCAGCCCTTCGTTGATGCCGACAATGCCGTATTCCAGCGCTTCACCTACCCGCCAGGTTCTGGCGATATCCTGAGTGTAAAAATAGGCTGCTAGCCCCGCCTCGGTGTTGTTCGCTGCGGCTACGGCGTCTTCCTCATCGTTAAAGCGTTGCACAGCAACAACCGGACCGAAAATTTCATCTTGGCAGATAGCCATCTCTGGCCCCACATTGGTGAGCAAGGTGGGGGGATAAAAGTTGTTACTGCCCATCTCTTCAAGTTTGGCTTGATAAGAGAGAACAGCGCCGTTGGCAATCGCGCTGTCAATGAGCTCCTGAACCTTATCGACGGCCTTTCTGTGAATCAATGGACCAATATCGACGCTTGATTCTGTTGCGGGTCCAACCTTTAAGGCTTTCATTGCCGATGTCAGCCCCTCAATAAATTGATCGTAAATGCCGCTTTGTACATAAACCCGATTGGTGCACACACAGGTTTGGCCCGCATTGCGAAATTTCGAGTTCATTAGACCCGCAATGGCAGCTTCTATATCGGCGTCATCAAAAACGATAAAAGGTGCATTACCACCCAATTCCATTGAGGTTTTTTTGACGGTAGTGGCACATTGGGCCAGCAAATTTTTGCCTACCGCGGTAGAACCCGTAAAACTCAATTTATTCACTGAGGGCGAATCGGTCATTGCTTGGCCGATAGCAGCGGAATCGCTGCCACACACCACATTAAATACCCCTGCAGGGATGCCAGCCTCTTCGGCGAGTACGGCCAGCGCCAATGCTGACAAGGGCGTCTCGCTAGCGGGCTTGGCGACAAAGGTACAACCGGCGGCGAGGGCAGGGGCTGCCTTGCGTGCCAGCATGGCATTGGGGAAATTCCATGGGGTGATCGACGTCACCACGCCCACAGGCTGTTTGATGACCATTAAGCGTTTGTCGTTGCTTGGAGGGGCAATAATATCGCCTTCAATACGCCGGGCCTCTTCCGCAAACCACTGAACATAACTGGCCCCGTAGGCAATTTCGCCCTTGGCTTCTGCTAAAGGTTTTCCCTGCTCGGTGCTGAGAATCGTTGCCAAATCATCTTGGTTGTCCATCATCAGCTCATACCAGCGCCGCAAAATAATGGCCCGCTCATTGGCCGTCTTACTTTTCCATGCCGGTAGGGCGGATTTTGCCGAGGCAATAGCGGCAAGGGTGTCATCGCCTGCACCATCGGCAACGTCCGTAATATGGCGGTTGTCGGCGGGATTGTTTATGGCAAATTGCCGAGAAGTGGCAGCGTCTTGCCACTGGCCATTAATGTAGAGCTGGGTTTGCAATAGGCTCATATTTTTTAATTGCATAAGTGCACCTCTCAAGCTATGTATCTCATGTGACAGCAAACGAGCTCAGGGTATCCACCTGCCGTGCAGGTGACAAAAAGCTATGTCGAAACCTGAGCCACTGTTATTAACGCCAAGTTGTCATTTAATTGAAATATTCCGTTCACAGTTCTGTCACGAAGCCCACCTAGTATAGCCGTCATAAACACACACCTAGAAAACCGAATCACAAGATTCTGGAGATACTTCAAATGAAAAAGCTTTTTGCATTATCGGCGATAAGTTCAGCGCTGTTGCTGGCGGCCTGTGGCGGTGGCGGTGACGTGAATATCAACGCCCAAAACAATTCCACCGGCAATGGCGGTGGCGGCGGTGACCCCGGTCAAACCAACAGCTGTGCCAGCTATTCGGATGATAATGGCACAACACGGCAAGGTTCATTGGACGGTGTTAACTGTGTGTACGGGACGGATTTCGTCAGCCTGACTAATCCCATTGATATTGGCCCAAGTTCACGAGTGACTTTTGTTAAGTTGGCTAATAATGGCGTACATGTATTTCGCGATAGCTTAGCGGTCGGTAAAAATTACGATAATGATGCCGACATGGCGGCTGCGGGTATCAGCGAAGGCGGTGATGGCTCAATCATTCAGATTGAAGCTGGCGCGACATTAGCATTTCAATCTTCAGACGATTATATGGTGATTAACCGTGGCTCGCAGATTTTTGCTGAAGGCGCGATGAATGATCCGATCACAATTACTTCAGTCAGTGATGCGGTTGAAAACAGTGTTGACCCAGAAGATGTACAGCAGTGGGGCGGTTTGATCATTAACGGCTTTGGTGTGACGAATAAATGCGCTTACACAGGTTCTGTTGATGGCGGTGATTTAGCGACTTCTGATTGCCACGTTGCAGCTGAAGGTAAGGCTGGCGCCGGTCAGACTCACTACGGCGGTGATAACAACGAAGACAACTCGGGTGTGTTGAAATACTTCATCGTTAAGCACACCGGCGCTCAGGTTGAAGAAGATAACGAGCTGAATGGTATTGCTTTTGACGCTGTGGGTTCTGAGACTAAGGTTGATTACCTGCAAGCTTACGCCACCTATGACGACGGTATTGAAATGTTTGGTGGCGCGGTCAATATCAGCCACTACGTTGCCTTGTATGTAAACGATGACTCTATCGATATCGATGAAGGCTATCAGGGCACTATTGATTACGCATTGGTTATTCAGTCTGAAACTGATGGCAACCGTTGCGTTGAGTCTGATGGTGTTGGTAGCTACGACGGTCGTACTGACGTTGCAGACTTGATTTCTCGGGGCTTGAACTCACGCGCCACCATCAAAAATCTGACCTGCATTATTTCACCATCTCAGGTGAGTGGTAAGGCAGACATTAACGGTGCTGACGGCACGGGTACCCATGAAGAAGGCCAGGGTCTACGTATTCGCGAAGCCCACTATCCAACTATCTCTAATGCGCTTGTAACAACAGCGTATCAAGCTGATCAAGCTCCTGATGCGGCTAACTGGTGTTTGCGTATTGATAATGAAGGTGAGAGAGCCGCATTGGAGGGTGATCTGGTTATCGAGCAATCAATCTTTGCTTGCCAGGATCTAACCGATGGTGATGACTTGGATGGTACGGGTACGACTCAGGAAACGTTTTTAACGGATAGTGGCAATCAGATTTATCAGTCTCTACCCGAAGGTGAAGATCCCACTTCTGCAAGCAATGCTGATTTGGAAATTCTTAATGGCTTCTACTCTTTGTTAGTCGGCGACATGGTTGTTGGTGGCGCTGCTGCCACTGTTACGCCAACCGAAGGACGTGCATTTGTTGGCGCAGTAACGGCTGATGACGACTGGACAGCTGGTTGGGCCTACGGTCTTGACCCAGCTAACCGTGGTCAAGCTCTGTGGTTTGAGTGATCACTAACAACAGATTTATGCCTTAAGCCGTAATCAAGAGGGCGCCTTACGGCGCCCTCTCTGTTGTAAACAGAGCAAAGACTAAGATGGGTCTAATCCGATGAAAATGCATGTAATGAAAAAAGCCCTGATGCCCGCTTTTACGCTCAGTGCGCTAAGCATTGCCGTTCAGGCTGTGGCGCAGGATGGGCCCGGCATGGAGCCGGTAAAAATTAAGCCGGTTGAAGAGGTTGTCGTTGTTGGGCGCTTAAAAAGTGGCGCTGAAAATTTGGTAATGGAGCGCTTAGAGCAGGAAGTTGCCGTCGATATTATTGGTTCAGAATTTATTGGCCGTGTTGGCGACTCTACTGTTGGGGCCGCCCTGCGTCGTGTTCCTGGCGTCACCTTGGTTAATGGCAAGTATGTTTTTGTGCGCGGCCTTGGTGAGCGTTATTCAAGCACCTTGCTTAATGGTGCATACGTTCCGTCTCCAGATTTGTCGCGCAGTGTTATTCCCTTGGATATTTTCCCGACATCCATTGTGCAGTCATTGTCTGTTCAAAAAGTTCATTCTTCTGATATGCCCGCAGCTTTTGGCGGTGGTTCTGTCGATATTCGCACCAAAGGTATTCCAACGGATTTTGTATTTAATGTTGAGCTGGGCACCGGCTTGAATACTGAGTCAGATGGTGACTTTTTGAGCTACAAAGGTGGTGGTACCGATATCCGGGGTGAAGATGATGGCACCCGAGCATTGTCGGGTAACTTGTTGCGGGCTTTGAATACTTACGGTGGCAGCCTGGACCGCAGCGATATATTGGAAGTTATGCGCCAGACTAACCCCAATGCTACCCTGGCAGATGCTGAGGCGGCTAACCGCGAACTGGCCACTGAGCTGTATCGTAATATCAACACGTATGAAGTGGATGGTGATCCCGATTTTTCGGGTGAAGTAAACTTGGGAAATCGCTTCTACCTAGGCGACGCTGAAGAAACCGAGCTGGGTTTTTTGACTGGGTTTTCTTATGACCGTCAATGGCGAAACGAAAAGTCGGTAGCCCGGGCTGTTAATGACGACACCATTGCTGACTATAAAAATGAAACGACTCAAAACGTGTCTATGGCCTTTAATTTAGGCTTTGGTTTGCGTTTAAACGAAGATCACTCCATCGATACTACCAGCCTCTTTCTGCGTAATACCGATGATAAGGTATCTATTACCGATCGCTATGATAACGAACGCCCTGAAAGCGGCGGTGTTTCTAACCGCTTGTATAGAATACGCTATGAGCAGCGAGAGCTAGAAGTTCATCAGATCCGTGGTACACACAAATTAGGTGAATATACCCGCGAAATGTTGGATTTGGATTGGTTGGAGTTTGCTGATGGCCTGGGTTTTGATTGGTATTACTCTGATAGCAGTTCCACGACAGAAATACCAAATGAAGTGGCTGTTGGTGCCAGCACAAACTTTGCTACCAATACGACGACGGTAAACCGTAACAGCTCATCGGCTGACTACCGTTTTACTGACTTAGAAGATGAAGTAGAGAGTTACGGCTGGGAACTCAGTATGCCGTTTTCGACTATGGATTGGACTGCTAAACTCAGCACCGGTATGGATTATTGGCAGAAAAGTCGGGTATACCGTCAGACCCAGCTTAGCTTGGGTACAGTGGATACTGATGCCGATTTGGTCGGGCCGTTAGATAAAGTGTATAGCGATAGCAATATACTGAACCCTGATTATGGCTATCAAATTGCGGTAGCGGGTAGTAATTCAGAGAGTTATATCGCCGTCAACAAAGTTGATGCCTACTACAGTAAAGTAGATGTCACTTGGCTGGATACATGGCGGGTTGTTGCTGGTTTGCGTTGGGAAGACTATCAGCAAGTTGGCTTGACTTGGGACCCGCTGGATTTTGATGGTATTCCAATTGTTACCAGCGAGAGCGGTGGTCAACAAGCGATTGCGGATGAGCTGAATGACGCTGTGTTTACTGATGATGATATGTATACATCGGTGGCCCTGACGTATATGCAGCCAGGCTTTCTTGCTGAAGATTTCCAGCTTCGATTTGGTTTTAGTGAGACTACCGTTCGCCCAGACCTTCGCGAAATTGCCGATGCCAGTTATGTTGACCCCATTACGGGTGCGTTGGTGTTTGGTAACCCGGATGTGGTGCCCTCACAGTTTAAAAACTATGACGTTCGCGCAGAGTGGTTTTTTAGCAACGGCGACAATTTAACTGTGTCACTGTTCTATAAAGACATCACTGATCCGATTGAGCAATTTCAGGCTGCGGCTGGTGATACCAATACGGCAGTTGAAATCATTAATGCTGAAAGCGCTGAAATTACGGGTATTGAAGTCGAGTTTATGAAAACCCTCGGCGAATTTTCTGATGCGCTGCAGTCCTTTTTTGTACAGGGTAACCTGACATTATTGGATACTGAGTTGGTAGCCGGGAACAAGGCAGATGCGCCTACTAATCCAAAGCGGGATCTGGTGGGTGCTTCAGACTACGCGGCAAACTTTATTATTGGTTACGACTCGCCTAATGAAATGCATGCTGCGACCCTGTCGTACAATGTATTTGGTGAGCGCTTGTACTTTGCTGGTCGTAATGGCGAACCGGATGCTTATGAGCAGCCCTTTCACTCATTGGATATGACGTACTCGTATTATCCAACAGAGAATATTATCGTTAAATTAAAAGTGATAAATATTCTTGATCAGGGCTTGGAAATTGAGCGTGAGGGTAAATTAACGTACGAAGAAGAAGTGGGTCGCACGCTATCTGCTAGTATCCAATACCAGTTCTGATGAATTTTAGCTAAGAACCTGAGGCGCCATTCGGCGCCTTTTTTATTGCTGCAATTTTAATCGTGAAGCCTTTTTTGCACTTTGTATGCTGGCGTTACGATTGCCTAATTTTTTGTAGACTAAGGCTTGAAACTGATAGAAGCGATATTGCTCTTTGTCGAGGCTGATCGCACGGTTAACAGCTCGTAATGACGCATCAAAATCACCTTGTTCGTATTCTTGTCTGGCTCGACCAAAGTGCCAAAAGGGGTTGGAACGTTGAAAGGCGAGGGATTGTTCCTCCAGTCGTTTGGCTTTTTTATTTTGATCCGTTTCTCTGTAAAGTCGGCCCAGATTATTGAGAGCGACTTGGTCTTGATTGTTTAAAAAAAGGGCCTGCTTATACGCCAGCTCTGCTTCGTGTTTATGTCCGTCTCGACGAAAAACGGTACCCAGATTCCCCCAGATATGGCCTGCATTGGGGTCTAGAAATAATGCACGATGCAGGTAGCGATAAGCACCGGAGGTATCGTCTTTATTCAGATGTTCTATGGCTCGATTATTGTAGTGTTGGGCGGCAGCGCGCTGGTCGCTAATGGGAGTCTGATGATAGTTGTAGTCATAGTTATCAACACTCAAGTCTACGACCTGAATATCTCCGTTTCCAAAATCTACAGCGGCATTAATATGCTGATAAAAAGCCATGCTGTTTTCGCTAATCATATCCCAGCTAGGGGGAATGGTGACTTCATTGTAGTAGGCATTTAGCCCAGCTTCTCTGGCCATTGCGATAAAGAGCGAACTTAAGGATAGACAGTTTCCCTCTTTTAAATAAAAGGTGTCTTTGGCGTTGAGTGTGGTGCCTGGTTCATATTTAAGTCCAAGCTGAGACGGCCGAATCATGGCGTCTAGTAGATAATTGAGTTTTGCCCGAGGTGATAGAACGCTGGGAACATTTTCTTGAACGAAAAAGCGCATTTGCGCATTAAGAGCAAGCAAGTTCTCTTCAGGGAAGAGCGGGTCAATCTGGTCGATTTGGTAAAGGCTTTCTGCTTGGAGCAGTTGTGCGACAGCATCTTGATTGGGTGGTGCTAACGGTGCTTGACTGGCACAGCTGGCGAGGATGGCTAGTAAACTGCCGACTGCAAAACGATTTAACGGCATGTGGTGCGCTCTTTATTTTTTGTTTTGAGGTCACGACTAACTATAGCGTGATAGCGTGATAGCGTCTAAATTTCTCAATCTGAGGCGGTATATTAGCGAGAAATGCTGTGAACCAACAGTAAGAGACAGTAGATTGTTGCAGAGGTTCTGCCCGAGGCAAAAAAGGCGGTAAAAATGTGCTCAGGTGTACAAAATGGGGTTTTTACATGTTAGCGTTTTAAGCCCTACGCATATTGGAGGAAGAATAATGAAATTTGCTTATTCCGCTGCGGCGGCAATTTTGGCAACTAGTCTGTCGTTAACCGCATTTGCCGGTAATCAGGACTGTGATAAGCCTGATCAGCCAAAAATTCCTGAAGGTGACAGCGCTTCAGAGAAAGAGCTTATTGCTACACAAAAAGTGGTAAAGGAGTATGTGGCTGCAGGTCAGGCCTACCTTGAATGCAATGATGCAAAACGAGAGAAGTTACTTGAAAGCTATAATACGACAGTTGATGAAATGAAAGAAACGTCTGATACGTTCAACAAGTCAGTCCAAGCTTTCAAATCGGCTAATTAATCACCTTTAAAACCGCATATTGCTCAGGCGCAAGCCGTTGGCCTGCTTGTTTGATAGATTCAATAATGGATCTCGTTAAGCATTTGGATCTGTCACAAGTAAAAGCCCTTTCATGGTTTGGAGGGGCTTTTTTGTGCAGTGATGAAAAACAATGCTTGTTTGCGCGGGGTGAATTCACAAAAAATTCATCAATTATTCCGTATTGTCATATTGTTGTAACTCTCCTGTCATATTTATGCCTCAGAATTCACCGCCATTAGCCCTCTTCTGTATTGGGCTGTTATGTCGCTGAATTGAACAGGTCGATGTCGACCTTTAGAGGAGAATATCATGGGTAATGCGCTTAAAGTGGCGTTGGTTGCAATGGCCTTTTTGCCAAGTTTGGTTTTGGCTGAAGAGCCTGTGAAGTTGATGGAAGAGGTGACTGTCGTGGGCGCCGTGCGTAGCAGTGATGCAGTAAAGGTTGCTGATATTGATATGGCCGGTGATGCGACTCTGGAAGAGATGCCTGTCGTTTACGAATAAGCGGTTAACGAGATTTAAGCTGCACCGCAGAACGAAGTTCGAGTTGGTGCAGCTGCTCATTAAGTTTTAGCAAGACCGCAGGTTCACCCTGGCTAAGTCCCAAAGTGATATAACCCGCATTGAATTTCCCCAAAGCACTGTCATAGTTCTGCCAGCCTTCCCCTGTCCATGCCTGCACCCAAGCATGGGGAACGAAGACAAAGCGCCTTCCCAGAAATCGATCGTTATTATATGCCAGCCCGATGACTACCCTGGTGGGGATACCCGCTGCCTTGCCCAACGTTGCCAGCAACAAGGCATGTTCCGTGCAATCGCCTGTTTGGTTTTGCCACGCTTCTAAGGCGGTAGCGTAGCCCGTATAGTCGGCAACTTCACTCATATGGCGGGTCACCAAACGTGTAAGAAATTGCATTTTTTCTGCGGCCGTAAAATGCTTCTTATCCAAACGTTGGGAGATCACGCTTTTAAAAACACGATTGTCGGCAGCAAGCCAGTAATTGCTTTGCAGCGCCTTGCTAAGTTGCGCCGGAGATGTGCTGGGTTCGTTTGCATTACAGTTGTTGCAAACGGTGAGTTGCCAGCCATTTTCGATCTTTTCGACTTTCTGGTCTCGGGTTATAGGTGGTTGTATTGAATTGGGGCCAATGAGTTGATAACGAATTTTTCCGGAAAGCGCTTGCTCACTAATGCGATAGGGTGAACGTATGATTTGCCGGTAAACATGCGTCTGCGGCACAAAGTCACTTAGAGCGCAGTCTTTATTACAGGTCTCTATGGCGAAAGCTTTGCCTGCGCTCTGACTCTGCTCCGCCAGGGGGTAAAAGTCGGCGTCAGTGTAAAGAATAGTGGTTGTTGGGTTTGTATCGTTATTGACGGTGCGGTGTATCTCCCAGTGATAATCGGCGTTGGTTTTTTGATTTTCTTCCCTGATTGAAGCCTTAATTTTAAAGGCGGTTAGACTAATATCTTCAAAAGCCATGTCAGAGAAGCTCCAACTGCTATAGCTTAGGCTTCGGCGTTCTCCGGTTTGTTGGTGCATTGCTAAACGCTGGCCTTCAGGAAGCAAGAAGTTCGCGGGTAGTGGGTAGCGCTTGTTATCGCTTTTGTTTCTACCTGGCTTAACAAGCAACGTATCGCCATCAACTACAGCGGTCATACGGTAATTGGCGCTAGGGCTTTTAAGCTGTTTTGTTATTGAAATAGCTTCACCAGAGCGTGTTTCTATGTATTCAAGCCGTGTTTCACTGTCTGAAATTCCCGCTCCAGGTTGCAGTAATTTCAGCCTCAGCCATTGTGTTGTGGTCACAAGCGCGGCGCTTTGAATACGACGGATTTGGCGGTGTCCAATTCGGCTCCCGTCATAGCTAACGGCTTGCCATTGGTCGCCTTGGGCTGTGTTAAGGGCGGGCGCTGGTCCAGCGCATGCCGTTAATACGGTGGCGTAAAAGAGGTAGCAGAAAAGATAGTAAGCGAAATTTCTCGGCGACATAGAGGTGGTCTGTTTGATACTCACAGGTGGCAGCTTATAACGGTGGGCTAAGCAAGCCTTGCTTGCGGAGCCAGTCCTTGCATATTTGAGTGACTTGGTCAGTATCCTCTTGAATCGCCATATGTCCAGCGCCACGAATAACAGCTGTATCGACGCATGCTGGTAAGCGCTTACTGTGAAATTCAAAGTCCTCTGATTTGTGCATATAGGATTTCTCTGCTCGTAGCAGCAGGGTGGGAGTCTGGCTTTTTCTCAGCGCGGGCCAAGGCGCGTGGGTGGTTAAGAAGTTGTGAGCCTCCCAGGCTCTGTCATAGCGGAGTTCAAAGCCACCATTGTCATCTTCGATCAAGCCAGCTTCGGCGTATTCCTGTAATGCTATCGGACTGAAATCTCGGTATACGGCTTTTTCTTTTATTGTTGAAATAAACTCTTGTCGAGAAGACCATTGAAAGCGCCGCTTACTGGTTCCGGTTACCAGGCGATGGCGCCGCATCATTGCTTGAATAATCTGCTTGGGTAGGCGCCAGAAATACCGCCCCGGTGGAGAAGCGGGGTCAATCATAATAACGGCCCGAAACAGGTCCGGGCGCTTATGTGCGGCTAGTGCGCTCACGGTTCCGCCTATTGAGTGGCCTATGGCGATGATGCCCTTGCTGTCTTTGCCTTTTTGCCGGCGCTGCTCAAGCATTGTGATTATGTCGTTGGCATGATCTGTCCAGCCAAAGGCGCGATGTGGTGGGTCGGCGCGCCATGCTCCCCTGTTTTCCAGTCCGATGACGGTATATTGGTCGTAAAAGGGGGCTAGGAAATGTCGGTAAGCGCCAAGGGGAAAGCCATTGGCAGCAGAAAAGTGTAAAGTCAGCTCCGGGTGGATGCCTGCATTGTTCTGGTCGGGGTTAAAGTCAAAGTTGGTTAGGGTTTCATTTTTCATAGTGTGCGCTTGATGAGCTGGTTATAGTGTCGCAATATTAGCAATGGGTGTCTTAACGTCGTTTTCAGCGGGCTTAGGGTAGCAAGAAATCGTCTTGGATGTACTTGTTGATAGTGGAATTTGACGGCAAGCATTAGCTGGTGGTGTTAAATGAGGCTTATCAGGGGTGATTGTACGCGAGGGCTGATTTGATAGTTGCATGCTATTACTCGTTGTTTTTAGTTGCTGCAGCTGTGTGTGACTCGACCGTATTTATGTACCGTTGGTGACTTGTTTGTATCGTTAGCTTAGATTTTAATGGTTTTTTTGTGACGGGTTTATCGATTTAGGTGACTACGTATATGTTTTTTTACGGCTAAAAATAAAAATTAATAATGATAAAAACACTATGATTATGCCGAGGTTTGAGATGAAGTATTTTTATAAATCAATATCTGCTTTGTTTGTATTTTTTATGGTTTCAGGCGTTATCGCAGGTGAGCGAAATGCTTGGAAAGTTGAGCCTATCTCTCACTCTACGGGCTATACCGTGCCCGGATCAATGATGAGTCAACATCAGTTTGGCATGCTTAAGCACAGTAATATCTGTGCCAGCGATGAGCTTTACCTGATTTGGTCCAGCGATCGAGCCGATATTTGGTCTTTGTCAGGGCAGCGGGTGAATGTACTGGCTAATTTTGACGGCATCAGTCTAGAAATGCCCTTAGAAGTGGTTTCTATTAAAGAACTGGGCGGTAATAAGCATTTAGTTATGTTTTCGCATGTTTATGCTAACGATGCGGTTATTGACTTAATTGGAAAGTCTCAAAGGCTAACTGTGTCGATGCCTCAGGAAGACCCTGCCATGGCAGCGCTTTTTGGCGTGAATCAGGATAGCTTTAACATTGCAGGTTTTATGGATGCTCGTGCGGCAGCTGCCCAGCGTTGCAATGGTTTAAGTGATCAAATTACCACTGCAGCCAACTTCTGATCTAGCCTTCAGTTGTCGTTCAGCTACATATTGATAGCGTATTCCTGACACAAAGAGGAATACGCTATGAATACAGTCATGGCTTCGGCCGTTTTCAGTAAGAAAAAGCGAGCATTGTTGGCATTGCTGGCGGTTGCGGTAGTGCTTGGTTTAAACCCTAAACCTGCCAGGGCCGATGGCGCCGAGGCTGTCGCTGCGGTTTTGGTGGGTGCAGCGTTGCTCTATGCTGTTAAGGACAGCGATAGCCATCGGCGGAGTAAGGTCAGTTACCATTATCATAATGGTGGTCGCCAGCCCTGTTATGATCGTCATGTTGCCCATGGTGGCAGGTATTACCAGCATAACTCCCGGAATGATCGTCGCGGCTACGGCCAGCAATACCATGACAGGCGGTATGTGCAGGTTAATAAGTACTACCGAAATGATTACCACGCAGGCCAACACGCTTCTAAAGGGCATAGAGATAACGGCGGCCATAAAAACAAGGAGTATAAGGATAACGGGCGCCGGGATAAGGGGCATAAAGATAATCGTTATAGACACGATAACCGGCAGTGGAATACCCGGGTTCCTATTCACTAGGTGATTCGCGCCCACGCAAAAAATCCGGCAAGCAGCCGGATTTTTGTGTTTAGTCTTTTAACGCGTCTTCTTCGCTCACCACCGGTCGACTTTCTCTAGTGCCTCGCATGAAAGGCCCTGCTGGCGTCTCGCTGCCATCAAAGTGAGCTAATAATACATAGTCATCGTGCACTTCTGAGAGCACTCCAACAAAGGGCATATCCATCATGCTGCCGCTCACGCGGTAGCTTACCAGGTCACCGACTTTAAAGGTGTCCGCTTCAAAATTGAGATCAAAGGGACATTTCTCGCCATTATCGTTGCTTAGGCCTTGCATTTGGACTCTCCCTAACAGCTGGTAAAATTTTTTATTGGCGGCAATGATATCAAATTTTCGTCTAGGCTCATCCCAGAATCCTCAGATAAAGATGACAATAAGGTTAGAATAGCGGCCCCAAAATTTGGAGAGTAGCTATGACAGAGCAAGACCTTATCGCCCAGTTAGAGCAAGGCCCTGTAGCTTTTAGCAACGTTATGGAGGTGATTGATCGCGAATATGATTTTAAGCCAACCGCTTTTCGCAATGGCGAGCAAGATAATGCCGCAGGGGAAAACAATGGTTCTTGTAAGGTTTTTGCCTTTGCCCAGCGCCACCAACTTTCCCTTGCCGCGACCTTAAATGCCTTTGGTGATTATTACAGCAAGGACGTGTTGGCTAATCCGGCGGGCAGTGATCACGCGAATATCCGTAACTTTATGCAAACCGGGTGGCAAGGGGTTCTTTTTGAAGGCGAAGCCCTGTCGGTACGTGGAGCGTAAGCTACCTTGTCACCATTAGTTGGGGCCGAGCTTGAAAAGGCTAATGCCTCAGTTTGAAAAGACAATGGCCTCTAGGTCGCTGTCAACCATGTCGGCTAAAGTGTAGGCAGAAAGGGCGTCAAGAAATGCTTGCATCGCATTGCCGAGTACGCCTTTTAGTCGGCAGTTGCGAATAATTCGGCAAGGTTGCTCGCTGCAGTTGATGGGGCGTAGGGTTGTTTCAAATTCGGTTACCACATTGATCAGCTGGATATGTTCTGGCGCGCAGCCAAGTCGGATTCCGCCCCCTTTGCCCCTTACCGCTTCTATGTAACCCATTCGCACTAAGCGCATCACCACTTTAGAGATATGGTTGGTTGATATATCGTAAAAGTCGCAAATCTGCTGAATGTTAGACAGCTGCTCTTTAGGCTTGGCTGCTAAAAAAAGTAAGGTGCGAAATGCGAAATCGGTTTGTTTGGTCAGTTTCATAGCGGTTGGCTAAGCCCATATAAAGATGCATCCATTATACTTATTATATGCCTGTAATCGTAATGGGTCCTCACTCGTCAGTGACGAGTCTTCTATGATGCGCTAGCCCAACAGTGGGCTTGATATCGGCGGATGTGGTCGCCAGCGTTGTGGCAGGAATATGGCCGGGGTAGTGGTGGGCTATGGGTGGTAAAGTCCGACCGTGCTTGAACCTGTCGATAAAATGGCGATAATGAGCGGCCAAAAAATCTGCAGCTGACAATCTCCGGTATCCAGCTAATCTCCCGCCGCCTGTGCAGTGTGGCGCTTAAGCTATAGGTAATATGAGCCAATCTTCGGCGACCGCCCAAAATCCTGACACCCGCTTGCTTCATACCTTGGCAAACTTGGGAATACAGCTTGAATCGCCGACCACAGCAAGCGTGGCAGATAAACTGGCGGGGCTAATTGATCTTTCTGATTCAATTACGTTAGCTGATGCCTTGCGAGCGTTGACTCGGAGTCGGTTTAAGCCACCGGCCGACGCTTTGGAGACAGACGCCAGCGCCCTTTTTTGGGAGGCAAGGGGCTCAATTTTAACGTTTATCGCGGACAGTTTTCGCTCCGACGCAGGTTCGGTGCCGTTTTTGCTGCCTAGGGCAAGCCGTCAAACGGTAGCGGATCTGGCCGAGGGTTATCAGCCCTATCAGCGTTTTTATATGTTGCATCAAAGCGAGATGGACCATCGAATTCTCAAACTGAGAAATTCGTTGCGACAATGTTTGTCAGCGCATTCACCTGACATGGCGAAGCTATCGGCGCTAGACCGGATCGTTGCAGAACCCTTGCTTGACCACAGTCGCCGCCTGCTCGCAACGGTGCCACGTACCTTGAGCAGACGCTTCAAACAACTCGCTGAACACTATCTTGAGAGCCAAACCAGTGGTGAATTTGGGGAGCCAGATAATTGGCTTGGCCCTCATGGCTGGTTGCGGCATTTTTATAATGAAATGCAGGACCTGCTGTTGGCGGAATTAGATTTTCGCTTGCTGCCGGTTTTAGGGCTATTGGAAGCCTTAGACGCTGAGGAAACTCAAACTCCATGACCAATATAACAAAAGCTATTTCTATCCTGTGTTTTGCCCTTGGCGCCATTGTGGTGCTGTGGATGGGTAGTTCTTTTATTGGCTCAAATCTGTTGGCGCTGCTAGTGACGGTATTAATTGCCGGAGCTTATAGCGTGGGCTTTTCAGAGCTGATGCGCTATCAAACGGCCACCGCGTCGTTGGAGGCAGCGCTGCTGCAATCCCGAGAGGGAATAGCGTCTCTTGAGCAATGGCTGAGTAAGTTACACCCGTCGCTGCAACACGCGGTACATCAGCGCATTCAGGGCGAGCATTTAGGTTTGCCCGCGCCAGTGCTGACCCCTTATCTGGTGGGTTTGCTGGTTATGCTGGGCTTGCTAGGCACCTTTATTGGCATGGTGGCAACCCTCCAGGGCGCTGTCAGTGCTCTGGAAGGCAGCACTGAGCTGGCAGCAGTACGGGCTGGTTTGGCGGCCCCTATTCAGGGCTTGGGAATGGCTTTTGCCACTTCGGTAGCTGGTGTAACTGCGTCGGCAATGTTGGGGTTGATTTCTACCTTGAGTCGCCGTCAGCGGTTGGCGAGTTCCCGGCAATTGGATGCCGAAATGTCAGGGGCTTTTAAAGCGTATTCACTGAGTCATCAGCGGCGCCAAACTTACCAGGCCTTGCAGCAACAGGCCGAGGCTTTACCCGCAGTGGCAGGTAAATTAGAAAATTTGGCACAAAAGCTAGCTGAAATGACGGGCTCACTGGGAGAAAACCTCAGCGCCAGACAGCAGCGCTTTCAAGAGGGGATGACCCAGGGCTTTACGCAATTAGCGGAGTCGGTAGACGGTTCGCTCAAACAAAGCCTTGCTGACAGCGGAAAATTGGCGGGTGAGAGCATGCAGCCGGTGTTAGCACAGTTTTTGGATACCCTGGCTAAACAGCAGCACGAAGAACAACAGCGTTTGAATAGCGCGCTTGCCGATCAAGTTACGACCATGACAACGGCATTTTCCGAAACCTCATCGGCGGTCAGTAGTGCATGGGAACGTGGTCTTAAACACCACCATGCCGCCAATACTGAGTTGGCAGAAACACTGGCAAAAAACTTTGTGGTGTTACAAGAGCAGTTTTCAGAAACCGGTGGATCGTTGCTTAATGACTTTAGTACGGCCAGCCAAGAATGGCTGGCGCAGCAGCATGTTCACGGCCAGTCCCAGCAAGAAAACTGGCAGCGGAGCTTGGACGAAGCCGCCACGCTGCTGCGTGGCACGGCTGAAGAAATAGCCGTCAATGGTCGGCGTAATGCTGCCGAGGCGAGCCAGCAAATTAATGCGTTGCTGACTCAGAGCGAGGCTTTAATTTCTGCGCGAGAGGGTAGTGAAGCGGTATGGCTGGATGCCCAACAGTCACGCTTTGAAGCATTGCAGGCGACCATGTCTAGCCAGCTCGACAAGTTGAGAGACACTGAACAGCAGCGTAATGACAGCTCGGCAGCTAAGTTATTAGAGCTTATCAGCCGTAGTGAGGGCTTGCTTCAGGCGAGAGAGAACGGTGAGCAACAGTGGCAGCAAGATCAACAACAGCGTTTTGATACCTTGATGTCGACGTTCGCAGAACAGCTTTCGGCGTTGCGAGACGAAGAGAGCCGTCGCGGCGCGGCCGCGGCAAGTCAATTAGATAAACTGCAAGATATTGCGGCGTTGCGCCTTGCTGAACTGGGCACAGCATTAGAGCAACCGATGCGGGCCTTGATTGAAACCGCATCAGAAACACCCAAGGCTGCTGCTGAGGTAATTGCTAAGCTAAGAAGCGAAATCTCTAACAATATTGAGCGGGATAATGCCTTGCTTGAAGAGCGACAGCAATTAATGGCCCAGCTTAATAAACTGTCGGCTTCTTTGGAGGCCAATGCGCAAACCCAGTCCTCTGCGGTACAGGCACTGCTAGATCGCTCTGCAGAGCAGCTGGGCGAGGTCAATCAACAGTTTGCCAAGCAGGTAGATGATGAGTCTAATAAATTGGTATCGCTAGTTGATTATTTTGCCGCGAGTTCAACGGAGTTAGCCAGCTTAGGTGAGGTGTTCACCACCGCTGTAGAGCAGTTTAGCGACTCTAATCAGAAGATGATGGCGCAATTTTCTCAGCTGGAAAAAGGCTTGAATAAAGCGACCAGTCGCAGTGATGAGCAAATGGAATACTATTTACTGCAGGCCCGAGAAATCATTGATCACAATTTGCTGAGCCAGCAAGAGCTTCTGGAACAACTAAAAGAGAGCGCTGGCCGCAAAGCGCATGATGGCAAGGCTTGATCATGGCTGAACTGGATGAAGGGCTAAATTCTGAGCCGCCCATCTGGGCGATTTTTGGCGACTTAATGACAGGCTTGGTTGGGGTTTTTGTGCTGCTCTTGGTTTGGACCTTGGGCTTTCAGCTTGAGCTTTCGCAAAGCTTAGAAAAAGAAATTGCCAAACGTGAGGCCGAGCAACAGCGACGTATCGAGTTAGAAGAAGCCTTGGCCGACCCCTTGGCTCAAGGCCGGGTTACCCTAAAAAATGGCCGCATTGGCATTAGTGGCAGTGTGTTGTTTTCGCTGAATTCCGCAGAGCTGCAACCGGAAGGTCGAAAACTATTGGTCAGTTTAATGAAGCCGCTCACGTTTTACCTCGGCGAAAACGACCAGTTGCTAATGGTGAGTGGTTTTACCGATGACTTACCTATTCAGCAGGGCAATCTTAATTTCGAAGACAACTGGGAGTTGTCGGCACAGCGGGCTTTAACGGTGACCCGAGCTTTGATTGAGGCCGGTATGCCCCGCGGAATGGTATTCGCCGCAGCCTTTGGGGCTCAGCAACCTGTGGTGCCCAACCACGATGCCAGTAGTCGTGCTCAAAACCGCCGGGTAGAAATGGCCCCAGTTCCTAGGGCTGAGCATAGTGCTGATGGCCTCAGCGCTAATGAACCCGGCTCGAGTGGGCAACAGTCCCGTGTACAGGTTTCTGATGATTAGAGCCTCTATACCGGAGCTGGAAGTGCTGGAGCTTGGGATGGACGCGCTGGCAAAGCAGGGCTTAGATCAGCAGCCCCGTTTTAAGCTAGCGGCAGCCCTTTTGACTCGAGCGCAAGAACAGCGCGCGGGGGTGGCTGAGGTTTTGTTAAACAAGATACGGCAGCATCTCGTTGTGCTTGAGGGGCAGGCACCTCTTGTTAACGCCTTGGCAGAAACTGAAGATGCTAATGCGTCTGCGGGGGCGGGTAGCAGCGGATTAAGTGACATTATTCGGGCGTTGAATCAAAGTTACAGCAATCCAGAACCAGAGACGGGTCACGGTTTGAGTGCTTCAATGGGCGCTCAGGAGCAGGCCATTTTTGGCCAGGCAAGCGACCAGCAGACGAGTGCTTGGCAAGAGGCTGGCCTCAGCGAGCTGGCTAACCAAGGCCAATCTCAAATCAAAAGTGCAGCCCAGCCAAAAGAGCAGGCCGAAGAAAAGCCCCAGCTAAAAGCGGTGCAGAATCTGCGCAGAAACCAAGCGCGACAGAATCATCAGCGGCGCATAAATGCGGCCCTTGATGCTCAGCCAGAAAATCCGGGGCCACTGAATCCGCAAATGTTAGCGATCAAATCTCTCAGCCATATGCGGGATTTATCACCTCAATACCTGAACAGGTTTATTGCTTATATAGAGACTCTTACCGTGCTCGATATGGCTGCCGGGTCGAGTAGTCATCCAAACAAAAAAGCGCCAAAACCCCGAAAAAAGCGCTAATACCAATGGCGTACTATGACGTCAGCCGCCAGTGTTGTGTCAGTTGTTTTATTGCCACAGAAAGCCGCTAGCCCACTTTCCCATTATCTTGTCAAAAAATATCCGCTGGGCGGGTTTGTCTGCCATGGCTAAACAAACATGCAAAGGCAGCAGGTGTTCAGCCCTTGGGTGGCAGTACGCGGCGCCGGGTGCGGTATGCCAGTTTTGTAAAGCCTGTTCGCGTTGTTGCTGATGGAGGTTGGGGTTACAGCAAATGTCATTCAGCCACTGCTCAAAGTGCATATTAGCTGGGGGTATATCTGGGCTGCGGAAGGCCTGCATATTATGAAATGACAGTCCTGATCCTAAAATTAAGATTTTTTCGTTTTTGAGCGCGCGTAGTCCTCTGCCCAGGCTTAGATGGTCTTCGGCAGATAAGCTGTCGAGTAACGACATTTGTATGCAGGGGATATCTGCATGGGGATACATTATTTTAAGAGGGACAAAAACGCCGTGATCTAAGCCGCGCGTTGAGGTTAAGCGGTTTTGAATTTTGGCCGCATCCAATAGATGACCGAGCTTTGCGGCCAGTGCGGGGTGACCGGGAACAGGGTATTGAATATGGTAACTCTCATCAGGAAAACCGTCGTAATCGTAGATGAGCGACGGATTGGCTGTGCTGGTAAGCATCGCGTGCGGGGTCTCCCAGTGGGCGCTAATGACAATGATGGCCTCTGGTCTGGCAATTAAATTGGGTAGGTTTTTTAAAAATGCAGTCAGCTTGGCGTGTCCAGGTTCGCCAAGCAGTGGTAAGGGACCGCCCCCATGGGGAATAAAAGCGATATTGGCAGTGTGTTTTTTCATGTTTACTCCTATCTCGGTCTTGATTCTAGGCCGATACTGTCTACACGTCCGGTATAAAAATTCCCGTTAAATAGCCAAAAAATCTGATCTATTTTCTGTTGGCCGATAAAAAGACAATATTGAACATCTGTACCCACCCACTTGTCATAGCAAGAACACGCATAAATCAAGGAGGTAGCGGTATGAACGTTGAAACGGTAGGAGATGTTGTTCAGTGGTCAGGGGATTTTCATCAGTCTTTTGCACAATTTTTGCCCGACAGTATAGCCAGTTCATCCAATGAGCGAGCCAAGCTACTGGGTGATGATATTGCTCGTCATGAGGCGAATTTGGCAACCACGATCTTGGCTTTAAAAGACACCGAAAGTAAGAATTCGCTGGACACTTGGGTGACAGAATTTCTCAATAACCAACCGCTTCCTGATACCAAGTATAAGGATTTGCATTGGGCTTCTCTTAGCAGTGAGCAATTATTAGATGAGGTGCTGGAGGTTCATGCCCAGCTCATTGAGCTTTATCGCCATTTACACAGCCGGTGCGCTGCGACTCCAGCGGCAGGTACGCTGGAACAGTTGTTGGACATGGAAGAGCAGGAGCTGAGCTTAATTTCTCATTCGGCGAATCGCTTGCGAGATCTGTAGCCCCGCTGAAAACGATAGGCTTACGAATTAGATTTTAGCGACATCGAGCTCGCTAGTGCCTGGCTTTACGGTACAATTTGCCGATGAGCCGATCCCTTTGTCAACGCTGCGAGCGTCCCAGCAAAACCTGTCTTTGTGACTATTTGATTTGCTGTGCCAGCGATTATCGATTGGTGATTTTACAAGACCCTAAAGAAGCCAGGCACGCAATGTCATCGGCGCCGTTGTTGGCAAAGTCCATTGCTGGCGCCCAATTGCTGGTTGGTGATGTTTTTGACCCGCTAGAGGTATTAGGGGAAAACTGGTTGACCGACACCTTGTTGGTCTACCCTGGTGCCAGCCCCCTCAGTGCTGACGCCATTGGCTCTGCCCGTTTTCGTTATTTACTGTTGCTTGACGGCACTTGGCGTAAAGTCCGTCGACTTATGCATTTAAATCCATGGTTGTCGCATTTGCCGTGTATGCATTTACAAATGTCAGAACAGAGTCGATACCGCATACGTAAGTCGCCCCGGCAAGACGGTTTGTCGACTATTGAAGCGGGGGTCGCCGCGCTGAATGTACTGCATGCCGAACAAAATTTTGACAAAGTATTGCTAGCCTTTCAGGCGATGATTGATATGCAGCTTGCAGAAATGGGGCCTGCAGCGCGGCAAAATCACCCTGACTTACGGGGCAGCTAAGCTCCAATCCCAGCTAGAAATGTCGCCTAATCCTTAAGGTGCTCGGCAAGGGTTTCTGCAATCATGACTACTGACGCATGGGTATTGCCGCTGGTAATGGTGGGCATAATTGACGCATCGGCAATATACAAATTGTCTAGCTCGCGCACCTTTAAATTGCTATCTGTTACCGCTAGTGGGTCATCAATGTGGCCCATTTTACAGGTGCCAACAGGATGAAAAATAGTGGTGGCAATGTCGCCTGCCGCTTTGGCAAGCTCCTCGGGGCTTTGTAGCTGCGGCCCCGGTTTAATTTCCCGTGGTTGGAATTTTTGGCTCGCAGACTGGCGGGCAATCTCGCGGGTAATTTGGATAGATTGCACCGCCACTTTCTGATCGTCTTCAGTGGCCAAATAGTGTGGGTCAATTAATGGCGGCTGGCTGGGGTCGGCTGACCGGACAGCGACTCGCCCCCGGGAACTGGGTCTAAGATTGCAAATACTGGCCGTGATACCAGGAAAGGGGTGTAGCTCGGTGCCCAGTTTTTCGGCGCTCATGGGTTGAACGTGGTATTCGAGGTTTGCGCGCTCTTGGTAATGGTCTGACTTAAAAAAGGCTCCGAGCTGGCTTGGCGCCATGGACAATGGCCCAGAGCGCCGCAATATATACTCCAAGCCCATTTTTGTTTTTCCGAGCCAATTGCGGTTGAGGCAGTTTAGGGTGGTGGCGTTGGTTACCTGAAATTGCACCCGTATTTGTAGATGGTCTTGTAGATTGGCACCTACGCCATCCAGTTTTTTTCGGCAGGGGATGTCGGCTTTTTTGAGCGTGGCTTCGTCGCCAATGCCACTACGCTGCAGAATACAGGGGCTTGAAACGGCGCCTGCAGATAAAATCACTTCACCGCTGCACTCAATTCGCTGGCGCGTATTTTGAAAAGTGACATCTAGCCCGTTGACGCGATTATCCTGCCAATGCAGTTTGTCTACCATCACGCCGGTGACGATGTGGAGGTTGCTCCGTTTTATAATGGGGCGCAGAAATGCCCGCTTGGCGGAGCAGCGTAAGCCCCGGTGCTGGTTAACATGAAAAAGGCCGACGCCTTCATTGTCCCCGGTATTAAAATCCTCGGTAGGGGGAATGCCGTACTCGATACAGGCGTCTCGCCAGGCATCTAAAATGGGCCAGCGCAAACGTTGCTGTTCAACCCTCAGTTCGCCGTCGACACCGTGAAACGCACTTGGGCCGCCATAATAATCTTCAGATTTTTTAAAGCGCGGCAAAACATGTCGCCATTGCCAACCGGGTAGGTCCCATTGCTCATAGTCTTGGCTTTGGCCCCGCATATAAATCATGCCGTTAATCGCACTGCAACCGCCAAGCACCTTTCCTCGGGGGTAGGGTAGCGTGCGGCCGTTTAGCCCAGGCTGGGGCTCAAGCTGGTAACACCAGTCGCTGCGGGGGTTACCCATGGCAAAAAGGTAGCCCACAGGAATATGAAACCAATGCCAGTTATCATCGCCCCCGGCCTCTAATAGCAGGACTTTACGATTGGGATTTGAGGATAGTCGGTTGGCCAGTACGCAACCCGCGCTGCCAGCGCCGACAATAATGGTATCGAAGCCATTGAAATTAAACTGAGAGGTCATGTGTAACCGTAAACGTGTTATTGGTTTTTATCCTACTGCAGAGTGTACACCCTTGTACTACGGTGATCTTGTGTGAATGCGGTGATTGTACTTGCGCTCGTTCCTGTGCCTGCTTATAGTCGTAGCTTACTTATCAAAACGACAAGCCAAACCATGTTTACTTTTTTTGCCGTCATTTTCTCCACTGTCCTTCGCACTTGTGTGCGTTGGACGCGAGATATTGCGGCAGGTGAAATTTTTTTGTGATGAGTTGATTAGCAAAATTTTTTTAAAAGGCCGCAGACATTTCATCTGCGGCCTTTTTTTTGGGTCAGAAATGTCTCGGCAAGTATTGGGCTTAGCACGCCCTAGAGGAAAGACAGATGCTTGTAAGGCTGGCCTATGGCTTCGTCATTTTAATTTGGTCTACGACGCCGCTGGCGATAAAGCTAGGTGGCGATACTTTAGTACCGATTGTCAGTTTGAGTCTGCGTATTCTGTTAGCGTTTATCTTGGGCAGTGCAATCTGCACGCTAATAGGTAAGCGTGGTTTGTCACTGCGAAAGCATTGGCAACTGTATTTTGCGGCCTCCATCAGTCTATTTCCGAATATGGCATTGGTCTACATGGCTGCAGAGTATTTACCTTCAGCGCTTATTTCATTGCTGTTTGGTTTGACGCCTTTAGTCACGGCAGTACTTGCAAAGCCGATATTGGGTGAAAGTTTGTTACAGCCGCGTAAATTGCTTGCTGTGATTGTTGGCTTTATCGGTCTCGTCGTGTTGGTTGTAGGGGATGGCGCACTCTCAGAAAGCAGCTACATTGGTTTTGGACTGATGTTTATCTCTAATATTTTGTTTTCGGCAAGTGCTCTGTGGGTGAAAAAACTGAATCAAAAAATGATTGTTGACCCATGGGAACAAGCGTTGGGGGCAATGACTTTTGCGTTGCCGGGAATGTTGCTGTCATGGCTGTTTCTGGTGGAGCTTGAGTGGCCCACTTTTAGTTATTTGTCACTAGTCTCATTACTTTATTTGTCAATTTTTGGCTCGTTGCTGGGCTTTGTGTCTTACTACTATATTCTCAAGCATCTGTCGGTAGATACGGTTTCCCTTATACCGCTAATTACACCCGTCATGGCGATGTTGTTAGGGGTGGTTGTCGCTGGTGAGGTTATGACACCGGCAATGCTGGCCGGGGCGGCGTTAATTTTATTGGGACTTGCGGTCCATCAAGGCGCCTTCAGTAAACGAACGCTGATCTAAAGTGAGTGATACGGCTGTGAGGCGGATGCCTTGTGTGGCACAAACAAAGATATTCTGCGGCATGGATATTGCTGAATGAACTAGAAGTGCTTGAGGGTTTCACAAATGATAAACGCAGTAGCACTAAACTGTCATGATGATTAGTAAAGCTGAGTGGTAAGGGTATCCTCCCATCGCTTGGAAAATGCTTAAAATAGTCAGTGGAAGGCCGCTAGGGGTTTGAAAAAAATGAGTTTGAAAAATGCAATTGCAGATATTGAAAGCGGCCCACAAGGTCCAGCGGTGGGGGCATTCTTCGATTTTGACGGCACCTTGATTGACGGTTTTTCGGCAGCAGAGTATTTCAAAGATAGAATTCGAAAGCGTGAAATTACTAAGAGAGAGCTGTTGACCGCTTTAAAAGCACCGTTAAAAACAGATCTTGATGCAGTTGGCTTTAAAGCGTTATTTCAAGAGTTGATGACTGAATGGGCGGGGTACAAAGAGAGTGAGATGCGCGCGTACTGGCAGCGGTTGTTTGTCGAGCGGGTGGCCAAACGCATGTATCACGAGGGTTTCACACTGGTTAAAGCACATTTGAAAGCAGGGCACACGGTGGCAATTGCGTCCTCTGCAACCCGCTATCAAATAGAGGGGCTTGCAGAGGAATACGGCATTAAACACATTCTGGCAAGCAAACTTGAGGTGAAGCGCGGCGTGCTTACCGGCCGGCTGTCTGGTGATCCTGCTTGGGGAGCCAATAAAGCTGCAGCGGTTAAGCAGTTTGCTACAAAACAGACCATTGACCTGTCTCAAAGCTATGGCTATGCCAACGGTGATGAAGATATTGATTTTTTAAATAGTGTAGGCCGGGCCACGGCCATTAACCCTGATCGTATACTCCGCTCCGAGGCACGTTTATCGGATTGGCCGATTATCGATTTTACTATGCGGCGCAGGGCACCCTTAAAAGCATTGGCGGGGACGGTGGGCTGTTATTCTGCGATGACGGCAACGATGCTGGCGGGACTTGCTTATAATCGCGTTTACCAAGATCCACGTCGAGCGGTTGATTTGATTGCCTCGGTGGGGAGTGATGTGGGCTTTGCCTTGGCTGGCGTAAAAATCAATGTGATTAACGAGCATAACTTGTGGAAGGCAAGACCGGCTGTTTTTATTATCAATCATCAGAGTAAGCTCGATTTTTTTATCTTCTGTAATATTATTCGTCGCGGCGCGACAGGAGTGGTGAAAAAAGAAGCCGCCAATGCGCCAATTATCGGACCTTTTTTGAAAATGGCTGAAATGTCCTTTATTGATCGGAGTAATACCCAGAGTGCGATTGAAACATTAAAACCAGTGGTCGAGCGTTTAAAAAAAGGGCTTTCAGTGGGTATAGCACCAGAGGGCACGCGCTCCTATTCACCGAATTTAGGACGCTTTAAAAAAGGTGCATTTTATGTTGCCAGGCAAGCCGGTGTGCCAATTGTGCCGGTGGTCCTTCGTAATTCTGGTGAAATTCAGGCGCGCAATGATCAAACTATTCGCGCGGGTACGGTTGATATTTGTGTGCTGGAACCGATTGATGTAAGTGCGTGGACGGATGCAGACATGAGCAAAAATGTTGAAGAAGTCCGGCAACAGTTTGTTGATACCTTAAGTAACTGGCCTGACGCATCGAATTATTCGGTTGCCGTTGCTAAGTTGTAAAAAGTACATGGGATGTGAGGGCGTGTTTGTGAATCAAGGCAATGGCTATTTTTTAGGTCAAAAGGGTGTGAAAATTTTTTGGCAGAGCTGGGAAGTGGAGAAACCCAATGCGGTTGTCGTTGTGTGTCATGGCTTGGGGGAGCATGGGGGGCGGTATCGACATTTAGCAGAAACATTAGTGGCAGAGAATTATTCAGTGTATGCCATTGATCACCGTGGGCATGGTCACTCTTATGGCCATCGGGGAAAAGTTGAAGATTTTTCTTATGCGGTAGCGGATTTGAAGTTATTTTTAGACACCCTGTTAGCAAGCCAACTAGCTGTACCTAGAGTATTATTTGGGCATAGTATGGGCGGTGCTATATCGCTTGCGTACACTTTATCTACCCAGCAAAGTTTGGCGGGGTTAATGTTGTCAGGAGCGGCGCTCTCTGTTGATAAAATCCCCGGCTCTATGAGAACAGTTTGTGAGCTTCTTGCTGCGGTCGCGCCCAATCTGCCAACGGCCAATCTTGCCCCCGATATGCTTAGTCGAGATCCGGCAATGGTTAGTGATTTTAAGGCCGACCCTTTAAATCTCAGCACTAAAATTCCCCTTAAAACCCTTGCTGAACTTATTCGGGTTGTTCCGTCACTGTCTGAGCGGTTTGCTGAGTTAAGCCTGCCTTTGCTCATTTTGCACGGCGAAAAGGATCAGCTGGTGCCTCATACGGTTAGTGAGCGGGTGTATGAGAAAAGTGCTTCAGAAGATAAAACCTTAAATATTTATCCTGGCCTATACCACGATGTTGTCAACGAGGGCCCCACAGATCGAAAACAGGTTGTTGACGATATTCGTGATTGGCTTAATCAGCGGTTTAAATAACGAAGTGTTTTTGTCGTGTGAACAAATCGTTTTGTAGTATCGACAAAGTGAGCGGGCTACTCAGCTTTGTAATGTTAGAAAAGAGACTTTCGAAAGGATTAAAAAATTGCCACCTGCTTTTACAGGTGGCAATGGCGGGCAATCAAATGCCGGTTGCTAGCTAAGGGCTGTTAGGACTCACTGACGATGGTCAGTTGGTCGTCAACATCCACGACATTGTCAAAGCCTTTCGCTATTTCGATTGCCAAGTCGTGGGCGGCTTTACTTTTGACAGTACCCGTCAGGGTGACATTGCCGTTAAGAGTATCTACGTCAATTTCTGTTGCCGCAATGTCATCGTTGGCGGCATATTTCATATTTAAACCAGCGGTAATGGTAAGGTCGCTCCAGGTTCTGGCGAAATTGTCCCCTGTTTTCTCTATTTTGCTGGTGTAATCTTCCTTCACCTCAATGTTGTTGTTGACGTCGGTGACGCCTTCAATGTTGTTGGTGATTTCTTCAGCAAGGTCTTTTTCGATCTCAGTTTTAACCGTGCCGGATAACACGGCAACGCCATTTTCCACATCGGTGTTGATTTCAAAGTTGTTTAGCTCGCTGTTCAGCATAAACGCTGTTTCTATCTTGCCATCAAGCCACGCATCTTTGGTTTCACCTTGCCAAGTGTTTGCCATGACATTGGTGCTGGAAAGGGCGGCAATAATCAGGCCGGTACTCAGTGTTTTAGAATATTTCATAGTGAACTCCTTTGCTTCCTAGAAATAACTAGATTTTGATACTGTTTTTTTACAGCAGCTCATGCTTTCGAGAATAAAAAAGGCGCCTTTGAGGCGCCTGATTCGAAAAAGAGATCGTTAAGATATCTTTTTCTTCAGCTCTTCAAACTGCTTTTGGGCTTCATCTTTGGCTAAGCCATAACGCTCTTGCAGTATGCCGACAAATCGGTCACTGCTACCTTCAGCTTGGTCCAAATCGTCGTCTGTCAGATCTGCCCACTTTTCTTTGATTTGGCCTTTAAACTGTTTCCATTTACCTTCTGCAACATCTCTATTCATCGTCATTCTCCATGTTTAAGTTTTACGTTAAAGGTCCGTGTTCTCGCTTATAGCTTGGGAGGACGGCCTCTAGCCGCTTGTGCAACCAGAGAAATAATTAGCAATGCGAGGAAGACAAAAAACAGTATCTTGGCGATACCTGTTGCTGCACCTGCAATGCCACCGAAGCCCAACGCCGCTGCGATAACGGCAACCAGAAAAAATACCAGCGACCAGCCGAGCATAAATTCTCCTAATGTTAATGACTTCAGTTAATCAGACAGTCTTTATGAAATCAGTTCCAATATTTTATTTTTTGTATTTTGATAGCGTTATAAAAAAGCAGGGGGAGAATGAAGGAAAAACCGCTAAACCCATTGTTAACCGGGGTTGTTAACAGGTGGGTGATTAAGTTTGATTTTTTAAATATTAAAACTGAACTTTACCTGCGAGCTTGCCATCGTAATTGTTAAGGTACTTTTTTGGAAACGTTAAAAGGAGAAGGTCTTATGGCACAAGAATCATCAAACTCTTATGTAGATGAACAAGCCACAGCAGGAGCACATGACAAAGTGGACCGAGCTGCGCAGAGGGCCCATGACGCGGTGAACCGTGCAGCGACTATGGCAGGTAGTGGAGAAGAAAAGCTCCATAACCTGGCGGATGAGTTACGTAAGCAGGCTGAGCAATTGGCCAATTCAGCAAAGAACCGTTCGGATGAGGTGAGTAGCGCGGTTAGCGATTACACGCGAACTAATCCGTTGAAGACAATAGGCTTGGCATTTTTGGTCGGCGCAGTTGTGGCCTTTTTATTCAGGAAATAACTCCCCTTTTTGTTTAGGACATAAAAATGTCATCTCCAGAGCAAAATGACCAAGTTGCCAATGCTAAAACTGAGGATTCTGGCAACCAAGTGCCAGAAGGTCTGAGTGGGTTGGCTTCTGGGCATATGGATCAGCTTCTACTTTTCTTTGAGGCCGGGCAGCTGCGAGCACAAATATGGTTGCTGGCTTTAGTGAAAGTGGTGGTTTGCGGTTTGGTCATGGTGCTGATGGGTGTCACCGCGTGGCTGTTGATGTTGGCAGGACTGCTCTCAACGGCCATTCACTTTGGTGTTCCTAATGAGGTAGGTATTGCTGTTTGCTGCATCTTAACCCTGCTTGTGACATGGGGCAGTTGGCGGCTTTTGTTACGAAGTATCGGTCAGTTGAGCATGCCTGCAGTGAAGGAGGCGGCGAATGACGAGTTCTGAGCAAAATCTCCAGCAGCAATTTTTGAATGTGCAACGACGACGATACCAACTGGCAAAGCAGAATCGCCAGCTTAGACGCCTATACATGGCGAAGGGACGGCATCAGCTGGTAAAACCGTCCACAGTGTTAGGCGCGGGCCTTTTGGGGGCTTGCACATACGCTATACTCAAAAGGCCAAGCCCGGGCTCAAGTCAGGCGCGCTACGCCGGACAGCCTGAATCTCCTTGGCATGGATTGTTAAGAGAGTCTCGATTGCTTGCCGTTGACGTGATTGACCGCCAAGTGCAGCGCTGGCTTCAGTTTGCTTGGATACGCGTAAAAGCGCGTAGAACAGAAATGGAATGTAAATAAGAGAGGACTTTAATATGGATTTAATAAGAGTTTTAGTGGCTATTTTATTACCCCCTTTAGGCGTTTTTCTTCAGGTCGGGTTCGGCGGCGCGTTTTGGTTAAATATTTTGCTCACGCTGTTGGGGTATTTCCCGGGGATTATTCACGCCGTTTGGATTATCGCTAAACGATAGGTTGCTCTGAACTGGCTGAATGTGCGTATAAAACCTTATTTAGGTTTTTACGTGGGGGCGCTATGTTCCAGAAAATATTACTTGTCATCGCTTGTGTTGTCAGCATTGCCTGTTCGGTGGGGCAGAGTCAGCCTCCGTTACCGGCGGTAGAGAGCGTCGATCTTCAACGCTTTATGGGCGCATGGCATGTAATTGGTTTTATTCCCCTGTATCCAGAGAAGGATGCTTACAATGGAATAGAACGGTACCGACTGGACGAGGATGGCCAGATTCACACAACGTACCGCTTCAGGGAAGGCAGTTTTGATGGTGAGCTTAAAACCTATCACCCAACCGCAACTGTGGTTGAAGGCTCTAATAACGCCCTTTGGGAAATGCAATTTCTATGGCCGTTTAACGCTGAATATCGCATCGCTTATCTTTCGAAGGATTATCAAACAGTTATTGTCGCCAGAACCGCCCGAGACTATGTGTGGCTGATGTCTCGATCCCCGAATATGACCGACTCGGATTATCAGCACTATAAAAAGAAAATTGCTGATATGGGGTATGACCTGACAGATTTTAAACGGCAGCCCCAACGCTGGCCGGAAAGTCGAGCTCGCCCACCGTTAAATGAATAGCTTGAATAAAGCTGACATAGGGAAGTTGTTTGATTGCCATGGTGAGGTTTAACATTTAAATTCACGACGGTGATTAAATGTGACGTAAGATTTACTGATTAAACCGACAGAACAGTAATAATATTGAACTGCGGTAGTTAAAAGAGACGAGTGGATGGACGGTTTTTGGAATGCACTGTGGGGTAATAAAATGCCCCCCCATGGGCATTGTTATCTGTGGAATGACAAGCTGGTCGCGCTACATGTTATTAGCGATGTCTTAATTACCCTATCGTATTTTACTATTCCAATTGCATTGGTTTATCTGGTAAAGAAGCGCGATGACCTGCATTTTAATTATATGTTTCTCCTGTTTGGGGTATTCATCTTTGCCTGTGGCTTGACTCATTTAGTTAACATATACAACGTCTGGTATGGCGCTTACTGGTTAAGTGGCTCAATCAAGCTGATTACAGCAGTCGCTTCGGTAGGCACAGCAATTTTGGTTTGGCCTTTGGTGCCCAAGGCGCTGGCTTTGCCTAGCAATGAAACTCTGCGCAAAGTAAATGTACGTTTACAGGAGGAGTCTGAGCGGAATTTGGCTCAGAAGCAGGAGCTTGAGGTCCTTTCGCATAAACTCCAAAATTTAGTGGAAGAACGCACCGCGGAGATTGATGAGTTAAATCGCGTCAAAGCGGAGCTGGAGCGGCGCAATCATGAGCTGGCTGAGAGCAACGAGGCATTACAGCATTTCACCTACATTGCGTCCCATGATTTAAAAGAGCCACTGCGTACCATTACCTCAATGGGCGAGCTGCTTGATAACAGCCTTGCAGGTCGTACAAGCGAGCAAGAATCCCAGATGATCAATTTTGTCACCAGTGCCGCCAGTAGAATGACGATACTGATTGATGATCTGCGCTCTTATACGGTTGTTGGTAGTAATAATGAGCAGTTTAGCGATACCAATATGGACGAAATTGTCGACAATGTTCTGAGCGATTTGTCAGTTCGTATTGCTGAAATTGGTACTGACGTGAATAAAAGTCCATTGGGGCAGGCGATGCTGATTGCCCCGCAATTTCAGCAGCTAATGTCCAATTTAATCAGCAATGCCGTCAAGTTTAGCGCCAGAAGTCAGTCACCACAGATAAGCATTGGTCGCTTGGACGATGTGGCGGAAAACGAAATAGGCTTGTACGTCAGGGACAATGGCATTGGTATTGATCCCCGTTGTCGCAGCAAGATATTTGGTGTTTTTGAGCGACTAAATAACAGGGAAGAATTTGAAGGCACAGGTATTGGTTTGGCCATTTGTAAAAAAATCATTGATCGTCACGGTGGCCGTATAGAGGTTGGTGGAGAGTCAGGCAAAGGTACCGAATTCCGAGTTATTTTTCCTAACCGTTAAGTTTATGCTTATCGATTTCTGCTAGCGATAGCGGCAGGACTTCGATAACGTAAGCTGGTCTTTGGTCATAAAGAGCACGTGACGAATGGGGTTAAAACCATGGAGTATGGTGGCTGATATTGGCGGTACCAATGCACGCTTCGGTATTCATGATGCCACAACAGGCGGGCTGCACGGCATTCGCCGTTATTCGGTGGCAGACTACGCTAATTTTGACCAGGTCTTAACGCGGTTTTTATCTGACGTTACTGAGATATCTGAGTGGTTGCCCCTCCCTGAGCGTGCTTGTTTTGCCGTAGCCTGCCCCGTTGATGAAGCTGTCATTCGTTTTACCAATAGCCCTTGGCGATTTTCCCGTAAAAGCTTATCTGAGCTCTTAGGGGGAGGTCGCGTCAGCTTGCTCAATGACTTTGCCGCAGTGGGCCACGCTATTCCTTTCTTAGGGCTGAATGATTGGCAGCAAATTGGTGGCAAGAAGGGGTGTGCAAACAGGCCGATAGCTGTACTGGGGCCGGGAACGGGCTTGGGGGTTTGCAGTCTCGTTTCTACAGAGCAAGGCTATCTTGTGGTCGAGGGTGAAGGCGGGCATGTGGATTTTGCCCCGGTAAATGAACAAGAAATAGCGGTTCTGCGTTATCTGCAGCAACAATATCAGCGTGTGTCCGTCGAACGGCTTTTATCCGGTCGGGGGATTTATGCGTTATACATGGCGCTATCCAAAATCGCTGGGGTTAACGCCGATTGCAAAACGCCTGAACAAGTGACTCGGGCTGCGCTTAACGGTGCGGATGGGGTGGCTAAGGAGGCCTTGTCGATGTTTTGCGACATACTCGGTGCGACGGCAGGAAATTTAGCACTTACGCTAGGCGCCAAAGGTGGAGTGTATATTGCCGGTGGTATCGTACCTCAGCTACTGGGGTTCTTGCGTGACAGCAATTTCCGCCAGCGTTTTGAAGCAAAAGGCCGTTTTGAAGCCTATCTTGCTGAGGTGCCTATAAAAGTTATTGTTAGGGAAAACTTGGGCTTGATGGGCGCGGCGGCGCTATTGCGTGACTGAGGAATAGCGGGGTTGCTCGGATACGCCGATGCAAATTCGCTAGCGAAAATGCTTAAACGTCGTACAAGTGCAGGTATAAGAGAACTGAGAAACCCCGCCGTGTCTGGTTAGCGTTTTAGTCTCTTTCCCATTAAGGAGAAGGGGGTTTTTATACACAATATTTATAGTGCCGCGTGAATTCTGTTGTGGTGACGGTATGGTGGTTCATGAGCACTCTCATGTTGATAAGGGAGTGCTTTCAAACCACTATTGTCAAAAGCTATGAATAGAAAACGAATTGCTGGGTATCACGTTCTTGCGATGCAGCGAATCAATGATTTTTACGATAAATGGAGTGCTGATCAAGTTTCCCTAACAACTGACATTTAGGAGGCAATCGTTTATGGGAATCATCGATGTGATGAACTACGCGCCATTCGTGGCGCCGGGGCTGTCGGGTCCCGAATTCCAATACGAAGAGTTTCAAACCATGGTCCGCACCACGCTGCGACCTCTGCTCAAAGATGGCCAGATCACCACCCAATGGGGCCGGGTGGTGGACGTAGAGAATCCGCCCACCGAACCCGATCCCACGCTAGACCTGGATCGCGCTTACAAAGACATGGCACGCACCGGCGCGGAAACTGTTGTTTTAACCTGCATGAAAATGTGGTCCTACTACTCGCATCATCAACTGATTATGGATTTGTCAGAAGATGTGGTGGCGCAGGCGGTGAAGGCCGATCCTGATCGTTTTATCGGCGGTGCCAGCTACAATCCATTTCGTATCAGCGAAAGTTTAGCCGTTATCGAACGTTGCGTGCGGGAGCAGGGCTTTACCTATGTTTACTTCCACCCGATTACGTTTGGTATAGCGCCCAATGACCGCCGCTGCTACCCCCTTTATGCTAAGTGCGTAGAACTGGGAGTGCCAGTGGGTTTGCAGGTCGGGCACTCTGCCGAGCCGCTGCCGAGCAATGTGGGTCGGCCGATGCTGGTGGACGATGTCGCTATTGAGTTTCCCACCCTGAAAATCAACCTGTCCCACACTGGCTGGCCCTGGACGGCAGAGTTCATTTCCATGTTGTGGCGTCACCCGAACGTATATGGCGATATTTCTGCGTATTTCCCCAAGACACTGGATCCCGAGCTTATCCGCGCGATGGATCGACAGCTTCGCAATAAAATTATGATTGGCTCCAACGGCTTTGATCTGAAACGCTGTGCAGATGAACTTAGCGAACTCGGCCTGCGAGATAAGACATTGCAAAGAATCCTACACGACAACGCTGTAGAGTTTTTGGGTCGCTAGCGCCGTATACTCGCCTGAAGTCAGACGCATCAAATAACAAAAACTACGGCCCTTGTAGTTCGGTGCGTTTGGCCGTAATGAGAAAGCATAATGACGACGCCCTAAGTGATTACGGGAGTGTATTGTTTTGGAAAGGTTGAGAATTATCGATTACGTGTGCTGGCCCATTGTGGATGGGACGGTGTAATTGACAGAGTGAGATGAGTGCCATCCCCCGTATATGGTCTCCTCCTCTTTTGCAAGGTAATAGCGGGTAACAGAACCAGGTTTGCTGTCGTATATCCGGCCTATTATTGAAGCTGAGCTTCTGGCCTCGATAAATATCCGCGCACACTGCCCTATACGTTAATACGACCTAATCGATTCAGGAATCGGGTCAACGGGGGATTCAGGTTTACAGTATGCCGGTCTCACCTGTGCTGCTATCTCTGCTTTTACCTACGCAACCTTGGGGGGAAGTACTTACCCCTTACTGATTTTTCTTTTCTGTTTTGTCTGCTTACATACTCAGAGCGGGTTTATAGCGCTCGCCTCGGGTAACTAACACCCAAGCAATGCGAATCATTTTATTGGTCAACGCAATAGCGGCTTTGTTGAAGCCTCTCCTTGCTACCAGTTGATTTATCCAGTGGCTCAGAGCATCTGTTTTTCCTTTGGCACGGCTGACCACTGCTCGAGCGCCATGTACGACCATGCTGCGAACATAACTATCACCCCGCTTCGTAATGCCATATAAACGGTCATGCCCACCGGTCGTATGCTGCCTCGGGACGACCCCCAGCGCTGCGGAGGCGTCTCTAGCACGACTGAATTGAGTGCCGTCGCCTAGCCAACTACACAGGACATTAGCGTTCACGGGGCCGAATCCCGGCACATCTTGTAAGCGCTTAACATCGGGATCGGTTTTCGCCACCTGCTCAAGCTGTTGCTCATACCATGCCAGCTCCTCTCTGAGTACGAGATAGCGCTGGTACTGCCGGTATACTAACTCACGTAACTTTGGCGTCAGACCATTCTCAGCATCCTCAAGGATAAGGGGGATCGCTTTGTTTGCTTGGTGAATACCGGTATCAATGATGATGCCGTACTCGCCCAATAACCCCCGCAACTGATTGATGATTCGCGTCTGTTCACCCATGAGCTGACGACGGATACGGTGAAAGGCCTGCTTGTCTTGTTGCTCAACCGTTTTGACTGGCACGCTTCGTGTGACGCCATGAAGAGATGCTTCGCCGATGGCTTGGGCATCGTTATAGTCATTCTTCTGCCCGCGAAGATAAGCTTTAACATGCTGAGGCGGTAATAGTTTGACCTGATGACCAAGCTGGCTGAATCGGCGGGCCCAATGATGCGCGCTGGCGCAGGCTTCCATGACAATAAGGTGGGGTTCTTGTTTGGCAATAAAGATTTCTAGCTGTCGGCGGCTTTGCTTCTTGCGCCACACGGGCTGATTGTCCAGATCAAAGCCCACAAGGTAGAACGTATTTTTTGCCAAATCTATTGCGAGTGTTTTAAGTTTCATGATGGCTTCTCCCTACTCGGTTAGACAAAGTAAGTCTCCAATATTCGCACATCGCTATGCAGATTGGAGCGAGGAGGAGACCATCCTATCGTTAATGGGGTAGAGCCGTAGAGCCTTGAAAAATATAAGAATGGTGCCCAGGAGAGGACTTGAAATATATAAATAACTACTTGATTTAAAATAATAAAAAATTTTATTATTTTAAATATGTACTCGTTAGTGTACTCAAAATCACATGGCTTCGGTTTTTCTTAAGTGGCTGGGCAGATACCATAGCCAAAAGGTAGTGCAAGCGCACTGATATGTGAGCGCTTGGACATAATAGTCCGGGCTATATTGATGCGAGCTTGCAGTTAGTCTCCCAATCGATGGACAACGCCCTCTGGCTGAATCGCCACCAGGCGCTCGTAGTGTCTATTCGAGATCGTTGAATGAGGCACACCGTGGTCGTGAGTGGAACATCGGCCAGGAAGCGACCAATCACTCCCCACGGGAGATATCGTTTTACTTTGGACGCTGGTGTGATCGTGACACCCTGCCCCGAAGCAACCAAGGTCATCATCATATCAAAGGTTCGGACAACTCGGGTGCCCGCGGGCTGAGGGTTACCCAATGACTCGAGGATAGCATTCAACTCCCGGTAGTTTTCATAACAAAGCACCGGATCCCAATGGATGAAGGGGCAATCTATCAACTGATCCATGGTAACTGAAAGGCTTTGCCTCAATGGAGAGTGGATTGATGTGGCGACCACCCAGGGCTCTCGCCAAAGCGGCACGGCATCCCATTGTTCATCAATAATGGCTGATCGGGATATCCCGATATCATATTGCCCATTGCTGAACTGCCGAGATGTTAGTGACGGATCCGACTCACTGAGCTGAACTTTGACGCGTGGTTCTTCGGCCCTCTGCCGGGCGAGCAAAGTCGCCAGTTGAGGATGCGACAGCCCATGGGATAGCAGGACGCGCAGTTTGTCTGAGGTGACAGTATCCATATTTGCTGAAATGGCGATTGCACAATTTTCCGCCTATCTTATCAGTAATGAGTTAAATTTAACGTGGTTTAAGCAAAGTCCATAATGGATGCTTTTGCAGATGCAGAAGCGTTCAATACAGCGGGGGCGCCCCGTAGGATCCACGACTTATGATGCCGAGCCTGCTCTGGCGTTTGGTGCGGCTGTGCGGGAAGCCAGGGTCGATTTGGGCATAGCTCAGGAAAAGCTCGCTCATCTTGCAGGCATTGAGCGTTCTCATCTGGGTAAGATCGAGCGCGGCGAACATATGCCGACACTCGCTTTGATTTTAAAAATCGCAAATGCATTGGGCTGTCGTGCAGGAGTGCTTATAGAGGCTACGGAAGCGCAACTGGACAACAGGGTCAAATCCAGTCCATAGCGTTAGTCTTCTTCCATAGTGAGTTCCCCGGGAGATCGATCACTGCGACTGACCCGTTGTAGAAACCGTTCAAGTTGTTCAGACGGTTCGGTATTTGGGCGCAGTAGATAAGTGGACAGTGTGGCCATCTCCATATCGAGTGGTCGGGGGACCACATCCGGATGTCGGTACACCTTGAGCTGGGACTCCGTGGCAAAGCCGAGTCCATAACCAGCGGCGACCAGAGTCAGCATCAAGTCGAGCGACGTGGCATGCTCGGCGACGATGGGTTCTGTCTTCACACTCCTGAGTATCTGATCGATTTGCCGACTACACCCCTCGCAGATGTCAGGATGACAGAGCACCAACGGATAGCGCAGCAGGGCGTCCAGCGGCACATGGGTGAAAGACAACAATGGGTGTCGGGAGGGAATAACAGCGACGAGAGTATCGGTCCAAACAGCATCAACCAAAATACATTTTTCGACGTTGTCTGTGTGGGCAAAACCGACGTCAAAAATATCGCTTTGCAGTCCCTTGATTTGTTGGGTCAGAGATCGCTCGAACAAGCGGATTTCCACATCGGGTTCCTCTTCCCTGCAAAGGGCGAGCAGCGACGCCAAGCGGGGCTGGACGATGCCATCGGAAAGCACAATTCGCAGAGCGCCACGATAGCCGGTGGCGGCTGCTTTGACGTTATTGCGGGCCTGTTCCAAGACGGTAAAGATCCGTTGAACATCTTCTAGGAAGACTTGGCCAGCCCATGTCAATTGAGTTCCACGGCGACTCCGCTGGAACAACAAGACATTGAGCTCATCCTCAAGCTCCTTGATGGTGCGGGAGAGGGGAGATTGTTCAATATGCAAACGCCCTGCAGCCCGGGCGAAGTGAAGCTCTTCCGCCAATGCAAGAAAATAGCGCAGGTGGCGAAGTTCCATGTTTTCACCCTGATATGCCTGTTTGGTTGTATTGTTTTTGCTCCTTGCGGCAAGCCGGTACATTTCCTCACGTTGTTGAACGAAGCCGCTGCGCAGTAAGAGACCTTCATCGAGTCCCTCCAATGAGCGAATAATTCCTCCACGTGCTACTCCCCGGCGCGATAGCAGGAGGAATTACCATGAATGCGGTACAGCAAAAGACACTCCAATCACTGTACCGCAAACATTTTAGCGCGTTGCGACGGCGAGGCAAAGCTGATCGGACAATTGATTCCTACGCACCGGCGGGCCGTACGGCGGGGGACCGAATTTTGGTACACCTTTCCGGATACTCTGCCCTAGGATCAGCTCGAAACGCATTTCTCACCCTTGGTCGATACCCACCCTTGGTTCACCGTCGAGGTGGATCGTAAGGGCCTGCAGTTCTTCTACCAGCATATGCTCAAGAAAGACTGGACCTGGGTAGATATCGTCAAGCAGCCGAAGAAAAAATGTTGCCCGACATCCTCACTCTCCAGGAAATTGAGCGCCTGATCAAACGGCGCCCACCTGGTGGAACCCGGGATCAACCTGCGGGCCATTCAGAAGGAGATGGGGCATGAATGCTGCAAGACTGCCTCCGTCTATACGCAGCTGCTTGAGGTCACACAGCACGATACCGAAAGGCGAATCAACGGTTGGTGTCGCGGATGCGCATCCTGTGGGGAGAGTGACATGGAACTCTCCACTCTCTCTTTGAGCGATATCGGACGCGCTCTGGTGCCTCCCCGAGACCGGGCAGTGGTCGGCCTTCAACGCCATCACCGTTGTCGTGCCGTACTATCTGATGACCTTCACGCTGCCCTTCGAGCTTCGCGGGGGCTTGCCTGAAGGACCGCCCGTTTCTGGTGTTCGACGAATGGGCGGCAGATCAGGATCCTGTCTTCAAAGAGGTGTTTTACCGGGAGTTGTTACCCGAGCTGAAAGCGCAGGGCAAGGCGGTGCTGGTGATCTCCCACGACGACCGCTACTTCCATCTTGGTGACCGGTTGTTGAAGCTGGAAGATGGACAACTATCCAGCATTGAGCAGACCGAAACCGCAGTGGAGCAACCGACGGTAAATCTTCGTCCAGCAGTGCCGGTGGGGTCGTCCTAGGCATGCGTCCCGTTCTGGTCTGCTTTGTCATTTCCCTGAAGTTCGATCAGGGAAAGGTACGGGTTATTTGGTGGAGTCTCATTCATTAAGACGGCAGGATCCGCCATTAGATACCCGTGTACTTTCCGCGATTTCCTCGGGCCAGTGACGTTGAACGTCCAGATGTTCAGGCCATTCGGCTGTTTGCGGTGCAGTTGCAGGCGTTCGAAGCGTTTTTGAATCCATTGCCAGTCCTTGATTTGATCCTGTTTGGCGAGGGGAGAGATTTCAGGATGCTCCTGCGCGTAGCGTTGGAATATTCCCGGGCTGATCAGGCAAAAGGTATCCTCAACGGTATGTACCAGGGCCTTGGCGTCATTGATGATCAGTTTTCGGCTCAGCATGCTGGTTCTCAGCCACTCTGTGAAATGCTCGCCTGACGGTTCCTGTGGCGGAGGGTGGGTGATAGGTGAGTCGGTTACTGTTGGTTTTTGGGAGGAAGGTGTTGTTACTCCTGAACCGGTGTTTTCAGCTTCGGCTGCGGTCCCTTTTCCGGCGCCACCTGTTGGCTCACCCCGCTTGGGGCTGGATAGCAGATCCATTAATGCGTCGATATCGTCGGTCTGAGCCCTTTCGGCAGGGGCATCACTTTTCTTGGGCTGGGCGGGCGCTTGTCGTGGCGTTGTCTCTGGTGACACTTCGGCATGCGTGTCGTTCTGAGCGTCCTGTTCAATCTGTACGGTGCCGCTAAACGGTGCCGGTCTGTCGCCCGCTTCCCAGATGAGTGAGGGTGACAATTTGAGGAAGGTGAAGGTGTTGACCCAGCCATTGTCGCCGGTGACGGTGGCCCGCCAAATGGCTTTGCCCTCGCCATTGGGTTGGATAATGCCATGATCCTGCAGCACGTCGAACAGCACTGTATTTTTTTCCGGGATCCCTTCCAGTCCCTGAGACAACAGGTGTGCCCGCAGCTTGTCGGAGACGGTTTTGCTCACCAGCCACAAGGCCTCCTGGGTCAGCCACCCATCCGAGGCCTGGGGCTGGTTTAGTTTGAAGGCCTCCCTGACCAGATAGCGCAGCCCCTCCAAAAGTTTGCGTTGCAACGCCTGTTTGGGCGCAGCCAGTGCTTTGGCGGGGTTGCCGCCGAGGGCCTGGGCAACCGATGCCTGATCGGCTTTGGTGACCAGTTCACCCAGTATCCCGGCGTGTTCGTATTTGCCCGCCAGCATATAGAGCAGTGCGGACCACAGTTCCGGGTAGGCACACAGCCAGTCGAGAATATCGCGGCTGAGCAGTTGGGTGTACAGCAGTCCGGAGGCGGCGCTGTGCAGGCGGTATTCGCGGTTCGGTTGGTAACGGAAGCGGTATGGGGCGGACAAGGGGCCGTGCCAGGGATGCCACACTGTGCCGTCCCGGTACTCGACATGTAGATCCACAGCGACCTTGCCGATATCGTGCAGCAGCGCCGCGTAGGCGAGACCGGCTGTCCAGGCATCGGCCTGGGCGGCCTGGGTTTCCGGCGGCGCGCCCGGCGGCAGGAGGTGGGATTGCCTCAGCTTTAAGGCGTAGATGACTATCTCCAGTCCGTGATCCAGCATCCCGCCAGGGTAGGCGTGGTGGTGGCTTTCCGAGGCTGGAAAAGCCTGTACCCATTGGGCGTATCGCTCCAGCGGGGCCCGGTAGAGCGTGGCGTATTGCTGTCTGGAGACGGCGGTGAGCTGCCAGATGCGTTCCAGCAGTTTCTGGCGATGGGGCTCTCCCAGCAGGGAGGCGGCGCTCCGCGGAGGGAACAGGCCTGTGACTTCCTCTGTGCCCGGAGTGGATGAGGGTGGTGGCCTTTTGCCAATTTTGGATCGAAGCAGTGTAAACATGGCGCTATCAGATACGGGGCCGGATAAAGGTGACATCCGGGTATACGGCATCGGGCGCGTGGCGGCTATGGAGAATGGGAAATGGCGTTGGTGCGGATTACCTCCGTTTTCGGTCCATCCCAAAAGCGACAGGGTTTCGCATCGTTGTGGCATAGCGATTTTGGGCATTCTTAAACGCCAGGAGAATATTTCTCTGTTGGGCGAGGATGATTGGCGGGAGAGCCTTTTCGCCTTTTACAGGTAGGGCCTTTCCCCTTGATCACCCTTCCGTTGTGCCAGCCTTTTCAGCCCTTAATGCCGTTTGGGGTTGCGACGGTACGCATGTGCTGAGGATGTCTTTGGGAGGGTATTGAATTTCTGTTAGTCAATGACTAATATGCAGTCATTGACTAATGGAGGAGAGCCATGGCTACAATGACTATTCGTAATATTGAAGACGAGCTCAAGACTCGATTGCGTGTGCAAGCCGCTTCACACGGACGGTCGATGGAAGATGAGGCTCGGGACATTCTTCGGGCGGCATTGTCGTCTGAACCGGTACGGGGCGCTTCCCTGGTGAAGGCGATCCGGGAGCGCATTGCACCTACGGAAGGCATTGAGCTGGAGCTGCCCGCCCGGGAGGCGATCCGCACGCCACCGGAGTTGGATGCGTGATTATCCTGGACACAAACGTGTTGTCCGAAACATTGCGTCCAAGTCCGGACGCGCGCGCCCTGGCGTGGTTGGAGGCGCAACCTCGCGCGGCGTTGTTTACCACCACAATCACCCAGGCGGAGGTGCTATATGGTGTTCGCGTGCTACCGAATGGCCAGCGTAAAGCTGCGTTGTTGGATGCTGTTCAGGCTATTTTTGTCTCCGACATGGCCGGGCAGGTGCTGGGGTTTGACAGTGATGCTGCGGCAGCCTATGCGGAAATTGCCGCCTTCCGTAAAACGGCGGGTAAGCCGATCAGCCAGTTTGACGCCATGATTGCCGCGGTGGCCAAATCCCGTGGCGCCGGTCTGGCGACACGAAACGTCAAGGATTTCGCCGATTGCGGTATCCAAGTGGTAGATCCTTGGCAGTATTGAGGATGCCCTGCCGTGACTTGCGTCAAAATCCTGTGGCATGAACTGAAACAGTATGCGGCGGGTCATAGACGAAGAGCGTTTCACTCAGCGAGTTGATGGAATGATGGCGTGGTTATGAGTTGACGCAGAACTGAAAAGCGAGGCAGAACGATGGCAACTAATGCACATACCGAAAGGTGGGCTCATCGGGCTGGCTGTAAGGTTGGCCGTGCGTGGCGTGGAGTTGTGCGTCAGGATCGGCGAGCCATTGAGTGGTTTGTGAAACACGGTTGGCCAACTGGTCTCGCCAAGGCGATGCTCTGGGCTTTCAAGCTTATCGTGTTGGGTATTCTGCTGTACGTCGCTTTCTGGCTGGCTTTGGTGCTGGTGTTTTTCATTGTCACTGCTTGGGTTATGAGAAATACAGAAATCAGCAATGAAAATGAGCCGGAATGGTGCGATGGCTTATTAGGGTTTGGGCTTTATCACCCGGACGGCTCTCGAATAGACCCTCACGATCCCGACGATGAATATTGATGTTCGAATGCAACTTACTTAGCACTTTTCAGTAGAGCGTCACTACCTCTTGCCCCTGCGGATTGAGCGTCTTTTGTTCCGTTCACGAGATTCTGAGCGATCCCTCCAGCACGAATCCCAACCCAGGTTAAGGCACTGAGCCAGAATGCTGGGAGAATGAAGAACAGCGTCGCCATCACAAAGTTCAACAACATATCCCCGAACGCATTGTTCAATCCCATCAGCAGGTTGAAGTTGGTGTGGGGTCGGTCTGCGCCCAGCCCCCAGCCGTAGAGGGCATCGAGTATGGTCGAGTCGAGCCAGCGTGCGAGCTGGAACCAGAAAGCCACGAAGAACAGTGCGAACTGCACACAGCTGACGATGACCACGGATTTCAGGTCGTAGGTGCCCACCACCAGTATCAGCGGAATGCAGATGGCCATGGCCATTTTCAGGAACGACAGCACCATGGGCAAGGCCTGGCGCACGATATCCATGGCGGGGAAAAAGCCCAGCGAGCCGACAGTCAGCCCCACGTCGGCGGCACCGCGGGCCACGATGTTGGGGAGCGTCATCTCGATCTGGCCGCCGTAGTCGGTGTAGACGGCGCCCTGGTTCATCTTTTGTTGACGCGGGGAGGCGATGGCGCGTATCACCGAGTCATTGATCTGGCCCTGGGTCAGGAACCCCGCCCATTCACCGATGCGATCCAGTAGATCGGGATCCACCTGCTCCAGCAACTGCGTTCGCAGCCCCTGGGGGCTGTCGGACCACCACTGTCGGCAGGTGGGGTAGCCGCCACCGCTGACCACTTCCGGAAATCCGGCGTCCCGGACTGTGTCATAGGGCCAGTCCGGTCGGGGGAGGGTGGAGTGGTAGGTGTCGTAGAAGCCAGGCGTCTCGAGGAAATAGCTGGAACCGATCCAGTTGATATCGTTCATCTCATCCTTACCGAGAGTTGGCCGGTTCATGAACAGCTTTGCCCGTGAAGGGCCATAGCAATCGTGGGTGAAGTCGGCCACCTCCTGGGCCAGCACCGGGTCGTCGATGCGGGTGCTGTCGATGTCCATGCGGATCTGGCGCAGGTCGGTCCCGCAGGGGATGGTCGCCACCGCCGCGCCGGTGATGGCCTTCGAGAGACTGTGCATGAAGAACCACCAGACCGGTACTTGGGCGCTCTGGTCGTTGAGGGTGGTAAAGCTGGTGGCCCAGTCCGTCTCGCTGGGCAGGGGCACATCGATCTGGCACTGGATAGAGCGGGAGCGGTCGAATGCCAGTGTACTCAGGTCCAGTTGGATAAACGGAATACCCGCAAACAGAATCACCACAATGGCGACCCATACCCGGTTTTCGATACGCAGCGAGGACAGTACACCTTTGTTGCCTTCGTCGGCACCCTCGGCGCGGGCGCGCAGCCACTCCTGAATGATGATGGCAAGAAACGGCAGGGCGAATACGCCACTGGCTACCAGCACGTGCCAGATGCCGTTACTGACGATCCAGCCCACCAGCGTCAGATAGTATTCCAAGTAGTCCGAAGTATAGAGCGTCACCGGGCAGGCTCCCCTTTTACGACCTGTATAGCCAAGTGTTGGCTTCCATTAGGAGCAGGGCGGTGCCCGTGGCGATTTCCACTCTCAACAAGCGGGCGCGGGCCGAGGGTTCCCGCCGCAGTAAGCGGGGGCGTAGTCGCCACCAGCCGTAACCGATGGCGCCATAGAGGCCGAGTCGCCATACTAGAACGCCTCCAGCGTGGGATTTGAGCCAAAGATGCCAGGCCGTTTGGCTGCCGACGGCCTGAATGCCCGCCCAGGAGGCCAAGAAGGCTGTCGTGACCAGTAGCACCATCCAGAAACCTGCCCAGGCCAGTCGGCGGCAGTAACGGCGGATTGGCGATGAATGTGGCGGCGAGGTCATGGTGAGTTGTCCGGTTTCTCCGCCTCGCGCAGCCGGTCGCGGATGGTCTCACCGTCATAAATGCCACTGGAGTTGGCACCGCGCACGCGGTTGCGCTGGATGATGGCCAATGGGGAATTACCCGCCAGGGTGCGGCGCAGCTCCAGTTCGGTTTTGAGATTGTTGATAGCCTGCTCCAGAGTCGTAAGCTCCTTGTCCACCGCCGCGATGGCCAGTTCGTTTGAGGCAACATTGGGTTCTTTCATCCCCGCCAGTAGGGTGCGTTGCAACAGCAGGGCTTTTTCCAGGATGCTGGACAGCGCGATATCCGATGCCAGGCGGCGTCCCAGGATGTCCTGATCGGGCTCATCCCGCAGCGCCTCGATCACCGCCCGGGTAATGGGCAGGGAGCGGCTGCCGGCGGCTTCCAGGTTGTCGATGGTGGTGGATGAGCGCCCCGTCACCAGATCCTGCAGAGAGAGCAGTTTCTCGTCGTATTCCTCCTGGATCAGTGGCGTCAGGCCGACACCGGGGGTGGTGCGCGTCTTGGTGCAGCTGTCGCAGGTGCGCTGCTCCCGTTCACCCAGTACGCGGACGGCCCAGTCGGCGGCTGCCTCGGGAGACGGCCAGGCCCTGCAGCCCAACTGGTCGGCGCAGGTCGTGGGATCAATGTTGGAGGTGTCGTCAACCGCCCGGCTGTTCAACAGGTTGTAACCGGCGCGGGTGACATCGCCGATCATGCGGATCGGTGCCTGGCTATTGCCCCCCGCATTGTCGCCGCCCACCCAAGGGACGCCGCCGTTGCCGCGGTTGGCTTCCGCTTCTTCAATGGCGGCGACCGCATCGTTGTCGGCGACGGCCTCTTTCAGGGCCATACCTTCGGCCAGTTGATCCCATCCCAGTTGGCCGCCCGCTGTGTCAGCCATGCGGTTGGCAATAGCCCGGCAGGTCATTTTTGAGCGGTCAAAATCCAGCCGCGCCTGCAAGATACCGTTGGTCAATAGGTTGTAGAGACCCGGGTCGGCGCGCTGAATGATCAGGGCGGGTAGTGAGGCCACCGCGGCTGTCGCATTCTGAATCACATTGCTCATGATGCTCTGAAAGCCGTTGGTGATGCCGTTAAGTTGGTTGTGAAGGGTGGTGGTGATGCTCATGTCCCCACAGATCAGATTGCTGTTCCAGCCCACGCCGACACCGAGGCTTTGCATATTGCCGGCGCTGCCCATGGAAACCGCCCGGCCGCCGCCAATGGTGTAGAGCACATCGTCGCCAATCACACTGCCGGTGACGCTGACCCCATCGCCGTCAATCGTGGTTTGCGCCGACGTGATATGACAGCTGCTGAGCAATAATGCCAGGGCGAGGCATTGGATAATGCGAGTGCGAGTGATGAGGTGGCTATGGCTCAGGTGCATATCTGTCGCCTCACTGCACATCGATGCTGCCGAGAAACACCTGGCCTTGCCGTTCGCAGCACTGGTAGGGGCGCCACAGTGCCCAGGCATAGTCTCCTCGGGTGGCCTGAGTATGGTTCCCGCTGTTGGGAAAGACGGCACAGCTTCTGGACAGGGTGGGGGTCAGTTCCTGCCATTTGCCGGTGGCGGCATCGCTTTCCATCAGGGCACCGGCAGGCCAATACCCCGCGGATTGTCTGGCCAGCAGGGGCTGGTAGACGTGGACCTGGCCGCGGCGGGTTACGATGTCGCCCGCCCGCTGGGCCACCACCGCCCCTGCCTTGTGATCGTCCACGTGATGCAGGAAACCGCCGCGGGGGTAGACATTGCCCCAGAGGTTGAGGGTGCTGCGCGCGCCGATTTCACGCCTGCCCAGTATCAGGGCTTCCGGGTAGAACGCTTCGGGAAGGTTGTAGCGCCAGGCGAGGGTGTCCAGGGTGCTGAGCAGGTAGGGCATAAAGGCCGTGCCCGCCCCTTCGCAGCTATAGCCCCACTGGCCGGCGAACTGGCTGAAGATATAGCCGCCGGGATGGCCGATGACATCCGCATTCTTGAACTTGGCCAGGTTGTTCTCATGGGATTCGTTGGTCGTGCCGTCACCGCCGGCCTGTGCCGTTTCGTTGGACGGGCTCATGGCGGCGACCTCCGCCCAGGGGTTTTCGCCGGTATTGGAATAACTGGAGACCACCGCGTCGGGTACATAGTGACTGACCTTAATGGAGGTTTCGACGGAGCAACTGTAGGGCGTGCAAAACAACCAATAGCAGATACCGACAACGCGGTATTCGAGGCAGTCCGGTGACACCGTGGACGAGACAATGTCGGCGGTGGTGAGTGCCGAGGAGGGCAGGGCGTGGCATAGCAGGATGATGGCAGCTTTGCGGCGAAGTCGATGACGGAGAGGGCGTCTCATGGTTGCTGTCTCCGGTATGCCTCGATTCGGGACAGTGCGCGGCGGAGATTGTGCTCGCCGTAGACGACGTAGCGCTGGTCGACGACCACAGCCGGAATGCGATCAACCCCCAGCTGCCAGGCATCGATAACGTCCTGGTACGCTCGGCTCAAACGCAGGTGCAGCGCTTTCTTTCCCGCTGCCATGCGTTGCCGGACTGCCGCTGCTGCATTCTCCGGGTTGGTGGGTAAGCCGGCGGAAAAGGCCGCCTCAATACGCGCCGGGGCATCCAGTTCAATCAGCCGATCCGGCGTGCCGGCAACAGGATGGTGCTGGTCGGTGACTACCCAGACTTCGGTACGGGCGAGCGAGGCCCACAGACATAATCCGATGGTGACGGCGTAAAGCCACAGCGATCCTGTTCGCATAAATACTCACCTAAACAAGGGGGCAGGCGAATAGTAGGCCCCGGTTGAGCATGGAGGGGCGACAAAGAAAGGGAATTGCCGGATGCCGGATTGATTGCTCGTATAGGGCAATGGACCCATGTAGGTTTGATTTCTATGGTATTTGTCCAATTAAATTGGACTTAATGCGGCCAAGGTAAACTTCCGTTATGAGGGTGACTGCGCTTTCCAGCAGGTCTCGCCTCGTGATTTGGCTTCCCGGTGTGCTGTTACCGTTGTCCTTGGGATGTGTGGCGTGTCGGGCGGGGCATGTATCGCTGGCTACCGTCGTCAAACTGTACCGAGACCTTGATTTTGTGATAAAATCGCATGATGTATTATCACTATTGAGGTAGTTGGCACCGATGAGCTTGGCAGGGCAAGTAAAACTGCAGTTGCAGAGTGTGCCGGAGGGTGGCGTTATCACCAGCCGAGCACTCCACAAATTGTCGCCTGACAGTCAGCAGGTCGATAAGGCCGCCTCTCGTCTGTACAAAACAGCGGGGCTCCAGAAGCTTCGCAATGGTATTTATTACCGCCCCTATACCAGCACCTTCTTCGGCAAGCTTCCACCCGAAGAAGAGCGCATTGTTCGTTCAATCAAACAGCAATACCAAGCCAAGGTGGCCCCGTCTGGTGAGTTGGCTGCCTACAAGCTCGGTTTAACCGACAACTTGCCCGATAACATTAGTTACGAAACCAATAAGCGCATCGGCCCCATCCAACTCGATAATCTCACACTTTATTTTCGCAAGGTGGAGGGTAAAAAGCTCGTTTCGGTCAATGGCGGCTTGTTGACGGTTTTGCGGGCGCTGGAGTTTCTCTACAAGGAAGAAGGGCGTTTAACCGTACTGCAGGAGCAGCGTATACGTCGACTACTCAGTCGTTTTTCCCGCGGGCAACTCGACAAAGCCATTGCCTTGTGGCCCGTATGGTTCCAGGACAAAGTAAAGGCTTTCATGCAGGGAGTGGAGAAACCGTATATTACCGGGCTAAGTGCTCTGAACATTCCCCACAAGGGAAAACAGGCGGATTGGCATCAGATGGGCATGCTTCACAGAAATAAATTTCAAGTTGCCGGGAAGAATTACGACAGCGCACCCAACCTTCAGGATACAGAGCTGTTTGACTGCAGTACTTTCTTGCGGAAATTCAACGTCGATGTAGGCACCATCCTGTGTGCCACACCCCTGCGCGCGATGAAAGATATTTTGTTCGCCAGCATCATCCGCAAATCACAATACCCTGGTTTCTTTATGCTGGATCAGTTTATGTTCGATATAACTCCCAGCGAGATGAAGCAAGCGATTGATGAACTGAGACCGTTGGCGGACGAAACACAGAAGCAGTTACTCGATACCTGGATGCATGACAATGAGCTTGAGTGACGAACAGCAACGCGAACACATAGAGGTCATGTCGGCGCTGTGCCATGGTTTTCACAAGAAAGGGCTGCCGATGATCCTGAAAGGTGGGACAGCCCTGAAGCTGTGTTATGACCTCGATCGCTTTAGCGAGGATCTGGATTTCGATTGTGCCAAAGCCCTGAATCTGGACAGTTCGATCAAGGAGGTTTTTACGCAGCTCGGCAAGGGCAAAGCCCACTTGAGAAACCCAACGATTGATATCACCAAGGACACAAAAACGGTTCGCCGCTACCGCATAACATATGGGGATGGCATGAATCTAAAGTTGGAAACCTCATTGCGCGGTACGCCCAATGACAACGACCTTGTCGAGATAAACGGTATCCTCACCTACAGGATTGGGAAACTGATCCAACAAAAACTCAGCGCACTCACCGGACGAACCGCCGCCCGAGACTTGCATGATGTCATTTATCTCTACGAACATTTCCCGGATGATTTTGACGATGAGGCCTTGGCGGAAATCACTGCCTTGTACGACAACCAGTCATCAATTCTCGAAGAATACACCCCGGCCTATAGTGAAGATACCATCCTGTCGATCTCTGACCTGTTGCAGGATATGAGTCGGTTCATTGATCTTTACGAGCAGCGTCATTGATACCCGGGAGTCGATCCATTCGATACGATCTGCGCAAGGATCCAATAACATGGGTAGAAGGGGACATGCTGTCAATTAATGGGAAAAAGGGATGACTGCATACGATCTGCTCGGGCTTTTCCTTGTCATGAGCGCATTGGCCGCGATACCCAGTGCCAGTGTGGCGCTGGTGGTTGTGCGTTCGGCGACGGTGAATGTGCGTAACGGTATCGCTACCGCAGTGGGGGTTGTGGCGGGGGACCTGATCTTTATTACCATGGCCATGATGGGGCTGGTGGCGCTGTCTGAAATCATGGGTGCCTTCTTCGCCATGATCCGCTACCTGGCTGCCGGTTATCTGGTCTGGGTTGGTTGGCAGTTGATCCGGCACGCGGCGGACACCAGGGTTGTGAATGCGGGTCAGGTCACAGGCGGTATGGCGACCAGTTTTCTATCCGGACTGGCGCTGACCCTGGGCGATATCAAGGCTATCCTGTTCTATGCAAGCTTGTTTCCCGCCTTTGTCGATATCGCGTCCCTGACAATGTCCGATGTCGTACTTATTATGCTGGTGACGGTCATTGCCGTTGGCGGTGTCAAGGTTGCCTATGCACTGGCAGCCAATCGGATTGCCTGGCTATCGAAAGGGATTGTATTTCGGCAGGAGGCCAGAGTCGCCGCCGGTGGCCTGCTGGTGGGGGCGGGCGGTTATCTCATTGTGAAGGCCTGAAGGTATTGTGCGGGCTGGACAGTTGAAGCCTCTTTCGGTCGGTTGTACGTCGTGATTATTTCAGGGGTTCTGGTTATTTGGCTCAATTCTTATTGGCCGGACTTATTAATAGTCGCCAGTGTTGTGGCTGTGGTTTTTCTGCACACTGCATATGAAGTGCTTCGAAGCGCAGGTCAATCCTGACGGGGTGGGCCTCAAGTCAATATTTGCAGTTCTGGCGCTTAATGGAAGTATCCGTTGATTGATCTATGTCAATCATCAAGGGCGTTATGTTTGAACTTTCGAGAGAATAAGGTATCTTTCCTAATGTTAATATAACCATTTGCAGATTATGTGGCTTAGCAGATTCAGATTTTACATGGCGATCTTCGCGTTACTGGCTTTTACCAGCCAGTCGTTCGCTGTTGCGAAATTGCCCTGCCACAAGATGAGTCACGAACCTGATGTTCCAGTAATGACGGGGGCAATGGATCATGGAAGCCATACCAAGGCAAACAATATCCAGATCAATAATGCCCTTACGGCTGATGCCGCTGATTGTTGCAGCCAGGATCACTGCTCTCAGTTGGATTGCATCTCTGCAAGCGTTGCGGTGGTGAGTACACTGTCGCCGTTTTCCGTTCAGTTTTCTCAAACCCTCAATACAGCGTATTCGGTTTCCTTCCTCTCCCAGGCAGCTTCCTCGCTGTTTCGCCCCCCCCATTTCCCGCTGAAGTAGGGTTGGTACGCCTGAAATTCAGGCGTCTGACGACTCGATAAGCGGGAGATCAAAACTCCCATAACGTATGTTTAAAACGCGCCATCGCTACGAGCGCGTTCACTGCAACTCTTGATTGGGAGTCATCATGAAGCCGTTACATACCTATCTGCGCTTTCCGGCGCTGATCGTATTCCTGTTATTTCTTACCGCTTGTTCCGAAAGCGAAAATCACGCAACTAAAAGCGCAACGATTGCCACGTTGGATGTTTATAAAAGCCGCACCTGTCAATGCTGCCAGCAATGGATTCACCATATGGAAGATGTTGGTTTTGACACAAAAACCCACCACCCGTCGGACTTGAATCGCATTAAAAATGACTATGGCATAGCACCTGAGTTCCAGTCCTGCCATACGGCAGTTTCGAGCGACGGCTATGTGTTCGAAGGCCATATCCCTGCGCGCTTTGTTCAGCAGTTTCTGGAAAACCCTCCCGATGACGCCATCGGCCTTAGTGTGCCTGGCATGCCAGCAGGCAGCCCTGGTATGGAGATGGGTGACAGGTTTACGCCTTACAAGGTATGGCTGCTTAAAAAAGACGGTTCGGCTGACGTGTTTGCATCTGTGAATAGTCGCGATCAGCAATAGGACATATAACGATGAACATTCAATGGGTATTTTTATTGTTTTTGCTGGTGGGGCTTCCTGTATTTGCGCAGAGCCCGGCTAATACGTTGAGTCTGGATGAGGCCATCGCCCATGCCATTGCCACGGATCCCTGGCTGAACGGTAGCCGGCATCGCGAAGACGCTTTGACCAGCGAATCAATTTCAGCATCGACGCTGCCAGACCCCAAGGTCAGCCTGATGGCGGCTAACTTTCCTACCGATAGCTTCGATATCAACCAGGAGCCTATGACGCAGCTCACTGTAGGTGTTAGTCAGATGTTTCCTCGCGGCGATAGCCTGGAGTTGTCCAGCCGTCAGAAACAGGAGTTGGCGGAACAGGAGCCATTGCTCAGGCAGAATCGCCAGGCCAAGGTAGCGGCTACTGTCTCGCAGCTGTGGCTGGAAGCATTCAGGGCCCAGGAGAGCATTCGATTGATTGAGCGGGATCGCTCGCTGTTTGAACATTTGGTGGATGCAACCAAAGCGAGCTATTCGTCGGCACTGGGACGTGCCCGCCAGCAGGATATTATCCGGGCCCAATTGGAGCTTACCCGGTTGGACGATCGTTTGACGGTGCTGCGGCAACAGTCGGAGTCAGCACAGCAGCGTTTATCCGAGTGGGTCGGCGGTCGCGCCCGTCTGCCGTTAGCGCAGCTTGTGCCCAGTCAGTACGGTGATGAGCCGACGTCGGTGGGAAGTCAGCCGGATAGTGATCGTTTGCTCTATGAACAGGTCAATCGGCACCCACTCTTGCTGGCACTTGATCAGCGTATTGATGCCATGGAGACCGGGGTCGAATTAGCGCGCCAGAAATATAAACCTGAGTGGGGTCTTTCCGCCCAATACGGCTATAGGGACGATGATCCCATGGGTCGCGACCGCGCTGATTTGTTCTCTGTCGGTGTGACCTTTGACCTGCCGCTTTTCACCGGCAAGCGACAGGATAAAGACGTCAGTGCGGCCACTTCTCGGGCCGAGGCCTTGAAAACTGACAAGTTACTGATGGCGCGAAAGCTGATGGCGGAACTGGATACGGCCTTGGTCCAGCTACAGCGCCTGAATGATCGTCGCGCGCTCTACGCCGAGCAGTTATTGCCGCAAATGTCAGAGCAGGCCGAAGCTGCCCTGGCCGCCTACAACAACGACGACGGCGACTTTGCCGAAGCGGTGCGCGCCCGCATTGCTGAGTTAAATGCCAAGATCGACTTTTTAACGATCAGGATTGATCGGCTGAAGATGATTGCCGAGTTGAATTACCTCTTGTCCAAAAATGGTTCAGAACCGTTTCCCGCCACCAGCAGAGAACACGCTGAAGGATTAACCCCATGAAGATTCAATTGAATAAATCTTTTTTCATTACAGTTGCCTTGTTGATTGCGACAGCGACCCTTGCTCACTATTCGGCCCTATGGCGTATGAAAGGGACCACGGGCGATGATGACGTTGCAACCGAGAAAAAACCACTCTACTGGGTCGCGCCGATGAATCCCAATTATAAGCGCGATAATCCGGGTAAATCCCCTATGGGGATGGATCTGATACCAGTGTATGAAAACGCGGGCGGCGATCAGGAGATTGGCACAGTCACCATCTCTCCCGATGTGGTCAATAACCTCGGCGTACGTACAGCGCCTGCCACTCGGGGGCAGCTGGACGTCTCTGTCAATACCGTGGGCTATGTGCAATATGATGAAGACCGTCTTGTTCACATTCATCCACGGGTAGAAGGCTGGATTGAAAAACTCCATGTCAAAGCCGCCGGAGATCCGGTCACTCAAGGCGAACCGCTCTATGCCTTATATTCGCCTACCCTGGTCAATGCTCAGGAAGAACTGTTGCTGGCATTAAAGCGAAATAACCCAACACTAATCACTGCTGCCATGGAACGGCTGTCGGCTTTACAGGTGCCGGAATCGGAGATCCACCGACTGAAAAAATCCGCAAAGGTCAGTCAGGCCATCACCATCAAGGCCCCGCAATCCGGCGTATTGGACAATCTTATGGTCCGTGAAGGCATGTTTGTGAAACCCGGTATGGAAATGATGGCCATCGGGCAGCTGGAACATATCTGGGTCATAGGAGAAGTGTTCGAGCGTCAGGTTATGAGTGTGCGAGAGGGCGATGCAGTGCGCATGTACCTCGATTATCTGCCAGGACGCACGTGGTCTGGCACGGTTGACTATATCTACCCGTCACTGAATACCCAGACTCGAACAGCTCGGGTGCGGGTACGATTCGACAACCCGGACGGTTACTTGCGGCCGGGTATGTTTGCGCAAATGACGATAGCGACACAACCCGCTCGGGAGGCGTTGCTCATTCCCCGTGAAGCACTGATTCGCACGGGTAGTCAATCGCGGGTCGTGTTGGCTAAAGGTGACGGGCGCTTTAAATCCATCGCCGTCGAGGTGGGGCGGATTGGCGAGAACCAGGTGGAGATTCTGTCGGGGCTCAACGAGGGCGACCGGCTTGTGACTTCCGCTCAATTTTTGATTGATTCCGAATCCAGCAAGACCTCGGATTTTCGTCGCATGAACCACAGCCCGGATGACGATACCCAGCCTGAAACACCGGCATCGGTATCGGTCGACGCCCGTATTGAAGGCGTCATGGTCGAACACCGAATGCTCAAGCTGGCTCACGACCCCATCGATGCCTGGCAATGGCCGGCCATGACGATGGATTTTACTGTGGACCCCGCAGTGGATCTGGATGGGCTGAAACCCGACATGAAGCTGCATGTGGAGATTCAGCGGAACGGGGACAACCACTACGTGATCAGCCAGATCCATCGACTGGAACAGGTGTCCGAAGATGCGCCCAGGGAGGGGGACGGGCAATCCATGGACAACAGCCAGCATCAGGGTATGAGCCATGATGCGATCGATATGGATCAAGGCCAGCGCAACGGGGAGGACAAGCCATGATTGAAGGTATTATCCGCTGGTCTGTCCAAAACCGCTTTTTTGTGCTGCTGGCCACCCTGATTCTGGTGGGGATCGGCGGTTGGTCCCTGAAAAACACGCCAGTGGATGCCATTCCCGATTTGTCGGACGTGCAGGTGATTATCAAAACCAGTTATCCGGGGCAGGCGCCGCAGGTGGTGGAAGATCAGGTCACCTATCCACTGACTACAGCCATGCTGTCCGTGCCTGGCGCCGTTACGGTTCGGGGTTACTCCTTTTTCGGCGACTCCTATGTCTATGTCATTTTTGATGAGGATACCGATGCTTACTGGGCGCGATCGCGAGTGCTGGAGTACCTGTCGCAGGTGGCACCGACTTTGCCGCCCAATGCCAGGCCGCAATTGGGGCCGGATGCCACCGGTGTGGGTTGGGTCTACCTCTACGCGCTGGTGGACCGCACCGGTCAGCACGATCTCAGCCAGCTGCGCAGCCTGCAGGACTGGTTCTTGAAATACGAGCTGCAAACGGTTCCCGGCGTGTCGGAAGTTTCCGCCCTGGGTGGCATGGTGAAGCAATATCAGGTCAGGGTTCACCCGGATAAGTTACGGGCCTTCAACATCCCGCTGTCCCATATCCAAATGGCGATCCAGCGGGGTAACCAGGAGGTCGGGGCGTCGGTGGTGGAAATGGCCGAAGCGGAATACATGGTGCGCGCGTCTGGCTACATCCAGGGGCGTGATGATCTGGCCAATATCCCTTTGGGCCTGAACGTAAACGGTACCCCCTTGCTGTTAAAGGATGTGGCGGACATCGACGTCGGGCCGCAGATGCGCCGGGGCATTGCCGAACTCAATGGCGAAGGTGAAACGGTGGGCGGCATCGTGGTCATGCGTTTTGGCGAGAATGCGCAAAAAACCATTGATGGCGTCAAAGCCAAGCTGGAGACACTCAAGGCCGGGTTGCCTGAGGGTGTGGAAATCGTGACGGTCTATGATCGTTCCGGCCTGATTGAGCGTGCGGTGGAAAACCTGTGGCACAAATTGCTGGAAGAGTTCATCGTCGTGGCCCTGGTGTGTGTCGTCTTCCTGTTTCATATCCGCTCCAGTCTGGTGGCCATTGTCAGTTTGCCAGTGGGTATTCTTGTCGCATTTATCGTCATGCATGCGCAAGGACTCAACGCCAATATCATGTCGTTGGGCGGGATTGCCATTGCCATCGGCGCCATGATCGACGGCGCCATCGTCATGATAGAGAACATGCACAAGCATATGGAGCGAACACCACTGACCAACGAAAATCGCTGGCAGGTAGTCGCGGAATCTGCTGCCGAGGTGGGGCCGGCGCTATTTTTCAGCCTGCTGATTATCACCGTGAGTTTCGTGCCGGTGTTTACCTTGGAGGCGCAGGAAGGCCGTATGTTCTCGCCGCTGGCCTTTACCAAAACCTATGCGATGGCCGCAAGCGCTGCATTGGCGGTAACGCTGGTGCCCGTGCTGATGGGCTATTTTATTCGCGGAAAAGTATTGCCCGAGCACAAAAACCCACTCAATCGCGCGTTGATTGGCGTGTATATGCCTGCGCTTAAAACCGTGCTCAATTACCCTAAATCCACGCTCGTGTTAGCCCTGGTGATTACGGTTATCGGGTTTTGGCCAGTCAGCCAGATAGGTAGCGAATTTATCCCCCCCCTGGATGAGGGCGATTTGATGTATATGCCCACCACCTATCCGGGGCTGTCCATAGGTAAAGCACGGGAGATCCTGCAACAAACTGACAAGTTGATTGCCACGGTGCCCGAAGTGAAAAGCGTATTCGGCAAAATCGGTCGGGCAGAAACAGCCACTGACCCGGCGCCCCTGACCATGATTGAAACCTTTGTCCAGTTGAAACCGAGAGAGGAGTGGCGCGATGGCATGACCACGGAATCGTTAAAAAAGGAACTGGATGCCTTGGTGAAGTTTCCTGGACTGACCAATGCCTGGGTGATGCCCATCAAAACCCGTATCGACATGCTGGCCACGGGTATTAAAACCCCGGTAGGCATCAAGGTGGCTGGCCCTGATCTGAGGGAAATCGAAAAAATCGGCAAGCGTCTGGAACAGGTGCTCAAAGATGTACCTGGCACCGCCTCAGTGTATTCCGAGCGAGTAGCGGGTGGCCGTTATATCAAGGTGGATATTCAGCGGGAAAAGGCAGCGCGTTATGGTCTCAATATCGCTGACGTGCAGCAGGTGGTGGCCACTGCTATCGGCGGCATGAACGTCGCGCAGACAATCGAAGGGTTGGAGCGTTATCCCGTCAATCTGCGTTATCCGCAGGACTATCGTAACTCGCCGGAACAACTGGCCTTGCTGCCTATTGTAACAACCAGTGGCCAGCGCATTGCATTGGGGGATGTCGCTCGTGTTTATGTGGAAGACGGCCCACCTGCCATCAAGAGCGAGAATGCCCGCCTTAATGGCTGGACCTTTGTTGACATCGATGGCGTGGATATTGGCAGTTACGTAAAAAATGCCATGGCTGTGGTGGCCGATCAGGTCGAGCTACCCGCAGGCTACTCCCTCAACTGGTCGGGACAGTACGAATACATGCTAAGAGCCAAAGAAAAACTCACCTATGTGGTGCCACTGACGTTGGCCATTATCATCGTGCTGCTCTATTTCAATTTTCGCAGCGTTGCCGAGGTCGCGATCATCATGGGGACTCTGCCGCTAGCCATGGTGGGCTCGATCTGGCTGATGTACTTGCTCGGCTACAACTTCTCTGTCGCTGTTGGCGTAGGGTTTATTGCGCTGGCAGGTGTAGCAGTAGAAATCGGGGTCATCATGCTGGTGTACCTCAATCAGGCCTATCGCCATATGCTGGAAGAATGTGAGCAGAAAGGTGTTGAACCGCGAAAGGAAACATTGCGCCACGCGGTGTTGCACGGTGCCGGCCTAAGGGTAAGACCCGTGATGATGACTGCAGCGGCGATTATCGTGGGGCTGTTACCTATTATGTACGGCACGGGTACCGGTTCGGAAGTCATGAGTCGGATTGCGGCGCCTATGGTGGGTGGAATGCTGAGTGCCGTGGTGTTGACCTTGTTGGTATTGCCGGCGGTTTATCTGCTTTGGAAGCAGAGCAAGGGTAATGACGGAACTTAATCAATGAACCTGGCGTACCCGATTATAAAGTTCGGGTGCGCCGTTCTGAATTCTAACCCTATATTCTTGGCCTCTCCGTTGGTTCTGGTTGTGGAACCGATGAGAAACACATCGGTGTCAAACATTTGATTCAGATCAAGAACTGGCAATATCAGATCTGCTAGATTAAAACGGTCAATAAAGGGGGGCCGATATGGTTCATTATCTGGGTATTGTGCTGGTCATTTGGGGGTTGCTTGCGCAACCACTGATGGCTGCATTACCCGGAGATATACAGGTTCACTCTCCAGTATCAGCAAGTGCGCCCAATATTGGCGCGATCGCCTCAGTATCGGATCTGGACCATACGCTCCCAGTCCCAGCGGCCACTTCCAATCCTCTCAACCCGAATGAGTATGGTAAACAGGCGGCAGGGCATAGCCTCACTGCTTCGACAATGCCCTGTCACCAAATTGCCGACAGTAGTGATTTGTCCAAACCCTGCGGTAAGTGCTTAACCGGTCATTGTGACTCAGGCTGTCTATCGGCCAGTCATTGTGCGCCAACCTGTTCAGCCTCGGGAACAGTTGGGGCTGTCGGTTCATTTTATAAAAATACTATGAATCATGCCGCCTGCGATGTGTTCAATACCCCGCCGGAACCACTGTTGGCGCGGCTCCCCTCACGTATTTTTCATCCTCCCAAAACGGCCTGATCAGGCCGGTAATCCCGCTGGTATAACAACTGCGATACCTGTTTCGTGAATGGTTCCGCCTTTGCGGATCCTGGTTCCTGAACCTTTGAAATCCCTGCTGGCGGTTCTCCCGCTTTGTGCTGGGAGCAACGCATGTTCCGACTAGCCAGGGTAAACAGGATTACACATCCATTACAGCAATGTAATACACGGGTCATCTTAAGGTCAGAAACGCCGCTCTACTATGACAATGGATAAGTCCAGGTGCAGCTTGGGAGTTGTGTACGGGTCGATTCAATGCAGAAACGCCGCGACAGGATATCTGGCCAATATTAACGGTTGACGGCGTACAGGCTACAGATCGAGGTGCGTGTAATAGTGAGTACGAGAGGCCTGATACCTGTTAATGAAAATTGCTTGACCTGTGTCTTGGACACAGGTGTAAGGTGACAAAAAGCCGGACAAATTCTTTGGATTTTCTCTCGGGTTTAGAACTGATGATTGACTCATATCAAGGCAAGGAACAGATCTTCGGGGTTAATCTGAATCCTGCGATAGTCAGACTGAGCTGCGAGGAGGGCTGTGTGAAAGTTATCGAAATGGCCAGGCGTTTAGGGGTTACGGCCGATACCGTGCGGTTTTATACCCGGATCAAGATTCTGAAACCGGGTAAGAACAAAGCCAATGGATATCGGGAATACAGCGAAAAGGATTACAACCGCTTGCGATTCGTGCTGAGTGCACGGCAACTGGGCTTTTCCGTTGAGGATATTCAGGAAATTTTGAACCACGCGGATAATAAGAAATCGCCTTGCCCGACGGTGCGCCGCCTGATTGATCAGCGCCTGCATGAAACCGAGCGACAGCTTAGGGAAACGTTGAAATTGCGGGATCGCATGCAACAGGCTGTGTTGGAGTGGAGTCAAAAGCCGGATAAGGCGCCAACGGGCCATATGCTTTGCCATCTGATCGAAGAATTCACTGCGGAGGAAAGGTTATGAATACACACAAAACGCCAAGTGCGAATCTACACCGAGGTGGTTGTTGCTGCGCCGGCAAATCATCCGTTTCTGCTGAAGCCCGTGATATCCGCAGCGTTAGCGATACGTCTCTTCCTCTTCATCGTTTACAGGTTCAGGGTGCCAGCTGCGGTGGTTGCGTGAAAAGTATCGAGCAGACGTTGAAATCCGTTGCAGGGGTTAGCGAAGTGTCGATGGACCTGGTAACGGGCATCGCTTCAGTCATTGGTGTGGTTGAACCAAAAAACCTTACCGATGCGTTGGATCGTGTGGGTTTTCCCGCAACGCTCATTCGCTAGTTGCTGTCAAGTAAACCAGGAGTATGGATATGAGTTCAACAAACACGGAATCTGGCAATCCATCCTGTCATGAAGGTACGGAAACTGGCCAGCATCACCACCATCATGTTCATGGCGGCAGCGCAGTAAGCCAGGAATTGATGATCGAAGGCGCTGGTTGTGCCAGCTGTGTGGGAAAAATCGAATCCGCCCTAAAAGCGATACCGGGTGTGGAAAACGCGGAAATGAATTTCGCTCAGCGAACCGTCAGCGTGTTGGGTTCGGCGCCTGCCGAGCAATTGATAAAAGCCGTTGAGGGCGCTGGTTATAACGCCAAAATCAGCCTTGCTGACAATGAAGACGATGCATTGGCGGAAAAAGAAAAAGCTGATTGGGCTTACTACAAACGACTGATGCGGGAAATGACCATCGCCCTCAGCCTGGGCGTGCCGCTGATGATTTACAGCATCGTAGTCGGCGAAATGACGGTAACAAGCACTGGTGAGCGCATTGCCTGGTTGGCTGTTGGATTACTGACGCTTGGGGTGATGGTGTTCTCCGGCAAACACTTTTATGTCGGTGCCTGGCAATCCTTTAAAAATCACTCGGCCAATATGGATACCTTGATTGCTTTAGGCACAGGTACGGCGTGGGTGTATTCGATGGTGGTGGTGTTTGTTCCTCACTTGGTGCCGGAAATGGCGCGCCATGTTTATTTCGAGGCGACCGCGATGATTATTGGTTTAATCGATCTCGGTCTTGCCCTGGAATTGAAAGCCCGCGGTCGTACCTCTGAGGCTATTAAGCGCCTGATTGGATTGCAGGCGAAAACGGCGCGGGTTATTCGCGATGACAAAGAACTGGATATCGCTATCGAACAGGTTCTACTGAACGATGTGGTCCGCGTGCGCCCAGGTGAAAAAATTCCCGTCGATGGTGAAGTGGTTGAAGGGCATACGGCGATTGACGAATCCATGCTCACCGGCGAGCCGATGCCGGTTGAAAAAGCCACTGGGAATACCGTAGCGGCGGGCACCATCAATAAATCCGGCTCAATTCTGTTTAAAGCTACCCGCGTTGGTAAAGACACGGCGCTGGCGCAAATCATCAATATGGTCAAGCGCGCACAAAACTCCAAGCCGCCGATTGGTCGTTTGGCTGATGTCATCTCGGCGTATTTTGTACCGGTGGTGATGATTATTGCTGTGGTGAGTGCCTTGACCTGGCTTAATTTTGGACCGGAACCGGCGGTGGCATTTGCCATAGTATCGGCCACGACTGTATTGATTATCGCCTGTCCCTGTGCGCTGGGGCTGGCCACGCCGATGTCGGTGATGGTGGGTGTGGGTAAGGCCGCAGAGGCGGGCGTGCTGATTCGCAACGGTGAAGCCCTGCAAACCGCGTCGAAGATAACGGCGATGATTCTGGATAAAACCGGCACCATTACCTTGGGTGCACCGAAGGTCACCGATGTACTGGTGGCGGGTGAGTATGATGAGCAGGCGGTGTTGCGATTGGCAGCAACGCTTGAATCCGGCTCTGAGCATCCGTTGGCCATGGCTATTGTTGAAAGTGCTCAGGAAAGGGGGATCGAAACCGGCAAAGTCTCCAACTTTAACGCCATTGCTGGCCACGGCGTGCAGGCGGAAGTAGACGGTAAAACGCTGTTGTTTGGCAATGAAAAACTCATGCGCGAGCGCACCATTGAGCTCGGTGATTTTGTTGAAATGGCCCAGGCGCTGGCCGCCGAGGCTAAAACGCCGATGTATTTCGCCGTTGATAATAAGCTCGCAGCGATTATCGCAGTAGCCGATCCGATTAAGGAAGACTCCATCGCTGCCATCAAGCGCCTGCAGCATAACGGCATCCGGGTGGTGATGCTCACCGGCGATAACCGTGCCACGGCCAAAGCGGTAGCGAAAAAAGCCGGTATCAAGGAATTTTTCGCCGAAGTGCTGCCGGAAGAAAAATCCAAAAAGGTGCAGGAACTGCAGATGGAAGGCGAAGTGGTGGGCATGACCGGGGACGGCATTAACGATGCGCCGGCCCTGGCTATCGCCAATGTCGGTTTTGCTATCGGCACCGGTACGGATGTGGCCATTGAGAGTGCCGACATAACACTGATGCGGGGTTCGTTACATGGCCTGGCGGATGCCATTGCCGTCAGCAAGGCTACGTTGCGCAATATCAAACAAAATTTATTTGGCGCCTTTATTTACAACGTGGCCGGTGTACCGTTTGCGGCTGGCGTGTTGTATCCATTTTTCGGTTTGCTGTTAAGTCCGGTGATTGCCGGTGCGGCGATGGCGTTTTCATCGCTGACAGTTGTAACCAATGCTAATAGGCTGCGCTTCTTTAAAGCGCAGGAGCACTAATGAGAATGTCGGGATGAGAGCGTTGCGATGATGATTATTAATATTGCGGGTTTAGCGCTGATTGCACTGATTGTGTGGTGGTTCTGGCTCTACAAGCCGAAAGAAGCCGAGCTGGGTGAAAACGATCTGGTGATAACTGTGGAAAACGGTACCTATTCGCCTTCGCGCATTAAGGTGCCAGCTGGAGCACCATTTGAAATTAAATTTATGCGCAAAGATCAATCACCCTGTTCTGAGACTTTATTGATCCCCGAACTGCAAATCAGCGACACTTTGCCGTTGAATAAACTGAAGACCATTCAGCTGCCAGCAATGTCATCCGGCGAGTATGCGTTTCATTGTCAGATGCAGATGTACCGTGGACAAATCACGGTGAAATAAGCAGGAGGCCCAATGAACATCAACAAAGTCATGGCCATTTTTGACGAGTTTCGCCTGAAAAACGTGGAAGAAACTTTGATTCGACATGGGGTGAAGGGGTTTACCTTGCATCCAGTTCGTGGGCGTGGTCATTACTTTGACAGTTTTAACGAAAACCATTTGATCAAGCATATTCAAATGGAAGTTTACGCCAAGGCGGAGCAGGCCAAGGAAATCGCACGGTTGATTGTGGATGCGGCGCATGCCAATGCCGATAGCGAAGGGCTGGTCTGCATTGTGCCGGTTAACGATCTGCTATGGATACACGATAAACGCGGCGCAATAGACAACGATTTTCAATTACACAGGTGAGGTGTGACATGGCGACTCAAAAAACATCATTCTGGTTAACACCCAAAGGACTGGCGGCACTGGGACTTATCGGCGCGGTCACCTATTTTCTGCTCGTCGAGCACCGGCAACACGTCTGGCAGTTTCTGCCGTTCCTGATTTTCCTTGCCTGCCCCTTTATGCATCTGTTTATGCACGGCGGACACGGTGGTCATGGTAGCCATGATCAGCATGAGGGCGAGTCCGATCAGGATGCCTATCAGCGGGGGCTGGAGGAAGGCCGTCGGGAAAACGAACACCGTCATCACCATTAATCCAACAATATTACAGGAGAAGAAGCATGCACGGTGAATCCGCTTACGGCCTCTGGACGCTGGTGATACTTAATTCGGCGATATTTATTTTCTTTGCCTTCAGCTTTACCAAGCCGCAAACCAAAACTGACTGGCGAAGCTTTGGCGCTTTCTCGGCGTTTATTATTGCCCTATTTACCGAGATGTATGGCTTTCCATTAACCATTTATTTTCTCTCCGGCTGGTTGGCGGAAAAATATCCTGGTATTGATTTTCTGTCCCACGAAAACGGCCATCTTCTGCATACCCTTTTCGGTTTTGAAGGCAACCCTCATTTTGATCCGCTGCATATCGCCAGTAATGTCCTGATCATTTTGGGTTTCTTTTTGCTGGCCTCGGCGTGGAGTGTTCTGCACAAGGCGCAGCAGACCCGTTCGCTAGCGACTACCGGCTGGTATGCCCGTTGCCGCCACCCGCAGTACATCGCATTTATCCTGATCATGTTTGGATTTCTGTTGCAGTGGCCGACGATCCTTACCGTGATTATGTTTCCGGTTCTGGTAGTGGTTTACGTGCGACTCGCTAAGCGTGAGGAGCGCATGGCATTGAAGGAATTCGGTGATGACTATCGCCGCTATATGGAAGTCACGCCGGCATGGATTCCGAAATTTAACGTCGATAAAACTGTTTCCAACTGATGAGGGTACTCCGATGAAAAAACTAATCTCCAATTTGGTAATAGCCGCCGCGATTTCTTCGCCCGTCTTTGCGGAAAAAAGGGCACGAACATGGCGACAGTAAAGATCAGCCGATGGGCGGAATGGTGATGGGCCATGAGCAAATGATGGCTATGCATGAGCACATGCAAAAGATGCACGACATGATGGGAAAAATCAAAGCCGAAACCGATCCGGAAAAACGCCAGCAACTGATGCAGGAACATATGCGAGTGATGCAGGAGGGCATGCGATTAATGGGTGATGGCATGGGAATGGACATGAACAAAGATGAGTCATCAAAAATGGACGACATGGATATGATAAAGCGCATGGACATGATGGAAGAACGAATGGGCATGATGCAGATGATGATGGGGCAAATGATGGATCATGAGTCTGAATCCCAAAAAACACCTGTCCACAAACACAAAAAATAGATGGGTTGCTTACTCAACCTGTCGATTGGAGGAAAAACACTATGAATGAGCATCGATCGGGTATCAATCCAGGTTTTTTAACCAAGCATACCTTGAGCGTGTGCGGGATCAATGAAAACAATACCAAAGCGATTGTTGAGGAAATTGATGAGCTTCCCTGTGTTGACAGCGTTCAGTTCGATGCACGTAGAAAAACCTTAAAAATCGCCTACGACGCTTCTCATCACAATATCGATGAAATGATCGCCATTGTCGAAAAGCATGGTGCGGCAATAAAAGACAGCTGGTGGCCCCGAACCAGGCTGAGTTGGCAACGGCAGACCGATGAGAATATCAGGGATAACGCTAAACATGAGGCGCACTGCTGCAACAAGATGCCGCCTCATTAGATGAAAGAGAAAATGAGCAACAAAGAACATCGATTAGGTGTCTCGGAAATTAATCTGGTGAGGGGCCAATTGACGTTGGAACCTGTCGATATGACTAGCAGTCTGTTGAGAAATGCAGTTTTAAGCATCCTGTATACCTTGCAACGAATGCCCAGGAAGAGGGCTGACCATTATATTAAGGGGGCATGAATGGAGGAAAAAGACGATCGTTCGACACATTATGACGAGGGTAGCCTCTCTCTGTCAGGTACGGTGATGCTCGGGACTGGGGTGATGATCGGCGCAGGAATATTTGCGCTAACCGGGCAAATGGCAGAGATGACTGGTGCATTATTCCCATTGGCATTCCTCGCGGCCGCGATCATCGTTGGTTTCAGTGCTTACTCATACATCAAAATATCCAATGCCTACCCATCAGCAGGGGGGATCGGCATGTATCTGCATAAGGCCTATGGCGACCGGTTGCCCACTGCGTTTAATGCACTACTTATGTATTTTTCGATGGTCATCGCGCAGAGTTTTCTAGCGCGTACGTTCGGTTCTTACACCATGCAATTATTTGGCGGTGACCCTTCAGGGCAAATGACTCCTATACTCGGCGTCTCCCTAATTCTGGCGGCGTTCATTGTGAACCTGTTGGGTAATCGGTTGATTCAAGGGGTTGCAGGGTTTATCGGCCTACTGAAAATTGGTGGAATTCTAATCTTTGGTCTCGTCGGCATCTGGTTAGCTGATAGCCTGGCAGTGGACTTTGACCATGTAAGCGAGACCGGTTCAGCCAGTAATTTCCTCGGCGCCACAGCGCTGGGGATTCTGGCATTCAAAGGCTTTACCACTATTACCAATAGTGGTTCCGAGGTGATCGATCCACACCGCAATGTTGGTCGCGCCATTGTTATTTCGATTGCTGCCTGTGTCGTTATCTATACATTGGTTGGTTTTGCGGTGGCCAGTAACCTCTCACTCAGGGAGATTATTCAAACTCGAGATTATTCCCTGGCTGCGGCCGCTCGACCTGCACTCGGTGAGTACGGCGTGTGGTTCACCGTTGCGATTGCCATGCTGGCGACGGCGGGAGGGATTCTTGCCAGTATTTTTGCGGTCTCCAGAATGCTGGCGATGCTAACGGAAATGAAGTTGGTGCCCCATAGCCATTTCGGTATGCCGGGTAGCATTCAGAAACATACATTGGTGTACACCGTGGTTCTTGGACTTGTGCTCACCGCGTTCTTTGATCTTTCCCGTATAGCAGCACTTGGCATCATATTCTATCTGGTGATGGATATCGCCATTCACTGGGGTGTTCTGCGCTACTTGTTGGACGATGTTAAAGCCAAAAGCTGGGTCCCCGTTACCGCGATTATATTAGATTCGCTTGCACTAAGCGGGTTCGTTTGGGTGAAGTTGAATTCAGATCCATTTGTGTTGGGTGTGGCCGTTGTCACAATGATGCTAATCGCGATCGGAGAGCAACTATTCCTTGGATCTGAAAAACGAAAGCAAGCTGTGTCCCAAAGTCAGGCGCATGAACATCATCATTAAAAATCATGTGGAGGAAGCCTGCCAGGCACAGAACGGGACTCTAGTGGTTAACTTTTGTTGTTTGGAGAATGGTAATGGATCAAGTTAGCACACTTAAAGCGATCTATATGGGCATCGACACCCACCAGGAACTGGTGGTGTGTATGCGCAGCTATCGTGACTTTTTGAGACTCTAATCGATGAGTCAATCCACAACTGAGAAAAAATTATGCAAATTGAAACCTTAAAAGATGTGCTGCACTGGACCCGGGAATTTCACCAACATCTCAGTCAGTGCTTATCCCATTGCGCAGACAAGAATACGGATGAACGGGCCCGGATGATTCTTGCTTACCTGTCCGATCACGAAAAAAGTCTCACAAAAGTTGTCAATGGCTTCGAAACCTCGGGCGATGAACATGCGCTGAACACCTGGTGTATGGAATATGTGGCAAAGCATCCTATCGTCCGACATGCACATTGCGACGCGCCTTTTGCCGAGCTTGATGCCGCGCAAATCATGGAGGTGATTGTCGATCAGCATCAGCAGGTGATTGAGCTGTATCGCTATCTCGCCTCAAGGGCGGATATCCCCTCTGCCAAGGAGTTGATGGAATCACTCCGGTCGCTGGAGGAACACGAAATGATGCGTATGGTGCAGTCTGCCAACCGGTTCGGGGATATGTAGAGACACTAATTTATTACAGATACACCACCATAAACGGAGGAATAGTCATGACACTTAATGCGTTCAAATTCGGGATAGCCAGCGCGATTACCGCGGCGATACTGTGGCTGGCTTGCAGCCTGTTGGTGATGTTAATGCCCGCCATGATGTTATCCATGTCTGGGGAAATGGTGCATATGCAACTGAATGAGATGGGTTGGCATTTGACATTCACTGGCGTTGTTGTGGGACTGGTGGCTTGGTCAGTGTCAGCGGGTATCGCCGGGTGGTTGCTGGCGGCTATTTACAACCGCTTGCAGTAAGCCGATGGATTATGAGGTGCCATATCAGTGACCATGCCCTTCCGAGTCTTGCCCACGTGCGGTGAGTATCTGGTATTGGTCGGGAGACAATTCCGGCAATCGCTTCAGGAACGCCACCATGTTCCAGATACGTTCATCGTCATGCCCCGGTCCCCAGGCGGGCATGCCCGAAGCCTTGATGCCGTGTTTAATAATCCAGAATTGTCGCTTAATGGCCTCGTCGTCATTTTCGGTGTCGCCGGTATGTTCGTGCCCATGTTCATCGCCGGCTAGAGTTAGATTAGGGGGAGCGGGATACAGTCCCAGGGTGAAATCACTTTCGGTTTTGCCCGGCTTCAAATGGCACCCCGCACACATATCATTGTAGTCGGCGCCACCCGCCAGTAACCGCTCCGGTGCGTTTAGGTCGCCAGGAACCTTAATGTCACTGGCAGCACGTGCAACTGAACGTTCACGCAAGGTTTCCAGCAGCCAGTAGGTCAGCCGATTGTGTGGTACATCGGCTCCCATGGGGTAGAGACCTGAATAGAGAAACAGCCCACCACCCACCAGCGCGATGACAGCGGTAATGACCAGACTCTTGATAAAGGTGGTGAGCGCCGACATGAAAACTCCTTGGGTTGATCAGTGTTGGTGTTCTGAATGTTGCTCGCCTGAGCTTTTTTCGTTGTCCTGATGATCAGCCTGCGCTTGATCCTTTTCAGAGTCGTTATTATGCGTGTCATTCATGCATTGTTTCATCATGGCTTGCATCACAGGATCATTCATATCCATCTTGCTGTGATCCATATTTTTCATGGCTGCACAATCCGGCTTTTCAGCGTCTTTCATATGCTCTTTAGGATCATGGGCCTGTGCAGATAAAGCGATGCCCAGTGTGGAGAACACGATGATAGTGGCTAGTGTTTTCATATTCATAAAGGTGTTCCTCATAGGTGTTTAAAAAGTTTCTATATCAACTTGGTGATTGTTAAAACCAGAATCGCAGTCCCGCGACGAATTGGGTGCCTGACGTATCTTGGCCTGCCGCGCGGCGGTAATCGGCTGTGTCGCCATAGGTGTCTGTCCATTCCACACCGATGTAGGGAGAAAATTGACGGCTGAATTCGTAACGCAGGCGCAAGCCCAAGGCGAGATCCGAGAGGCCCGACCCCAATCTATTATCAAGATCATCCTTGCCATACAGATTCAGTTCCGCGCGGGGCTGTAAAATGAGCCGCTGTGTCAGCAGCAACTCGTACTCGGCCTCGGCAGAGAGTGCGGTCCGACCGTCGTCGCCAACATAGGCAGTCACATCCAGCTCAAACCAGTAGGGCGCCAGGCCTTGCATACCAATTGCCAGCCACTGGCGATCCTTACCTTCGTCATATTGGTCAAGTCGAACGCCGAATTGGGTGTCGAAATAGGCGTTGAGCGCATGGCCCCACAACAGCTCGGTAGAACTTTCTTCCAGCGTGCCGTCTGCGATATCACCCTCCGCTTTGATGACAAAGCGGTTGTAGGTGGTGCCATACCAGGCCTGTATATCGTAAACCGTGCTATCGCTGTCTTCCTGATACTCCAGGCGATCGCCCAGAACGGACCAGAAGGCGTGCTCGTCCGCCAGTTTCAGTTGCCGTGGCCCCGGCTGTGCATAGGGGCCTTCGGTCAAGGTGTAACCGTCGGAATAAGCGTGGGGATCGCGGGCATCGGCTGGCGCACTACCACCCTGCATTTGCATATCGCCGTGATCCATTTGCGCCAGGGCCGTATTTACTTGAAGGGCACCGACAATAACAACCAGTGTTGTGAGATATTTCACCGTATTAAGTCTCATGACACCACCACCTCGCGGAACATGCCCGCATCCATATGGAACAGCAAATGACAATGCCAGGCCCAGCGGCCCAGATCGTGGGGTGTGGTCAGGTAGCTGATGCGCTGCGCTGGTTGCACGGGAATGGTATGGCGGCGCACTCGCAATTCACCCTGGTCAGTTTCCAGTTCGCTCCACATACCATGTAAGTGCATGGGGTGGGTCATCATGGTGTCATTTTGCAAAATGATTCTAACGCGTTCGTTATGACGCAAGGAGACTGGTGTGCTTTTGCCGAATTCAAGCCCGTCGAAGGACCAGCTATAGCGTTCCATATTGCCGGTAAGGTGTAGTTCCAGCTCTCTTGCGGGCGGGCGGCGGTCATCCAGCACACCATCGATGGATTTCAGGTCGGCCAGCGTCAGCACGCGGTGGCCCTGTGGGCGCAGCCCACGCTGGCTTAAGTTGCGCAAGCCAATACCGGGGTCGTCGAGATTGGTACTTGGCGTATCCACCCGTTGGTCAACCGAAGCCCCGTATTCGGTTCGGGCGTGGCGTATGGTAGATGAAGGTTTGGCAAGCGGGTTGTCAGAACCCTGCTGCATGCCGTGCATACTGTGGTCCATGGCCATACCGCCGGACATTTGGGAATGATCCATCTTGGTTTGGCCCATGGAGTCCATTTTCATCATGTCGTGGCCCATGGCGCCACCACCCATTGCTCCCATCATATCCTTCATGGTTAACCACTCGGGCGAATCGGGTTCTGGCACAGGCGCTGTTAAACCTTGCCGCACACTCAGGGTGCCGCGAGCGTAACCGCTGCGTTCCATGCTCTGGGCGAAGATCGTATAAGCGTCGTCCTGGGGCTCGACCATGACATCGTAGGTTTCGCCGGGGCCAAAGCGGAATTCATCCACAGTGACCGGCTCGACATCCTGGCCATCTGCCTGGATCACCGTTAACTTCAAACCGGGAATGCGAACATCATAAAAGCTATTGCTGGCGGCATTGATAAACCGCAGCCGTACGCGATCACCGCGCTGGAACAACCCGCTCCAATTGCCCGCCGGGGTGGTGCCATTCATTAGGAAGGTGAGGGTGGCCGCCGACAGGTCCGCCAGATCGGTCGGGTTCATCCGCATCTGGTTCCACATCTGGCGCTTTTCCAGTGCCGCCTGCAAGCCCAGCTTGGAGACATCGGCTGTGAAATCGAAAAAGGTGGGCTGATTGAAGTTGTAGACATCGCTTTGTACTTTCAGCTTGCTGAAGGTATGCATTGGATCTTCGTCGGTCCAGTCGGACAGCTGCACCACATAATCCTGGTCGGCACGGTGTCTTTCGCCTGCCCGCGGCTCAATGATCAGGGCGCCGTACATCCCGGTCATCTCCTGAAAGCCGGAGTGACTGTGGTACCAATAGGTGCCGCTCTGGCGGAGGGTAAAGCGGTAAACAAAGGTTTCTCCCGGTGCGATGCCTGGGTAGCTGATCCCCGGCACACCATCCATTTGATAGGGCAGCAAGATGCCGTGCCAGTGAATAGAGGTAGAAACAGGTAATCGGTTGGTGACGCGGATGGTGACGTCATCGCCCTCGCGCAGCCGTAGCGTCGGTGCCGGAATGGAGCCGTTGATGGTGGTAGCCATACGTGTGACACCGGTAAAATTGACAGGTGTTGCGGCGATTACCAGGTCGATTTCACGGCCGCTGAGTACCGGTGCCGAGCCCAGCGCGGTCGCGCCTTTTGCGGCGGCCTGCAACCAGGACGGTGTGGCGGCCAGCACGCCACCGGCTGCCAGGCCCTGCACGAAGCGGCGGCGACTAAGCTGCCAGGGCTGCTTGGGTCGGGGGAAACCATGGGTCATGAGTCAATCTCTTTTCGAATAAGTGATGGTTGTTCCACGTTCTGACTCCGCATACTAGCGAGCCGAGCCTGTCACCCGCATGACTCCTGGATGACAATCATGTAATCCTGCAAAATTGTCGCTAAGTGTGATGATTCGAGTTGCCGATTTAGGTTTGATGAATGGCTCTGGGGAACAGGGCATAAAAAAAGCTTGCGGCTACCCCATAACACTTGCCTTGAGTAGCATCCATATTGCCATGCCAAGCATCATGAGGTTTTCAGTGAGCGATATAAACCCCAAGGGGACGTTACTCTCGCCACCTACACAGGCGCACTTGAGCTTTCTTTTGTCAATGTACACGGCTTTAAACACTGAGACGGCACCGACAATCCCTATGAAAAAGGCAACTGGTATCGAAACGAAAGGCAATACCCCGGCTATCATTAGCAAGCCAGCCAGGCCTTCACCATAGGGATACACGTACCCGTAAGGCACCCATTTTTGGGCAAGAAGATCATAGTTAAGAAACATGGTCGAAAAGCTTTCGACATCCCGTATTTTTAAATAGGCAAGACCACACATTGAAAAAGCGATGAACCACTCGAAAGTGCGTAAAGACAGCCATTGCCCTTCAGCAACCGAAGCCGAACCCGTGGCCATCAGAAAGGTCATTGAAAACAGAGCGATAACGGGCCAGTAAGTTTGTTCATTTTTGCCTTTTGGTTCTTTCCCAAAATACACAAGTAGGTCGTCGTACCCACCGATTCGGTTACCTTCCAGAAAGGTCTGAGGAGTGGTTTCAACATTATGCTTGTGCTTAAAAGCTTCGGTTTCCTCGTGATTTTTAAGGTGATGATCTTCCACCTGAAACCCTTGGGTCTCCAATAAATGTTTCGATTTTAAGCCATAGGGACAGAGATGATCCTCCATCACCATCCGGTACAGTTCAGCTGTCTTGGTGCCTGACATCGGTGTTCCCTCCTTATATGACTGAATATGACTGATATGACTGAATGAACAGCACTTGAGGTGTCGTCCTGATGATGATAGTAGTAGGCTCCTGTCTTAAACATGACCCAAAGATTACATATATGTAATCTTTGGGTCATGTTTCTGTTGGGAAAAGGCAGATAGTCTTGAAGGAGGCCCGGCATATATTGATAGTAGGAGTGGTGAAGCGATGCGGCTATTAGTGGTCGAAGACGAAATCAAGACCGGAGACTATTTACAGCAGGGGCTGACCGAAGCAGGGTTTATGGTCACGCTGGCGCGCAATGGCCTCGACGGCCATCATTTGGCGATGACCGAAACCTTTGACTTACTGGTGCTGGACGTGATGCTACCGGATGTGGACGGTTGGCGCATTGTGCAGTCATTGCGCGAGGCCGGCCGTCAAACACCAGTGCTGTTCCTGACCGCCCGTGATAGCGTGGATGACCGCGTAAAGGGCCTGGAGCTGGGCGCTGACGATTACCTGGTCAAGCCCTTTGCCTTTGCCGAGCTGCTGGCCCGGGTGCGCACTCTGTTACGCCGCAGTACGGTGCCGGTGATGACCGATCAGATCAAGGTTGCCGACCTCACCCTGGATTTGCCGCGTCACCGGGCCACGCGCGCCGGCCGCAAGATCAATCTCAGCCACAAGGAGTTTTGTTTGCTGGAGCTGTTGGTCCGGCGACAGGGCGAAGTATTACCGCGCTCCTTGATCGCCTCCCAGGTGTGGGACATGAACTTCGATTCCGACACCAATGTCATTGACGTGGCCATACGGCGCCTAAGGGCAAAAATCGACGACGATTATGAGCCCAAGCTGATTCACACTGTGCGCGGTTTGGGTTACAAGTTGGAGGTCGAGGACGACCATGACGAAGGTTAGTCTCACCCGGAGACGACCACTGTCACTCAACAGCCGGGTGATGCTGTTTGTCGCGATGGCTATCGGTTTCAGTTTACTGATGATCGGTTATCTTGTGCTGAATGAAGTAGAGCGCCATTTTGCTGAACAGGATGCCGACGAGTTGGTGGTGATTACTCGTGCTGTTGAAGACGCTCTACAATCGGCGAAAGATCAGGACTCGGCACCGGAGGGCGCCCTTGCGCGAGCTGTTTCTGGTCACCATGGTGTCTACTTTCAAGTCTGGGATGATGCGGGACGTTTGGTCTATAGTTCCGTGGACACCGGATCTTTGCCACAGGCGAACACCTATGCCCCTGTGGCCCGCATCCAGGTAGACAATCTTTACACCTGGCGATCTGATGGCAAAACCTACCGTGGCACTGCCACCCAAGCTCGTATCGGTGGTCAGGACTATCGCATCATTGCTGTCATCGATATGGATTTCCACATCCACTTTCTGAAAAATTTTCGTCGCAGTTTGTGGGTGATCATGGTCCTGGCGGGAGCCGTCACCCTTCTGGCGGCCTGGTATGGCGTGCATCAGGGGCATGCGCCAATACGTGCTCTGAGTGAATCCATGATGGATGTTCAGGCTGATCGACTGCATGTGCGTCTCGAGCCCAATACCGTGCCGGCGGAGCTGAAAACTCTGGTTGATTCGTTCAACCATATGATTGGTCGATTGGAGGACAGCTTTGTTCGACTTTCCCATTTCTCCGCCGATATCGCCCACGAATTGCGCACGCCTCTGACCAACCTGATCACACAGACCCAGGTGGGTTTGGGGAAGTCCAGAAGCCTGGAAGAATATCGCGAACTGTTATATTCAAACCTGGAAGAACAGGAACGCCTGACCAAGATGGTTAATGACATGCTCTGGCTGGCCCAAAGCGAACACGGCCTGCTCAAGCCTGTCTGGGAACCGCTGGATCTGGCTCGGGAAGTGCGCGAGCTGTTCGATTTTTTCGAGGCCCTGGCGGAGGAAAAGCACATCCAATTGGTGTTGGAAGGAAAGGCACCGATTATACAAGGTGACCGCGCTATGCTGCGTCGCGCATTGTCCAATCTGCTGTCCAATGCAATACGCCACACACCAGTGGGAAGAAGTGTGCTGATCCGTCTGGATTCATCGGGCGAGGGTAGGGCGTTACTCAGCGTACAGAATCCGGGGCCAGAAATTCCAGCCGAGCATTTGCTCAGGATTTTCGACCGGTTTTACCGGGTCGATCCTTCCCGGCAACGCCAAAGCGAAGGTGCTGGCTTGGGGCTGGCTATCGTCAAGTCCATAGTCGAGGCCCATGAAGGAAACATCGCGGTGATCTCCGAACGCGGCGTCACGCGCTTCACGATCAGTTTACCCAGCATGGCTGATGTAGAGGTGAGTGCTACGGGAGAAAGTGATGAGTCAATTGACCATCGGTAAACTGGCACAAGCAGCTCGGGTCAGTGTCGAAACTATTCGTTATTACGAACGCCTCGGGCTTATCGAACAGCCGCTAAAGCCAGCTTAAGGATACCGCACCAACCCAAAAGCCACTCTGAAGCGGGTCTTCTTCATGAAATGAGCCCAAGAGCTAGGATCCACTTTGTAAGAAATCGATAATCTGTTGGCGCCTAGAGAATCGCATTGTCCGGGGTCGCCGTGAAGATCAGGATGATCATGCTGGTGTATCTCAACCAGTCCAGTGTACAAACGCAAGAGGAGTGCGATGCGTGAGGTTGCTCCGACAGAAGATACGCACCGTAATGCCATTCTGCACGGCCCCGGACTGCGGGTACGACTGGTTATGAGAGCAGCTCAATGGAGGCAGAAGGATATCCCGTGTGCCGACAGGAGCCGTGTTGTCAGGAATGCCAACAAACCAGTCACACACTTGACTCTATAGCTACCATAGGCATTATAATTGAGATTAATTATCATTAGCAACAAGCCAAGTAGAGATCTCGTTAATGCAGGCGCACTGGATATACCGTTTTATAAGCCCGAAGCAATTTGTTTTGAATGTCTCAGTACTGCTGCTGGGCTTATCGTGTTTGCTTCCAGCGACTAGTCAGGCCGAGATGAGTGATGACGGCTGGGCTCAGATGCGTCAATTGGCACAGCTGGCCGAATACATTGCTGTGGATTACGTGGAAGCCGTCAAAGATGGCCATGTGGTCAATGACGGTGAATATCAGGAAATGCTGGAGTTCTCCCAGCTCATTGTGACGAATATTTCTGAGATTCAGGATAAATCAGCCGACGCTGGCGACCTGACAGATCAGGCCAAGGCTTTACAGGAAGCCATCCAGAACAAACAGGCTATTGAAACAATTCGGCAAATGAGCGGCAGCCTGCGGGGTACGTTGTTGGCACTGATGCCGCAGTCGTCCCTGCCGGATCATCTGTTGTCGAAAGCGACCGTCAAAGGGTTGTATGAGAGCCAGTGCGCTTCTTGCCATGGCGCAGCCGGTGGGGGCGATGGTGTGATGGCCGAACAGCTGGAGCCCGCTCCAACCGATTTCACCAGCAAAGAGCGAGCCTTGAACCGGTCACTTCTGGGCCTGTACGACGCCATCTCCAATGGCATAGACGATACCGCAATGCCGGCATTTACCCAACTGACGGAAGAGGAACGCTGGTCGCTGGCGTTCCATGTCGGCGGATTGGCATTCCAATCCGGCTCTGAAGTTACAGGCGAGGCACCCAGCGTCACCTTGTCACAGATGGTTAACCACACGCCGGCGCAACTCGCTGCAGAACATCCGGAGATGACGCAGAAGGGGATCGAACGGTTGCGCGCAAAGCCAGAACTGTTATTCCAGGAAACGACCAATCCTCTGAAAATCACCCGCGACCAACTGCTGCTAGCACAAGAGGCGCACCAGCGCGGCGATTATCAGACAGCACAAGCACTGGCGGTCAGTGCTTATCTGGATGGCTTTGAATTGGTCGAAAACAGCCTGGATGCGCAGGATAAAGCACTTCGCCAGACGCTCGAAGCCGATATGATGGCGATAAGGCAATTATTGAAGCAGGCACAGTCCCCGGGTGAGGTGGAAAGCGCTGTGAGCCGGACGCTGGCAAGGTTGGATGATGCGGATCGATTGCTTTCGGAATCTACCTTGTCCAATGCGACCCTGTTCAGTGCCAGCTTGGTTATTCTGTTGCGGGAGGGGCTCGAAGCCCTGCTCGTGGTGATTGCCCTGGTGACTGTGCTGGTGCGAACCGGTCGGCGTGACGGACTTCGGTATGTGCATTTGGGTTGGGTAACGGCATTGGTGGCCGGTGTTGCGACCTGGGCTGCCGCGCAGTCCCTGGTGAGTATCAGCGGCGCCAGCCGCGAAGTCATGGAAGGGGTTGCGGCCCTTTTGGCGGCGGTCGTGTTGCTCTATGTCGGCATCTGGATGCACAGTAAAACCCATGCTGCCCAGTGGCAGGCCTATATCCAGCAGCACATCAACTCCCACCTGACTGCGGGTACCCTGTGGGGTCTTGCGCTGCTGGCATTTATTGCGGTTTATCGTGAAGTCTTTGAAACGGTCTTGTTTTATCAGGCGCTGCTGACCCAGGCTGCAGCCGCTCAATATTCATCCGTATTCAGCGGCTTTGTAGCCGGTACTGCTTTCTTGGCCGTATTGGCCGGGTTGCTGGTGCGTTATTCAGTGAAATTACCCATTGCCAGATTCTTTTCCGTCACCACCTACCTGTTGCTGGCCCTGGCGTTTATCCTCATGGGTAAGGCGATGTCGGCACTTCAGGAAGCGGACCTTATCGGTATTACCCCATTGCCTGTCAGTTTTGAATTCGATTGGGTCGGCGTCAAATCCACCTGGCAGGGGATCCTGGCGCAATTGTCGGTACTGGTGGTTTTCCTGGTCTTTCTGGGGTTGGCGAGAAGGCAGCGGAAAAATGCCCCTGTTGCAGAACGTTCAGGAGAGTTTTTGGAACCGGGTGTCACCCGCTCGAAACCGGAGTAGCCGACAAATTCCGCAATATGCCGCACTGCTTCACTGTCCGACGGTTTGAGCAACTGCGGCGCAGCTTTCTCAGTTGCTCGTTTAGCTTGGTGAGCTCCTGGATACGCGCCTCCACCTGCTCGATATGCCTATCCATCATCCGATTCACATCATCACATTGCGCGCCTGGAGAACGGTTTAAAGCCAAAAGCTGCCGGATCTCCGGCAAACTGAGATCCAGGCTGCGACAGTGTTTGATGAACAGCAATTGCTCAACGGCAGCTTCATCGTACAGGCGAAAATTGCCTTCACTCCGTTCAGCAGAGGCAATCAAATGTTCCTTTTCATAATGCCGGATGGTTTGCACGGAGCAGCCAGTCACTTTCGACAGTTCGCCGATTTTCATTTATTCAATCTCTGCGCTTGACTCTATAGTTAATATAGAGTTTAAGCTGTACGTCGTGAATAGTACAAGGGCTTTTTATGACAAACACATGCCGCGACAATTGTCATAGTGACGCGATGAAGAACACTCCCCAGACTGCTGAAGTACACGATGCTACTCATGGCGGCTTTGTCAGTGAGTATCTTGTCCCCAAGATGGACTGCCCTTCTGAAGAAGGCATGATCCGTATGGCGTTGGACAGTGTGGAACCTAAAATCGCATTGGAATTCGATGCCCCCGAGAGAAAGGTGCGGGTCTTTCATGGGGACAACGCTGACGCCATTGAGGAGCGAATGCGCGCACTCGGCTTGGGTGCGACGTTGGAAAGCACAATGCCTGTCGCCAGAGATGACCTCGCCCGAGCACAGGCGTCCGCAAAACAGGAGGCACAAACAGAAGCTGGCATTCTCAAGTGGCTACTTGCCATCAACGGCATCATGTTTGTCATTGAAATCACTGTCGGCTGGTGGACGCGATCCACTGGCTTGATTGCGATGCCGATGATGGCAGAAATGAGCAGAATGATGAAAACTGCAACACCATGATGGAGCGCATGATGGATAATGCGAATAGCCAGGACGGCGGCTCCGACCAAAGCTGAAATTGACTGATTGAAGGAGGTTATTATGAGCTTACATCTAGGCGATACCGCCCCCGACTTCGAGGCGGACACCACCGAAGGCCGGATCAACTTCCACGACTGGATCGACGACGGATGGGCCGTACTGTTCTCCCACCCGGCCGATTTCACGCCGGTATGCACCACCGAACTGGGCGAGACCGCCAGACTGAAGGACGAATTTGCCAAACGCCAGTGCAAGGTGATCGCCATTTCGGTGGACTCGGTGGAGGATCACAAAGCCTGGTCCGGCGATATCGAGGAGACCCAGGGCCACGCGGTCAACTTCCCGATCATCGGGGATGAGGAGAGGAAGGTCTCGCGGCTTTACGACATGCTGCATCCCGGTGAGGATGACAGCACGACCGTGCGTTCGGTGTTTCTGATCGATCCGAACAAGAAGATTCGGATGACGCTGACCTATCCGAAGAGCGCGGGCCGCAACTTCGACGAGATCCTGCGGGTGATCGACTCGATCCAATTGACCGACGGCTACAAGGTCGCCACGCCGGTGAGCTGGCGCGACGGGGACGACGTGATCATCCTGCCGTCGCTGTCCGATGATGAGGCCAAGGTGCACTTTCCGGAAGGCTGGAAGACCCTCAAGCCCTACCTCCGGGTGACCAGACAGCCGAACCGTTGAGGCGTGGCCGTAACCAACCTTTCAGGGGCGCGGGTAACCGCGCCCTTTTCCGGCCGAAGACCCCTTATCAGGCAACTCGAGCAACCATGAAAAACATGCGGAGAATCGTTTCTGCGGTACCTTTCCTTTTCGCCGTAACCTGCATCGCCTTGAACAGGCGGGGAATGGAGTACCCGCCATGAGCCTCTGGCAGTACCTGTTGCTGGCGACGGCGGCCGGCGTGCTGCTCAATCTCACGCCCTGCGTATTGCCGGCGCTGCCGATCAAGCTGCGCAGCATCGGCCGAGTGGTCGGCGATGGTGCCGGCCGGCGTCTGCTCGCCGGCGCGGCGCTGCTGGCTGGAACGCTGACGTTTTTCGGTGCACTGGCGGTGGCCACCGCCTGGTTGAACTGGACCTGGGGCGCCCTGTTTCACTCGTCCTCATTCCGGTTGACGCTGGCCTTCGTGCTAGCCGGCCTGGGCGTTTGGAGCCTGGCCGGGCGCGGGTTTCAGCCACCGCAGTGGGTCTACCGGGTCCGGGGGTCGGGCTACGCCGAGCCCTACCTCGCCGGCTTGCTGGCGGCGGTGCTGTCCACTCCCTGCACCGGGCCATTTCTGGGCGGTGTGCTGGCCTTTGCCCTGACCCAGTCGCCGGCCGCCATCGTGGCGATTTTCCTGGCGGTCGGCGTGGGCCTGGCGCTGCCCTACCTGATCCTGCTGGTCCGACCTGGCCTGATCGCGCGGATACCCCGCGGCGGTGCCTGGCTGCTTCGCATCCAGCAATTTCTGGGCCTGGTCCTGCTGGCCGGTGCGGTGTTCTTCGCGGCTACCGTGCTCCCGGGCAATCTGGGGCCGCTGCTATGGACGGCCTGGGCCACCGTGCTTACCTTCTGGCTGCTGCGCACGCTATGGGACGGCCCCGATCTCCGGGCGCGCCTGGTACCGGCGTTGGTCCTGGCCGGCACGGTGGCCACGGCGCTCGCGCTCTGGCCGCAACCGGATCGCGCCGGGACCGATACCCTGGCCTGGCGGCCGCTGACCATGCAGGCGCTGGCCGATGCACGCGCTGCACGGCAGCCGGTGCTGATTGAATTCACCGCCGACTGGTGCATCAACTGCAAAGTGCTCGAGCAGACCGTTTACCGCGACCGGCGTGTGGTCGAGGCTGCTCGCGCGGCAAACGCGCTCACTCTGCGCGCCGATCTGACACGGCCCGATGAACGCCTGCAACGTTATCTGCGCGAGTTCGGCGGCGCCGGTCTGCCGTTTGCAGTGGTACTCGACGGTAACGGACAGCCGGTCAAGCGGCTGCCCGACTTGTTTATGGCCGACACGCTGGCGTCAACGCTGCACAACGCTACGGAGGAATGAATCGTATGCGCATGAACAAATCCTGGGTCTTCGGCTGGTTGGTGCCCGGCCTCGGCGCTTTGGCGGTGGCGGGCGGGTTGCTGGTCTGGCAATGGCCGTCCGGCGAGCCCGAAACGACGCACGCCGAGAGTGACACAGCGCGCATCGATGAGGTACGCACGACAGCCGACCTTGTCGACATCCGCGCCGTGCGCGACGGCGCAGGTGGGCTGCAGGTCACTCTGCACATTGCCGAAGGCTGGCACGTCAACGCCAACCCCGCTTCCCTCGACTTCCTCATTCCCACGGAAATCACCGCCAGCGCAGACAATCCCCTGCCACTGCAGATCGACTACCCGCCCGGACGCTGGATCGACAGCGGCCTCGGCGAACCCTGGGCCGTTTATGACGACGGCACGAGCCTACGGGCCGCGTTGCCTGGCAATATCCCTGACCAACCCCTGAACGTCGCGGTTCGTGTGCAGGCCTGCCACGACGAGGGACGCTGTTTGCCACCGGATACGCTACAGGCACGATTCAACGTCAGGGGAAGTCCGTGATCTCTCGATTACGGCTTCCACAAGAAAGATTTCCATAGGCAAAGCTGTCACCAACCATGAGGAATAGAGTTGAACCTAACGGCAACGTGGGCGGGAACGATACCGAAACGATGTCTCCGCCAACCAGGTCTTCATCCTGGCGGATTTGCTGGTCGCCCCGACGCCATCACCCCACCCCGGCCTGGTCATTGGGCTTGTGATAATCTTGATCGTGATTAACGGAGCGCTGATGGCAGCACACTGTACAGGCAAAGCCGTAAAACAACTGCGGCGCAAACCCTTAACAACACGATTGGAGCGCAATGCGCGAAAAACTTGAGAAGCAGCAGGTCTGGCTCTATCTTGCCTGCATCCTGGCTGGCATGACCATCGGCTGGATTCACCGGGACTGACCGGGCATTGAGAGGTGTTGTTGTGGCCCGTTCTGGGTGTGCTCCTGTATACCACCTTCACGCAGGTGCCGCTGACACATCTGGCGCCGGCGTTTCGCGACCGCCGTTTTCTGATCGCGCTACTCACGGGCAACTTTATTCTGGTGCCGCTGATCGTTGGCGCCCTGGTGCTACTGCTACCGGATGATCCCGCCATCCGCCTCGGTGTGCTGCTGGTTCTGCTGGTGCCGTGTACGGACTGGTTTATCAGCTTTACCTATCTGGGCGGTGGGAATGGTGCCCGAGCCATTGCGGCCGCACCCGTGCTTTTGATCTTCCAGTTCGTTCTACTACCCGTGTATATCTGGCTGTTTATGGGTGATCTGGCTATCGAGCTGGCCGTCGGCAGCTATTTGCTGCCCGTTTTTTTGGATTGATTATCGTGCCCCTGATTCTGGCATGGTTGACCGAGCGATTGGCTGAAAGACACCAGCCGACCCTGAACCTTGTCGATCGGCTCGGTTGGCTGCCCGTACCGTTGGTGGCACTGGTGGTCTTCCTGATTGCCGGATCGCAGGTTAGCCTCGTGGTCGCAAAAGGCACCCTGTTGTGGCCGGTGCTGGTGGTCTTCATCCTGTACCTGGCGGCAGCTGCTGTCGTCGGCAAACTTCTCAGCCGGATATTCCGTCTTGCGCCACCGGTTGGCCGCACGCTGACGTTCAGTCTTGGTACCCGCAATTCCTTCGTCATGCTGCCGCTGGCACTTTCTCTACCGGACGCCTGGCGGGCCGCCGCTGTCGTTATTGTTTTCCAGTCCCTGATCGAATTGTTCGGCATGGTGATATATCTGCGCTGGGTACCCCGGCGCTTGATCAGAGAGTATGGTTAGCAATGCAAGCAAGGATCTTATCAACGTATCAATCGGTACACCTGAATCGTCAGCTTCCATTTTCGCTATTCGCGATTGACTGGACTTGACCATCCAGGCTAACTCAACCTGGCTCAAGCTTCTTGACTGAAATCACTGCGGACTTCAGCGTTATCCTCCACGCTCGAAAGCCGCCACAAGGATGATCAGGAGGTAAAACGATGAGCAGCGGCTGCTGTGACGACGAAACCGCGAATAACCTGGCCGCTGGCGAGCGGCGAAAAACCCTGTACGCCGTTCTGTGGATCAATGCCCTGATGTTCGCCGGGGAACTGACGGCCGGGGTATTGGCGGATTCCAAGGCGCTGATCGCAGACTCCGCCGACAATCTCGGCGACACGTTGGTGTACGCCATAAGCCTGTTTGTTGTCGCCCGCAGCCTACGCTGGAGGGCCGGCGCCGCGTTCGCGAAGGGACTGATTCAGCTGGCCTTCGGCATCGGCATTGTGGCCTCCATCGTCGCCAGCCTGATGGGGGAACCGCAGCCCATCGGCCCGGCGATGATGGCGGTCGCCGGCGCGGCTCTTATCGGCAATCTGATCTGTTTCGCCCTGCTAATGAAGCACCGGGGCGAAGATGTGAATATGCGCTCGGTCTGGCTGTGCTCACGCAACGATGTGATCGGCAACCTGGGGGTCATAGTCGCCGGGGGACTGGTCATCGCGCTCGATTCCTTCTGGCCGGATATCGTCGTCGCCTGCGCCGTGGCTGCCGTGTTCCTGCACACCGCCTACCAGGTACTGCGCGATGCCGCTGGGGCGTGGCGGCACGAGCCGCGACTCGAGGGCAGGTCCGGTGAAAACGGGTAGCATTGCAAAAGCCGCGCACGCGTGACATCAAAAGTGTGTTACTCAAGCTGATATGCACTGTTCACCAGCCCTGTAACCGCGCCTTGTATTGCTCCCCGGCCTCCATTTGCAATGTCATGGGCTGGCCCGTAAATTTCACCAGTCGACAGAAGTTTTGGGTTAGCTTATTTAGCTTATAAAGTGGACTCGGATTGCCTGACGGTCTCCGAACAAGAACGAGGGGGCGACTCCAAAGGTATCGCGGAATGTTCGGGTCAGGTGGGCCGAATCCGAGAAACCGGCGGCATGCGCGGCGTCTGTCAGCGAGGCGCCACCCAAGGCCGCCTCAATGGCCAGGCGCAATCGGCGCCAGAGCACATAGCGGCGAATGGGCACGCCGACCCGATCTCCGAAATGGTGTGACAGCCAGCTTTCGGATACACCGGCAGCGTGAGCCACCGCGCGATTTCCCAGCTCGTCGTCGAGATGTTCGTCCAGCCACGTCAGCGCGCGCTGCAGGCGCGGGTCCAGGTTGCGCCGCAGCGTGGATACCCCCTGACCCAGCAGCTCGCGGCAGGCCTGTTCGGCATCGGGAGAATTGCCATCGCCGCTGGCAAGGCGTTGCAGCGTCGCAAGGGGTAGCTCGTGATTGTCGAGCAGCCGGATTCGGCCACCGCCGAATCGGTGGCATGCGTCCTCGCACTCCCGGCCTTCTGGGTCCAGGTACAGCAGCGCGCAGGGCGTATCGCCGGCGTCGAACTCGTGCGGTACATCCGGCGGCACATAAAAAGCCGCCGCCTCCTGCCACGGCTGGTCCTGCCCGCCACGGACCCGCAAGCGGTCGTGCAGGCCCAGGGCGAGTTGCGCCGCGTGATGGCGATGGGGTTGGGCATCGAAGGCCGGGCCCAGGAAAAGCAGCCGATGGGGCCAGAGGAACAGATGAAAGGTCGGTGAGTACATGGCTGCCAGTTTATTCAAGCTTCGGGAGCCCGCCAAGCGCATTCTATCCGTGTCTTCACAAAGGCTGTCATTACGGAAAGGAGAATGCGCTGCCATGAGTTTCACAAAAGTACTGTTTCGCTACGGGACGTGGCCCGTGCTGTTTTTTGGCTTCGGCGGCGTAGTCGTCTGGCTGGCGTCAGCGAACGTCGGAGTCTGGCCGATGTTCGCCGTGCTTGCCGGCGCCGTTGCTTTTTCCTTCCTCGCCGAGCGGGTGATTCCCTACCAGCCCGACTGGAACCGCACCCACGACGATGTGGCGCGCGACTGGCTTCACGCCCTGATCAACACGAGCCTCAATCGGGCGGCACTGTGGTTACTGCCGTGGCTCACCTGGACGGCGCTCGGTGGGGACTTCTGGCCGCACACCTGGCCATTCGCCTTGCAGGTCGTGTTCGCCGCGCTGATCCTCGACCTCGGTATCGCAATGGCACATCACGCAAGTCATCGCTTCGCTCCCTTGTGGCGCTTTCACGCGGTGCACCACAGTCCCAGGCGTCTGTATGGCTTCAATGGTTTGATGAAGCACCCCGTCCACCAGGCGATTGAGACTGGCTCGGGCGTGCTGCCGCTCCTGTTACTGGGCATCCCCTTCGAGGTAGCCATCACTCTGCCGTTCCTGGTGGTCATTGCGCTGTTGTGCCAGCACAGCAACGCCGATTACCGCACGGGCGGGTTCAAGTACGTCTTCGCCAATGCCGAGGTGCATCGCTTCCACCATGCCAACTCGGCGGACGGCGACGTCAACTTCGGGCTGTTCACAGTCCTGTACGACCGTTTGATGGGAACCTTCCGGTATGAGCCCGACGCGGCGCCCCGGGAGAGTCGGCAGATCGGCATCGCGGGCGAACAGCCTTACCCTGTAAACTATTGGGCCCAGCTGGCCGAGCCGTTCCGCCCCAGCCAGTGAGAGGCGGCCGGCTTTGCGCATAGCGTAGCCCCCAGCATTATCAAGCCGATGATTCAGCCTGCTGCGGGTGCATGCTTCCTTCGCTGATGCCGGCAAGAACCCCGCAAGCCGCAACTTCACGGTCATCGTTGCAGCTCGCTCTCAGTGAAACGAGCTGTTTTTCAAGCGCCTGTAGAGCGGCTATCTGCGAGCGCACATGAGAGATGTGATCATCGAGCAAGGCATTGACGACGGCACAGGACTGATGAGGGTCGTCCTGATAGCGCTGCAGTTCGTGAATCTCTGCGAGCGACAGGTCCAGGATCCGGCAGCGACGAATAAAAGCCAGCCGCTCACCATGCTTCTCGTTATAAATACGGTAACCGTTCTCCTGCCGATCAGGGGGCGGCAACAAGCCCTGCCGTTCATAGAAACGGATCGTCTGTGTATCGACCCCTACCGACTGTGCCAATTGACCAATACGCATCGGGTTCCTCCGCAACGGATTCTCTACTCTATTGACCTTATAGCAGATATATAGTTTTAAATGAAAGCCCGATCACATTCAAGTGGAGTCATATCATGAGCAAAAACTGCGGAGGCCCCTGTGGCGACGATGTAAAGCCTGCGGCGGATACCGATATGCAGGCCTCCTCCGATGCGTCGGGGGAATGGGTCAGCGTTTATTCCGTGCCGAAGATGGACTGTCCATCAGAAGAGCGCATGATTCGCCTGGCCCTGAACAGCGTTGAGGGTATTCGGGCGCTGTCCTTCGACTTGTCGAACCGCCGGTTGAAGGTCGTGCATGACGGCGCCGTCGAACCCGTCACCGCGAAACTGAAGACCTTGGAGCTAGGTGCTTCGCTTCAGGAATGCGTCTCTGCCGATCCCGAGACCATCAAGGCCGCCGAGTTCTCGGCAGCCTCTGCTAAGCAAGAATCCGGGGCCCTGCGCTGGTTGCTCGGCATCAATGCAGTCCTGTTCGTGGTGGAAATGACAGCCGGCCTGATCGCCCAGTCTACCGGCCTGATTGGAGAGTCCCTGGATAATTTTGCCGATGCGGCCGTGTACGGGCTCGCCCTTTATGCGGTTGGCCACAGCGTGAAAATGCAGCTACGTGCCGCGCATCTTGCGGGTGTGCTGCAACTGATATTGGCTGTTGGCGTACTCATAGAGGTGGTGAGACGCTTTGTATTCGGTAGTGAGCCTGAATCGCTGGTGATGATGGCTATCGCATTCGTCGCGTTGATTGCCAATACCAGTTGTCTGCTGCTGATAGCCAAACATCGGGAGGGCGGAGCGCACATGAAGGCCAGCTGGATATTCTCGGCCAACGACGTGGTGATCAACCTGGGGGTCATCACCGCCGGCGCTCTGGTCGCGTGGACCGGCTCCAATTATCCGGATCTGATTATCGGTACCATCGCGGGGCTCGTCGTGCTTAACGGTGCCAGGCGCATTCTGGCGCTCAAGGGTTAAAGCATGCCCATTATTGGCAACAACCTCTCGCCGTACGTCCTGTTTTCCATATCCGGCCTGATAGCAGCATCGGACCAAACTGTAAAATGGCTGGTTCAACAAACAATGGCTTATGGCGAGTCGATCGCGGTGACCCCGTTCTTTAACTGGGTGCACGTATGGAACACCGGTGCGGCATTCAGTCTGTTCGCGAATGCCGGAGGCTGGCAGCGCTACTTTTTAATCGGAATCGCGATGGTGGTTTCGATCGTGCTGATCAAGCTGATCCGTGAAAAACGTCATAAGGGAGACGCCGTTGCTTACAGTCTTATCCTCGGTGGCGCCATGGGCAATCTGATTGACCGGATCTTTCGCGGCTATGTTGTAGATGCCTTCGATTTCTATTGGCGAGACTGGCATTGGCCAGCCTTCAATCTTGCCGATATTGCAATTGTCCTCGGTGCATTGCTTCTTATTTTCGTAGGCTTGCTGCGAAAAGAAAATCCCAATGCCGAGTTGGATGGATCTTCCTGAAACCTTAGCGGAAAAAAGCCTTAAAAATTTGCTCGGTTTGACCGTGCTTGTCAGTCGGTAAGGCTGCGCTTCCTGGCCGACAATCAAAACCGAAATTGTTTCTCGAAAACGACCCACTCCCGGCCAAATGGCGGCCAAGAGCGGGCTACCGGGATGCAATTACACCTTTTCATCCTGGCGGTGCAACAATGTGTACAGAATTGGCAGTACAAACAGCGTCAGTAGCGTCGATGAGATAATCCCGCCAATCACCACCGTGGCCAGCGGCCTTTGAACCTCAGCGCCGGTACCCGTATTGAGGGCCATGGGCACGAAGCCAAGACTTGCGACCAGTGCCGTCATCAGGACCGGACGCAGGCGTATCAGGGCGCCTTCCACCACGGCGGAAACCAGATCACCCTGGTTGTGCCAAAGATCCCGAATAAACGCCACCATCACCAGACCGTTGAGTACTGCCACCCCCGACAGGGCGATAAAGCCCACACCGGCGGAGATCGACAGCGGCATGTCCCGCAGCCACAGCAGCAGTACGCCACCGGTCAGAGCCAGGGGGACGCCGCTGAAGATGATCAGCGCATCTTTCAGCGATCCGAATGCCATTACCAGCAGAGCAATGATGATCGCCAGGGTCACGGGCACAACAATGGCAAGGCGTTGGCTGGCGGATTCCAGTTGCTCGAAGGTGCCGCCGTAATCCAGCCAGTAGCCGGCGGGCAGATCCACTTCCTGTCGCACTCTGTTTTTGATTTCCTGCACAAAACCGCCCAGGTCGCGATCCCGGACATTGGCGGTGACCACCACCCGCCGCTTGCCGTTCTCCCGGCTGATCTGGTTGGGGGCCGGGGCCAGCTCCAGCGCCGCGACTTCTGACAGGGGCACATAGTCGCCTCCCGGCAGGGGCACCGGCAGATCCGCCAGGCTGTCCACGTCCCGTCGGATGGCCTCGGGCAGGCGCACTACCAGCTGGAAACGGCGATCCCCTTCGTAGATCAGGCCGGCATTTTCGCCACCCACCCCCGCTGCCACCAGATCCTGAAGATCATCCACGGTTAGGCCGTAGCGGGATAGCGCCATGCGTTTGGGGTGCACCGACAGCATGGGCAACCCGGTGATCTGCTCCACTCGGGTATCGGTGGCCCCTTCCACTGATTCCACGACTTCGAGCACCGCATTGGCGGCATTGAGCAGCTGCTCCAGGTCGTCTCCGAATACTTTGATGCCCAGGTCCGCCCGCACTCCGGAGATCAGTTCGTTGAAGCGCATCTCGATGGGTTGGGTGAACTCATAGTTGTTGCCGGGCAAATCCTTGACCGCCGCCTGGAGCTCCGCAATCAGTTCATCTCGAGATTTATCCGGATCGGGCCACTGTTCCTGGGGCTTAAGAATCACGAAACTGTCCGCGATATTTGGTGGCATGGGGTCGGTGGCCACCTCCGGTGTCCCGATTCGCGAGAATACCATGTCTACTTCGGGTAAGGCCTTGATGCGCCGTTCCAAAGGTTTCTGCATCGCAATGGATTGCTCCAGACCGGTCCCGGGAATGCGCAGAGCTTGCACAGTCATATCACCCTCGCTGAGCTGGGGTATGAATTCCGACCCCAGGGTGGTTGCTAGCCAGATACAGACCGCCAGCAAGGCGCCGGCGCCCCCCAGTACCGGCCAGCAGAATTTCAGGGCCAGCTCCAGCGCCGGGCGATAAATCCCTTTGGCCGCACTGATGGCGGCACTTTCCTTTTCGCGGATCCTGCCTGTGAGGAACACCGCAACGGCGGCGGGGACGATGGTAAGCGAAAACACCATGGCTGACACCAGGGCCATGACCACCGTGGCGGCCATGGGATGGAACATCTTGCCCTCTACCCCTGTGAGGGAGAAGATGGGGATGTAAACTACGGTAATGATCGCCACCCCAAACAGGCTCGGACGTATCACCTCGGTCGTGGCTTCATAGACGACCTGCAGGCGTTCCTTCAGTGGCAGGCGCGTACCCGTAACCTGCTGAGACCCGGCCAGGCGCCGGATGCAGTTCTCCACGATAATCACCGCGCCATCGACAATCAGCCCGAAGTCGAGTGCCCCCAGGCTCATCAGGTTGGCGGAAACGCCGGTCCTCACCATGCCAGTGATGGTGGCGAGCATCGACAGAGGGATCACCGCCGCGGTAATAAGGGCGGCCCGCAGGTTGCCCAGCAGCAGGAACAGCACCACGATCACCAGCAGCGCACCCTCAAGCAGATTCTTCTCCACCGTGGCGATGGCCTTGTCCACCAGAGTGGTGCGGTCATAGACGGCTTCCACGCGAATGCCCTCGGGCAGGGATGGGCGGATATCCTCCAGCCGCTCGCTAACGGCCCGGGCGACACTACGGGAATTTTCTCCCATCAACATCATTGCGGTGCCGATTACCGTTTCCACGCCGTCGCGGGTGGCAGCCCCGGTGCGCAGCTCCTTGCCAATGGCCACTTCCGCGACATCCTTCACCCGGACGGGCACGCCATCGCGGTTGGCGATCACCACCTGTTCGATGTCGCCTATGGTCTTCAACTGGCCGGGGGAGCGCACCAGCAGCTGCTGGCCATTGCGTTCGATATAGCCAGCGCCACGGTTGGCGTTGTTGGCCCTCAGCGTCGCCACCAAGTCCTCGAGGCTGACGTCGAGCTCCAATAATTTTTTCGGGGAGGGCGTGACGTGATACTGCTTGTCGTAGCCGCCGATGGAATTGATTTCGATCACCCCGGGCACCTGGGCCAGTTGAGGTTTGATGATCCAGTCCTGCACTTCCCGCAGGGCAGTGGCATCCCAGGGCTCACCATTTTCCCGGGTGGCGCCGGGCGCCGCATCCACGGTGTACATGAAAATCTCGCCCAATCCGGTGGCGATGGGGCCCATCTCCGGCTCCAGCCCAGGCGGAAGGACGCTTTTGATGGCGCCAAGGCGCTCGTTGATCAAGTTGCGGGCGAAATAGATGTCCGTGCCTTCTTCGAACACCACGGTCACCTGGGACAGGCCGTAACGGGACAGGGATCGGGTGTAGGACAGACTGGGCAGGCCGTACAGTGCCGTCTCCACCGGGAAGGTGATGCGCTGCTCTGTCTCCAGGGGTGAATAACCGGGTGCCTCGGTGTTGATCTGCACCTGGACATTGGTGATATCCGGTACCGCGTCGATGGGCAGGCGCTGGAAACTCCAGACACCGATACCGATCAGCACCAGAATCAGCGAAAGCATGAGATAGCGCCGCTCTACAGAGAGGCGCACGATAGCGTCGATCATAGTGGCCTCCTGTTAATCGTCGTCTGACACGCTGGATTTTTCGATATCAGCCTTGATGAGATAGCTGTTCTCCACCACGTAGCGTTCGCCGGGTTTCAGGCCGGAAAGTATTTCGGTGAACTGGCCATCCGTGCGGCCCAACTCGACAGGCCGGGGCTCAAAGCTATTGCCCTCCTGCACAAACACGACTCGGGATTCATCAAGTGACTGCAGGGCCCGATTTTCTACCACCAGCGGCGCTTCGATACGCTCCACCAGGATGCGTGCCGAAACCAGCCGACCCGGTGAAAGCAGTTCCTCTGTGTTGGCAATTTCTGCCCGGGCAATGACGTAGGGCGAGTTGTCGTTCTGGGGCACGATATGACTGATCCTGGACTCAGGTTGGGCATCTCCGGTGTCAATTCGAACCAGCTGTCCGGGCGCGATTTCGCGGCGCTGCCCTGGAAAGATTTTCAATTCCACCCATAGCGGGTCGAGCTTGGCGATGGTGAACAGTGCTTGTTCCCCGGCCAGCTCGCCGACGTTGATATTGCGCTGGATAACGGTACCGGCAAAAGGCGCACGCAAGGTGTAGGGTTGGAGACTGTCATTGGATTCGATGCTGGCCAGTGGGTCGCCAGCCTTGACCGAGTCACCGAGACTGGCATTGATTTTCGTAACCTGACCTGGGAAGCGCGCCCTGATCAGGGCAATTCCGTCGGGATTGGGAACAAGGCGGCCATAACTGCTGATGGTGCGCTCCAGGATGCCGGCGCCTGAGGCCTTGCTTCGGATACCGGCTTGCTCCGCCATCCCGGCAGAGATTTCCGCGTGAGTGCTCTCCGACTCCTCGTGATCCTCGCGCGCTTCGTTGACGTGATCATGCGCATGCGAATCATCGCTGTGATCATCTTCCGCGGCATGAGTTGGTCCGATCGTCAGCACATATACACTGGCGAATATGAGTAAATAATTAACGACTTTCATGGTAGTAATCCTGTAGTTCAGCGGCCGGCCAGAGGCTGAGCCGTCAGTTGTTCGATCAGCGCCTGGTTGAGCAGCGCCATAGTGGCGGCATCGACCAGCGCTTGCCGGGCGGAGAGCAATTCCCGCTGCGCGGCGGTCCACTCCACATAGCTGTAGCGACCTTTCTGGTAGGCCTCGCGGGTCTGGCTGAGTGCATCGCTCAGATCGGGAAGCATTTGGCCGCGGATTTGCTCTACAGCCTCGATGTTTTGCTGCCGCTGTCGGTAAGCCTCGAACAGGCGCGAGTGGAGGCGAAGCAGGGTGTCCTCCCTGCGGTACTGGACTTCATCCCGCGCCGCCAGGGCGGCTTGCACTTCGCCGCGATTGCGCCGTCCGGAAAAGAGCGGTACCGATAGCCCAGCGGTCAAGGCGGTATCATCCGTCTCCTCGAAACGCCGGATGCCGACCTGCCAACGGATGTCGCTCTCGGACTGACTCCGCGACAATTGGACTTCAGCCTCACGAACGCGCCGCTCGCTGGCATAGATTTGAATGGCAGGGCTCTCACTGACGCGCTGGTACAGGATCTCGAAACTGTCGGAGGAACCGAACTGGAACAGGTCGCCCTCCAGACTCTGGAAGTCCAAGCGGGTATCACCCCAGAGCGAAGCCAGGGCTATCTTCCGGCTCTCGTATTCGCTTAGCGCGCGGGACTGCTCGATACGACTCCGGGTGAGCGCAGCCTTGGCCCGCATGACTTCGGCCTGGGGCGACGCGCCCCTGTCGACGCGACGGGTGACGATCTCGTGGGTGGCCTCGGCCAGCGCCACAGCTTCAGCGGCCAGTTCGAGTTTTTCTTGCAGCGCCAGGGTGGCGACAAAGCGCTGGGCCACCTGTCCCAGCACATCCAGGGTTTCGGCCCGGCGCTCGGCCTCGACCAGACCGTATCGTGAGTCGACGACGCTGACGCGGGCCTGACGCTTGCCGCCAAGTTCGAGAACCGATGACAAGGACAGTGTGTACTCTGCCGCGTCGCTCCCCTGGCGGTTGCCGTTGCCGAGGACGTTTTCCACCTCCAGGCCGGCTTCCAGGGCGGGATTTTGATCCGCCGAGAAACGACGGCCTTCAAGGCCCTGAAGGCGAAAATCGAAAACCTGCAGGGTGGGGTTCTGCGCCATGGCCCGCGAGAGAGCCTCGGACAGGGTTAGCGGCTTATTCCCGGCGTAGGCAAGGGATGCACTCAATGCCAGTGCAAGAAGGCAAAACACATGGATAAAAAAGTGGCGCAGCACAGCGCACCGCTCACTTTTTATGGGCGTTACAAAAAGCATGAGACTGCTCCTACGAAAATCTAAATGACAGCTATCCCCGAAGGGGAGAAGGGGTTCGCAGGATCAGACGATAGGAGGGCGAAAAGGAGAGGAGGGAGCGACAGAGGAAATATTGGCCTGATAGTTCGTCAGGCTTTTGCCAGGCAGAAAGCTCAAAGTGCCTGGCAGGTAACTCATCGACAACACATGGCAGTGTCCATGGCACAGCTCACACTGTTCGATGGGAATGTCCGGTGCCTCAGGAGATTGGCTGCTTGTTGAGTTGTCGTCTTCAATATCCGGAAAGTCGGCGAGGTGCCCAGTATTTTGATGCCACGCCCCCGGCTGGAAAAACTGCTTCATATCGGCAATAGCCAGCACTGACTGCAAAGCAATCATGAGCGTGAATACCACTATGAAACAGCGTTTAACCATACAGATCATCCCAAAGTTCGATCGCGAGTTTAGTCGGAGGGCAAGTACATTGCAACCACCAGGAAGAAGCTAACCAAGGTCATGCATCGTATTTCGACAGATGGAACCGGGCTGCGGTCAGTTGGCACTCCTGATCAGAGGCGGCGGACAGCGCGAGTACGCGACCATTCCGAATAACTCAACCAGGGACTGGAAGGGTTGGTGTACAGGAGAAAGCCCAAGGCCGGTCAGAGCAACACTTCCCGTTGACGGGCGAAAGCACCTGTTGTCGTCACTGTTCGGCAGTGTGCTCCGAACCTGATTATGCGCCTTGGCGGCCTGTTGAAATAGTCTCCGTTCTTACCGGTGCTTATAGAGATTTTTCTGTCAACCATGCCCATAGGTGTGGGCATTCTTGTGCATGTGGTCCGGGTGTTCGAATTCCAGTGTCGAATGACTGATATTGAATTCCTGCTCCAGAGCCTGTTTTATCCTGTACTTGATACTCTCAAGCTGATCCCATGCACTTACCTCGATAATTACATGGGCCTCCAGCGATGCCTCGTGTTCGCCCATCTGCCAAAAATGTACGTGGTGAAGATCGATAACGCCTTCGACATTGGCCAGGGCAACAATGACAGCATCGGTATCGATATCCACCGGGCTGCCCAGCATGAGGGTTCTGATGGTGCCGCCGATTTCTGTCAGACCCAGGTAGAGAATATAGAGGGCAATGCCGATGGTGATGGCAGGATCAACCCAGCGCATGTCGTAGAGTAAAATAAGGGCCCCGCCAATGACCACGGCGACCGACGCGAGTGCATCCGACAGATTGTGAAGAAACAGTGCACGGATATTGACACTGCCTTTCTGCATCGAATACGTGAGCAACGCCGTCAATGCATCTACGACCAGGGCGATACCACCAAGCCAGACGACCCACCAGCCCTTGACTTGAGGAGGATCGATGATTCGTATACCACCTTCGTAGATCAGGTAGATCCCGATAATGATCAAGGTAGTGTAGTTGATGAGGGCTGCAACGATTTCAATTCGTCCGTAGCCAAAGGTCATCTTTGCATCAGCGGGGCGGCGCGCAATTTTTTGCGCGGCGAACGCGATGACGAGTGATGCCATGTCAGAGAAGTTATGCAAGGCGTCCGCGATAAGGGCGAGACTGCCGGCGAAGATACCTCCCCCGATCTGGGCGAGGGTAAGAAAGCCGTTCGCCCAGATGGCTATAGCAACGCGTTTATCCTTGGTCTCTGGGCGCATATGCACATGATCATGACTCATTGGATCGACCTCGTTTGGTGTCTATGTATAAAGGTGTATCTGCTGTATTCAGCTTACTCTATGCTTGGTCTCTCGCCCTCGGAATTCTATTTGTGGTGCAACACCAGACTTAAATTAATGGCAGGTGCACAATTTTACATGAAGTCAAAGAGCTGGATCGTGGTTTCCGGCAACAGCGTGGCTGCATGGGGCGCGACCTCATCCGTGTGGGAATAATCCGCGTCGAATTATCGGTATTGATCGAAAATACAGGATACCTAGACTGCCCCTTGATTCACAACAGATAATAGATCACCTGCTCAATGGGGGCAGGGGGCTTCTGGGCACACCAATTAATCATGGTTGGTGCCGATAACATGCTGGAGAATATTTTGATTAGTTGCCCCAAGTGTGAAGGGGTGTGAGTATGGTGCTACTATGATTTCCCTGATGATTGACCTAAAGGAGAAGCTCATGAAATGTCCAGTATGCGAGAGTGTTGATCTGACGATGGCCGATCGACAAGGTGTGGAAATTGATTATTGCCCCAAATGCCGGGGCGTGTGGCTGGACCGGGGGGAGCTGGACAAGATCATCGAGCGTAGTGCCGTAGAACTGGCGCCGCCACCACGTCGCGAGCCAGAACCCCGAGGCTATGACAAGCACGGCGGTTACGGCAAGCATGGAGGCCATGGCAAACATGGGTATCGCCGCAAGTCCTGGTTGTCGGAAATTTTTGATTAGACAGGTTTGTTCAGGCGGCGCAACTCGGGTGGACATGGGCCTGCCTGGTGTCACCGCGGCGCAGGATCCTTACGTCTGGACTTTGACCTGGGGCCTTGACGCGCACCGCGGTCATCTGGTGGTCAAGGATGCGATACGTTGTGTTGGCGGAGGTGAACGTCACCCTTAGAGGAAGCAAATCATGGGACATCATCTTTTCCGGCGACCCAAACACAGACGGTATCGCGACATGGGTGGGTATTATGAGGGCGATGACCATTCCGGCTATCGCGAACGCAGAGCCCTGCCGGTGCTGAATATTCCGACCTCGGTCATCGTGGCCGGGCTGGTCATATGGTCTGCGCTTTCGCTCGGCGCTTGGTGGCTGGTCGATCCGGTCCTCTCCTGGATCTCCGGTGCAGCCGGGCCACTGGCCGATACCGGAGCGGGGCTTGCGAAGTGGTTTGGCCTTGGGGAGGAAGCCACGGCTTTACGTGATGCGGCCAATATTGAGGGGCTGCTCGGCTGGGCGGGTGGATCGATTCATTTTCTTGTCAAGACGGTCGTTCTGCTGGTTTGGGTTGCAGGGCTGATCGCGCTGATTGCAATACCCGCTGTCCTGCGACGAGGACAACGGCGACAGTAGTGCCCGAAGACTGATCGGAACCACCTTGCGCATGACATCCGAACCTCCGGTCATGACCGGACCGCTTCTCTTTCTCGACCATGTCGAGAAATATGTGTTACGGCTCTCTGTCCTTTTCATTGCGGACAATGGCGAGTGCCCGGAGCCAATCGAAACGGTCCACGGCGTACATACAGCGGAAATCCTCGCGGAATACGATCATATGACCGTTTGGCGAGCACGCTTCGACCTGCCCGCAAACCGCTCGTCCTGTTATGCCTGGAACGGCCAAAGTTACTCCTTGGCAAGTGATTTTCGAGGCGATATACGGATCGCCTATGTGTCCTGCAACGGCGAGCAAATCGGCGATCTGGAGCGCGAAGGGTCCGAGCGCAATGCGATGTGGGCACGCCTGACAGAAGATCACCGGAACGCGCCGTTTTCCCTGCTGCTGCACGGTGGCGATCAGGTCTATGCTGACCAAGTCACCGAGGGTCACCCCCTGAGCGAGGACTGGCCCGAACATATCCCCAAGGATCCTTCGCGCGCCGATCTTGCCGATTTGCGCCATTATTTGCGCGAACGCTTCCTGGAGCGCTACGTGGCGCTTTATCGTGCGCCGGAATTTGTCTGGATCGCCGCGCGCGTGCCGTCTCTCATGCAGTGGGACGACCACGATATTTGCGATGGCTGGGGATCGCTACCGGGGTCGAAGACCGACACACCGGTCGGCCAAATCCTGTTTGATGTTGCCCGCGAGAGTTTTTTGACCTTTCAGCATGCCGCAGTAGATGGTGATCTGCCTGAACGGTTCCACGATCCTGCCGGGCTGCATCTGGGCTGGAGTGTTCGCACAGCCGGTCTGCGCCTCCTTGCACCTGATATGAGGTCGGAGCGTACGCGCCACGAGGTAATGGGGGACGGCGGCTGGAAGATGATTCGAGCTGAGGCCTCGACCCCGGTGCAGGGTCACACGTTCCTGATGTCCAGCGTGCCGTTGCTGGGTCCACGCCTGTCGGTGTTTGAGGCTCTGATGGTCGCCATCCCCAAAATGCAGAAATACGAGGACGATCTGCGCGATCAGTGGCAAAGCCGCGCTCACCGTGACGAATGGTGCGATATGCTTCGGGTGATCCGGGACATGGCGCTTGCCAACGGCCATGATGTCACGGTGCTTTCGGGGGAAATCCACCTGGCGACGCGTGCCACGATGAAGCTCGGCGCCGGTCGCTGGTTACACCAGCTGGTTGCCTCGGGCATTGCGCATCGCGCCCCGCCAAGGGTGTGGGCACGAATTCTGGGGGCCCTTGCACAATTTGGTGAATCGCCGCTCAAGGCGTGTCCGATCCGAATCCCATGTATCCCCGGTCAGAAGTCGCGCTATATTGCGGAACGCAACTATCTGGTGCTTGAGCGGAGTTCAGATATATGGCGCGCCCGTTGGGCTCTGGAAGAGAGCGGGATAACACCGCCCCTTATTCTGTGATAATAATCTTCACACATGTATGTAAGGCCGCTAGCGCGGTCGTCGGAGTTTGCGCAGCCGATGATCCAGCACCAATGACCTGTAAATTGTGTGTTATTACCTGCCTTTTTCAATCCGTCGTTCACGTCAAGCAGAAGCTCGAACAAATGAACACGCCTTGTATCCCCATCCAGGAAGAGTGGTCCGAGAGTTTGTTCGATCCACTTCATTGGGAGCTTCCTGCAACGGCTTCCTGTTGTCTGGTTGATTACACCGACATTTCCGCATTGGATACCCTACCCACGGGTGTAACAGGTGGAGCAAAACGACATGCGAGCAAGCGCAGTGCGTTGAACACGACGACAATAGTCGACCCTTCGTGAACCGCCACCGCAGGTCCAATCCCAAGACCGAGAATCGTCGCGGGAACCAGCAAGGCAACAACGCCCAGGCTGAACCACAGGTTCTGTCGAATGATTGAGCTCGTCGACCGGCTCAACGCCACGGCGAAGGGCAAATGGTTCAGGTTATCCGCCATCAGAGCCACATCGGCGGTTTCCAGCGCGACATCCGAGCCCGCCGCGCCCATGGCAATGCCGACTGTGGCGTTCGCCATCGCGGGAGCGTCGTTGACGCCGTCGCCAACCATCGCTACTTTAGCCTCTGCGCGCAGTTTTTTGATCGTCTCCATCTTATCATTGGGCATCAGATCACCGCGTGCCTCGTCAAGGCCGACAGCCCGCGCGACAGCGTCCGCGACCTGCTGATTGTCGCCAGAGATCATGATCATCCGGCGAATGCCGATCGTGCGCAGCGTCTCTATCACCGCCGGTGCCGCTTCGCGCGGCGTATCCATCAGCCCAATCACGCCAAGATATCGGTCGCCTTGGCGAACAACCATCGTGGTGCGGCCGTTCGCTTCCAATGCTTCTATTTGGGTCTTCAGAGAAGGAGGAATGGCAGGGCCGCCAATCTCCGCGAACAGGTCATCCTTACCGATGTAGGTTGTCTCGCCCTCGACGTCTGCCACGACCCCGCGGCCCGTAATGCTGCGCAGGTTCAATGACTCGGCGGCAGGCGTATCGCCCAGGCGTTCGCGTCCACCCCTGACAACGGAAGCGGCGAGGGGATGGTCGCTCAACATCTCGACCCCAACCGCCACCCGCAGAAGCTCCTCTTCCGCTACGTCATCGGCCGTCACCACATCGACGAGCTTCGGCTTGCCTTCTGTCAGTGTGCCGGTCTTGTCGAAGGCGATGGCCGTCAGCCGCCCCAGATTTTCAAGCGGGGCACCGCCTTTGATCAGAACACCGCCACGGGCGGCGCGTGCGACCCCGCTGAGAACCGCGCTTGGCGTCGCGATCGCAAGCGCACAGGGGCTTGCCGCTACCAGTACAGCCATGGCGCGATAGAAGGTGTCGCTGAAAGGTTCGTCGACGACGAAGCCCGCAAACAAAAGCGCAACGGCAAGAACCAGAACCGCCGGTACAAAGATGCGTTCGAACCGGTCGGTCAGGCGCTGGGTGGGCGATTGGTTGGTTTCGGCCTCGTTCACCATCTTGACGACACGGGCGAGGGTCGAATCCGCCGACGTGCGCGTGACTTGAATTTCTAAGGCACCGCCGCCGTTGATCGTACCGGCAAAGACACGGTTTTCGGCATCCACGAGGTCGGGTTTTTCCGCGGCAACGGTCGCATCCCCGACGGGTGATTTGTCCACCGGCACGCTCTCGCCTGTGATCGGTGCTTGATTGACGCTGCTTTCACCCTTGATGACGAACCCGTCCGCGGCCAGACGCTCATTCGGCTTCACCAGCACAATGTCACCGACCCGCAAGGCATCGACGGCGATCTCTTCGACCTTGCCGTCGCGGCGTACGGTGGCGGTTTTGGGCGCCAGGGCACCAAGCGCTTCGATGGCCCGCTTGGCGCGACCCATGGCATAGCCTTCCAGCGCATGACCAAGACTGAAAAGGAACAGCAGCAATGCACCTTCGGCCCATTCGCCAAGAGCTGCCGCGCCCGCCGCCGCCACCAGCATCAGAAAATCAATCTCGAACCGGCCATTACGCACACTGTCAATAGCTTCGCGCAGGGCGTAGTAGCCGCCAAAAAAATAGGCGGGCACGAGGACGAACAGGGGCGCCCATGGCGGCGTCGCCACGAACTTCGGCAAAAGCCAGCCAATCAGCAAAAGCGCACCGCACAAGGCCACAAAAAAAAGTTCCGTTTGCGCACCAAATATGCCGCCATGCTCATGATCGTGTGCTTCGCCAGTCGGCTCATGGGGGCCGGATTCGTCTTGTACCAGCGACAGTCTCATGTTCTGAAGGGCATTACGCAGAGTGTTTTCATCCGTTTGCCTTCGATCAAATTCAATCCGCAGCGGCCCCTTGGCATTGGCCTCGGCCTCTACAACCCCTGGGAGACTGCGCAGCTGCGCGCTGACCGCTCTTGCCCGACGTTGATCCGGAATACCTTCAACCTGCCACACGAGGTGCCCGAACTGAGAGGTAATCTCTGCCCCGAACGCCTTGGCGACTTCGCGGACTCGTTCGAGCGAAAGCAATGCGGGGTCGTAATGAATACATAGCTCCATGCCCCCACCGCTTTCTGTACTGCGAAGGTGGGCGATAGAGACACCTTCACGAGTTTCCAGGCTCTCGGCTAGCCGCTGTGCACAAGCCCCATGCGCATCCGGCGTGTCGGGAAGGAGGAGCGGGAGGTCAAGGCGAAGTGTTTTTTCCATGGTTGCACATCCTATCTTTTGTTGAAACCAAAACGCGACTGGGATCGGTACCTGGAATATGCTGCGAGACTAACCCAAAGCCGCAGGCACACAACGCTGCTGCCGCGCTGGCGATTGTTTTGCTCGCAAGCTGCAACTGAAATTTCCAAGCCAACTTCTTTCTCCAGTGTTTTTGTCTTTATCCGTTCAAGTAGGCGTAGATGATATATTCTGCACCGAATTCACTGCTTGTCGCTTCTGCCCGGTGTGTGCGTCAGGTTGACAATACGCGACACCAATCGACATGGAGTACATGGGGCTTATTGCAAGCGCAATGCGAGCTGACGCGTTATTGCCTCCTCTACTGATTTTCTACATGATATCCCTGTGTGATGTGTTCTTGGGCCTCACGGGCATCCAGTTCCCTAGTCGAGTTTCCTGTACGAACGAAATACCGTGCTACTTTTCCATCTTGGAGGTAGATCGGAGCATACGCTTTTTCAACTACGATGCGGCAAACTTGGCGGTCGTCTATCAACGGAAACTGACAGTGAACGAGCGTGCAGGCGTGCGCACCAAGCGTTGTGCGTACCAGGTCCATGATTGCTCGCTCAAAACCGTCCGTATTCTTGTGCCTCAAGGTTTGGCAGTCCGCCTCGATCCCGATAATTTGACCGTCATCGTCTATTCCGATTATTAGGCTGCCCCCGCGATGGTTCATTAATCCCACTATGGATTTGGCGACCACCATTTCCAGAGACTTGTTGGATTCATGCTTACGCTGGTCCCACCGAAGCGAGGATTTGAATTCAAGACGCTCGCTCTCACCTGCATCCACGAGATACAAGAGATTCATATCCAGTTCTTTTTCCAACCACAAAGCACGCCTATGCTGTGTTTCGAGTGCGCGAGAGTAGATGCTGACCACGATGGCGAATGAGGCACCAATCAACGCAAAAATGGCACTCATGGGGACCAGTTCAAACCAAGCATTTGTTTGTAATCTAGTTATGGCAAAATCCCAGATACTTTCTGACGGAATATCGAACTGACTCTTGAATTCCAGAAAGAAAACTGCAGTGACCAGCGGATGTAACAGTAAAACGCCGAGGATAGCTCCTAGCACACCATGGAATGCTAATCTGCGAATAAATGGAGAGATTTGCTTTGGTGGTCTGCTCTTCATGATAGTTACTTAGTACTCCATGTGTCAGTTTTCGGTTAGTTAGGCGCGGTTTTGGATAATAGTTGCAATGCATCGGCGGTGTCCGTAACTTTCCATGAGGTCAAGGAGCTGGATTATCGTCTCCAGTAACATCCCGGCTGCGTGGCGCGCGGCCATGGCAGTGTGGAAATTAATCCCGGTCAATTATCGGCCTTTGGCCGAAGGCACAAGATCCACGGCCCGCTCTTGGATTGACAATAGCCGATGTCGGCGGTCTGTGAATTCGGTACTGGCGTCGCCAAACAATGCGGTTATGCGCTCATTTGGCCAGCGCGCAGGGATCACTGCAAAATACCGCCGATACTCCCGCCGCTCGCGCATGTTTTCAAACTGTTCCGCTGTTACCGCTCGAGCCCGCCCCTGAGAGTAAAAGCGCGCGGAGAATGGCAATTTATCCAAATATAGTAAGGGGCTGTCGGCGGGCCTGCTCTGGCGACTGTAGTAGTTGGCCAGGCTCTTCTCCGACTTGACGAGGGTTAAGCTGTTGCCGACAGTGATAACGACACTAGTCAACAGCAGCGGGGTGATAGCGGCAGCAGGTGCGCGCAGGCGCCCGGGCCACGACTGCGCACTCAGCGCCGAAACCGGTCTTGCGATCAGTATCGCCGCAAAGGGTAACGAAGGCAGCGCATACGTCCACAGAATATTGCCCGCGAGAGTAAAAAGTAGCAGCGGCCCCAGGGCATAAAGCAGTAACAGCAGCGTCATCCGGTCATTCAAAATGCGTTTTGCCGCCAATCGCCTTCTCACCGTGGCAGCAATGAGCATAAACAGGGCCAGTATCCCCCACGGGAAGCTGGCCATGAGCCAGAAAACCCAGATGGTGCCCCGCGGATATTGATGCGCACGGCCATAGAGATCCCCCGCCCAGCCGGGCACGACAAACCGGCGGAAGTGCTCGCCGACGAGGAAATAATCCAGAAATCCCGGGGTCTGGAGTTCCGCCAAAACATACCAGGGCAGTACCAGAACGGCGGTTATCAAGCCTCCCCGCAGCCACGGCAGCGCTTTCAAATCGCTGAGTTTCCCGCCTCGAAACAATAACCACAACACAATCGGAATTCCCACCAGCACGGCTGCCAGTGGTCCTTTGGACAACAGTCCGATGGTCAGGCCCAAAAAAAATAACCAGCGCCAGGCAAAGCCCTGTTCCTGCGTCGCCAGGCAGAAACTCACGAGCGAGAGTGTTGTCCCAAGCGCCAAGAAGGCATCCGTCATCACAGCGCCGGCGCTTACATAGGTCAGGGCCATACTGGAAAAGATCAGTGCCGACCAGCGGGCTACGTGACTGCCCCAAAGCTGCAAGGCGAGCCGCCATGTGAGATAGACCATGCCGATAGTGGCTAGCCACGACGGCAAGCGCAGGGCGAACTCTGACAGTCCAAATAATTTGATTGCCGCAGCCTGTGACCAGAATGACAGGGGAGGTTTTCCCCAGAATGGTACGCCCGGTTCGAACCAGGGGGTGATCCAGTCCCCCGTTTCTACCATCAATCGTGCAATTTCCGCATATCTCGGCTCCGTGGTATCGGAGAAAGGAAATATCGCCATACCGACAAAACGACTTAAAAGAATCGCTGCCAGAGCCAGCAGCCAATAGTTATATTTCGGCAACATTGTTAAACGGCTCCTGCTGGACTGATCGGATGCAGTATTTTGCTTGCTGGTTTTCGATAATTTCCTCGGCGATATAGATGGGTCTCTGCTTGGTCTCCAGGTAAATCTTGCCGATGTATTCACCGACTATGCCGATGCTGAACAACTGAACTCCGCCCAGTAAAGTGATGATGGACACCAGGGATGGATAGCCGCTGGTTGGATCTCCAACCAATAGCGCTTTAATAAAAATCCAAAGCCCCCAGGCGAGCCCTGAAGTGGCGGATAAAATTCCCAAGCCGATCGCCCATCGCAATGGCGATACTGAAAACGACGTCAACCCCTCAAAGGCGAGTCCGACAAGCGCCGGATAGCTCCACTTGGTCTCGCCAGCTACGCGAGGCTCCCGCTCATACTGTAGGGTGTGGGTAGGCATGCCAATCCATGCATATAGCCCTTTCATATATCGATTGCGCTCATTGAGGCTGAGTAAAGCGTCAATTGCTTTTCGGCTCATCAGCCTGAAATCACCGGTATCCACAGGAATTTCGGTACGGCTTGAGACATTGAGCAGCCGATAGAACAGGTGGGCGCTCAAGCGCTTGAGCCGGGAATCGCCGTTACGGCAACGCCGCTGCATCAGTACCACCTCGGAACCGGATTGCCATGCATCGACCATGGCCGGAATATATTTCGGTGGATCCTGTAGATCCGCGTCCATCACGATGACGGCGTCTCCGCCACAGTGCTCCAGGCCAGCGGTTACCGCCGCCTCCTTGCCAAAGTTACGGCTCAGCTTTAGCAATTTGATGCCCGGCATTTTGGATATCATCTGTCTCAGATATTCAGCACTGCCGTCTTGACTGCCGTCATCGACGAAAACAACCTCCGATTTCAGGGCTAGCGATTGGAGAATTGGCAGTAGGTTTTCAAGAAAAACGGGCAACATCGTGCGTTCGTTAAAGACCGGAACGACTATCGATAATAGCAGTTCACGGCGTGTTGCTTGCTGTGGATCAGATTGTAGGCTCATGGAATATCAAACTCCTATAAATTACAAAATTCAGTACTGCCACCAGCGCCGTGGTAGTTGCCTGTGCCGCGATAACGGGTAGATTCATACCGTGGTTCAGCAACGTAAAGAGGGCGAAGTTGGCGAACCATGCGAACACGCAGGAGCCCAGGTATCGCCAAAGTGTTCGACCGTGGCCACGCGCGTTGCGAAAAGCGAGTCGCCGCTGCAGGCCGTAGTTGGCGACAGCGCCAGCCACACTTCCGGCAGCTGTGGCCGTGACCGGTTGAACTGTCACGGCGATCAGAGATGCCATGAGCGCCCAGTGAATGGCGGTAGCCTGGCCTCCCGCGGCGAGAAAAGCCGCGAATTGAACACGAATACCATCGGACATCGTTTATTTCTTCCTGTTTTCGTGGCTATCTCGCGCAGTGCCGATCAACAACGTGGCAACACCGACAACGGCGGCAATCAGCGACGCCAACAGGATGCTGATCTTGGATATCTTGACCAATTCAGGGTCGCTAAATGCCAGGTTGGTGATGAACAGCGACATGGTAAATCCAATGCCGGCTATCATGCCCATGCCAACCACATGCCGCCATCTCAGTGAACTGTGCAATTCTGCTATGCCCAGCTTTTCACCGATTAACGCGAAGAGGCTTATTCCTAATGCCTTTCCAAGCGCGAGACCTAACAATATACCCAGGCCCAGGGAACCCGATACCACCTCCAATAAACTGACATCCAATTTAACGCCCGCATTAGCAATAGCGAAGACAGGGATAATGAAAAAGACGTTAAAATCAATTAGCGCATTTTCCAGTTTCAGTAGTGGTGGGCTTGAGTTTTCAGTGTCTTTTTTTATGGCTTCTAGAATTTTTCGTTGACGACTATCCTGGAATGGGTCACGGTTTTCTATGTCCGTCTCTTCCAGTGCCGCAACATTTCTGGCGGTGCGTTCTTTCAGGGTTTTACTGTCCAATTTGGGTTTTACGGGTATGGTGATGGCAATCAGTACGCCGGCAATGGTGGGGTGAACGCCTGAATTCAGAAAGCAGTACCACAAAGCGACGCCTCCCGATAGGTACCAAAAAAGATTTTTTACGCCAAGGCGATTGCATAGTATCAATAGAGTGAAAGTGCCTGCTCCTGCCCCTAAATATAACCAACTCAGGTCATTGCTATAAAACAAAGCAATGACGAGTATGGCTCCCAAATCATCGACTATAGCCAGTGCAACCAAAAAGATTTTAAGTTGCAAAGGCACGCGTTTTCCCAGTAATCCGATAATGCCTAAGGAGTAAGCAATATCAGTCGCCATCGGAATACCCCAGCCGGCTATATTTTCTGTGTCAACATTCAGGGCGACAAAAATCAGGGCCGGGACGACCATCCCGCCAAGCGCTCCCAAAAGTGGCATGGAGGCTTTCTTTAGGGATGACAATTCGCCTACCAGAATTTCCCGCTTCAGTTCCAGAGAAGCCACCAGAAAGAATATGGCCATAAGGCCGTCGTTGATCCACTCTTCGAGTGTCAGACGGAAAGTAAAATGCTCGGACAGCTCAAAAAGAAGTTCATCTTTAAGGTAGTGGTGATAAGCGTCTGCCCAGGGAGAATTACCCAACACCAGAGCGATGACGGTGGCTCCAATCAGAAGCAGCCCTCCGGCGGTTTCCCTGTCCAAAAACTTACGGCCAGTTGCTTTATAGGCTAGATCAATGCTGTTTCTTTCTACTGACTGGGTCATGGATTTACCTGATTTCTTCCGGCTCACGGTAACGGACTTTTGTATCGATAACTTTGTGGATTTTGGGCCAGTGTTTACTCATCCTTCTTGACAGCTTTCAGGAATTCTGCGAGGCCTTCTTCTGCCGCTTTTTTGTTCGGGAATGGCCCGATATTTTGACCTTCACGGGTTAAAAAATACCATTCACTGTTGATGGCGTGGATACGATGTGTTCGAAAGGAGGGAGCATTCTTCGGGTCAGTTTTTCGATGCTTGGGTGAATCACTCATAATCTTGTCCTGTCGTCATAACCCTGCACGGTAAAGCCATCCAAAACGGCTTGAACGGACTGTACAAGGTCATGAGTCACAGCTCCTGTTGAAGATAAATCATCAGGCGCAGAGGGAGCGACAGCTGAAATGGAACCCGCCCGCTTGAAGAGGGCGGGTTCTTTTCTCAGACAACCGTATCGTCCTCGGCACCGTCCTCGATCCGGATCGCACGATTGACGTCGCTGACAAAAATACGGCCGTCTCCTCGCAGTCCGGTGTGCGCCACGGTTTTCAGTACGCGGACGACTTCGTCCACGTACTGATCGTGACACACGATTTCCACTTTCACGTGCTTGACAAAATCCCCCGCGCCATCGATCGGGTTGGCGGCGCTGGTATTGACTTTGCTGCGGCCGAAGCCGACAACGTGGGCGACACTCATGCCGGTGACGCCCTGCACTCGGTGCAGGGCCAGGGTCACGGCTTCTAGTTTGCGGTGTTTGATATAGGCTTTGATCTCTTGCATGACAATCGCTCCAGGTTAATGGGATTCGCTCATATCAGCGGGCTTGTCGGCAAACCAGTGATACAGTGCGGGAAGAACCAGTAGGGTCAGTATGGTGGCCGTCACCAGTCCACCGACCACGACGGTCGCCAATGGCCGCTGCACTTCGCTGCCGGTGCCGGTGGCGAACAGCAACGGAAAAAGCCCTAGAGCGGTGGTCACGGCGGTCATGATCACCGCGCGCAGCCTGGCGCAGGCCGCCCGCACACTGGCTTCCGCAATAGACACGCCGTCCCTGACCAGCTCATTCAGGTAACTCACCAACACCAGCCCATTTTCCAGGGCGATACCAAACAGGGCGATAAACCCTACCGAGGCCGGCACCGAGAGGCTCTGGCCACTTAGCCATAGACCGACGATACCGCCCACCAGCGCCAGCGGGATATTGAGCATGATCAACAAGGCGTTTCGCAGGGACCTGAAGTTGACGAACAGCATCAGGAACACCAGTGCCAGGGTAATGGGCACCACGATCATCAAGCGTTTGTTGGCTTGCTGCTGGAGTTCGAATTGTCCGCCCCATTTGAGAAAATAGCCCGGCGGCAAATCCACCTGTTTGGCAATTGCGGCATCGGCTTCAGCCACGAAGGAGCCAATATCCCGGTCGCGGACATTGGTCTGGATGGTGATAAAGCGCTGGTTGTTTTCTCGGGTGATCTGGCGCGGCCCGACTACTTCCTCAATGGTTGCCAGTTCCTCCAGGGGAATACGCTGCCCGGTGGCATTTTCGATAATGAGCTGCCCGATGACATCGACTCGATTGCGTGCGGGCTCCTTAAGCCGCACATAGATGTCAAAGCGGCGGATACCCTCGAACACCTGTCCGGCTTCGCTGCCGCCCACGGCGACGCTCAGGGTGCGCTGCACGTCGCTGACATTGAGGCCATAACGGGCAATAGCCTCCCGGTTCAACGAAATGCGCAATTGCGGCGTACCGCCGATTTGGTCGCGTTGAACATCCTGAGCGCCCTGCACGGTGCGCATCACCTTTTCTATAGCCTGTGCTTTCTCGACCAGCACATCCAGGTCATCGCCAAACAGCTTGGCGGCCAGTTCGGCCTTGGTGCCGGTGAGCAGTTCATCCACAGCGGCAGCAATGGGCTGGGTGAAGTTGAATTGCGCGCCGGGGAAATCCGCGAATTTCTCGCTCATGGCCGCATACAAGCCATCCAGCGTCTCCGCGCTTTGCCATTGGTCCTGGGGCTTGAGAGCGACAAAAATCTCCGCGTTGTTCACCGGATCGGCGTGGGCGCCGACTTCACCCCGACCAATGCGCGACACCACCTGGGTGACCTCCGGAAACGCTGCCATCAATTGCCGCTCGAATACGCCAATCGTCGTCTCGGCTTTTTCCAGCGAAATGGACGGCGCCATGGTGGCGCGGATCAGCAAATCCCCTTCATTAAAGCGGGGCACAAATTCCGAGCCCAGCCGCGGGGCGACAGCAACGCCGATGAGCAGGACCACTGCCGCCAGGGTCACGGCAATCCAGCGGCGTGCCACCATGGCCTCCACCAGAGGTTGGTAGCCTTTTAGCAGCAAACTGACAATGTCCTTGCGAGGTTTGTCGGGGTCTGTCTCGGGGCGCTTCATCAGCAGGGAGGAGGCCACCGGTGCCACGATCAGGGCAAAGAACAGGGATCCGAGCATGGCCACCGCTACGGTATAGGCCAGTGGCCGGAAGGTCGCCCCTTCCACCCCCTGCAAGGTGAACAGCGGCAGGAACACAATGATGATGATGCTGATGGCAAACAGAATCGGGCGCGCCACTGACTGGCAGGCCCGCGCCACCAGGTGCAGGCGCGATTCGTCCGGGGAGGATTCGCGCAACATCCGGTCGATATTCTCCACCACGACCACCGCACCATCCACCATCATGCCGATGGCGATGGCAATCCCGCCCAGCGACATCAGGTTGGCGGAGATGTCGAAGAATTTCATGGCGAGAAAGGTGAAGCCGACGGAGAACGGAATCGACAGCGCCACCACCAGGCTAGGTCTGAACCCGCCCATAAACGCCAACAGCACCAGCGCCACCAGAATAATGCCTTGCAGTAGTGCATTGATAACGGTACTGACAGCCGCCTTGACCAGGGTCGCCTGGTCATAATAGGGCTGCACCTCGATACCTTCCGGCAGGTTGGCATTGATGGTGGCCAGCTCCTCCTTGACGGCGCCGATCACCTGGGAGGTATTGCTGCCAATGAGCTTCAATACCATGCCCACGACCACTTCACCTTCGCCGTCCTTGCTGGTGAGCCCGCGGCGGATTTCACCGCCGATGTCCAGTTCGCCCAACTGGTGCAGGTAGACGGGTGTACCGTCGATGGTTTTCACCACAATGTTGCGCAGGGCTTCAAGATCCGTGGCCAGACCCACCGATCGCACGATGTACTGCTCATCGTTTTTGACGATGAACTGGGCCCCGGCGTTGGCATTGTTGGCCTCGATGCGCTCCTTGATGTCGGGCAGCGACACGTCGTAGCGGATCAGCGCGTCGGGGTCGATACGCACCTGGAACTGCTTGACCTCACCGCCGATGGAAAGAACTTCGGTAACGCCCTTTACCGTCTGCAGGTTGAACTTGACGATCCAGTCCTGGATCTCCCGCAGCTCGGTATTGCTGTATTGTCCGCTGGTGTCCTCCAGCACGTAGAACAGAATCTGGCCGAGTCCTGTAGTGATGGGGCCCATCACCGGCTCGCCAAAGCCGTCGGGAATAGCCTCCCGGGCCACCTGCAACCGTTCCCCCACCAGCTGGCGGGCGAAGTAAATATCGGTGCCGTCCTCGAAGTAGATATTGACCACCGACAAGCCGAAGTTGGAGATCGACCGCACATGATCCAGTTGCGGCAGGCCGTTCATGGCACTTTCAATGGGGTAGGTAACGTATTTTTCCACTTCCTCCGGCGCCAGACCTTCGGTTTCCACAAAGACCTGCACCAACGCTGGTGAAATATCCGGGTAGGCATCCACCGGCAGGGTTCGATAGGCGAAGTAACCGCCGATAAGCATCGCCAGAGAGATCACGACCACTAACAGTCGGTTCTCCAGCGCAAAACGAATAAGAGTTTGCATACTGTGCTCCCGCGATTAGTGGTTGTGACCGGATTCGAATTCGCTTTTCTGTAGCTGTGCCTTGAGCACGAAGCCACCCTTGGCGACATAGCGTTCACCCGCGTCGAGGCCCGTCAGAATCTCCACCGAGTCACTGTCCCCGCGACCGAGCTTGACCGGGCGAGGTTCCCAGCTGCCGTCGTGTTGAACGAATAGGGTTGACTGGCCTTCAACGTCGATAACGGCGGTCCTGGGTGCCACCACCGCGGCAGGAAATTCACCCAGGGTAATCTGGCCTTCAATGAACATGCCCGGCTTCCAGTCATTGTCAGGATTGGCCAGGAAAACCCGCGCCAAGCCTGTGCGGGTGGCCTCGTCTACCAGCGGCGCCACATAGTCCAAGCTGGTCTCCACGGGTGCGGGGCCATGGCTGGTGGTGATTCGCACCGGCTGCCCTGTTTTTACCAGCGGCACCTGCTTGGGGTAGAGGGCGATATCCACCCACAGGGTGGACAGGTTCGCGACGACAAAAGCGGTATCGTCGGGCGCCAGGTGTTCCCCCAGGGTGACGTGGCGTTTGATAACCACGCCGTCGATCAGGGATTTCAGCTGAAAGCGAGACAGGGTCTCGGAGCTCTCGGCCACGGCGAGTACATCGCCAGCCTTGACCCGGTCACCGGTTTTTGCCTGTACCTCGACGATCTTTGCCGCAAAGCGGGGCGTGATATGAGCCACGGCCTCCTCGTTGAGTTTCACCTCGCCGGGCAGCGAGACCTGTTGGCGAATCACACCGGCTTCAGCAGTGGCGATTTCACCACCAAAGTCCCGTAGCAGGTCGGCGCTAAAAGTCAGCTCGGGCTCTTCGTCTTCATGGCCTTCATGACCGGCTTCTTCGGCATGGTCGCCTTCATCTTCAGCGTGATCTTCCCCGGCATGTTCCTCTTCCGAGTGGTGCTTTTCATCTGAGTGCTGAGCCCCTTCTTCGGTGTGAGCGGCTTGATCCGATGGGGCGGCGATTGCGCTTTGAGATGCCATGGCAGCAAGCAGCAAGCCGCTCATTAAATAATTCAGTAACTTGTTCATTGTGATTCATCCTGTGGCGAAAGAGACCCTTCATCATCGATGCTGTCCAGTGTGGGCAGACGCAGATTGGACCGGAAATCATTGGCCCCGTCGGTGGGGTAGAGTGATAGGCGCTCCCCGGTAAGCGGCTGGCCGGTCAAGGTCTCCAGGGTGATAAGGGTTTGGTGAAAATCGGTGGCGGCGGCAACCGCCTCGGTTTCGAAGGACAGCAACTGGCGCCGGGCTTCCACCAGTTCCAGATAGGAAAAACGCCCGTCGCCGTAGCCTTCCTGAATCAGCGCCAGTGCCTGCTGTGCCTCGGGCAGTATCTGCTCACGTAACAGGGTAACCCGCTCGCGAGCCTGTTCCAGTTGGGCGAAGGCATTGCGCAGTTCCGTAAAAACCTTTACCCGGGTAGCCTTCTCTTCGAGATCCAGTTTCGCCAGATCCTCCCGCGCGGCCCTGATGTCGCCCTGGTTGCGGTTAGAGACGCCAAGAGGCATGGAAAACGAAAAAACCACACCCGTATCGCCGGTTCCCTCGACCCGTCTGATGCCCGCGCCGACTTCGATGTCCTGCCGGCCCCGGGCAATGGCCAGGTCCAGTTCGGCCTGGCGCAGTCTTTCCAGGGTTATAAACTGTTGCAGCTGCGGGGCCCGCTCCAGTTGGAGTTGGACGCTGGCAAACTCAGGCGTCGGCGCTAACGCGAAGAGTTCGGCCTCTACATCACCAAAATCCGCCGAGGTTTCGCCCCACAGGCTCGCCAGGCGCCGCTTGGCATTGCCAAGGCGCACGGTGAGATTGCTCACCGCCAGCTTGGCCTGCATCAGATCCGTGCGGGCACGGCTCAGTTCGGCCCGGCTGGCGCTGCCAGCGTCAAACCGCCTTTGGGCGACGTTTTCTGCGGCGCTGGTAAAGTCCACGACTTGCCGGGCAAAAGCCAGCAGGCGCTGGGTTTGCGCCACTTCCAGGTAACGGCTGGCCGCCGCCGACAGTGCGTCGAGGCGGGCCAGTTCGTAATCGCGCTCGAGGGTTTGGCGACGCCACTGGCCGACATCCCGGCGCAGAGGGCGCTTGCCGCCCATCTCAATGACCTGGCTAAGCGCCAGGGTGGTTTCCATGGCGTCGGTGCCCGAGAACTCGCCGTTACCGGCGATATTTTCGACATCGAGGGAGACCTGTGGATTGGGTCGGAACCCGGCCTGGAGGGCCCGCGCCTCGGCCGCGCGAATATCGTAGGGATACATCGCCAATTCGGGGTTATCACTGAGGACCCGGGCGAACGCCTCGGCTAGCGTCAGTGTTACCGGGTCGCGGTCAGCGGCCTGGATAAGCCCGGACAGGCTTAGCAGCGCGCCGCAAATCAGCAGGCGCGTTGTCCGGATTATCAGGCTTCGGCCTGAATCCGGACGCAAACGGAATAGCATGGACATGAATTACCTCACGTAAAGATTTTTGAAAAATCCTGGTGCCGGTCGAGGACCGGAAAGTGAGGTTAGGCTATGGGCGGACGGAGGATCGCAGCGATGGAGGGAGAGGGGTGGTCGACGGTATAGCGTAGTGTGACCTGGTTAGATGAGGCAGTCGGCAGCGTGGGCAGCGGCATGGACAGCAGCATATGAGAGCCATGGCAATGGCAGGAGTGGCAATGGCCGGGCGGTGTGTTGTGGTCTGATCCCGGTGACGGGTCTGTCGCTTGGGTTGAACCGTCTCCCCCGGACATATCCGCCAACTCATGGGGTTGGTGATCCGAATGGATGGGCAATACATCAGCGGCGATGGATAGTGATTGCACTACCATCAAGACCGCAAACAGTATTAGCGTCCAGTTTTTTGCCATTCGGTTATCAAGTGACCCCTGTGTGAAGAGGGCAGAAGTCTACCATAAATCAAGGTTCGGTCAACTTAGTCGTGCAGATTCAATACATCTGAGACAAATCTAGCGGTAATCTCCCCACTTATAACGGGCCCGATAAGTAGAGGGTTAAGCTGCTTTTAGCAGCTGATCTGTTAAGTATCACCTTGTGCTTCTGCAACCTCAAATTCGCACTTCTATTTCCCATTTCACTCTATTCCCTTTATCCGACAAGTCATCTGATCAAATGATATTAATTCTTATTCATATTGCAAATAAGAATTAATATCATTTATTATGGCGCCGATCCGTCCCGGTCACTCCCTGGGCTGTCGACTCAACACATTCTGACTTTGAAAAACGGGAACACGCATGAATTGGAGAAAACCTGCCGCCTATATTGTTACGGCATGCAACACCCTGGCTGCGAGCGGCGTCTTTGCCGACGTCAATAAAGTGGAAGAAGTGATCGTATCCGCCAGCAGAACCAATAAACCGATTACGGCCATACCCAACACGGTAAAAGTGATTGACCGGGAAGCCCTGGAGGCACAGCTGGCCACCAGTACCAGTCTGCTCGACGGGCTTAGCTTTGCTGTCCCGAGCCTGACGCCCGCACACCAGAAAATGACCAGTAATGGCGTCACGTTGCGGGGCAGAACACCCCTTTACATGGCCGACGGTATCCCGCAGTCGACACCGCTGCGCAACGGCAAGCGCAGTGGTTTTACGATTGATCCTGCCTTTATCGACCGCGTCGAAGTCATATACGGCGCCAATGCCATTCAGGGAGTGGGCGCCACCGGTGGTGTCATCAACTACGTGACTGTTGATGCGCCGGAAAGTGGTGATTTGCTTCAAAAGGTAGCAACGAGAGTGACCAGTGATAACTTCGAAGGCGATGGCTTTCATTACAAGCTATCCGGGTTATTGGGCAAGAAATTCGACAATACGGATGTGGTTTTTGGCGTCGCTCACGATGTCCAGGACCTGTACTACGACGGCAACGGTGATCCCATAGCAGTCGACCCTATCCAGGGTGACACCATGGATAGCCGAACCTGGAACATTTTCACCAAGGCCGGGCTGGATCTGGATGAATACCAGCGCATTGAGGTGACGGGCAATTATTTCGACCTGGACGGTGATGGTGATTACCGCGTGGTTGATGGAGATGCACTTGCCGGTATTCCAGCCACCTCCGAGAGCGGAAAGGGTGAGGGTGATCCCACCTACAACGAGGCCCTGAACCTGTCTGTGGCCTACAGTCACGCCAACCTGTTTGGGGGCGAATTGACCCTGCGGGGTTTCTACTATGACTTCTATGCCCTGTACGGCGGTGGCACGTTCCCCGCGTTCCAGGACCCGGCCATCGCTCCGGCGGGTACCCTGTTTGACCAGTCCGCCCTCAGTTCGGAGAAATACGGCACCAAGCTGACCTTTGTTCGCGACAACACCTTCTGGGATGGACTGCAAGTGGCGGCGGGTGTCGATTATCTGCGCGACAAGACCTATCAGGAACTGGCTCAAACGGACCGTTTGTGGGTGCCGGAAATGATCTACAAGGGTTGGGCGCCCTTTGTGCAGCTGGAGCAGCGCCTGGTGGATGACCGCCTGCGTCTGTCATTCGGCGGTCGCTTCGAAAATGTTGAACTGGAAGTACCGGATTTCACCACCGTTGCCGGGGCCAACAACACCTTTGTCGAGGGTGGCGAGCCGAGCTTTGAAGAGCTGCTGGGCAATGCGGGCATCGTTTTTGACGTAACGGAAGACCTGACGGTTTTTGCCTCCTACGCGGAAGGTTTTACCATGCCCGACGCCGGGTTGATCCTACGGGGTGTAAATATCCCGGGGCAAACCATTGACGAACTGGTCGACCTACAACCCGTCGTGGCTGATAACCTGGAAACCGGCATCAATTACCGCCGGGGTGGGTTGGACATAGCGGCCAGTTATTTCTGGTCGGATTCAGACCTGGGGTCTCGCATCCTGGTGGTAGACGGTGTCGGTCAAATCACCCGGCAAAAAACCGAAATTGAGGGACTCGAAGTATCAGCCGCTTACCACTTCGACTCAGGCGTCAGCACTGGAATCGCCTACAGCCAGTTGGAAGGCCGTTTCGACAGCGACGGCGACGGTTCAGTGGACAAGGATCTGGATGGCCGCAATATCGCGCCGGATCGTATCAATATCTATGTTGAAGCCCCCCTCGCTGCCAACTGGCACGGCCGTTTGCAATACTCAAAACTGTTGGATCGGGATTTCGACGGCGGCCTGCCTCAGTACGAGTTCGACGGTTACAGCGTAGTGGATGCAGTAGTTTCATACCGGGATGCAAGCCTGGGGAACTTTACCCTCGGCATCGAAAACCTCCTCGACGAGGATTACATCACCTACTATTCGCAAACCCTGACCTACGTGAATAACAGCACCTATTTCGCCGGCCGTGGGCGGGCCGTCAGTCTGGGGTGGCAGAAAACATTCTAAGTGAGAACGTTGCTGACCCTTCATCGATGGGTTGGAGCTGTATTCGGGCTGGCTCTCTCCCTCTTCGGGCTTTCCGGCGCACTACTGGTTTGGAAAAACCAGTGGTTGCGCTGGACCCTGGCAGATGAAGCCGGGGTTCCCGCAACGGGAGTTGAGAGTCTCACCCGAATTGTGGAACGGGCGTTGCAGGAGAGCGACGGCGAAGCCAGGTATGTTGTGTTTTCCAGTCCTGAGCTTGCTGTCAATCTGGTTTCCACCGGACGGCAGACCGGCTTTTACAGTGATAACCTGGGCAATGTCATAACCCACTGGGCATCCCGACTGGAGCGACTGGAGTTGTGGCTGTTTGATTTACACCACGATCTTTTGCTGGGGCCCAACGGAACAACCCTGGGTGGGTTGCTGGCCTTACTGGGCCTGTTTTTTACCTTGAGTGGACTTTTCCTTTGGTGGCGAACGCGGCGGCACTTTTCGTGGAGGCTGTGGCCAACGTCGTTTTCCCGGCGGGATCTCACCAAACACCATCGCAACCTTGGCGCGCTGTTTGCTCCGTTACTGATAGTGGTAATGCTTACTGGCATGATGATGGCCTGGCGCCCGGTGGCGCTGTGGCTGTTATCGCCGTTTTCTTCCGTTGACGAGATGCAGGCCGCCGTCGCGCCTCCAGCTGTTTCCGGGAGTGATTTCGCAGACATTGACTGGGCAAACATTATCACCCGGGCACAACAAGCGTTTCCAGACGCGAGCCTGCGCCTGATTTCGATACCGCAGGCTACCGGTGATCTCGTAGGGCTGAGAATGAAGCAGCCGGAAGAGTGGCTGCCCAATGGACGGACGCTACTCTGGTTTGATCCGCAGACCGGCGATCTCGTCGAGTCGAAGGACGCGCTTACAATGCCCCTGGGGGTCCGGGTGAATAATCTCGTCTACCCGGTCCACGCCGCCAAGGTCGGCGGCATTGTCTATCAGTTAGCAATGACCCTGGTCGGACTGGTTGTCACGATGCTGGGGAGCCTTGTGGTTGTCAGGTTCTGGATGGACCGCCATGGGATCAGCGTTCCTCCCAGAATTTGAGTGAACTGCTACGGGCATAGAGTCTGATGAGCTGAATCGCCCAGGCGCAAATATACTTGCTCCGTTTACTGGGTGGCTAGCGCATTTTTACTGTCTTTGGACTTGGCACATGCCATTCCAGTAGTTTTGGTAATCGATTGCCCGGCATCTCCATCATTGAGCAACTGTTTCAAACCCCTCGTGGAGGGATGCGATCAGCGGGCAGGTGACACTGTCCTTCTGGGTACAGCACTCCTCGACGAGTTGGTCGAGCACGCCTTCAATTTGCTGAAGACTGCGGATCTTGTCTCGCACGTTGCCCAGCTTGCGCTCGCCCAGTGCTTTGGCCTCGTCGCAATGGGTGCCGTCTTCGAGTTTCAGCAGTTCTCCGATCTCCTCCAAGCTGAATCCCAGCCATCGCGCCCTGCGGATGAATCGAAGCCGTGCCAGCGCGTCCTCGTCGTAGCGGCGGATTCCACCTAAGGGCTTATCAGGCTCTGTCATCAGCCCCAGCCGTTGGTAGTAACGAATGGTTTCGACGTTTATCTCTGCGGCCTTGGCCAGACTGCCGATGGTCATGGAGGTGGATTTAGAACCGGACACGATGCTTGACTCCGTAGTCAACTACGGAGGTAAGCTTGCCACAGTGGTGAATAAAACAACAGGAGATTTGCCCATGCCTGAATCCAAACCGGGACGCGGTTCGTTGCTTGCCGGGGGTGTTGCAGCCTTGCTGGCCTCTGCCTGTTGCCTGGGACCGTTGGTGTTGGTGGTGCTGGGGTTTTCCGGCGCCTGGATCGGTAATTTAACCGCATTGGAACCCTACCGTCCCTGGTTTCTGGCGGCCGCCTTGGTGGCCATGGTGTTTGCCTGGCGCCAGCTATACCGGCCCGCCAGGGCTTGTGAACCCGGCGATGTGTGCGCTGCACCCAGGGTGCATGGCGCTTACAAAGCCGCCTTCTGGTTCGTAGCGTTGCTGATCGCCATCGCCGCGGTGTTCCCCTATGTCCTACCCCTGTTTTATTGAGAGACCAGAAATGAAAAAGTTCTTGCTTGTAAGTTCACTGTTTGCCCTGTTCAGTCTGCCCCTCTGGGGCGCGGAGCAGACCGTCACGCTGGATGTGCCCGGTATGACCTGCGCCGCCTGTCCGATCACCGTCAAGACTGCGCTCAAGCGGATTGATGGTGTCAGGGATGTCAATGTCAGCTTCGCGCGGCGCGAAGCCAGGGTCACCTTCGAGGACACGCAAACCTCCGTTACAGAGTTGACGGAGGCCACGGCCAATGCCGGTTATCCCTCTATCCTCAAACAAAGCTCGGCAGATCAGAAGTAATGAGATTGTAGGGTAATTTTCGGAGAGGAAACTGTCATGAGTGAAGCGCAAGCGATTCACATTGCTGTCATCGGTACCGGTGGTGCCGCCATGGCCGCCGCGCTGAAGGCGGCGGAGCGCGGCGCCCGGATAACCGTGATCGAGCGAGCCACCCTTGGTGGCACCTGCGTGAATACCGGATGCGTACCGTCGAAGACCATGATCCGAGCGGCGCATATCGCTCACCTTCGACGAAATAGCCCCTTTGACGATGGACTCGGCGCCGGGGCACCGCTCGTAGATCGTGCCAGACTGCTGGAGCAACAACAGGGATTGGTAGAAGCGCTGCGCGAGGCTAAATATGCCCGTATTCTACGTGACAACCCGGCCATTACCCTGATCCAGGGAACAGCGCAATTCGTGGCGGCCAATGCGCTCGCCGTCACCACCCCGGAGGGCGAAGTGCGGCGGATCGAATTTGATCGGGCCTTTATTGGGGTGGGTGCGCGACCGGCGATCCCACCCATTCCAGGGTTGGCCGATACGCCGTATCTGACTTCCACCTCCGCCTTGTCGCTTCCCGTCATTCCGAAGCATCTGTTGGTGATCGGGGGATCAGCGGTGGCATTGGAGCTTGCCCAGGCCTTTGCGCGGCTGGGCAGTGAGGTAACCATCCTGGTGCGCAGCCGACTGCTTTCCCGTGACGATCCGGCTGTTGGCGATGCCATTCGGAAGGCGTTTGAGCGGGAAGGCATTCGGGTATTGCTGCGGACTCAGACCAGCCGGGTCGATTACTCCGATGGCGAGTTCATACTGGACACCAACGCGGGTGAACTGCGAGCAGAGCAGTTGTTGATCGCCACCGGGCGCACACCCAATACCGAACAGCTGAACCTAGAACAGATCGGCGTAAAGACAGTGCGTGGCGCGATTCAGGTGGATGAGCGAATGCAAACCAACGTGCCGGATATCTATGCGGCGGGCGATTGCACCGACCAACCGCAGTTCGTCTATGTGGCCGCCGCCGGAGGCAGCCGGGCCGGGGTCAACATGACCGGTGGCGAGGCCATGCTCGATCTCAGTGCCATGCCTGCGGTGATTTTTACCGATCCGCAGGTGGCGACTGTTGGCCTGACGGAAGAGCGGGCGACCACGCAGGGGTTGCAGGTCGATACTCGCGTGCTCAGTTTGGACAGCGTGCCGCGCGCCTTGGTGAATTTCGACACCCATGGCTTTATCAAAATGGTGGCCGAACAGGATTCAGGCCGCTTGCTGGGAGTGCAGGCAGTTGCCGCCGAGGCTGGAGAACTGATCCAGACGGCAGTAATGGCGATGCGGGCCAATATGACCGTGCAGGAATTGGCTGAAGAGCTGTTTCCCTACCTGACCACGGTGGAAGGGCTCAAGCTCTGCGCCCAGACTTTTACCACGGATGTGACTCAATTGTCCTGTTGCGCCGGGTAAGGCTGCGTTCCCGGCTCAGTCGGCATTCCTGATCAGGCGCGGCAGCCAACGCAGATACGCCACCATGCCAAACAACTCGACCAGGGATTGGAAGACGATGACAACGATGGCGGCACGCCAGGGCTCCGGCAGTGACAGCGCCAGCGGCAGCATGACGAAGGAGTTGCGGGTACCGAGGCTGAAGGTGAGGGTGCGGCCGATAGTGGGCGTGAACCCGAATAGCTCACTGAGCCCCTTGCCGATGGTAGCGGCGGCAACCAGATAAAGTACAAAAACCACAAGCGCCGACCACAGCAGGGCGCCATTGTCGATCACCAGGCTGACCTGGGAGCCGGCAATTAGAAACACCACCAATGCCAGCAACGGCACGGGCAGCCACCCAAGCCAGTCCACCAGTGTTTGCGCGCGCGGGTGTTTTTCCGTCAACCGTTCGGTTAACCAGGCCAGGATCAGCGGGGTGACAATCAATCCGAAGAAGGCTGGCAGCAAGTGGCTGCCAACCGCCAGCTCAATGGCGATATTGCCCATGAAGAGCCAGATATAAATGGGTAGCAAAATGAGCTGGACCAGCAAAAGAATAGGTGCGGCCGCGATGGCCCGGGCCCCGTCCCCGCCGCCAAGATGGGTAAAACTGATAAACCAGTCCGTACAGGGCACCAGCAGTACCAGCAGCACGCCGAGACGAATAGCGGGATCATCCGGTAACAGCCACAACAGAAGACCAACGAGCACCGGTATCAGAATAAAATTGCCCGTCAGCAAAGCGGCCAGAAAGCGGCGATCACGAAATGCCGACCTGAGATGTATCAGTGGTACCTGAGTGAAAGTGGTATACAGAAGAACACCCAGGGCTGGCCAAAACAACATCTCCCAATGACGGGTCTGTTTTGGTGATACCCAGCCGATGGCCATGCCGGCCAGGATGGCAACCAGATAAATCCAGACCTGATATCGCTCCAGTTGTTCGCGCATTTAAAGCTGTTCCTGCTGTTTTTCGAGGGCACGATAGTATCATTGGTGCGCAATGAAAGCGCTTGAGATGGTCTGCGTAGTATCAGGATGTAATGAGCTTTGGAGATTGGGTATCTTTTCGCTGATTGGAAGTTGCGAGCGAAGTTAAGCGTTCCTTAATGCGGGTCGTTTTTCTGATCCGGTGGTTTTCGGCTCAGGTAGATGAATCATTCAGGAAGTAATGAGAAAAACCGCGTATTCTCAAATAATCGATAAGGCTGTTACTGTAATTGATGGGCAACCTTGGCGTCTGGTGATTTCGTAGTCCATACGCAACCGGACATTCTATACCTGGGCAACTTGAATAACAGGTTGCCCCGGTTCCGAGAATGGTAGACGTTGGATTAATCAACGAGTATTGAATAGTCGATGTCAAAGCAAACCCGACTCGGCAAACGAGAAGGGCACACCGTCACCAATGATAAAATGATCCAGCACCCGCACATCAATGTAAGCCAGGGCTTCCTTCAGTCGTGTGGTGATGGCTCTGTCGGCACTGCTGGGCTCGCAGACTCCCGACGGATGATTGTGGGCCAGGATCAACGCACCGGCGTTCAACAGAAGTGTGCGCTTGAGTACCTCGCGAGGATACACGGAAGCCCCGTCGAGGGTGCCGGTGAACAGGCATTCAAAGGCGATCACCCGATGTTGCGTGTCGAGGAAGATGGCGGCAAAGACCTCGTGGGGCTTGCCGGCCAGTTTAAGGCGCAGGTACTCCCGCACCGCGTTGGGATTCTGCAGTGCGGTCTCCCGTTGGAACAGGCGTTGTTCCAGTAGGGCAATGGCTTGCTCAATGATGCGCTCTTCCCGCCGACGGGTGTCGGATAAACAATGGGGTGTTGCGTCAATGGGATCAGTGATTGCTAAGGATGTGGTCATGGGAACCTCCGGAAAAGTGATGGAGGGTTCCCTCCCAAAGGGCTGGGCCCTCCGGGACATGGGATCAATGGCATCCACTACCGCTTGAGCAGTAGTCGCTCGCTGGATCGGATGCGGTGCGAGCGGGGTTGATCAATGCGGTGTGTCCGCATCACAGCCTTGCAGATCGCGGCTGTTTGGCATGTCGCTGACCAGAGTCAGCCGGCATTCGGTGTCAGGTCATCCAGGGGCAATGGGGCGATGCCCCGAGCCTCGTCAATTTTTTTCGCCACCCGCAGGGCGGCGTCCAGTTCACTGATGCCGTGTGCCTGCATCAGTTGGTAGCGTTCGGCCTTCTCCTCCGGTTCGGTCATCGCCATGGCCATGGCCAGGTACAGGCTGGGTGGCACCGCCCGAAACAGGAGCTCCATGGATTTGGACAGGATCACGCCTTCCGAAAACTTGCCAGCTTCCTTGCGGGCGGACAGCATCAGCGCTTTCTGGGAGGGGGTGAGTTCGCGGAAGCGGGCGATTTTCTCGACCTCGTCCGGGGGCATCGACAGGCAGATCCACCACTCGATCATGTTGAGCATGGTTTCGGCTTCTTTCGGCAGGTCGTCCAGATTTTGGGTCGCCAGCCAGAACCAGGCGCCCAGCTTCCGCCACATCTTGGTGATCTTTACCACATAGGGTGCGAGGAGCGGGTTCTTGGTAATGATATGGCCTTCGTCGGTCACGTTGATGATGGGACGCCCCAGAAACTGATCCCGCTCGGCGATGTTGTTGACGGTATTGATTAGTGAGATATAGGCGATGGAGAGCTGGGCGTTGTAGCCTTCGCGGGCGAAGGTGGCCAGATCCACAATGGTGATGTCCGCCTCGGGCCAGGGGGTGCCGGGGCGGTTGAACATCTGGCCATCGATGCCCTGGCAAAACAGTTCCAGCGCGTCGGCCATTTCCAGTAAGCGAGCCTGCCGGATTTCGGGTAATGCGGTGCCCCGGCTGCGTTCCCGCAGGGCATCGCGTACATCCTCCGTCAGCACGGGTCGCCCATCAGTGGCGCAACGGTGGGCGGCATCCAGAATGCACTGGCGGATCAGGCTGCGGTCGGCGCGGGTCATTCGCGCCTCCTCCTTGTCCTCGCCCCCGGTAATCATCAGCCGGGCGGTGATTTCCAATTCGCCCAGTACATCCCGCTGTTCATCACCCTGGTCGTTATCGGTGTTCCGGTTGTCGTCAATGGCATCCGCGTCCAGGGTCCAGACCTGGCTGGGCGTGTCGACCAGGCGCTTGGCATCTACAAAGGGCGCCAGACTCACGCCGGCGCCGGGCGCGAGTTTGACCCGGTGGACGGAAAGTCCCAGGCGTTGGGCGAAGTCGCCAAACAGTCCGAAGGAATTGCCGGCCTCGACGATAAACAGCCGTGGCCGGTAAATGGCGGTCACCTGGTTCAGGATATTGTTCAGCGTCGCACTTTTACCCGAACCGGTGGGGCCGAAAAGAAACAGGTGGGCGTTCATCTGTCGATCCAGCCGGTTCAGTGGGTCGAAGGTGACGGTTTCGCCGCCGCGATTGAAGAAAGTGATGCCGGGGTGGCCGGTACCCTGGCCGCGGCCCCAGAGCGGCACCAGATTGGCGGCGTGCTGGGCAAACATCAGTTGGGTATACCACTGGCGTTTGTCCTGGGCGGGGTTGAACACCGCGGGCAGCCAGCGCAGATAACTGTTGAGGGGGGCGACCTCGTCCTCCTCCCGCACCGGCTGCAGTCCCGCATTGAGCATGACGTTGTTGAGCTGCACTCCACGGGCCTCGAGTTCGGCTTGGTCCCGTCCGCGGAGATAGAAAGCCATCGCCCCCTGGTAGAGTTTGTGGGCCCGGCCAATAATGGTCCGCGCCTGCTGCACATCCTGCCGGGTATGCTCCGAAGACAGGGTATCGCCCACGGCCTTGCGGCCCAGATGATTGAGGCGGGATTCCAGGCTGTCTTGCGGTGTGGCCACCAGGGTCAGGCAGAGGATGGTGTCCTCCGGCATCTGGTCGAACAGCGCATTGATCGCATCGCCGCCTTTGCGGGTCTCCCCGGTTAGATGACCCGTTGCGGGGGGCATACGCAAGCGATCCAGGGTAACGACCCGGTGGGGCATCCTGTTGAACCACCACAAACCGTTGTCGATATCCGATCGGGGTTGTTCGAAGAACAGTCGTTGTGCGAAATCCCGACCACTGGCCAATTCGATCTCATCGCTCTCTCCCTCTTCGGGATAGCCCGCGAGCTGGTAAAAACGCTCGCGGTCGGCGAGGGAGTCCCCCAAAAAATCCGGTTGCGGGTTGAACCAGCGCAGTAGCCAATCGTGGATGTCGGCGGCGGACTGGCGGTGCGCACGAACCCCGGCATTGTGCAGGCCTCCCTCCAGCCGGTTGCAGGTGATCGTCAGGGCCTGTTCCGGTGACAGTGTCCGCCGGGCGGCGCCGGCGCGCCGGTAGACCACCAGCCGAACCCGACGGGTCTGGCCGCGCCAGGGCAACCGGGTCACGGTCTCATCGGTAAACAGTCCGCCGGGCTTGGCGATGGCTTCCAAGTGGTGGGTGAAAAAACGGAGATAGAAATCGCTGAACGCGGTGCCCTGCGCGCGGGGGTGGAAATAACGCCGCAGTGACGTCAGGTAGCGATCCCAGTGGGTTTCGTCCTGGGCGTACAGTTGCACCACCCAGGGGTTGTCGTCGAGTTCGTCGAAACTGTCTTGCAGGGCATTTTCCAAGGCGTCACGGGCCTGCCACAACCAGGCGTTATCCCGTCCTTCGGTACCGATGGGGGTGAGTTCGTAGAATGCCGCCACGGACCGTCCGTCCTCCAGCAGCATACAGCGGGCATCGGGCAGGTATTCCGCCCAGGGCAGGAGATCGGCAAAGGAGGGGTTGACGTGGTACAGGGTGGCTTCGTCGGCTCGGGTGGCTGTGCGATCTGTTGCCGCCTCGCCGGTACCGGGTTCGGGTATTCCCGCAGCGGCCAGGCGGCCCACATGACGCTGCCAGGCATCGCTCCCGGAATGGCCAGCTTCGGCGGGTGCCGCCCTCTGTTGCCAGGGTAACCGCCAGTCCATCAGTAATCCTCTACCCGTTCTCCCGGTAGGGCGTACTGCACCTGCCGGTAAAACGGGAAGACCGTGCTGTAGCCGGGCACAGGTACCGGCTCCGAACCGGCCAGGTGGGGAAAGACATACATCACCAGGTCGGGATTGGGGAGGCGGTGAAACTGGCTTTTGATCTCGTTCTCCGCGGTGCGGGTATAGAGCGCATGCACCGATGGATTTTCCAGTTCTGTGCCCCTCAACGGCCGGCGCAACACCAGCCGGGCTTCCAGCAGTTGCTGCGTTAATTGGCTTTGGCCAGGGCTGCCACCGGTTCCCCGCTGCCAGATGTCCAACATGGATTCGCCGTTGTGCGGCAGCAGCGCTTCCTTGTGGGTGGCACAGCCGGCCAGGAGCGCGGTGGCGACCAGGCAGATGGCAGTGTTAGTCCAGCGGTGACACATGGTCGGCACCTCCCAGGCGATGGTTGACACGGCGACCGTTGGGGTCGAAGTCGATCTCAAGGGGTTTTTCAATATGCACAGCGACATCGGCACCGGGCGGGACATAGACCGCGGCAAAAGCTTCGCCATACAGCTTGTTGACCCAGGCGGACATATCCTGCACCCCGCCGGCAAGAATACGGCCCATGGCTTCATCCCCCGAGATGCCGACCGTGCCCAGCGTCCCGTTGCTGTTGCTGACGTAGGCGACATTGCCGCTGTCCGAGTCGATAAACGAGGCGGCCCCAGCGCCCGCAGCGGTGATCAACGCGCGGGAGCTCAGGTATTGCTGGGCATTACTGCGCCGGTCACCACTGACGCAAGGAATCCCGTAGGGATCGCTGATCCAGCCCAGGGTATTGCGATTGCCTGCCGTGCGGTTCTCATCCGTCGTGATCTCCGGGACGGTACGGATGGAGCCGTCCTGGAAGACAAAGGTAATGGACTGAATCTGGCCGCGCACGCAGGAGAGAGTCCAGTCCCCCGAGGCAGTACCACTGACCACTGCGCCGGTCACCTCCGGCAGATCAATACCGTTGGCGGTCAGGTTGTCCGGGCCGATCAGGACTTTGAAAGGGTAGGGGTCGTTGACCGTACCGTCGATGGGAATGCGACCGATCAACGCGGTCATCGAAATCGATCCCATCAAGGTGGCGTTGGCGGGTACGGTATAGACAGGTTCGGCAACATTGATAACCGGCGTTTTTGATTCCGTATCGGTTGGCCCAGACGCTGTCCTTGAAGCCGATGGTGCCGAGGCGAAGGGGCTGGTGATGCCCAGGCGGTTGCCTCCGGTGGTTTCTTCCGCGCTCTCCGAGGGTGGTTTATCGTCCGGTTCAATCCAGCGAATACCGCCCACTGCCGGTATATCGCCACCCTCCAGCCCCAACCCGACCGGCAGCTCCGCACCGCCCAAATCGTCGAGCCGACGCTCAAGGTCGTTGAGCAGGCTTCGGGTTTGCCGAGTGTCGGAGGCAACTTCATTGCGGGTTTGCTGAAAGCGGCTTCGCTCCTCCGCCAGCGCCCTCTGAACCCGTTGATCAATGGTGCTTTCCCGTTGGCGCAGGCGGCGGTTTTCCTCGGCCTGGCGCTCGTTGTCATTCAGCGCGGTTTGCAGCTCACCGCGCAGCTGTTTGACCTGAGCCACCAGTGTGGCGACGGTGTCCCGCGGGGTGTCCCCCTCGATGCCAAGGGCCTGCATTTCCTCGGGGGTCAGCTGGTTACCGGGCCGATCCGCGGTTGCTGGCGACGGCTGTTGGTCGGACGACAGCCGCAGGCCGACAAAGACCAGCAGGCACACCAGCGGGATCATCAACCATTTGAGCAGGCCATTACTCCGCATTGTCGGCTCCCTGTCCTCCGGGCAGGTTGGTGGCCGCATCCACCGGGCTGATCATCGGCAACAGGGCGTCCGCCAGGCCGTGTCCCCGGGTCACCAGGTACAGGACGGTGGTATCGGTGGGCTCGCCGCGGGGACCCAGCGTCGTATGCTGAAACGTCGCCGCCACGAAATCACCCTGCAATATACGGGGATCTAACGCCAGCCAGTGATCGGTGGTATTGGTCAGCAGGACCGTGGTGAGCCAGTAGTCATCCAATCGCCAGGCTGCCAGGGCTCTGGCGCGCAGGGGCAGGACGGGTGCCAGGTTGTCCAACTTCAGTGAGTTGCTGAGAGTGACCCGGGATAGTCCTGGCACGGGTTCCACCGTGCGCAGCGGGGCATACAGACTTTGTGCGGCATAACGGGTCAAGGCCACGGGGATCGGAGTATTGCGGCGTTTGTTCTGGATATCACCCGCATCGGCAGGGGAGGCGGAATCGCTGCCTTCGGCAGAGTCGGTCACGATGCGAACGGGCTCGAGTGGGGCCTCGTTGTCATCGGCCGGGGTGGCCGCCACATCCAGCAGAATCAGGTCGCCCGTGTTGGTATCCTGTAATTGCAGCCGGGTGGCTTCCAGGGTTTCATTCGCTCGCAGGTAGATCGCGCCGCCCGCACTTTGTACCCGCAGGCGTGACGCCAGTGAGGCGGGTACTCCCACCCGCACATCGCGGTTGACGAAAATCACCCGCTCTTCATCAACGTGCAGAGGAACAGTAAGGGGCAGGCGCTGCCAATGCAGGATTTCTACGGCGTGGCTGTTGCCAGCGAGTGACAGGATCAGCCAGAAGCAGCCTGACACCAGGCGATTCGAGCGGCTCATGGTGTGCCCCCCGGCAGAGAGTGCGTATCTGGATTGGCTTGGGAACCGGTGTCCGACGGCATAATCCGCTGGGGTGTTTCGCTATAGCAGTCCAGTACCAGGCCAAAGGGGTTTTGCTCCGGATCGACATCGCTGCGCAGCACTTTCAGGGGGAAGCGCACCAGGGCGCGCTTGACCTGTTCCGAGCCGTAGTACTCATCGATGGCGATATCCAGCGTGACGATCCAATCCCGGTTCGAGATGGCTTCGACGCGGGCGCCGGGGTTGTCGCCATAGCCACGACCGGGGATTTCGTAGAGGCCGCGTACCCGTTGCCGAAGTTCGCCAGCCTGACGGCGTTCCTCGTAGTCCTGTTGCAAGAACACTCGACAGTTGGGGGTTAGGTAGGCGGACAAGGTGTGTATATTTCGGAGGTAATCCTTCTCGCCGTTGCTGGGCCAACGATTGAGCTGCTGAAAGACATAAAAAGTGAAGGCATACACCGAGGCGGGCGGCACCTCCCACCATTTGCGCACGCTGCCCGAACGCAGGTCCGGGGGAATATGGATAGTCAGGTCGCGCGGCGCGCTCCACCAGCCAACACCCAGGCCCACGGCGAGGACGAACAGGGCGGCGAGCCCAAGGCGCAAGGTGTTGACATGGGCGCGGAGGTGGGTCACTTCGTTTTTGAACCGGCTCATGGCGTACTCCGTCTCGGGGTGCGGCGTGTGGCCCAGTAACCGGTGCGGGTTATCAGGTCTCTGGCTCCCAAGTGATCGCCCAGCAGTGGGTAGCGCAGGGCCAGATGCCACTGCAGTTGACGGTACAGCCAGGTTTCGGGCCGGCCCCGTTTCAGTCGTCGCAACACACCGCCACAGGAAAAGATTCCAATGGCGCTGGTACCGACTATCAAACTGGGAACCACGGCGATACTGCCGAGCAGCCAGGCCAGCGGCAGGCCCAATGTCAGGCCGATGGCTGCCGAGCCACCCGCGCAAAGCCAAAGCTCATCGGCGGTCAGGCCGCGAACCACCACCGGCTGGCGATTCAGGCGATGAGGCAGAAAAAGGATGGTGCCATCCTCCTTGTTGGCCAGGTCGGGGGACATCGTTCTGCTCTACAGAATGCCGGTGGCTTCGGTGAGCAGCCAGATACCCACAACCAGCAGAATCGCTCCCACCGCCACGGTCAATCCGAACTGTCCCCAAGTGGCACGGCCGGTATGAATTTCCGCATAGCGGGTGTAGGCGTGGTAGCAAACCCCGACAAACATGGAGGCCACCACCAGCAGGGCGATCAGCATCACGATGTCGTAGCCGTAATTCTGAAGGGTTTCCATGATGCCACTGCCGGCACCACGGGACGGATCTTCCATGGTAGGCAACTGCGCGAATACCGGCAGCGGTAGCATGGCGGCCAGCAGACTGCCGACCGAGAGGGAAAGGAAAGAGAAAGCTCGTTGTGTCATGGCAACACCTTTCAAACGGTCAGGAAAGTAAAAGGAACGTCAGCACCACATACATGGCGACAAACCGTATCGCCACGGCGAGGAACTGACGTTGGTTGATGCTGTGTTCGGCCCAGCCCACATACGCGGTGCGCAGTGCCCAGGCTCCCCACAGCAGCAAAACGGCAAAGACCGCGCTGATAAGCACGGTGGCCATGGTGTCGGGTGAGTAACCGGCATTGGCCTGAAAGGCCGCGACTTGGTCGGCGGACAGGCTCATGGCATCGGCACCGATTCGCGTTGGTAATCGCCGATCAAACGTGCTGGTTCCCGGGGTTGTGCCCGTTCTGGTACCAGATACGCGTCAATACCCCGACGAATGCTGTCGATATCCTCAAGTAGTCGGGGGTAATCAAAGTAGTAGCGCGCCGCATCAGGTCGCACGGACTCGCTACGCCGGGCTACCAGACGTTCAACAGTATTTAGCTGGCGTAGTATGGCCGCCAGGCGGGCGCGTTCATCAGTGCTGGCTGGCGTTTGTTCATTGGCCACGGCATGGCTTGAGGCAATGCCAATCGCCAGCACAACGCAATAAGTCGAGAATACTGTCTTGGAACACGAGGTCATCACACTTGTCCGCTATCAGTCGGTACGGGTGGGATGCTGCGTTATTCCCCAGGGGCGCGCCGTAAACAAAGAGGATTGGTTGTTAACCGTATTGGCGATATGAGAGTCAGCGAGATCCTGCAGTTTTCTTGAATTTTTATCGGCCTCGTTCGTTACCTGTAATGGAAACAATGTTTATTCAGGTCCGGCGCTTGCCGGTCCCTGGGTATGGGTAGGGTTTATTCCAGGATGGTTTCACCAAAACGAGAGCTGAGAAAAGTCGGACTGACGGTCACCATGTCCCGCATCAAAGTATTGGACATTTTGGCTTCCGCGCAAACCGAGAGCCGTCACCTCCGGGCCGAAGAAATTTACAAATGCCTGATGTCGACCGGTAACAGCATGTCAGTGGGGACGATTTATCGTGTACTCGCGCAATTGGAAATGGCCGGACTGGTCGTTCGACACAACTTCGATACGGGTCAGGCGCGGTACGAGTTGACGGGCGATGACCGTCACGACCATATGGTCTGTATGGACAGTGGCGAGATCATCGAATTCAGGGATCAAAAAATCATTGAACAACAGGAACGCATCGCCAAGGAACAAGGCTATGAATTAGTGGACTATCGCTTGGTACTCTTTGTTCGTAAAGACATCCGAACGGAGAAGTCGATCGGTGGAGCATGATCCGTAGTCTGGACGTGACTACTCAGCTTCCTGTAGCGGCGGACCGGTGAACTCCGCTTCGATCATCACGTTGATGTCATCGCCGACGCCCATCGTCGTGCCAGGTTCCGGGAGACCGTATGTCATCCCGAAATCGGATCGTTTGAACGTGCCGCTTGCCGAAAATCCGATACGGGCGTTCGGGTCCATGGGATGCCCTTTGTAGCCTCCGTTGAAAACCGCTTCAAGAACGACAGGTTTCCTGATGCCTAATATCTCCAGATCACCGTGGACGTTGACGGTTTTCTCGTTGGTTAACTCTACCCGGCGGGATGTGAAAGTGATCTCGGGAAACACCTTGGCATTCAGCCAATGCTCATCATTCACGATAGTATCGGTAAATCCTTCCGGTGGGCTCGGAAGGTCAAGGGAAAGAGGGTTGATCGTCGCTCTTAGGGATGACTTCTCCAATTGTGCCGAATCAAGCTCAAGTGTGGCGTCAAATGAATCGAAAGTCATGGTGTAGTCGGTGAAGCCGAGATGACTGACACTGAACACCAGGCTCGCATGACTCTTATCCAGCGTGTAAGTGCCTGAAGGAAGATCGGTTGTGTTTTCTGCCTGTACCGGAAAGGTGATACACAGCACTATAATAGCGATAAGACTGTACATTCTCATGGGGTGAACCTATGCGCTTATGAGTTTTTCGATATCCAGTTTTTTCATTTGCAGCATCACTTGCGTGACCCGCGCTATTTTCTCCCGGTCACTGCCACCCAAAAGGTCGCCCATAATGGTGGGAGAGATTTGCCATGATAAACCGTATTGGTCTTTTACCCATCCGCATTGTTCGGCTTCGGGCATGGCGGAGAGCTTTTCCCAGAAATAATCAATCTCTTCCTGCGTATCACAATTGATCATGAGGGATATTGCCTCATTGAAGGAAAACCCGTGTTCATGTGCGGAGTCCATGGCTGCCATCCAGGTGCCGCCAATCATAAAGTCGGCAAACATCACTGTTCCTTCCCTGTCGGGTTCCATGCCTGCGGGGTAGCGGGCCATTAAACCCTGTTTCGAATCCTTGAAAACGGACGTGTAATGCTTGATGGCGTCTTCGGCCTTGCCGCAGTTCTCGCCGACGAACATGAGGCACGGCACAATGGGCGGTCTGGAGTTTCCATCAGGGTCGGTCAGAATTAACTGCCACGATATTCCGTACCGGTCCTGAATCCAGCCATAGCGCTCACTAAACGGATATTGATCAAGCGGCATAAGTGTTGTGCCGTTTATGGCAAGTTTCTCCCAGACGTTATCAATCTTTTTTGCCGCGTCCGGAACGCGGGACGGATCAAAGTTGATGAAAAATGAAATCGACGGGTTAGGCGTAAACAACGGACCTGCGCTGATTGCCATGAAAGGACAGCCCAGCAGATTGAATGACACAACCTCACAGTCGCCAGAGGGGGTATCGTGCAGGGTTGTTACATCGGTAACTTCTGAATCTTCAAATATCTCTGTATAGAATTCAGCGGCTTCTTTGGCTTCCTTGTCAAACCATAGATGGGGAATGATTTTTTGCATGGTTTTCTCCTTGTCAAATCATCATAGTGGTTCTGAGTTGGCTGTAAAACGATATTCACGAACACGCCGGAAGACTACCTTTACGGAGTGTTGATTGTCACCGAGTGCTGTAACACCTGATAGTCGAACAGGCCGCCCGGTATTCGACATGGCCATGAAGATATTCTTGATGGGTTATCTCTTTCACAGTAAGCCGAGCACAATGCCAGCGAAGGTTGAGAGCTCAGGGTGATTTCTTCGGAAGCGAAAACATTTAATCCGCAGGAGAGCTGCTTTGGTAGTTGCCACTGGGAGAGCACACCGGGGAAGGTGGCGATTTTGTATTGAGGCTGAGGCATTCTCAACATTAGGGCTAGCCTGGGTAAACAAGATGACAACAGGCAGTAAGTGACGATGGAACATAATGCATCTCATTGGATGTTTTATTTTGAATAATGGTTCTGGTTGGACCGATAGTTGATTTTGACCTAAAGTTCTATATAATCGTTCCTATCAGAAGTGTAAAAACAGATTTGCTATCTGTTGGGAGTTTTAAATGGAATCTCCGATTCCCCTGCCTGTCGAGCGAGCTATCCGCAAGCTGGGTAGCGATATATCCCTGGCACGCAGGCGGCGCCATATCACCCAGGCCTCGCTGGCCGAGCGTATGGGTGCATCGATCTCCACGGTTCAGCGTATGGAGAAGGGTGATGCCCGCATACCGATCCACTTCTTTGCCCGCGCCCTGCATGTATTTGGAGAAATACAGGCTCTGGAACAGCTGCTGGACACCGCGAGCGACGAGATTGGCCTGACCCTGATGGATGAGAACCTGCCCAAGCGCGTGCGCAGTAAGCGCGGCACGCCCAAAGCACTATGAGAATGAATGCGTCATGAAAAATCCTAAAAACAAAGGGCGCATCGCATGAGAACTGCCACCACATCGATACGCAAGCAGGTTCAGTTATGCATCGGCAAGGCCGGAACACCGGTGGGCCAGCTCGTGTACGTAAAGCAGGGGCGACGTGAGAACAGCGCCATCGCCTATGATGAATCGTGGTTGTCCAACCCGGAACGGTTCAACGTTTCCGCCGACTTGCGCCTGGGGACGGGATATCAGCCACACAAAGCGGCCTCTCCTCACGATTCGGTCTTCCATGGTGCCATTGCGGATACGGCACCGGATGTCTGGGGGCGACGGGTCATCGCCCGCGATCATGCCAAGCGTCGGAAGGAGAACCCGCGTCTTCCCGCGCTCACTGAAATGGATTACCTACTGGCGGTCGATGACTTCAGCCGGGTAGGCGCCTTGCGCCTGCGTGACGGGGACGGGCGCTACCACCGGTCAGTGGAGGAGGGGCGACGCAGCACACCACCATTGATCGAACTCGGGAAAATTTTTCATGCCAGCCAGGCACTGGAGCGCGGCCAGGAAACCCTGGAGGATCTGCGTTACCTGCAGGGCAAAGGAACGTCGTTGGGCGGTCTGCGCCCCAAATGCACGGTGATTGACGAAGACGGCTGGCTCGCTATCGGCAAGTTTCCAAGTGTGGGTGACACCCGAAGCGTCACCCGAGGGGAAGTGTTGGCCCTGCAGCTGGCGCGGTGCGCCGGCATTGAGGCCGCCATCGCGCGTATCGTTCAATTGGAGGGCATACCGGTGGCGATGATCCGCCGTTTTGACCGTAGCGGCACTGATGGTCGGATTCCCTACCAGTCGGCGGCCTCTCTGTTGCAGGCCTCACGCGAGGAGGAGCGCAGCTACACCGAAATCGCCGACGCCATCCGCAGTTATGGCCACGCACCTACGCAAGACTTGCAGCAGCTCTGGCGCCGCCTGGTATTCAACCTGTTGATCACCAACGTGGACGACCACCTGCAGAATCATGGCTTCCTGCACGTAGAACGCGGACTCTGGCGCTTGTCGCCGGCCTTCGACATCAACCCCTTCCCGGACAAGGAGCGAGAATCCAAGACCTGGCTGTCGGAACAAGACGGGCCCATCACCGACCTGGAGATGCTGTTGGCTCGGAGTGCCTATTTTTCACTGGATAAAGACAAGGCTCTGGCCGTTTTGGCGGAAGTACGGGCGGTGGTAGCGAACTGGCGGGACATTGCTGTCGGCCCGGAAGTGGGCATGCGGCGGGAGGATTTGGAAGATTTTGCGTCGGCCTTTGAGCATGAACAGATGGATATAGCGGTTGCGTTGTTGAAACAGTAGCCCATAGCTGGATGGTGAGAGAGGCGTTAAAAAGGAATTGGTATTGATCTGCAACGAACCGAGTTTGGAGGAAGCATGGCGCTGTTTGACGCTTGGTGCACATTAAAGAAAGAAAAGGACAAGCGTAAGCGCCTGTGGAAGCTTACGGAGAGGGACGGTGGGCGCGATGAAATACACGGAGAACTTGTTCAAATTATTCGCTCTCATTATCAGCGGTTAGAGCGCATTGCCGAAGATATTGCCAGGCTTGGTTACTCGGATGCTGCCAACATTCTTGGGGCTGTATTGCCACAGAACCCGAAATCTCGATCTGGTGACATAGGCGAGATTCTGGCCACTGAACTTGTCGATGAGACAACTGGGTTCAACGTGCCTATTCGCAGGCTTCGCTATAAAGATGGTAGGGATATGGCACTACGCGGCGACGATTTCATCGGTATTGCCTACGACGACGAAGAACGACTATGGCTGCTGAAGGGGGAATCTAAGAGTCGAAAAAAGCTTGGGAAAACAACTATCACTGAAGCTCGTGAGGCGCTCAATCGAAACCATGGCCGTTGCACGCCAGACTCCCTGCTGTTTGTGGCCGACAGGCTACTTGATAGCGATGACGATGAAGAGCGGAAATTGGGTAGAACCATTCGTGATGAGGTTGGGAGAGCGACGCTAAGACCGAATCGGATCGACCATATGTTCTTTACTCTGTCCGGGAATGGTGTGCCGAGTGCCATGATGAAGGACCTGGAAGCTGCGAGTACCAATCGGAACCACTATGTCGCCAACCTTCACGTAGAAGATCACGGGGAGTTTATAAAAACGATCTACGACGAGGTGAAAGATCTTGGAAGCGATTGATGAACTTCGGGACTTTTTGACCTCAGCAACTGAAGATGCAGTTTGGGGACGGCTCTTGGACCGGGGGGCGGCGTGGGCTCTCATGCGTGTTGACGGCAAACTTCCGGACGATGCCCCGCCATTTGGTGACACCATAGATGTCGATTTGGCGGAACATGGATTCGCTCTTCTGCGAGCTGCGCTCAACCTGCGTGATGAGGTAGGCCCCACTCCGCTGACTACAAAAGGCTTTGAGCGAGCAGCGAACGCCTTCGAATCATTGGTCCGAAATGGGCCGTCGGATGCAGTAGAGCGCGGGTTCTATCGGGCGCTGGCTGCGGCTTCTTACCACTTGGCGAGCTTCTCGGCGGTCGCCTTCTCTCTATTCAACGAGCATGACAGAGATTTAAACAGTAGCCCTGCTGAAATCGCTATCGCGCTGCTGATCCTTCGAGATATGGACCGACTGCGTGAGTATGTCCGCAACTGGCTCAGGGATAACAAACACAGTGATGAGGAACTATCACAGGCGTTGGTGGCAGATGAAATTGAGCCTGACGAGGCTATTGCGACGGTGCTGAATACCACTATTTTCCGTGCATTGGCGTATTTCGACTTCGCGCTGCAAACCGGTGAGAGTGTTCTCCAAGAGCAAGCCAAAGCGTTGCTTGCGACGGCAGTCAGGCTAGCAGGTAATGCTAACAACGTTCCATTATGGTGGGTTTGTCGAATCAGCCAATCGCTGATAGATGATCTATGGGGGCATTCTCTACATGAGCGAATGCCGCGCGACGGGCCTGGGGGCGGTGATGAAAACTACCCGCGACTGCGGAGAATGTTCATTACTTCCTTGTACGCAAGAAAAACGTCCGAAGTGGAATTATGGCCGTCGCAACTTGAGGCAGCAGCTCGCGCCACCGATCTTGCTGACGACCTCGTTGTTTCTCTGCCTACGAGTGCTGGAAAGACCCGTGTTGCGGAGATCGCCGCACTCATGACGTTAGCAACAGAAAAGCGTGTTCTCATCGTCACACCATTGCGGGCACTCTCAGCGCAAACCGAGCGCTCGTTTCGAAAGACTTTCGCGCCGCTAGGCTTCACGGTTTCGTCGCTTTACGGCGCGAGTGGCATTTCGTCTGGGGATGAAGACGCGCTACGCAGCCACCACATCGTGATTGCCACACCCGAGAAACTTGATTTCGCTCTTCGCAACGATGTCGATCTGATCAACGATGTGGGGCTGATCGTGCTGGACGAAGGACACATGATCGGCCCGACCGAGAGGGAGATCCGCTACGAGACCTTGGTACAACGACTGCTACGACGTGGTGACGCCGCGGAAAGAAGGATTGTCTGTCTTTCCGCAATTCTGCCCGGTGGTGAAGAACTGGATGATCTCACCGCTTGGATTCGGGGCGACGAGCCTGGAGAAGCGGTTCGTTCGGATTGGCGACCCACACGTCAGCGGTTCGGGACATTGGCATGGACACGAGGTTCGGCCCGACTGAACTACGACCTCAACAATGATGGTCCGTTTCTGACGGGGTTTGTCTCCGCAATGGAGCCGCGAGGTCGGGATCGAAACCCATTTCCGAGAGATGTCGGGGACTTTGCAATTCAGGCTGCTTGGGAGTTTGCAGGTCAAGGCAAGCGCACTCTTATCTTCTCAACCCAGGCAAATTGGGTTGAAGGATACGGCAAGAAAATCGTCCGGTTTGTGGAAAAAGGTTATTTGCCGACGCTGCTTGACGATCAAGGTGCTATAGAGCGAGCACTTGAAGTCGGTCGCGAATGGCTTGGCTCGGATCATCCGGCGGTGGCGTCTCTACGGGTTGGTGTCGCGATTCATCATGGCCGTTTACCCAGCCCGTTTCTGCGCGAGCTTGAAAGCCTTCTCGCCGAAGGGACGCTGAAAGTCATTGTCGCGTCACCAACCCTATCCCAGGGACTTAATCTAAATGCTGCGGTACTACTGGTGCCATATCTGGTTCGCGCCGGTATGTTAGTTTCAGGCGAAGAATTCGCCAATGTCGCCGGGCGCGCAGGCCGGGCATTCGTGGATACAGAGGGTTTGATCGTCCATCTGATGTTCGACAAGCACCCGCAACGACTTCGCAACTGGCGGCGGCTTGTCGAATCAATCAAAGCACGATCGTTAAAAAGTGGGCTGATCCAGATTGTTGACGAGATCATGCAACGTCTTGCACGTGAAGGTGTATGGGCGCGCGCCGATGCCCTTGAATACCTGGCCAATTCACGCGATGGATGGAAATCCCAGGCAGAAGAGGTGGCTGCATTGGCTGCCGAAGGCACTGACGAAGACGATGAGGAGGACAAGATTGAGGAAGAACCACTGTCTCAACTGGTGGAAAGACTTGACGCGACCGTGTTCGGCCTGGTGGAAGCTCTTGATGCTGACAGCGATGACTTGCCCCGCTTGCTTGACGAAGCGCTGATGGGATCACTGTGGGCGCGCCAAATCCAAAGGGAGGAAGAAGGCACTGAGGTGGAACACAAAGCAATCATCCAGGCACGTGCGAAACTGATCTGGCAGCACACTAACGTGAGAGCGCGGAAAGGGCACTTCGCGATGGGAGTCGGCCTTGAGGCGGGCTTGCAAATAGACGCCATGGCAGAGGAACTCGAAGAATTGATTGATTGTGCCGACTTGGCGGCACTTGCAGGCGATGTGGCTCCGTTATCCGAAGCATTGGCGGAGCTCGCCCAGCGGTTGCTGGTCATACGACCATTCGTCCCGGACAAGAAGAACGCACTTCCTGCGAACTGGCGAGACCTGTTGGTGAAATGGGTCTCGGGTACCGATGTGGACGAGATAAGTACGGCAAACATGCGTATTGTCGAGGATGCTTTCATGTACCGTCTGGTATGGGCGTTGGAAGCTATTCGTACGCGTAGGCTCAGCCAAGGTTGGGAGCCGGAGGTCGTTGCAGGTGGCGGAGCGGCCGCTTTGGAGACGGGGGTTCCGCAACTCATGATGTCTATGCTCATTCGAGCCGGTCTCCCGTCTCGAATTGCCGCCATGGCTGCCATTGAGGAGACGCAACCTATTTTTTTGACACCTGCGGAAATGAGACAGTGGCTGGCCAGCGACGATATGGAGATATTGACCGCCCAGGGTGACTGGCCAACCGTCGAGACGGCGGCGTTGTGGCAACGTTTTCGGGTGAGCATGTTGACCGAGAGTGTTCAGGCCTGGGCGATTAATGAATGGAAGCGGGCGCTTGAGTTGCCCAACGAAGTGGCCGCACCACCGCCTGGCATCTATCGGATAGAGATCGACGAGGACGATCTGGCAACTTGGCTGGTCACGCCGGACTATCTAAGAATCGCTCGCTTTAAGAAGCCTATACAAGATGTCACTCCCAGCCTCTGGATGGGTAAGTTAGAGGCTGGTTGCACGGTGGTCGATGCAGTGAGAATCGGCCGAGGCAATGCCGTGTGGCCAAAGGCTACGGCTTAGGCTGATGAGTTACAGGTACTTCTTGAAACTCCCCGCCACAACATCAACGGCCACCCCGAGAAGCACTGCGCTGGGCGGAAGCACAAACAGCGGGTTCACGCTGACGGGTAGTGTTAGATAAATCACCCAGGGTAATACGAGCAACGGTATTAGGGTCGCCTTTGCCCTATGATAAACGAACCCGGATTCGCGCCCGGATTCGAAGCGTCGGAGGTCGCGGCGGACCAGGCCGTCCACCAGGCCGACAAACATCGCCATAAGCAGTAGCGGAATCATCAGGCTCAGCACACATAACCGGACCCCAAACACGAGTGTGGCGTACGCGGCTGCGATCAGGCAGCGCTGCATGTGGATATATGGTTGCGTCAGATAATAGCGAAAATCCCGTGCCGAGTGGTTTTTGGTGTCGTGGGACGACTGCGCGGACTGCTTTGCCGTTTGCAACAGGCCGGTTCTCACGAAGAGGAAATCCTGGGCAGTATTCACCCACCGGGTGATTGTCCGCCCCGGCTCCTGAACCACGATGCTGCGGGTAAACCGGCGGTCGAGATTGTCGAGTTCGCGATGCAGCATATCCCGGGTGTGGTGCCAACTCTGGTTCTCCCAGAACAGGTACATACCTGCACACTCAATCAGAATGAACAGGAGTAGGGAGCCACACAGAACCCCCAGAAACCGGAACGGCAATGTGATTAGCCTGAGGAGCAGGCCCTGTTGCCGGGTTTGTTGCCGCGCGGCCACGTTGGCCGGATCTGCCATCGTGCACCTCTCTAACCACTACCCGAAGATGGATCTGTTGTTTCAAAGAGATCCGGAGACAGAATCGGTTCGCCTATAGCTTGGGTGCTGCTCCACCATGCGTTACCGGAATCTGCATACTGCTGCCGCATATAACCGGCGAGAGCCTGGAGACTCTCGGGCATCGCTTCGTCGCGATCCGGTGCGGGCAGTGGCATGCGGATTTTCCACAGGTTCCCGCCTTCGATAAGGCCGAAGGCTTGCCCCTTGGGCAGACCGAGGATATGGGCCGGTTCGATCAAAGGGACTTCGGTGGGTGTGAGCCTGTCCTGGGTATTGGAAGTGAAATCCGTGGGCCCGTGAATGTCGGAGCTGTCCGTCGCACCGCTGACGACTGCGGTGGAGTAGACCTCCACCTTGGGCAACTGCTTGGTCAACAATTCCGCGGTGGCGGTCTCCCGCACCCGTAGCATAAACAGGTTGTTGAAGTTGCCGATGACCTGGCCGGCTTTGGCGCGGCTGCCAATCCGAGCCTCGATATCGCTGAGCGTCTGTGTATAGGCGGTGACCTGAATGCCCGCGCCACCCCCTTTGTTGATCATCGGGATAAACTCATCCCCCATCAGCTCGTTGAACTCGTCGGCATGGACATTGATGGCCGGTTTGTCGTGGGAATGGGTAGACGGCAGACCATCGTCCACGCCGTGCTTATACAGATGGCCCGCCACCGAAGTCAGGTCGGAGAACATGCTGTTACCCACCGCTGCGGCCACTTCCGGATCGGACAGGGCATCCAGTCCAACATACACCACCGCCCGTTTGCGGATGATCTGCAGCCAGTCGAAGATGGGGCGGGGATCGTTGAGGTCGGAGTAGTTGGGCGCCAACAATTGGGCAATTTTGCCAGTGGTGAGCTTTTCCAGTAACGGCAGGAGTGACGCGACGATTTTATCGAAGTAGGTGCGGTCGTAGCGCACGGCGCTGCGCAGGCCGTCCAGCACGGAATCGTATACCCGCGCCTGGGACAGGTATTGCTCGATGGCGACCACGCGCTTTTCGCGACCCACCATATTGCGGGGTATGGTTTTGTCATTGAGCCTGGATTCCAGCTGAACAATACTCTCCCAGGCTTTAGGGTCATGCCGCGCGAAGAAGTGCGCCGCGTACTCGATAAACAGGGCGTCGATATTGATCACATGTCGCTGGATCAACAGGTAATCGGGCCGCTGGCCGAGCTCCACCAGGGCACGGGCAATGATATTGACGAACCGCCAGGCAAATTCCCGGAAGGCTGCGCTGTCCCCTTCCCCCGATAACTGGCCGGCGATACGGGTGGCCACTTCGGAAATCCGCCCGAACCGCCCGACCGCATTGTAGCGGGCGGAGATATCGGGCCATCCCAGATGAAACACGTAGAATTCACCGTCACGCCCCGACCGCCTCGCTTCCACATACATCCGTTTCAACAGGTCGGCATCGCCCTTCGGGTCGAACACAATGCAGACCTCGCCGCGACGGATATCCTGGGTGATTAGCAGTTCCGCGAGACGGGTCTTGCCCACCCGGGTGGTTCCCAGCACCAGAGTATGGCCGACGCGTTCGTCGAGTGGCAGGGTGACATCGTATTCACGGGGTTCGATACCGTGTAGGCGCGGCATGCCCCCCACCGGTGGCAGCGGGCGCACCGGGTTGAGGGGGTGGTCCCAGGTGGTGAGGCGGGCGAGTGGCGCCAGCGGCAGTCTCGACAACTGGAGTCGGGTCTCCCAGTGCCGAGCGAGACGGTAAGCCAGGGTGGGTTCGACATAGCGGCGAAATTCCGGGCGGTAGGTTTGGTACAGCCGATGGGTATGGCGCTGGTCCCAGCGGAATCCCCGGCCGATAAACAACCGTTGTCGGCTGGTGGGCACGCGCCGGCTGTTTATGACATAGCGGGGCAATCGGCGCAGGTTGCGGCGGTAGCGCAATATGGCCCATGCCTGCCGCAGTCGTACCGCGCCAAAGGTCAGAAACGCCAATGCGCTGCCAATGCCCAGTAACGGACTGAGTGCCAGAGACCAAGGTGCGGCGATACAGAGAAAAGCAGCGCCGACGCAGGCCGCCACCGTATAAAGCTCCACGGCAGGGCGTAACAGCACCTCCATGGCCTGCGCCTGGGACATTATTGCCGGATTTCCGTGGCCGTGATCAGCACGGGGTAGTGTTTCAAACCCAGTCGTCCGGCCAGTTCGTCGGCGGGGACGGGCGACAGGGTCAGCCCCGGCACGGAATCACGCAGCTGTTCCAGCGCGTCCAGCGTATCCACATTCACCACCAACCCCATGGCACCAAGGTTACGCAATACGTCCGCCTGCTGGCGCAACCAGACGCGGGAGTGTGGGTCGATGCCGACCAGGAAGAACGGTGTCATGCCCGGTGACCGAATCGCCCGAGGCGTGACCTTGCCCAGCGTCAATGACGGCGTCCGCACCGGGAGCATGTCCGCTTCGCTGTACGGGCCGGATTTATATTTTTGCCTGGCGAGGGGTGTTTGCTGCTTGCTACGGGAGATGTTGTGGCCAAGGTTTAGAGCCTGATAGTAGGGCAGAGCGGGTGTGCCGCCACGGTCTTCAACCACGATCAACGGCTGATCGGCGAGACACAGGGCGCTTGAGAGTAGGACCATCAACAGCAGGGGAGGATGCAACCTCTTCATGGGGATGGCTCCCTGCTCACCGTGACGTAATGCTGCCCCTTATTCAGTTGTGACAGATGCTGTGACACCCGGTGCCGATAGCGCGCCGCCGGCGCTCCACCGGCCGGTCGGTGATAGCGGCCCACGGCCTGTATCCAGGGTTGCCCCGGCGTGTGCTGTTCCCGCAGTATAGTTGCGGCAATCCGAAGGTTTTTATAGGGATCAAACAGATGGCAGGGATGCTTCACACGATGCCCGTGATAACCGAAATTGATCTGTCCCAGGCCGGCGTCGACACGGGTCGCGGGTAGCGTGCGAAGCGCGTCCTGCAGTTGCCGGCAACTCTCCCTGCGTGATGAAAAGCGATAGGCACGACCGGCGATATTCAGCGACCATGGCCAGGGAACATGCCGCCCCCGGAAGTTGATACCGCTTTCCTGAAGGGCGATTGCGAACAGTATTACCGGCGGTACACCAGCCTGCAGCCCCGCCTCCTGATAGGCCGGCGGAATTGCGGGTTCAGCGCGGGCGAACCCGGACTGGAATATGATCCACAGCAGGCAGAGGAAGATGCCGGGGTTCACTGACGCTGCCATTGGCCATTCACCTTTTGGATGACCGCGGGCAGGTCGCCAGCCAGGTTCAGGCTTTGCCAACGTCCGCCATCGTGGTTGAGGGTGATAGCACCTGAGCGTACCTTGTTCGGATCAACGCCTGCCTGTGTCGCCCATTGCCGGAGTTGCGAGTCATCCTGCCCGCTGCCGACCATGTAGAGGTCAAAGCCCGTACCGCCATCCTGTAACTGTTGGACTCGCTTTTCACAGGGCGGACAATCGTCCCTGACGAAAACGGCCAGACGTTGTGGTGAGTTGGTGATCGGAGTGGTTGTGATGGCGGCGGGACTCATAACTGGCTGAAGGCCAGGGAAGAGCCGTTGCCAGGCCGCGTCATAGGCGCGCTGGTACACCAATAGCTTCTCAACTCGTCGCGCCTCTGCCAGAACCTGCAATTCGGCATAACGACGCCGTTCTATCTCAGTTCGGGCTTCAATACCCAATGCCGTGAGAGGGTCCAGGTTTGTCGAATAGACGCCCAATGGCCCCTTCATCAATCGCTGGTAACGTGCCCATTCAGCCGGGTTCAGGCCCCAGTCCTGAGCAGGGGACGAGTTGCCCAGACTTTGCGGTTGGCTATGGGAGGCCTCGGATTCCGTAGTCCGCGTACCCTGCGCCAAGGTAAGGACCGGCACAATCAACAGGGCAGCAAGCCAAAACCGAGGAGATGGACTGGCCTGCAGTGCCACCCTGGAGCGGAGCAACCCGGTCATGGTTTTGGTGCTCCTGTCCGTGTGAAGCAGACCTGCCGTGTAGTGTTATTAACCGCCAGAACCCATGCCGGCCCGGCAAGGGTGCGTAGTGCATCGTATAGAAGGAGCGGGCCCAAATGCCGATGGGAGGCGGGCAGCGAAAGATCATGGAGCACAGATACCTCAGCGCTACTGTCGCAGAGGGAGTAACCGGAATGCCGCAGCACCTGATCCAGTGCCTCGCCGACCGTAGCGACCTTATCAGTTGGAATGGAAACCTGAACAGTTTGCAGCAGCAGATTGTGCTGGGCGGCGCGAGGGGTTAGCGCCATCAGCGTATACCGTCCATATCGGGCTACGGGAATCCAGTCATTGGGGATGGAAGGTAGTGTTTTGGCAGCGGGTGTTTCAGTGGCGGTCGGTGGTATCGATGCGGTTGTGCACCCAGTGGCGAATATGATCGGGAATAAACCTGTGAACAGGATAAGAAATTTCGCGGAGGTTCGGAGGGGGAGGGCTGACATACACTAAATCCTCTCAGATGCATGTCGTTACCCTCGCAGGGTATGAGTTGAAAATCCCCGGACAAACGGGAATGGCTCGGTACCGGATTGGCCATGGGTCTCGCGTTTTGCGCGCTATCCGTGAGCACTTGGTATTTACTGAGAGATGTCGGCAGTCATGGGGAATTGGCGATACTGCGCAACTGGGAGCTGGCCAGGTCCGCGCAGGGCCTCACATCACGGTGGAAACGGACCTGGAGGATGGCGTCGGTTGGCACTGGGACCGCCCCTTCGCCGGCGCCTGAGAGCGGCCAAGACGTTAATTGTGTCATCATCGCCGGCGGGGCGACCTGCCGGTACACCTCGTCGTTAACTGCGATTTGGTGTTGCGGCCTTACCAATCACTGATCTACCGGCGAGGGGCAGCGCATGACTACCAGCAAGCTGCGATTGGGCCCACTGCCCAGAGCCGAAACCGTCAACAAACAGACCGACCTCCTAAAGGCGGACCTAGAGCGCTATCCCGAGTTGTATAGCCAGACCTACGGTGAGCCAATGGATGCGGTGACGCTAACCCCGCATATGCAGTAGTCGTTTATGGTGCAGAATCGCGGGTTTCGGCGGAGGAGAGGTGACGCCTGAAAAGCCACGAATACGGCGGTGACAATGTGGCGACGTCTTTACCTCTTAGATATACACAAGCTCCCTAGTCGGGCTTTCCTTCATCATGCGAAGGATTTCTGTCGATGTCAGGCCCTGTAATTCCGTTCTTCTTACAATAATTGAGGATCAGCATTTCCAGCATATTGGAAAGTGTCCGATGTTCCTTCTCTGCCGCTCGACGCAACAGCCTTTTCATCCCTGGCGACATCCGAAGATTGATTGATTCGGTCTTACGCTCGTTCATAGGGTTTTCAATGCCTTCACAACGTCTTTACAATCTGTAGAATGTATCGAATACTGATTGTCAAGTAAATTGAAGTTGGTTGATATTTGATCAGACTGGGCATTAGGTATTGATTGTTTGACGTAGTCAAATACAAACAGGGGTGGATTCTGATTTTGGACATATATGTAGTAAGTCGTTCGTGGTGGGAGTCGGCTTGCATTTTCCTTGAAGGGGCTAGCTGATGTTCAGGAGCAAATTTGGCCCCTTCAATGGCAGTTCCTGGGAAGGGCTTTGCCAACAGATATTCAAGCGGAAATATCACGACGATAATTACCAACCAATGCCCGCATCTCCGGGTGATTTCGGGATTGAAGGATTTACACTAAAAACTGGTTGGGCCTTCCAATGTTATTGCCCAGATAAACATTATGCGCGTGGTGAACTTTACAGTAAACAACGTGACAAGATCACTGAAGACTTAGGGAAACTCAAGATCTACCAGGCTGAGCTGAAAAAGCGACTGGGAGAGACAAAATTAATTTGCTGGGTTTTTGTCACACCAGAATTCGATAAGAATAATTTAATAGCACATGCTAGAAACAAAGAGGCCTTGGTGAGAAGCTGGGGGTTGTCTTTTATTGGCGACGATTTCCGTGTGTTGATCTACGATGGTGATAATTACATTGTTGAGATTAATGAAGTCCGATCTGCGATAGGCCAATCTTTAGTGTTCGATGAGGTTGCGCCAGAGCTGGCAGAGCTGAACGGAAGCCAGGAAGAGTATGAGAAGAATGTTCGTCGAAAATGCGAAATGCGTTTGTCTGAAAAGCAAGATTCGGCCAACTATGATGTTCGTGTACAAGCGTTTCATCAGCGCACTCTAGAGCAGTTCCTCTCCGCTGATGGTTACTTCCGTAAGATTGAATCTTCTGCCCCTGTGATCTACGTTCGGCTGGTACGACTGATCAATGAATTTGAAAATTATGTCGTTGAAACATCTGCGACGTGGTCAGGCTCACCTGAAGATTTAACAGAGAAAGTGCGGGGAGCACTTGAAAAGCGTGTTGTTTCTGATTTGGGGCCAGAGTTTGACGAAACGAGTGCAAGTAAAGTCGCCAGGTTGATGGTTGCTCGTTGGTTGGCAATCTGTGAGCTTGATTATGATTAATAAATCTACGCGACTGCGTTTCAATCGTAGGCCATTGCCGGTCTTCCCGGAGCACCGGCCATTATACAAAATTTCTCAGGTGCTGCTGATTCTTTATCTAGCTTCGAGGGGAGGTCGGTCCAAACTTCCTCGCCTCCACTTGCTGAATTGGGCGCTTAAAAGTAATGAAAGAAGACAGCAGCTTGTGGTTGCTGCCAAAAGCAAAAATTTGAATGTCTCGGCGTGGGGGTTTGATCCGTCGTTAGCGATAGCAATTCGATTTGCCTTAGCTGAAGGTCTCCTTTATGAGGATTCTGCTGCATATAGAATATCGGAATTGGGAGAGGTTTTTTTGCAAGAACTGTTAAAAAATGAAGGTCTGCTCGCTAGCGAAAGGTCGTTCCTGTTTGAAATAGGAAAAAATATTACTGAGCGTATGGTCGATGACGCGTCTAGCGGATGGGAGGCGGAATGATAATTCGAGGGGTCAAGCTTCAGCTGATTACCGATGGCCAAGATTTTGGTTTTCTGTTTACTTTTGATCGCAAGTTAACCATTGTTCGTGCAGGAAATTCATGTGGAAAGAGTACGCTGGTTAATACGCTCCTATATGGTATTGGGATGGAAGAGCTTCTTGGAGGGAAGGGCACAAAATCTCTGCCATATGCTGTCAAAGATTATATAGAACACGAAGGTAGTAAAATATCTATCTCCGCATCGGCCGTCTGGGTCGAGGTCGAGAATGGTGCCGGGGAAGTAGTCACTTTTCGAAGGTCAATTCGGGATGAGCGTCGGTCCGAAAAGTTAATTGAAGTGTTTACCGCTGCTCATATTACTGATGAGGAAGAGCTGGGCGAAGCGGTTTCAACCTATATTCACGATGCAGGTAGTGCTAAGCGGCAGGAAGGATTTCATAAATATCTTGAGGATTTTCTGGGTTTATCGTTACCCCAAGTGCCGACTACTGGATCAGGCGAGACCAAGCTTTATCTTCAGACTGTGTTCGCGGCTCTTGCAGTTGAGCAAAAGCGGGGATGGACTGATTATATTGCGACAATCCCGTTCTTTGGTATACGCGATGCTAGAACAAGAGTCATCGAGTTTCTTCTCAACTTAGACGTATTTGAGACAAACACTGAGCGCAATAAGCTCAATGCAGAATCTGTCGAAATTGATGCGGAATGGCGAAGTACTCTGAAAGATCTACGTGTTCAGGCGCAGAACAGAGGGATGAGTATTGTTGGGTGTCCAGCCGGTCCAACTGTTAACTTCAGTGGCGAAGAAATTGCCGTAGTGCGAGCAGGTGGTTCTCCGGCCCCCTCTTTAGATGACTATATGGTCCAGCTTCGAGAGGAATACCAAGCCCTGTCTGATAAAGATAGAGAAACCAGCAGAGCCACAGGTGATGATGCGATATCAGAAATCGATAGTGTCACTGCTGAACTACAGAGGCTGAATGTTTTTTATGAGCGATCGACAGCATCACATACGTTACACCAAAGCTCTTTGGCGGAATATGAGAAGTTACTTGAAGAGGCGCAAGAAGACCTTGAGCGGAACAAGGCTGCATCTAAATTACAGACATTGGGTGCTTCACTAGATGTAGCGCTGGCTTCTGGTCAGTGCCCAACGTGTCATCAGTCGGTAGAAGATAGCCTTCTGGCTGAAGCTATTGCTGGGCCTCAAATGGACTTGGAAGTAAACATTCAGTATCTGAAGAGTCAGGTAAGAATGTTGAGTAGACAAATCACTGGGCTAAAAGAGGCGCTTAGAGATTCGAACGCTCGTAAAAGTGATCTGTCAGCTCAAGTCGCGGCTAAGTACGATTACCTTACTTCATTGAGGAAAGATATGAGCTCTGGAGAGACTGAATCTAAAGCTGTGTATCGAAGGCAAGTGAAGATCGAAGTTGAGATGGAGTCCCTGGAGAAACTTGCAAGCTCCACTCTTTCTGCTGTTGATAAATTCACGGGGCTTGCGCTCAGACTTTTAGAGAATCAAAAGAAGAGAAGGAATTTGCCGGATAAAGCTTATTCCAGTAAAGATGAGGAACGAATTTCCATTTTTGAAAAGCAGTTTCGTGCAAATGCGGGCTCATTCGGATACGAAAGTGCACCCGTTCGAGATATTGAGATCAGTCGAGACAATCTAGTACCTTGCTTGTCCCAATTGGAGCTTCGAGAAATCCGGCGAACAGATATTAAAGCGGATTCTAGTGCGAGTGACTTCGTGCGCCTCATCTGGAGCTACCTGCTCGCGCTTTACCAAACTTCGGCGCAGCCGTCGATCCCTGGTAATCACCCTGGCATGATCTTGTTTGATGAACCAGGGCAGCACTCAATGAGAGCTGAGAGTCAGCGCGCGCTTTTGCAACAACTGGCGAGCGAATCTTCACTTCAGAGCATCGTCGCCGCGTCATTTGATGAAATGGAAACCGTCTTTAAAGAGGTCACTTCCGGTGTTCCTCATAAACTGATCGAATGGAGTGGAAAACTCATTAAGCCATTGGATCACTACTGATGAGCTTTTTTAGAAAATCATAACGGAAGATTTTATGGCGACGAGTAGAAAGATCAAGATCATGTTGTCAAGTCGATGCAATGATATTTTCTCTTCCGATGAGAAAGTATCATTGACGGATATTCGTCGAGACCTAAAGAGAGAGATAGAAAGTCAAATACTGTTTGGCTTCCAGCCGTTCAAAGTGTGGATCAATGAAGATTCAGAAGCATTGGATCATTCGGCAGATAGCTGGGATTCGTGCCTACAGCAAGTTCGCGACTGCGACATTCTCATTGTTCTGTATAACGGTAATGCCGGTTGGGCAAAGACTGGGGAGGATGTTGGTATATGTCATGCTGAGTATGCCGAAGCTCTAAAAACCTCTCCTGGCAAGGTGCGCTTCGTAGAGCTTCCTCGATTCGAGGCCTCAACAGATACGGATCAGAAGAAACGAGATCAGCGATTCGCAGCGTACAAGAATTCTATGTCTGCATTTCGGGGTGGTCAAATTAAAACCGTCGCAGATCTTAATAAAGAGGTTAACAAAGCCATTTTCGATGCTGTTCTTACTCAGACCAGGCGAGGCGGCGAAGGGGCTAAGGCAGGTAGGTACGATCTAGGGGCCGCGCTTGAATGGAGTCGGCTCGATTTCGCCGGTCGCAGGGCAGTTATGGAGAAGGAGCTACTTGAGGCCCTTTCCGCAAGGCCGGACGCTAAGAAAAACAAGACGATAAATTCCGCCACAATTCGAATTGGCGATAAGAAGGTCCTGGTAAAGGTGCATGCTGTTCCCGCTGCTTTTAGCGTGGCTGCAGCCAGGGAACCAGTTGGTAGGCCTCATCTTCAGGATCATTTATTGGTATCTGAGTTGGGGGTCGTGTGCGGGCCTCTACATATCATCGCCTGTCACCGTACCGTCACAGAGAATCAAGCAACCAATCTGCTGGGCTTTCCCGATGCAACGATAATCAATAGTCCTTTCGGAGTGTATGTCGCGGATAACGTACAAAAAATGCAATTTGTTTTCTTGGCTAATTGTCGCGATCCAGTGCAAACAAGGCTAGCTGTTCAGCGTTTTTGGGACTGGTTGGAGCAGTCGGGCGAGAGTGATTTGCTCGCAGAACGAGCATCAGCTCGGTCTAGGATTGTAAAAATTATAGCTAAAGAGCAAAACTAGGGGCAGGGTAGTGGGGAGATAAATATGACTAAACTCGTGATTGGGCCAGTATTATCGTTTCGAGGTTGTTCTGAAGGCGGTGATTGGAAGGTTAGTGTTTTAATTGGAACCCATGAGAAAGACGCCGAACCACAGATCACCATTGAGGGTAAAAAGGCGAAAACGCCAACAACCTTGCTAGAACATGGTCGCTGTAGGTATTTGCGTTACGATCTGTCTTGCAAGCAAAAAGTCAATGAGCGCCGAGTTGAATATCGAATAGCAGGTGTAGATGAGGCTTGGAGTTTTACTGTTCCTGGTAAAGGGTACGCGCCTCGAACCGCGTACGTTTCGTGTAATGGATTCTCTGACCCAAATGGTATCCGTAAACTTATTAAATCTGAAAACGCGGTATGGGAAGATTTACTCTGTAGTCATGACAAGGAAGTTCGTCCCGATGAGTACCGTCTAGATAAGGAGCAGTTATGGCATGAGAGCCGATGCCATGATAAGGGCAATCAGAGGTTTCATTTGTTGCTGATGGGGGGAGACCAGATCTACTTTGATTCAATCTGGGAAGATATAAAGCCCCTGAAAGAGTGGATAGGGCTGTCTCGCGAAGAACAGTTGAAATACACAGTTAATGCGGCTTTAGATAGAAAGATTGAAGACTACTATTTTAAGCAGTACAGCATCCGTTGGTTGCCAAATGAGCGATTGTCGTGGGGGCGCCAGCAGAAAACTCTCGATGCTGCACAGGCAATGTCTAGAATGCCAACTGTAATGATGTGGGACGACCACGATATATTTGATGGCTGGGGTTCGTACAGCACTGAGATGCAACGCAGTCCATTGTTTCAAAGGTTGTTCTATCATGCGCGCCGAGCATTTTGGGTTTTCCAGATGCAGCATGCGATTGATAAGTTGCCAGAGCTAACCACCCGAAGCAATCTGGATGTAAGAACCGATGATCCCATATTTGAGCCGTTGCATTGGAAACAAATTCTCAAGACGGACAGGTTGGCATTGCCGCTCTTGGATAAGCAACCTGGATTTACCTTTGTTCATTCCGTTGGTCCAACTCAGTTAGTTGTTGCGGATTTGCGGACCGAACGCTCCCATGAGCAAGTATTGGGTCCAGATACTTGGGATGCATTAAAGTATTGGCTTAAGCAGGTGCCTGCTAACGAGAGAAAGCATCCTGGTGCTGGTTGTCAGCATCTTCTTTTCATGTCGTCTGTCCCGGTCGTACATCCTAAGCTCTCATTGGCAGAAGCTTTTATGGACAGCTTTGGTTCGGATCATGTACTGGATAGTAGTGCTGACGACCTGAAGGATCATTGGACTAATGACGATCATGAAGGTGAGCGAAAGAGGCTAATTGAAACTCTGTTGAATGTGGCTGAGGACAAGGCGCTCAAGGTGACGATCATTTCGGGCGATGTTCATGTTGCGGCTTGGGGGGTCACCTCTAGAAAGGATGTTGAACCGAAGGCTAATTGGGCTCAGATACAGCAACTAACCTCAACAGCTGTTGTCCATCCTTCATTGGTTTCCGTAATGGAGAGGCTGTTCTTCCATGTGCTTAATTCGGTGGCGAAGAAAAAACAGGTAATGGACGTTAATCTGGAAGCAGAAATGATGCTTTTTCCAGGTTCAAATCGCTACGTTATGGCGTCAAGAAACTGGTTGGCAGTCGAGCTCGATATAGGGACGCCTAACCAAGGTGGTTCAAAGCTTTGGGCAACTTGGCGGTGTGAAACCAAGAGCTCGTTTTCCAACCATCTGCTAGCGGTTGAGCCTGTGAACCCGTAACACAGAAAATATCTGTTCAGATCAGGTTTGGATTACTACAGCTCAGTTTTGATAATTTAGATTCAGATTACTCTTCTTCAAGCAACCAATCACCGTATGCTTGTATATTAATCATCGGAACTGTTCCACTAAACTGCAATTCAGAAATCAATTTAAATAAAAACGCTGTTGCCGCTTTAGCTTCTGGTTTCAAGTCATACTTTGCATTCTCGTTGGCATAAAAAAAGTACCCATGACTAGCAACACATCCAATATCTAATTTGGAATTACCCTTTTCAGCTTCAAGCTGCTTTAGCAAAGATTCACCTAATGCCGGTTTCCATTCGCTCTCAAGAGTCAGAACTCCGCCCATTATTGGTATTAATGGCTTCGGTGGGTAGACGCCTCCAGCATGAGGTATAGGCAAAGAGGTTCGGTGAAGTCTTCGTACGCTTGCTACTTTTTCTTGTGCATATTTAACCATACTAATGTTTAGCGCTTGTTTAGCTTCGAAAACGGCATAGACACTTTCAGCCGGAATGATAGTTTGATCTTGATAATGGAAGACAAAAGGAGAGTATTGGCGGTCAAAGACCACCACATCAATCTGATCGCTAAAGATACCATTGCTATCTACAACAAAAGCGTTAGCAGCTTGGTATCTTTTCGGAAGATAGGTATTTAGCAGTTCTAACCATACATTTTCACTGCCATCACCTTTTGCTCCAGGGTGAGCAAATGAGGTGCGGACAATTGATAATTTACCCTCAATATCTTTGTGTAGGTTTTTAAGCAGTTCGGGGAGAGACCATTCGCTCATCATTGCTGCTCCTTAAAAGGCGGTGTAGGCTCAATTGTTTGTGCTACTCGCAATGCTTGATCAGGAGTTATAGCCTGATTAGGGTAGGCATCTAATACAATTGCAGGAATTAGTCTCTGAGTTAGGTCTGAAAAGGTAAAACCGTATGGTCTGTCAGAGATTTCTCCCGTTACCTCTACGAGAGAATCAATTTGTGGCTGATTGAAACCAAGCTGAGACAAAGTATTATTCAGAACGAAAAATCGTTGTTCTGTATTTGGTCGTGTAAATTTTAGTATATCGGCCGCACGTCTTTTAATCGCTGGATCAAGGGCGTTAATACGGTTAGTACACATGATTACTGCAGCTGGAAGTTGTCCGTTCGAAATTCGATCAATGCCACGTATAAATGCGTTTACGCCAGCTTTATCCTCATGGTGCATTTGTGCAGCTTCTCTGGATTGGGCTAGAGCGTCAGCTTCATCAACGAGTAAGATTATACCGCCACGAGCTATACCACTTTCCGATTTGAGTTTCTTCGCTTCACTAACCGTATATTCAAACGCGCTGGAAATAAGTTGCGTCATTTCTCCAACTCGTCCTTGCCCACGACTAGATAAACTTAAAGACAGTAAGGTTATATCTACATCTGCCTGGCGAGCTACTGCATCACCAATGGTTTCTGCCAGCTCTGATTTTCCTGAACCTACATCACCTTCAAGAACAATCAGTGGTGGTCGTCGGAGAATCATGTTGACCAATTGATCGGCACCAGAATGATGTGTCTCTGCCCATCGTTTTATCCCTTGTGGGTTAACCAGTAAAGACAGCATTTTAGTTAATCGTCTTTTGTGATCGTCTAATCCTACCAGCCGATTTAAGCGATCTTGGGCATCGAAATCAGGGTATGAAATCGCCGTTTCAAAAAGACCATTCATAGCAGGTGATGTATTCATCCATAACTCCTTACGCTTGCTCGTGACAATGCTTTACCACCAGAAGAATACATGCGGTCATCTTCAAGATATCCATTTATTCCGGGGGTGCTTGCTGTCGTTCGTTGAATTGGGAGTGCTTCATTGAATTTTTCTTTTTCAGATTCTGAGAGGGAATACCATTTTTCCGAGTATTCAAGAAAACTATAAAATGAAGCACCGTTAACATCTTTTCCCGGCTTTACTTTTCCCGGGTCGTCATTAGTTTCTGTTTCGATATCGCTGGCGGTATATATCAGAGTTGGCTCTATCCAGTTTCCATCCTTTTCAAACCCATAGGTCACTCTTTTTAAATAGCCGTTTTTTAAGTACTGTGCAATTTCCTTTTCGTACTTTTCAATCATAAGATCACTGGGGCTGTTGTAAAAGCGCTGTATTCGTTTTAGGTCAGTTGCCAGTTTTGATGCTAAATAATTGGCATGGGTAAGAGTAAATGTCTTTGTTTCTGTTGTTGTATAGCTATAACTCATTTTTCACCTCACGCCTGAAAGGATGGTCCGAATATCTTTTGCCAGTAATAAACAGTATCTTGTTTTGTTGTGGCCGAAAGTGCTGAGTCGATTGCGTCACCAGCTTCTAGAGCTGCATCCACTATCATATCTGCCTGAGCTGCAGTATATAGCTCACTAACATTGTTCACTTCATTCACAGGATCAATGATTTTTACTGGTGTAGTCACTGGGCCTACTTTGTCTTTCGAGTAATAATCATCGAACACTATTAATTCGCGCATATCAGTTGTAGCTATATAGGTGAAAAAACTCTGTAGAGCTTCCGGGTAATCAGAAAAATTAGTGCCGTTGTCGCTCAGTTTTGCAAGAATCAATTCGATCATGAAAGACTTGAATCTGAAACCATCTCGCTCACGTTTTTCTTTTCGTGCCCAGAATTTAATAAGCCTTACAACTTGACTGTAATGCTGATCGTGTTTTTGTTTCCTTTTTTTTATAAAATCTAGGTGTAACGGTATGCTGGTCTTTAAAAGCGAGCCGTCGTCCTGACTTACAAGGTTTCCGTACCAGTTATCGTCTCCGTAATAGAGTATTGGAACAATATCAACGTCCAGACCTGTTCCCTTAAATGAAACAGTTATGCAATAAGTCTGAGGTTTAACTTGATCGGGTGTAAAATTCGGGAACGCTTTTCGTAGCTTTTCGGCAATGTAATCCAGTAGTTTCGGGATATCAGAAGGTGCATCTGCTCCGCTTACGTAACAGGCTACATCAATATCATTGAGTGTACGGAGAGCAGTACCCTTTGCCAGACTACCAGAAACCATCATTTTCTTTAGGGTGAAATCTGGGTGATCGTTGAGGTAATTTTCGAGTTTTTCACGTAATTGGCGAGCTTGAGCACGGTATTTGTTCGCTTTATCTTGCGGTAAATTCACCTTGTTCTGGGCGAAGCTCGCTATGTCTCTGTGGTCAACATGGGTGCGCGACATTAATATACCCCTATAGAAATACGTAAAGTTCGGAACTCTGAACAACATAAAAACATGGACGTTTCCAGAAGTCAAGGCTATTATGTAAGTCAACTCTGAACTTTTATTGTCAGTTGGAGGCTGTATGACAAAGACCGCTTTAGGGGCGAAGATAAGAGAGCTTAGAGATAAGAAGGAATATACCCTTGAAAAACTTGCGGATTTGACCGGATCTAGTAAAAGCTATATCTGGGAGCTGGAGAATAAAGCACCTCCTCGCCCATCTGCCGAGAAGATATCCAAAATCGCCGAGCAATTAGGCGTTACAATTGAATACTTATTGGATGACCAAGCAAGCATAACCGTTGAAAATGCCGCTGATGCCCGCTTTTACCGGAAGTATCAGCAAATGGATGACAAGACAAAAGCCAAGATTCGATCATTTGTAGACTTATGGGATGATGATGACGACGGCTAGGATGACTCCTCAAAAATGGGCGTTCCAGCTGACCCACATCTTGAATGCTTATACAACAGATCAAGAACGTTTCCCCGTTGATGTGAAGGCTTTAGGGAACCTCTGCACAACCTCGAAAATTTGAGATAATTTCGTGATGACCCATTTCAACCGGAATATAGCATGAGCCAACTGACTTTCGCCGAAGCCGAATACCAAAACAAGAAGCGCAAGACGCGGCGGGAGCTGTTCCTCGAGAAAATGGATGGCTTGATTCCCTGGGCCAAGCTGGAGAAGAAGCTCCGCAAGCACTATCCCAAGGGTGAGAACGGGAATCCGCCGTACCCGCTGGCGATAATGCTTCGGGTTCACTGCCTGCAGCTGTTCTACAACCTCAGTGATCCGGCGATGGAGGATGCCCTGTACGAGATCGAGTCGATGCGCCGCTTTGCCGGGCTCCGTTTGTCTGATCGGCTACCGGATGAAAGCACCATTCTCCGCTTCCGTCATTTTTTAGAACGCTACAAATTGGGCAAAGTGATCTTCGATACCGTGAGCGCCCAGCTGCGCCAGCAGGGTCTGATGATGCGTGAAGGCACCATTGTTGATGCCACGATTATCGCCGCGCCCAGCTCAACCAAGAATCAGGACGGGGAGCGGGATCCGGAGATGCACCAGACAAAGAAAGGCAATGAATGGCACTTTGGCATGAAGATGCATATTGGCGTGGATGACCGGGACGGCTTGATTCACAGCATCGAGACCACAGCCGCGAATGTGCATGATCTCACTGCGGCAGATCAGCTTCTTCACGGAGAAGAGCAGCGGGTCTGGGGTGATGCGGGTTATACCGGCATCCATAAGCGAGATGAGTTTAAAGATCGGGATGTCGATTGGCGTATCGCGCTACGCCCCGGCACCCGGCGCAAGCTGGCTGACCAGCTACAGGAAATGCTGGAGGGAATAAAGGCCAGCGTGCGTGCGAAAGTCGAGCATCCGTTCCGGACGATCAAACAGCAGTTTGGTTATGGGAAGGTTCGCTACCGTGGACTGGCGAAAAACACCAATCGCCTGTATGTCCTCTCGGCGTTTACCAACCTGCTGAGAGCGGAGAAATATCTGCCTTCGTAGGGAAGGTGCGCCTGTAATCAGCCAAATGGCTGGTTACAGGCCGGGAAAAGCTGAGAATCACCGCGGCCCAAGAAACTAACGCGTATTTTTAGCGGTATTTTTATGAACGAGGGAGGTTGTGCAGACCTTCCTTAGCGAAAGATTTTTCCCACCATAAATATCCAGACGATCCAATTACTAAAATAAAAGGCGCATCACTTCCTCGCTTCGATGGCGGACTTTTTAAGGCTCCGGGTGGCAGAAGCGAATGGGGAATCATTTACAACGATTCAATGAGATCAAAGGGTCGGATTAATTACACTTTAGCCCATGAGTTTGGACACTATCTGCTACATAGACTGGATTATCCAAATGGTATCGAATGTGGTGAGCAAGATATGGTTCGATGGGATTCTGCGTATGGGCGGATAGAACATGAGGCTAACGTCTTTGCTGCAAATTTGTTAATGCCACTAGACGATTACCGCCAACAAATTGATCCAAAGGCCATTATTGATTTGGATATGATTGGACACTGTGCCGATAGATATGAAGTTTCACTAGTGGCAGCGATCTTGCGTTGGATAGAATACACTGAACGTAGAGCTGTATTAGTGGTATCTCGTGATGGTTTCATATTATGGGCAAGATCCAGTAAAGCCGCATTTCGCTCTGGAATATATTTTAAGACGTCAAACCGTCCACCAATTCCGATTCCCCAAGGTGCATTGGCTTCAGGGTTAATCACTCCTGAAAATCAAAGGCAGGGAATAAAACTGCCACCTAATGTATGGTTTGAAGAAAGCTGTGATGAAATGGTTGTGTTCTCAGAGTTTTATGATTTTACGATTTCTGTGCTTCAACTTGAAAATGGTACCGCAGCATATCTCAATAGGAATTAAGCTGAAACTTAAGTTAAGTGTTACACTTCGTGACCCAGCCTGTGCATGGTAGTGGCCCAGCGATGATGCCCTTCGCATGGGTCTCCATTGAATTGGCGGCCAATCTGACTCAGACGGTAAGTCCGTCCTATCCTTGCAGCAGCGATACCATAGTATAGCTAAAAGCTCCAGCCGTTTCCGGCGTAGTCACCATCCGAGCTATATCGTAAACAAAGGCCCCCGAAGGGGCCGCAAAAGATTTAACTCAGATCAATTCACCAACTGCCGCGCCAGCGCCACTTCCACCGAATCACCGTCCTGATTAAGGGCATCAAGCCCGGATTCCGGCACATCGCCTGAGGTGCTTTGGGAGACAGCGATTTTTTTCGCCATCAGTCCCAGGCAAGTCATCTGCGAGGTGGCTGCGTAGCCGAGGTAGATCACTTTGACCGGTTGCTTCTGGCCGATGCGCCAAGAGCGCCGGGCGGCCTGCTGCAGACTGTAGACGTTGTACCCGGATTGCATGAATGCAATGGTCGGGAACTCCAGCAGATCCAGCCCGGTCTTGACCAGTTCCGGGTTGGTGATGAGCACATCGATACTGCGGTCGAGCTTGTCGGCGATCCAGTCTTCCCGGCTGGAGGCATCCACGCTGGCGCGCAGTACCGCCACCTTGAAGCCTTCCTGCTCGAGCAGCACCTTCAGCCGAGACGTGGTGTCCCGTGTCCCGGTATAGACGCTGTAGACCAGCACCTTGCGATCGGCAGCTTTCTCTTCCCGGCAGATGTCAATCAGCTCCCGTTCCTTGGGCATGACATCCAGCTCGGTGAACAACGACGGCGTAAACGCCAGCAAATCACGGGTGCGAGGATGTTTGACCGTCTCTGCCCGAAAGCAGGTGTCTGGCCAGGCCAGGAGAACATTGAGCACCACGCCCAGCAGCGTCGTGTCGCGGCGCGCCAGGGCCTGCTTCAACTCAGCGGTCAATTGCCCCGCCAGGCGGGAGTAGGCCTGTGCTTGCTCATTATCCATAGCTACCTCGCGAAATTCCTCGTCATAGGGCGGTAGCACATTGCCACCAATGTCCTTCAACTTGAGGAATACCGTGAACGGCAGTACACAGCGCAACACACCCTTGGGACCAAATCCGGGGGCCTTCACGGTTCGCACCGTGATCTTGCTGCCCTTGGCGGTCTTGTGGGCTGAGCCGTTGCTCTCAGAATAAATATCCTTAAGCACACCGTGATCGCGCATAAACGCCATCGCGGCTGGCGTCAGACTACCTTGTTTACTGGGCCGGTAGCCGTCTTCGATCATTCGTCCGGGCAAGGCGCGGAACAGCAGATAAAAGATATCATCGCCGTAGCCGCCCATCAGGGTACCGGTGAGCAATAGTGTCTTGCGCGCCTTGGCCGCCAGTACGCCCATGGCCTGCCCCTGTGCGGAGCCAGCGTTCTTGTACTCGTGCGCCTCGTCGGCGATGAGCAGATCGAACGTGCCCTGCGGTAGGTAGCGTTTGACGAATTCCGAGGGTTGATAGCCCCCTTCACCAAAGCCGAACTCCATGTTGGCCATGGCCCGCTCCATCCGCTGGGCCTGTCGATCAGAAAATACCAGTTCACCATCACTGTCCATCAAGTTGATGAACTCGTACAGATTGTCGCCCAGCATGGAGGCCAGGAACGACTCACCGAAGGTTTTCATCAGTTTCTGGGCCGTGACCTCGCCGATGGTGGGAATACGTTTCAATGCCTTCAGCACAGCCTGAGACTGGTCGTTGACCGACAGCCGCCGGGGCCGCATCAGGGTCCACAGCGCCGAGGCACAGTGGCCACAGCTACGACGGGAGTCCTCCGCTTCCAGCTCAACTGGATTGATGGGCTCGCCGTCCAGATCGGTGATGACCTGACCACAATCGGGACAGGTACCCACTTCGCCATGGTGGGTACGCCGTCGTACAAACACCGGCTTCCAGTGAAAACCCATGCGCATGCGCACACGGCCCAGGACAAAGAATTCTAGTCCCTGGGAGGGCACGCCCAACCGCTCGCGCAGCTTGAGAAGTTTGACCAGAGTGTCCGGGCCGTTGAGAACCCAGACCTTGGCGTCGGCGACCGTCTCCTGGATTTCCCGTCGCCACTTGTAGACCAGGTGGGGAGGTGAGAGCACCAGGGTGCGGCGGTAGCCTTCGGCATTGAGGACGGCGGCCGTGGCAATGCCAACGGTCGTCTTGCCACAGCCCATTTCGCCATTGACGATGGCGGCCCGTTCACCACGATTGATCAGCAACTCGGTGACGGCATGAACCACGTCGGCCTGAGCGGGAAACAGTTGCCGCTTCAGGCCGCCAAGAATGGTTTCACGGTATGCCCGTGCCTGTCCGGTATACACCGGGGGATTGGCGCGGTTGAGTGAATCCAGCAGTTCGTCACCGAATTCGGACACAAAGTCCGGCAGACTGATGTCGAGGGAGGAAGAATCTTGTTCGAGCAAGTCGCATTGGCCGACGGATTCAGAACAGGTGTTATCAGCAGTGTTACCAGTAAAGGTATTGAGGGACATGATGATGCTCCATAAAAAAACGGGGCATGCATCTCCCCCCCAGCAGGGCGAAGGCATGCCCCAGGGTTGGGAAATGAAACGACGGCTGGCGTCGCGGTAATAAAGGAATCAGTACTCGCTGGGCAACAGCAACGTCGTGACGCTACGATCCCATTCAGTGATGATCCAAAGCTTGAGATCCGGCCCGACGTCGTAGGACGACATCAATCGTCCTTCCGATGTCAGCGCCTCATCATTGAGCTGCTTGTCGTCGCCGCACAAATCGCCCCAGTCGCCATTGAGATGGCGCTGGAGATAAGGCACGGGATTGATAACTCCCCGTTGAATAAGATCGTTCACGCCTTGGGTCATGAGTACTTTGCCGGCTTGGAAGCGCGGTTGAGACAGTGTTACGAGTGCCATGGTATTAACCTCTCAGGTTGATAAGGGGGCCACGGCACCCCACAGGGCGACTGGACCCCGGTGGGTGGATGAAACAAAGTGAAGCAATGACGGCGTGCCGTCGGGGACGATCAGCGAATGGTCAACACCTGCCCCCGGGTGGGGGAGTCGGGTGTCATATCCCACGCGCGGATGATCGGTACGAAGCGATCGGTCAGGATGCGGGTCTCGGCAACCGAGCCGTCATCCCGTTCCCGGTACTCCGTGGTCAAGGATTTCTCCTTGTGGGTATCGCCCTTGACGACCAAGACCTTGCCGGTTTTGGCAGTGACAACCCCTGAGATCGCGCCAGCCGCCAGGGCCAAAGCGAGATGCCAGTGGGAAAGGGCACGTGCCGGAGGCCGCGGTATTCGCTGTGCGGCGCCCAGGTAGGTTTCGATGGCCGGCCACATGCCTTGCAGGCGGTGTACTTCGGCAGCGAATTGCTCCGGTTCGAGCGTGATGCGATAAAAATGCTCCGGGTTCGCTTGGGACGAGGGCACCGTATATGTCGGGCAAGATCCGTCATCCGGCAACACGTCTACATCAATGTCGTCCTGACCGGCTTGGAGCAATTGCTGTCGAACAGCCTTGGTGTCGCTTCCAGCCAGCTCCCGCTGACGTACCCGTCGACCGAAGATCACCACCTGTTTGAACTGGGTGTCCACCGCACGGTAGAGTCGCAGGTCGGCAAAGTGACGTGTCAGCCAGCCTACGAATTCGGCGTCGAGGACGTAGATCGGGATGATCAGCACCAGCACGCCGTCGTACTGCAACAGTGGCAGGGTGCGCTGGTAAAACAGCTTCTCCAGCCGTGGACGGCCTTTACCTGGATAACCGATATTGCCATCGGCACCGCGGTTCAGATCGCCGTAGGGCGGATTGAGCCACAGCAGTCCGAAGGACTGGCGGGAGATCAGTGTGTCCATCAGGTCACCCTGCAGACAGTGGTCAACGAGATTGCGCGCATGGGTGGCACGCTCGGTGTCGTACTCGACGGCGTAGACCTTGACCTGCTCCCGCCCAAGGGCATGAGCGGCTTCGGCAATCGCTACGCCTTCGCCAGCACAAGGGTCGAGAATGCACATGGTGCCCGACGATGGGGCCAGTGCGGACAGTGTCCGCTCCAGCGTCGATTCATCCGTGGGGAAGTAACCGTTTTTGATAAAGTTGCGGGCCAGCCGCGGAAACATAAGAGCCATAACTCTCTCCTGGTAGCAGTGGTAAGAAAAGAGCCCGGAAGAACGGGCTCGGTGGTAAAGCGTCAGGCGACCCGTTGAACGGATTTGTTCGGGACCGACTCGGTCGGTGAGACCGTCAAGACACCGTTGCGAATCATGTCGCCCAATGCGTCAGTCAGGGCCGGTACATCCAGAACCAAGCGATGACCTTCCAGAGGCCCGAGAGCGACGGGAAGTTGGATCAGCATGTTTCGTGATTGCAGCAAGGCCAGTACCGGCTCGCGCCAGTGATCCAGCAGCGGCAGCGGGCAGGTCTCTCGTACCAGCACCCAGAGGCGCTCGTATTGGCAGTTGCCCTTGGGCAATACCGCCAGTGCACGGGTGTTCGCCTTGTCCGGGGTAATGCAGTGCCTGTCGAACAGCCACAGATGGACCATGGATCCAAACAGCGTGCGCCTGAAGGCGCGCGTGATGCGCTTTTCCAGCAGATCAGCATTGCCGATAAACACCGGGATGGACGATCCCTGTTCGGGGATAAGATGGAATTGATCCAGTCCGTCTTCGGCGCGACCGAGGGTCAGCCGAGCCAAAAATTCCTGGACAGCGGTATCCCGCGCCCAGACGGACAGAAAGACCAGATTGCCGCTCTCGTCAGTGATGCAGCTATCGGCCATCAGGTCCGGGCATTCATCAAGGCGGTACAGCGGTTGTGGGGATAAAGGTGTGGGCATAGTGATGTCCTCTTGAGAAAAGAGGGGCGCCCATGCCTCAGGGGCGACAGGTGCCCCTTTGGGGTGGATGAAAATCGCGGGATGCGATGAGGATCAGGCGGAAACCCGGTGCCAGTCCTGGGTCAGAGGTGCGAACTCGTAACCCAGAACACCGAGACGGTCGCGCTGCTGACGCAACACCCGGCGATCGACAGTGGCGTCGAGTTTGATGCTCTCGCCCAAAGGCCAGAGGGTGCCGAACAGCGTGGCATCCGTGTCCTCCGGTATCGGTGTGTCTGTCATGGTCGAAGCAGAGGCGCCGAATGGCGTGGTATCGACCAGCGGATCACCGGACACTTGTTCCGTTGCCTCGATCGGAGCCGCGGCGATGGGTACCGGTGCCTGAGCTTCTTCATCAATAGGATCGACTTCCTGCGGGCTTAGCCGGTTGGCTTCGTCACTGCTGAGAGGATCAATACTGGATAAGGTCATGCCGCCCAAATGGGCGCGAATCTCAATGACCATGCGTCCGCTGGTGTTGTACGTGGAAGGTCGAATCTCGGTGATGATGAAATCACCGTCGTATTTGCCTTCGTTGTACTGGTCCAGCTCGGCGTTCTTGATAACGAACTCACCGATGGAAGTGGTTAATCGGCCGACATTGAAATCACCGTTGCGACCGTGGATGGTGCGTATGGCCAATTGGCCGGAAAGATTAATCATGGAAGGTCTCCTTGAATGGGACGTGATCGGAAAGGCACGGCGAAGCGCCTGAAGGATCGGAAGAAAATGACAACAAGGCCCCGGTGGGGGCCTTGGGAGGATGACTAGGCTGATACGGTTGTTTCAGCGTCGTCAGGGATGTCAGGCGCTGGTTCAGCGGAAGCATCCGAAGCGTCGGGTGATGCCGCCTCGCCAGAACTCTCGGTTGATTTTGGTTCGGCCTTGTAGACCATTTCTCCATCAACCTTGATCCACTGGACAAAGAGCAGACGTGCTTTCAGGCTGATGCCCTGTTGCCCGGCCCGCTCGCCTTTGGTGTAGGTAAAGGTGTCGGTCCACAGGTCGCCAAGGCGAAAGCCGATCAGCACCTTTTTGTCCGCTTCAACGGCTTCGGAACAACGGCGAATCAGGTGTTGCGCTTCAGTGCCGGAAACCCGGACATCGAAACGGCGATACTCAGGCGCATCGCTGGGACCATTGAGAGCTGCGATATCGCAGGCCAGGAAAGACTCGCCTTTGCGGGGGGTGACCTCGCGAACACGATTCAGATACCCCAAGCCGGTGATATGCAGGTTGAAGAAAGTTTTTTCAGACGATGTAGGCATGGTTAATCTCCACAATAAGAATAGAAAATAACGGAGATAAACCTGCCCTGGCGGGAGGAATACCCCCGCACGGGATGACGGATCGAAAGATCCGGGAAGAGAAGGGTGCATCCATCATCGAAACGATGAGCGTTCGCGCGCGGGATGCCTGGGCGAACTGGGACGATCAACGCGGTCGGAACCGCGCCGTAGCCTTAAGGATCGTGGCTACCTGGGCATGTCGCTGGCGGAGCAGCGGAACATGCTGATAGTGTTACGTCAGTGTGTGTGGCGCGCGCGTATCTAAGGGACATTGCCCGAGCCCCATTATGGTTGGCGGTGTTTGAGGGGGTAGATGGTTTCCGTGGCTGGGGTTGTGGAGAAAGCAAAAGGGGATCTGGAGTTACGGGTTGATTTTATCAAGGGGGTTAAGCGACAAGATAAAGCTCTCGCCGATGGATCTGGACAGTGCTAATAAATTAGTAGTTATACCTACAATATAGTAGTAATATCTACATAATGTTGTGGTTGCTATTGATTCTTTCTCTCCCTACCGAAAACGCAACGGTGCGCATGCGGGCTTGGCGCTCCATCAAGGCGTTGGGGGCGGCTTCGCTCCGCGATGGCGTCTATCTGCTGCCTGCCCAACCTGATCATTTCGAGAAGTTGGGGGTAATTGCCAGCGATGTCCGTGAGGCCGGGGGAGTCGCACACGTGCTGCCCACTGACTGCCCGGAAGCCGGTGAGTTCTCTGCACTGTTCGATCGTTCGGAAGACTATGAGGTGTTGCTCTCGGCAATTACAGAACTACGGGGCAGGCTTTCGCCAGAATCCGCATTGGAGGTCATGAAGGAGACGCGCAAACTGCGCAAACGCTTTACACGATTGTCACAGATAGACTTTTTTCCCGGAGCTGCAGTTGATCGGACCGATACGGCCCTGCAGCAGCTGGAAACCGACGCCAACCGAGCCCTATCGCCCGATGAGCCGCTACCTGCCCCAGGCATTATCCGTCGCCTCAAGCGTACCGATTATCAGGGCCGGGTTTGGGCGACCCGTCGCCGTCCCTGGGTGGATCGCCTGGCCAGCGCCTGGCTGATTGGCCGTTTTATCGATTTGTCCGCGCGCTTTCTGTGGCTGGCTTCGCCGGACGACTGCCCCGATGAGGCGCTGGGATTCGATTTCGATGGGGCAACCTTCACCCACGTGGCTGAAAAAGTCACCTTCGAGACCCTGCTGGCAAGCTTCGATCTACACCAACCTGCTCTGCAACGGATAGGAGAAATGGTGCACTACCTTGATGTGGGCGGCCATCAGCCACCGGAGGCCTCCGGGGTTGAGTGCGTCTTGATGGGCCTGCGTGAAACCCACACCGATGATGACCAACTATTGCTGGCCGCCAATCAGGTTTTCGACAGCCTGCACGCAACGTACACAAAGGGGAAATAAAGCATGCAGGAGCCTTCATACCCGAAATCGCCTCCGGGCAATGGAACCCACCAAATCAACGAGCAAACGGCAGGCGGAACAATCAACGAATTCGGCCACCATATTTCGTTCGGGGAGGCCGTGCGCGTCTGGCTGCGGATCGCGATCCTGAGTTTCGGCGGTCCCGCCGGTCAGATCGCGGTGATGCACCGCATCCTGGTGGACGAAAAGCGCTGGGTCAGTGAAAACCGGTTCCTGCACGCTCTGAATTACTGCATGGTGCTGCCCGGTCCGGAAGCCCAGCAACTGGCCACCTACATCGGCTGGCTGCTGCATGGCGTCAAGGGTGGACTCGTGGCGGGCGGTCTATTTGTGCTGCCGGGCTTTTTGAGCATCCTGGTGTTGAGTGTGCTCTATGCCGGCTTCCAGGACGCGACCCTGGTGCAGGCGCTGTTTTTTGGGATCAAGGCGGCTGTGCTGGCGATCGTGATTCAGGCGGTCATCCGTATCGGCAAACGCGCCCTCAAAAATGCCTATATGTACGCACTGGCCGCCACCGCTTTTATCGCGATCTTCTTTTTTGCCGTACCGTTTCCGGTGGTGATCCTGACTGCAGGGCTCATCGGTCTGCTGGGACGGCATCTGGACCCGGATCGTTTCGTGGTCATCAAGGGGCACGATACGCCCGAGGACGCCGGACGGGCAATCGACGCCATGATGAATGGCGGCGCGGCACACCATACCCAAGCAACACGCAAACGGGCATTCAAGGTACTCGCCATCTGGCTGCCGCTGTGGTTCACACCACTCGTCGTTCTGGCTATGGCGCTGGGCTATGACAATGTCTTCACCCAAATCGGGCTTTTCTTCAGCAAGCTGGCGGTCGTCACCTTCGGTGGTGCTTACTCAGTATTGGCTTACATGGCTCAGGAGGCAGTGCAGAATTACGGCTGGCTGGCGCCAGGCGAAATGCTGGATGGCCTGGGCATGGCGGAAACCACGCCCGGCCCGCTGATCCAGGTGGTGCAATACGTGGGTTTTATGGGCGCCTTCCGGGATTCCGGATCGCTTGATCCCTTCACGGCGGGTATTCTTGCATCGGTTCTGGCGACCTGGGTCACTTTCGTTCCCTGCTTTTTATGGATCTTCCTGGGGGCGCCTTACGTGGAAACGCTGCGCGGGAATCAGGCGGTAAGCGCGGCCTTGTCTGCGGTGACTGCCGCCGTCGTGGGCGCCATGTTGAATCTCGCCATCTGGTTCGCAGTGCACGTCGCCTTTGGCGAGGTGGACACTATCCGGGCCTTTGGCATGCAGTGGCTGGTGCCGACTTGGGGCAGCATTCAGATTGCCAGTGTCGTGTTGGCGCTGGGCGCCTTTATCGCCATACTGCGTTTCAAGGTGGGCATGTTGCCGGTGATTTTCGTCAGCGCACTGCTGGGTATTGCTTACTACCTGCTATTCGGAGGAGCTCCGGTACTGTGAGAGGCTAGTCGAGGAGGTCAGTATCCGGCTCGTCACTATGAACCACGAACAATTTGGACGCCCGCCAAATTGAAATTCAACAATGGAGGATAGCCATGAAAACCCAACCATTTAAGATACTCATCATCGCATACGCCCTACTCGTGCAGACGCCAATGGTCATCGCAGATGCGCCCAGCGGTCTCAATTCTGATGTTATTGGTAAGGCTATGGATACACCGGCGACGGTTAAACCGGACGGTGTCGTACGCGTCGGTTGGCAACGCGACGATGTGCCGGTCATGGTAGACGGGGTGAGGCTCCCGACGCCAGCAGGTTTGGGCAGTTGGGCCGCCTTCAAGGCAATGCCGGACGGCGGCGTGATGCTGATGGGAGACACGGTGGTGTTTGAGGATGAAATTACCCCGGCGATGGATGCTGCTTTCGCCCACGGCCTCGAAATCACCGCCCTGCACAACCATTTCGTGTTCGACCGCCCGCCCGTTTATTTTATGCACATCGGTGGCCACGGGCAGAGTACCGAAAAGCTTGCTCAAGGCGTCAAAGCCATGTGGGACGCCATCAAGGCGGTGCGCAAGGAGCACCCTACCCCGGCGAAGCGTTTTCCCGGAAGTGCGCCCCAAATCATGGGGAAGTATGACACGGAGTCACTGGAAACCATTTTAGGTGCTGAAGGCAGTCTTAATGGTCAGGTACTGAAATTTACTTTTGGACGCAGCGCCACCATGCACGACACTGAATTTGGCGCATCAATGGGGCTATCGACCTGGGCAGCCTTCTCCGGGAATGAGGACCATGCGGTCGTCGACGGGGATTTCGCCATGACCGCTGAAGAGGTTCAGCCGGTGATGCATGCCCTGCGCCGTGCCGGCATCCATATCGTCGCCCTGCATAACCACATGGTGGGCGAGACGCCACCCTATTATTTCCTGCACTACTGGGGCAATGGCGATCCTGAAGTACTGGCACGGGGGATTCGTTCCGCATTGAATGGCCAGAAAAAATCCGGTACTAAACATTAACAGGACATAACGTCGATCTCCGAATGCCGACGCTACCCGACAATATTTTTCATCTTCCCGTATATCGCGTAAAACATGTTAAGGAGATGGACGGCTGGCTCCACTTCCAAGTGAATGCGACCGATCTCGTTGCCTGCGAGTAATGCGGCGTGCAGAGTGAATTGGTGCGGTTCGGCGAACTTAATGTTCCCTATCGCAATCTGCCTACCCACGGCAAGCGGATCACACTCGTCGAACTTTGCAGACGAACTCAACTACGGAGTCGATTTATAATCAATCAGGAAATGATATCAGATTGATGAGGCTAAGAAGATCCAGTAACCACGCGTTCCGGATCCCTGAAAAAAGCCCCCGATGGGGGCTGAGGATAGGCCGCTTTTCAGCCGTTGCCCGGTTTGGGCGGCACGGCTTGAAACGACAGGTGCGTCGGGGTGGCGGAGAGTTCGAGATCGTCCTCGCTGTTCAGAATGTGTGCGAACACGGCCTCCAGGGGATCGAAAAATTCGCCGAAATCGTCACCGCCCAGCTCGGTGTAAGCCAGCGTCCACCAGTCATCGAACGGATCGATGTCGGGGTTGCAGCCGACGGCGTAGGCCAGCCGCTGGTAGCGTCCTTCCGGCGTTCGCTCGCCTTGTTCGGGCAGGAAATAGACGCCCTGATCCTTGGCTAGGATGATGCGGCATTGGTTGGTTATCGCTTCGGTCAGTACGGGGCGCAGTTCAGCGCCTTTGAATCGCAACATGGTTGTAATCTCCAAAGAACGAAAGAAAAGAGGCATCAATGCGGATGCCAGGGCACGGTGCCGAGCAGCGGCACCGTGGATTGAGAGGAAAACGGCAGGTGGCCGGATCAGTGGCGGGTCGGTCTGCGTCCCGACAGAGTCACCACCTGGATGCGCCGCCAACTGCCATCATCGATCAGGCGTTCCAGTGTGTCGCCGAGCGAATCGAAGCACAGGGTATCGACCCGCTCGACCAGATCCCCCTCACGGCGCAGTTCCACCGCGTAGAGATCAAGGCCACGCTCGTAGAGAACGGTGACCTGGCCCTGGAACTTTGCCGTGGCAACGGTGAAACCGATCGCCGGTGGCGTCCTGAGAATGTCGCCGGGTAGCGGATTGACACAGGTGAAGTCCCGTGCCCCGGCGTCCACCAGCAGGTGGGTAATGCGCCGAAAGCCATCGGGCGCGGGCAACTGCTCCAGTTGATCGACGAGATCCTGCAATTCCTGGCAACGCGGTAGCGGAATCGGCAATCTGGCCGGTGCCGAGCCGAGCACCAGGGTGTTCACCGTGTACGGAACCCCATCGGCGTACTCGGTTCGCTGTTCCGGGGTGTCCGCGCGCAGCCTGTCGAAGCGGCGTCGAGCATAAGGTGTAACCTGCACTTTGACGCCCTCGTCGGGCACGTCGGTGATCAGTGTGCGATCGAGCACCGCGAACTCGGTGCGACCGGTCTTGACGACGATGGCCTCATCGGTCTTCGCGATCACCTTGCCTTCGAACGGTTGGGGATCGATGTGGAAGCCCAGCGTCGAAACCTTGGGTTGTCCGTCGAAGATGTTGAACTTGAATTTGCGGGCGTTGCGCGGCATATGGCCGCTGACCAGCGTCGGCAGCTGTGCACGGATGACTTGAATGTCCATGAAAGACTCCTTGTGGGAAAGCCAAGGGACTTCCGCCCTGCAAGGGAGGGATGTCCCTTGAGGGTTGAGGTAAAAGACGCGCGATGGCATCAGGTACAAAAACAACCAATGCGACGGATCGCATCGTAGCCTTGAAGGTCGAGGCTACCTGGGCATGTCGCTGGCGAAGCAGCGGAACATGGCACGACGATGTCGCTTGTCGGGCAGCGTTGCCATCTGCAATGGGTTACGTGTTGAACCCCATTGATCGTCGGTGCTTGGATTTGGGGGCTGGAAACAGAGGGTATCGGTGGGGATGGATGTCTCGCTGTCATATAATCCACGAGGGATCATCAGTAACGTTGAGTGATAGGGAGGGAGAGTGGGATCGCCAAAGCTACCGACGATAAAGTGACTGTTCGCGATGTCCGACAATCAGTGCGCATACCCGACGTGCCAAGTGCCACTGGTAGAATCCTCTGGCACGGTGACGGGTGAAATTGCCCATATCAGGGCAGCAAGCAAAGGGGGGCCGAGGTATGATCCCAGCCAATCCGACGACGAACGGCATGGGTTTGAGAACCTGCTGCTTTTTTGTGGTCGTCACCACAGAATTATTGACTCGGAGGTGGAGAACCATCCCGTTGAGTTGTTGATCAGTTACAAGAGTCGTTGGGGGCAAAAAGGCCTGGTCGAAATAACACCTCGTACCACTTCCGTGGCCGAAGTGCTCATCAATAATTACCAAAATATAAGGGTGGAAAACAACTCGGGACAGGTCGCCATCAATAGCCCCGGAGCCATTCAGGCCGGTACCTTAAATCTGAAATCAACCAAGCAGAAAGTCACCATAGCGCCCCCGGAGGGAAGTGTGTCCAGTGACTTGAATCAGTGCGCCTACATCGAGTATTTGATTGGGAAATATAAAGATTACCAAAAGCAGGACACATCCAAGCAGGACAAATACAAGTACATGGCGATCTATAATGCGGTGAAACGCCAGTTTGGTTGCAAGTGGCAATTGATCCCCTCGGCGCGCTTCGATGAGCTCGTTCAATTCCTGCAGGGAAAGATTGATAATTCGAAGGTGGGACGTATCCGAAAAAGCGCGGGGCAAAAGCGGTATCACAGCTTTGATGAACACCTTCAACATTAATGGGTAAACATAAGCTGAGCTAAAAAATGAGCCCCGTGGTGGGGCTCTTGTATACTACCCATGGTCGTGAAGTGGTAAACCTTCCAGCGCTGGCGCATCGGGATCAAATATCAGAATCCGCGTATCGGCAAGCGCGGCCAGGTGCAACACATTCACCAGCGATCCGGGCAGTCCTGCCGCCATATGCTCCTGGCGCAGTTGTGTCGCGTTTTGGTCGGTGATGTGCCGAAGGTTCTCACTGGTCCAGGGTGTGGCGATAAGCTTGACTCCGACAGCGTGGCTGTACGGCAGCCTGAACGCTTCAAACAGCAAGCCACTCGGCGTTGCGATATCAGCCATTGCACCCAATCCAGCCAATGCCTGCCGACTGATGTGGGCCGAACTGATCTCCCAACACCGGCTGTAGTGCCCCGTCATAAAATGCAGACGGTGAATGAGCGTCGCGGCGGACTCCGCTGAATAGGTGTCGCCAACATGCATGGGATGCCCAGTATCGTTGGCCATCACGGCATAGACCACTGTGCGTACGATTCCAATGCCAGTGCATTGGGCCTCAATGACATCCGGAACGGTTTGTCCCTCGGTGATCAGTGCAAAGCTGTCGCAAAAGATGCAGGGATGCTGCCGAATCTCGTCGTCCCGTAAATGGGCTTGAGATTCATGCAGGGGACGAAAGGCCGGCGGACAATCATCCTCGTAGGTAATGACTAACTGCCGTTGCGTGGTGAGATGGTTAAAGCCACGGATAAAGGGGTTGATGATAGCGCTCATGGTGGATCTCCTGTAGAGGTAGGGCAGAGCCCACCCCTACCGGGAAGTGAGCCCCGGTGGGTGAATGATTTCAAGTGGATCAATGTGGTCGCGACTACCAGCCGCAGTAGTTCAGAATCAGCGCTGCGATCACTTCGCGACGTGTCAGGTCCAGGCCGCTGAGATCGGCCAGGCCTTCAATGCCAACACGGCGAAACAGTGCGCCGCCTTCCTGGGAGTTATAAAAACTCACCAATGCGGCAAGGAACCTTTTCTGGCCGGAACTCATGACATCGACGGTGTCGTTGATCAGCAACAGGTTGGGGCGCAAGTCCCATTTGTCGGTCGCCTGTTCCCAGGTGTCTTGCGTGCCATCGCCAAAAAGCTCAATGCCGGCGAGGGCAACACCTTGTCGCCATGCGTTTAGAAATGCGTTGGGGGCCTGCTCAAAATGATCCTGCTCCCGGGCAATCCAGGCAAACGCTTCCTGGTGGGTGGATAAGGTCATAAAAAATCTCCTGAAGTTATGAAACGTGTTATGGCGCTTCGCGCTGGGTCCAGTTGCCGGTATCCAGTGCGTGTTGTGCGTCGGGGAGTTGGGAAAAATATTCGACAGATTCCCGGGAAACCGGGCCGTCCTGATCTGAGGTGCCGAGGTAGTAGCCGCGGCCACTGCGCAGAACTTGCAGAGGCAGACTCCGGTCGGCGAACGTCTTGGCCAATCGACCGGTGGTTATCGGTGTTTCCTGACACGTTGTGCCGGGTGGAGGATGATTACGGGTAGACATGGTTTGATCTCCTGCGGTTTGCTACAGAGTGAAAAGGGCTCTTGGAACAACAAGGCATCGCCACCGGTGAAGGCGGACGCCCGCGATACGATGCGGAACGGGCTGGCGCGGTCGGCGCGGAATATCCGCGATGCAGCATTGAAGACCGCTGCTGCCGGGGCACAGTGCTGACCGGGTCAGCAATATGTGGGGGTATCGTGTCGAGAGGGTGGTGTGTGAGCGAGGGTCTATGGGGTTTCCGCGGCGACCGGATTGGCACGCTGTGGGGGCAGAGGCGCTGAGACAAAGCGAAGAAAGAGAAGGCAGCCGAAGGCGATTACCTTCGGCAACGAGAAATCACCACCCGTGAATCACATGATAATCTGGCCGTCATCAAAGCCGTTTCTCTTGGCGATTCACCCGACCCGTGTCGTGGTTGGAGCCGGAATGTTGTGGCACACATCCGCGCACAAAGGGAGCCCAGTGTTTCACCGGCGGGCACCGGGAATGAGTACCGTCAACCCCGAAGGGTCTCCTGGGCGCTCGCGCGGCAAGCGCCCAGGAGACCCTTCGGGAGCAACGGAAGCAGGCTGATGACTGGCAACTACTCTCAATAGTTGTCGGAGGAGAAACCTTCTCACCCGTGGTGAGTGAAAACCGACAGGGTGCGCACGCCGTGACAGAAGGGGTCGCGTGCCTGGGCTGCCCGATTTCGGGCCAGTGCGCCTCAATTGCCGGGGGTCGTATGACGCCTTAGCTGTGAGGTGTGGACCGTCGCCGCTGCCTGGGTGTTTTCCCACGCAGAGGCTTCGCGATGGGGCGCGTCCCTTTACAGTCCGGATAGCGTACGCAGGACCAAAACGCGCCTTTGTGACCGCCTTTCCGTTGCATGGGTGAGCTGCAATCCGGGCAGGTGGGTGAGGGTGGCAGTTTGATGTCCAGGGAGAGGGTGCCGTACTGCTGGACCAGTTGTGTCACCCAGGCGCTTTGCTTGTCGAGGAAGGCGCCGAGGGTCATGTCTCCCGCTTCGATCAAATCCAGGGTTTGTTCCCAGATCGCCGTCGTGCCCGGATCGGCGATGGCCTCCGGGACCACGTCGATCAAGGTATAGGCTGCCTCCGTGGCACGAAGGGCTCGACCACGTTTTTGCAGATAACCGCGATCAAGCAAACCACTGATGATGCCGGCGCGTGTCGCTTCGGTGCCGATACCGGTTGTCTCCTTGAGAATCTGCTTCAGGCGCGGGTCATTTACCAGGCGGGCGACGGTTTTCATGGCCTTGATCAATTCGCCCTGTGTATAGGGTTTGGGCGGCTTGGTGTGCAGTGCCTTTAGTTCGGTGCCGGTAATGCTGCAGTCTGTGCCGGTGGCGAGGGAGGGCAGTTGCTGGCTAGGCTGCGCTCCCGGTTCCTCCTGATTGTCCTGTGCATCACTTCTCAGTGCCCGGTGCCAACCGGGATCGATGACCCGCTTGCCGGTGGCCTTCAACGGCTGTTCCCCGGCTTCCAGCAGCACCGTCGTTCGATCAAACGTATGGTGGGGGAGAAACTGACACAGATAGTGGGCACGGATGATGGCGTAGACCGCCTGCTCTTTATCCGATAGGGCGGACAGCTGGCAGGGCGCCTGTGTCGGGATAATGCCGTGGTGCGCCGTGACCTTGGCATCGTTCCACGCGCGGGACTGTAGATTGAGATCCAGTGTCTCAATAAGAGAGGCCAACGCGGGGTCCGCCGCAAGCAAGGCTTTGATCACTACGGGAGCCTCACGCCGCATGTTTTCCGGCAAGTACCCGGTGTCTGAACGGGGATACGTCGTCGCCTTGTGGGTTTCATACAGGGACTGGGCAATCCGAAGGGTTTCCGCGACATCCAGCCCCAGCTGTCGTGAGCAGACCTCCTGCAGGGTTCCCAGATCAAAAGGCAGTGGCGGCGCCTCCCGGACACGCTCTGTATCGGCTGACAAGACTCGCGCCGTTCGGGCGGTCCGGATGGATTGAACGGCGTGCTGCGCCACCTGCTCCTGTACGCAGCGTCCCGCCTCGTCGGCGGTGTCCGTTGGTGGTATCCACTCCGCAAGAAAGTGACTTTCGGACGAGATGAGCCTGACCGCAATTGACCAGTAGGGGGTTGGGGTGAACGCAAAGATTTCCCTGTCGCGGTCTACCACCAGACGCAAGGTAGGGGTTTGCACACGTCCAACGGATAACACGCCCTCGAAACCACTGCGGCGACCGAGCAGGGTAAACAACCGGCTCAGGTTCATACCGATCAACCAGTCCGCCCGCGACCGCGCCAACGCAGAGTAGTACAGCGGCAGGGTCTCGCTCCCGGGTTTCAGAGCGCCCAGCGCTTTGCGAATAGAGGCGTCGTTGAGTGCGGAAAGCCACAATCGCTGAATGGGACCGTTGTAGCCGCACAGTTCGATCACCTCCCTGGCAATCATTTCACCTTCACGGTCTGCGTCGGTGGCGATAACCAGCTCAGTGGCTTGCTTGAGCAATTGTTTGACAATCTTGTACTGGGCTGCGGTCGATGCTTTGATGTCGCTGCGCCAGACCTTGGGAATAATTGGGAGCTGATCGAGGGACCAGCGTTTGTACTCGTCACCATAAACTTCCGGGGCTGCCGCTTCGATCAGGTGACCGATGCACCAGGTTACGGTAATGCCGGTACCGCTGTAGCAGCCGGTTCCTTGCCGTGTTGCACCCAATACCCGTGCGATGTCTTTTCCCTGGGAGGGTTTTTCGCACAGGAACAGGCGCATGTGATGACTCCGGCAAGGTGGTGACAGAACACCCGGTTATTGTCGCCTCCGGCAGCGCCGGCCACCGCGATGAAACCGGCACCGGGTGTTCCGGCTTTCATCCGAACATTTGCATTAGTGTGGCGAGAGATAGCGCTACCAAAGCTTCGCACTGTGGCGCGAATGGAACACAGTGGAAGAACAGGAGGCTCCATCACGTTCCGCTTTACCGGGTTGCCAGCGTCGGATCTGCATCCCGGTGCAGGGTATTGGCGGGCAGGTAGTGGCTGGCGCAGGATGAGCGGCCAAAGGTTGCTACAGCCGCTCATGGCCGGCCAGCGTTCCGATCAATTCACCTGTCGTCCGCAGGTGACTCTTCGCTGGTGGATTTGGCGCTGAGTACCACATCGTCAAGCCGGTACGGCAAGATACCCACACGTCGTGCCTCGATCTTGAAGGTGACGCGTTCGTTTTCCTCTGCGTCCTCCCACTCGTCACGCACTGTGCGCCCGTCCACCAGAACCCGCATCCCTTTTTGATACAGCAGGTGCCAGCGTTCGGCGTCGCGATGCCACAGCTCCACCGGAGCCCAGAAGCCCCCGCGATCTTCGTACCCTTCCTGCACCGGTACCGGATTGTCGAAGTAGACATTCAGCCGCAGCAGTCGCCGGGGTTCGTCGTTGCCATTGGCAAATTCGCGGTACTCGGGCTTCGAGCCGATGTTGCCTTCGCCAAAAAAATGTGTGCTCATGGGGATTCCTCCTCGGTGGTTAAACGTTGCCGATCGGCACGTTGCAGGTAAATCATCTCGGCCCGGGCCATCTTCTCGGCGCATTCAAAAGCCTGGCGGGCGATGCTGTGAGTCAGGCTGATCTGCATATTCAGGGCGATGCGCTGTAGCTCCTGAGCGTAAAGGTCGTCGACGAGTGTGTCGGGAGTTGCTGAACTGAGCATTGCCTGTTCCCAGAGCGGGACTCCCATACTGGAGCGATCGAGATTGCGCCAGCGCAGAAAAGTGGTGCCCGCGCTGGTGGCTTGCTGGGCCAGATGTACCCCCAGCAGGGTGAAGGGGTACCCACGCACCTGCCCGAGCACCCGCCGCTCAGCGAGTTCGATCAGGTCATCCCGGAGCGCTCGGCATTGGTCGGCCCAGTCCTCCAGTTCCCCCTTACCTTTAAAAGGTTTTAAAAGGCCTTTTAGGTAGGCGGCGTGTTCCAGGCGTTGGAAGTCAGTCTGTACCAGAGGCACGAAATAGCGATTGCCTTGTGGGTGAGGGTCACTCATAACGAATCGCTCTCGGCGGATTGAGGAGCCGTCGTATCCACCGGCGTGGGTTTGTCCGCTGCCAGGGTCGATTCGGTACTGTCGACGTCATCGCTATCGGCTGTAGATGAGTCGCGTGCCAGTGGTGGTGCGAAGCGGGACCGGCGGGTGCCTTCGAGCACGTCTTGCGGCAGCGGGCCGTACTTTTCAAGTGCTGCACGGGCGGCGGCATTTCTGGCGGCATAGTCGTCCCGTTTTGTCCCGGAATATTTGTACTGCTGGGCCAGTGAGAATAGGCTGCGCAGGGCGTGGGCGCCGTCGTTCAGCCACCGTTCCAGGGTGCTGCGATCAATCAGGGCAGTGTGATGGGCGAGAATGAGATGCCGTGCCAGTGCGTCAAAATCCGCGAGCAGGTACACGGCCATAAATCCCAGTTGGGCGTTCACAAACAGCGGCAGCGTCACCGGCTGGACATTGAGGTTGTCCCCCAGGCTGAGGGCGGAGGGGACATCGGCGAGTGCCTGATCAACCTGCTCCCGTAGCGCCTGTAACCGGTCCTTGGTGTCGGCCAACTTCTCCTCGACGCGGAGCATCCACCAGTCGGAGTAGGGGTCATCCTGCTCTGACCCGCGTTTCATTTTATTCATGATGGCCAGAAAACCGTTAAGACCGATGATGCCTGGGCGGCCTTCCGCGGGGGCCCGGCCATGCCAGATTCGCGAGGCGTGATGGGTGTGCAGCGTCAGCGTCATGGTGCTGCGCAGGGAGCCGAGGTTCATCTTCATGTCATTGGCCATAGGATCACTCTCGTCGTCAGTTTGGGGATGAGTGTCCTGCGCCAGCGGAAGGCTGTCAGTCAACAAGTCGAAGCCGGTGGGAGCCGGATTGTCAGGGTGAGGGTGCTGCAACAGATGGCGCTATGCGAGTGGCATAACCTTAAGGGGCGGATCGTTGGCAGGATGAGCTATGCGACTCGCATAGCGCCGGAAATGGGTTCCGCTGCAAACACCGTTCAGGGTTTGAATAGCGACCGCAGCTGCGCCATATGTTCATGCACCGTTCGCTCGTCATCGGGGATGTGCCCGGATGATGGACGCGCGTCGGCCAGCAGATCCCCGACCCAGGTATTGAATTCACCGCGGATGGCTTTCTGGATAATGCCGAACAGGTAGCCGGCGGGATTGCGTACATCGCCGGACAGGCAGCGCACGGTCCATTCATCCAGCACAGCCTGTTGCAGCTTTTCATCCACCTGGCGCAACGCGGCCAGTGCGCCTTTCTGTTGTTCTTCCCGCAGCTTGAAAAAATAGTCCGGCAAATGCAGATTTTTGGCGAGCTCGCGTCCAGTAAGTACTTTATGAATACTTTGATTACTACTACTTACTGTACGGTCTGCCTTCGGATTCCGAAGACCGTTGTTACCACTGGCTTGCCGACCCGATTCGGAATCCGAAGGCTGTTCCTCGTCATTCCGAAGCGGGGCCATATTCCCTTCTTCGGATTGGTGGCCAGTGCCGGGCTGTGGATAACCTGCCGCTTTTTCCGATGAAGGGGTAAGTAACTGCTCGGTGATGGCCTGCAGACGTGTCGGCAGTGCGCGTTGGCTCACCTGCGGATCGTCCGCCAGTTCCCGCAGGGTTTCCGAGGCAACGCGTTGTATCGCCTTGCTGGCATGGGTGAGTGACTGGCTGATCAGGTGTAGATAGTCGGTATCCAGGTGTATGGCTTCAAACGGGGTGAGTGACGTGTCATGAAGCACGTACAGGTTCCCTTCGATACGACCGGTTCGGGCGTTGCGCCGACGCCTGACCAGGCTCAGCCAGCGGGTGAGCCGCAACAGTGTCAGTGCCCGGGCGACGGTTTCGTGAGAGGCTTTGCCGGTACAGGGCATGGCGGCGAGAAAGGGGCGCAACCGTTCGTAGGTGGGAAAGACCGTGATCTCGTCGGGGTTCAGCAGGAGACGGAGTACTTGCCAGGCATTGCGCTCCAGCGGTGTAAGGCGTCGGTCGAAGAAGAGCGTGCGGGGGACGCTCTCGTGGCGGTTGCCGCTGAACAGAATCGCGTCCTGAGCTGCGGTCTTGCCGCTCTGTCGGGAGGCGGCTTCCAATATTGCGCTCAGGGCATCCAGGGAACCCTTCGGGTCATCGGCAGCCATGACTACGCCAGTCCCTGGTCAATCCAGCTCCGGATAGTGGCCCAGATCACCGACATGGGCAGGCTCAACGCCTCGGCCAACTCCATGGCGAGATCCAGCATGGCCGCGTCGTCATCGAAATCGATTTCTCTCGCCTTGATGGCGGGTTGCCATCGTTGCCACAGCGCCATTTCCTGCTCTTCGCTCAATACCGGGTGTCGCCCCTTGCGTTTTGGCAGGCCCAGTACATCGCGGCGAAGCGCCACTTCCTGGTGAGTCAGTCCGTAAAATCTACTGATCATATCGGTACTGGCCCCCAGCCGGAGCATTCGGTCTATCGTCAGGATTTCCTGCTCGACATCCTCGACCTGGCGGAGCAGATGCTTCAGTACCTCGCGATTGACCTGTACCTTGCACCAGGAGACCGAGGCATTGATCAGGACACTCACCAGTGCGGGGTGTTTGAGGGCATCGAGTTCCTCTTCCCCAAATCCCATGGCCTTGCAGCGTCGCAGCTGACCGTTGCGCAAATCATGCAGCGCTTGTGCGATAACGGCCTGGTTGAGTGGGTGGGGACCTGACACAGTTTAATCCTCACCGACGATCGGGTTTGCCGACGGGCTCGGGTGCGTCGCTCCACTGCCATTCCCGCAGCTGGCGCGCCAGACGGAACAGCTGGAATAAACGGTCCAGGCCGCTATCGCTGAGATGGGGGATAGATTCCTGGTCGGTATGGAACCAATCCCCAACCAGTGATCGCACGATATCGGCGATAGACGCAGGCTGTACTGTCGGGCTATCTGCGCAGGCACAGGTTTCCATCGCCGACAACAAGGAAAACAACGGATGTGAGGGGGTATCCGGCAGTACATCATCCGGAGCCGTACCGTCGCGCCGACAGGTGAAACCGATGCCCGTACTGACGGGATTCACCCGGCCGCTTTCGCCAATCTCGTTGGCGATGGTGGCGGCCAGCTCGCCGATGGTGATGCGAAGCTGGTCCGGTGAACCCAGTGAGGATTCAGTAGCCCCTGTTTCCGTCAGGGGAGAATACGTGTCTGCCCCAGCGTTGATTGGTTCGGGCAGCCTCTCACCGGTTTGTTCGGCCACCAGGCGTTGAATCGATTGTAAGCGGTCTGTTGTCGAGGGTAGGGATTCCTCGGGAATTTCGTTGTCGGCAGCCCGTGCTTCGTCGGGTGTGTATTCAGCGGGGTTCGCACTGGCAGCCGGAGTATCCGCCGCCTTCGATTGCCCGGATGGCTTGGTCGAACGGGGATCATCTTCGTCAATGTGCGGGTTGGCCACCGGCTGAGATAGGTGATTGATATCCGGCGATACCGGCGTTTTTGGGACTACGGGTTGATCCGAATTATGAGGTAATCCGGACGTATCGGGTGGCGGCGCTTCGAGCGTCCGTTGCCGATGTGCGGAACTGTCAATCGCCAACGCCAGAGTATCGTAGTCCACATTGAGGACGTGCCCCATTTGCCCGATCAATTCATCCTGGATGCGTTGCAGAGGAAATTCATCGCCGGCATGATCGAAGAGGGTGAGGACTTCCTGGAACAGTGTGGTGAAGTCCACGCCAGTGTCCTTGGCGGTGTAGGTGCTCCAAACTCGCTCCCCGGCTTTGCGCAAGGTGGTGAGCCGCTCGGTCTGTGGACGCCCAAGGCCAGCGTACAGGAGGGTGGGAATCGCGGGCAGCAGATAGCGGATGGTGTCCTGCATCCGGCTGATATGGGACTGAGAAACGGGGTAGCCATCCGCGGTGAGGCGACGGGAGAGTTCGGATTGTGACAGTGACTGCCCGCCTTCGGCTTCATACAGTTCCCGCGCCTTTTCGATGCCCAGCGCGCGTTCGATAAATGAAAGCCCGCCGTGCAGTTCATTCTCGGTCAGGTGGCCGGTCAGCGCGATGATCTCACCGCGCGCCGACCATGGGCGAAACAGGCAGGTGATACGAAAATAGCGCTCTTCTTTGGTGTCACGCCAAAGTTCATTGAGTATGGCCAAACGGGTGTTGCCGCCATTGCGGATGGTATAGGTGGACTCACCCGGCCGCCGGGTGATAGCCGGAGGAGCGTCGAGCCCCCGCTCGCGAATTGAGGCTTTGAGGTCATCATAGCGGGGATTGCGGGTCACGCGCGGGTTCAGGTCGTAGGGACGCAACTGGTCCAATGTGACCACCATGGGGGTGTCCTCGATGGGGTCGCTCAACTGCTCGGCCTTCGGGCCGGAGCGGGCAAACCCCTCGGCCAGTAACTTGCCGGCGATGGCGTTGGGATCCTGCTCAGCCATGGCGGGGATTCCTGGTCGCGGGACGCCGAGTGGGCAGGAGCAACGCTGCGGTGCCGATGGCCGGCATGTCCGGCTTGGTGAGTACGAACTGATTGGCAGCGCGGTAGGCGACATGCCACCCGTGTGCTTGTGCGAAGGTCATCAGCCTGCGCCGTTTCGGGCATGTCCGGTTCGCCGGTTCAACGATATTCGACATGGGCCGCCCTCCGACAGGTTGCGGGCGTTACGCCATCAAAGCGGTCTTCCCATTGCGGCAGCAGTTCCCGCGCCAATGTCTTGATCGTTTCCAGGGCCGCTGGTGCCACGCGCCCATGGGGGCGGCGATGCTCAACCCGGTGGACCGGTTGGCTCAGGGTGGCCGCCCGGGGATAGGCTTCGATAGCCGGGATACTGGTCGCCAGTAGTGAAACTCCCACTTGTCTGCGGAACAGCTGATGCAACGCCTGCTGAATAGCGCGCGCATTAGAGGAAACAGAGTGCACACGGTTGATCAGCAAATGCAGCGGCGGTGGCGCAATACCAAGATGGCGATAGGGCGTGATGTCATCGAGTAACTGCAGGGTTCCCCGCCGCAACTCCCGCGCCGCCAAGATTTCTGGGGTAACCGGGGACAACGCCAAGTCCGAGGCGAGCACTGCCATCTCCAGCATCACACTGCGCGCGCCCTGGGTATCGATCAGCATCAGATCGTAGTGGGGAGCGAAGGACGGCAGGAGATGGCGTAAGCGAAGGCGGCCATCCGGCGCATGCAGCAATAGCGTGTTCAACTGCCCCTTGTCGTCATTGGATAGGATGAGGTCAAGTCCGTGAACCGCCGTGCGGGAGATAACCTGTTCTGGCACTTGTTCATTGAATGCCAGCAGTTCGTAGATCCCGCCGACGGCCTGTTGATTCAGAGAAAAGTAGCTGGACAGGGTTGGTTGAACGTCGAGGTCTACCAGTAGCACCCGCAGCCCGGCGTCGGCGGCGAAGCCGCCAAGGTTGGCCGCGATGGTGGTTTTCCCCATACCGCCTTTGGTTGATATCACGGAGATCACTTGCATAGTGCTGACCCTCCAAATCCCGGTGTCAGAGGGTGCGGTCTTTGCGGCGTTCGGCGATCCACTGGTCGATTTCGACCGAATCCCAGCCCACGGCACGGACACCCAGGCGAATGGCTTTGGGAAACTTGCCCGCTTTCATCAGATTGTAGATGTGGGCGCGTTTGAAGCCCGTCTTGGCTTCCACCTCGGCGCGGCGGAGGATGCGGCGTTCACTGGGATTCATCGCTGCTAAAGGTTGCTGAGACATAGGGACCACTCCTGGACGCTCCTTGGCGTTTGTTGGGACATGGTCGGTATTAAATACAGCTCGCCGGAAAACGACACCGCAAATGCGGCATCCCGGACCGCTGTTATAGACTTGATGCCTCAGTTCGATGCCAAGTGGCGTTTGGCTTCGGCGAACTTGGCCTGGAGGGTACGCTCAGTGATACCCATGGTGTTGGGGGAATGGGCAATCATGGCGCTGATAACAGCGTCTTGGGATTTGAAGGACGAATAAGGCTGGCCCGACGGTGAGTGTCCCAGTAACAGACTCAACAGCCCGGCGACAATGTTGAGGTAGGTTGATTCGCTACGAGCGCCGGGTGACTTTCCCCGGCGTATGCTCAGCTGTTGATGCTCATAATCCTCTCTGAGTGCGTCGTATTTGATCTGGAGTGCCTGGCAGATGTGTTCTTGGTCTGCAAGCTGTATTTTCAGGGCTTCCCGGTCGGCCAGTAAGATTTGAATAGCTTCAGTACTGAGACCAGTGAATAGGTGTTGTTCGATTGCTCCGAACAGGAATCCGGGTTTTTCTTCCGGGTAGGTAGAGGCCATCCAGGCTTTCAGATCCACATGGCGGACCGTCAGGTCAGGATCATCCAGGAGCAGCGGGTCTTCACAGGTGACACCATTCTTTCCATAGGGAAGATCTCTGTTGGTCAGGGCATCCAGTATTCGTGCGGTGTTCAAATGGAGCCTGGGCCATTGCGGGAAATCGGTTGGAGCGGGGACTTGATGAGCCCCGAGCACCTGAATGATATGATGCTCGTGGTCGAACAGATCGCTCCAACGGATGGCCGCCTCAATGGGGCGATAGAAGATTTTTTCAGGCGCGCTGCCGGGCATACCGATACCCTCATCGATTGTTATTCACCCTGGAGGGGTGTTACCTATGACGGTTTTCGAGGTGTATACACGATGGAGTCGGCCGCGAACCGGTTGTGATGGTTTTGCGGCGTTTGGGCTATAGATTGCTTAACACGTACACTCCTTAGAGGCGCAAACGCCGAAAACCTGAATCTTTTATCCCCGCTGGATTGCAATTGATTTTCTACTGGCGGTGGATACATCGGGCATAGAAGTGTTGTGACTGAATTCGGGAAAGCCAAGACCGATTGGGTCAGTGTGGATTTCTGTGTCTTTGCGGGCTTCAGCTGTTGCTGATTAGGTCACAGGTAAATAGGGTTGCAGTGAGAGTCTTGTCATACTTTGTTCATATTTGCAGTTCGAATAGTTGCGCAACAGGTCTCACAGCAGATCAAAATAGAAACAGTGTCATTGCGTTGATCAATCCAATGCGAAACCAAGAAGTATTGGCCTAAACATGGCGGTAAAACGGAAACTGGTCCGATCCTACGGAAGTGGTTGTCGTGCCAAGCAGCCTCTACCCAAGGAATACGAAAATGCCCGTTTGCGTTGGCTGGGACGTGTCCGTGTGGAAGCCGATTCTGGTCTGGTGGATGAATACGAAATTGAACCGGACAGGAAGTTGTATCTGAATGATTTTCTGACGCTGATTGCGGAGGAAATCGAAAAGTTTGAAGAAATCGATGATGCTGATTGGCGGGTGGATATTTACAAACTCACTCGACGACAGCGATGTTAAGCTTGTGGAGCTGGGCCGTGCTCACTGACTATTCCGGTCAACTCTCGGCTGACGCTGTTTCAAGACGTGCATTAGTATTCACTCGTCTTGCAAATGCTTGCGACTGTTTCGAAGTCAAACCCACCCTTAACGCATCCAGATAGTCTGCATACCACTGCATCATCAGTCGGCGCTGGGGAAGATAGATGGCGTGGTTGTAGTCGCCGGCAATTCCGGTTTCCTTGTGGGACAGTTGCGCATCCACGAACTGCTTGGGCCAGCCATGTTCCCGGAGCAGCGTGCTGGCGGTGTGTCGAGTGCCGTGGCTCACCATGCGACCCTTGTAGCCTATGAGGCGAAATACCTTGTTGACCGTGTTTTCGCTGATCATGGCGTTTTTGGTGCCGATGCCGGGGAAAAGATACTGTTGCCTTCCGGTAATTTCCCGGAGCTCTTTGAGCATTGCAACGAGTTGGGTCGGAAGCGGCGTTACGTGCATACGGCGCATCTTCATCTTCTCCGCGTCGATACGCCAGATCGCATCATCCAGGTCGACTTCGTGCCATTGGGCGAAGCGAACCATACCAGGGCGGGAGGCGGTGAGGATTGCCATCCAGGCTGCGGTGCGGTTGATGAGGCGACTGGTCGAGTTGTCCAGCTTGCGGAGAAAATCCGGTAACTCAGGTTCGAGTAAATGTGGGTAGTGCTCGGCTCTCGGGGCTTCCTTGGCGATATAGCGCAGCTCCGATGCCGGGTTGTTGTCGCATAGCCCTTTGGCGATCGCCCGGCTGAAGATTTCGCGCAGCCAGCCGCGGACTTTCTTGGAGACGTTCAGTGCGCCACGTTTCTCGATGCGGGTTTGTACGGAAGCACAGTCTGCCCTCGATACGCTGGGAAGGTGTTTGTCCCCCAGTACGGGGAGAATGTCCTTGTCGAGGTAGGTCCGCATTTTATCCAAGGTTGACGCCGAGCGACCAGCTTTGACCTTGCTTTGGTACCAGTCCTCTGCGGCTACCCTGAACAGATTGGTCTTTGATTCGGTAGATGCTTGTTTATCAACTTTGCGTTTCTGGCTCGGGTCGATACCGCGTGCCACAAGTGCACGCATTTCAGCCGCCTTCTCGCGAGCAAGTTGGAGTGAAATAGTGGGGTAGACACCCAAGGAAATACGAGGTTGTTTGCCGTCGATGCGATAGCGGAAGTGCCAGTACCTCTGCCCCACGGGGGTCACCCACAGGGAGAGGCCTCCGCCATCGGCGAGGCCATAAGGCTTGTCTTTAGGCTTGGCAGCCTGGACTTCTCGTGCGGTAAGGGGCATGGTGAGTACACTTTTTCTCTCGAACTTTTAGTGTACTCAAAAATGTACTCATTTGCACATGGCTTTCAGTGGAACCCGGTAGCGCATGCTGGAACGAAAAAGCCCGCTTTCGCGGGCTTTTTCAATGACTTAGAGATTTTGTTGGAAGTCTCTGGAATTCAAAATGGTGCCCAGGAGAGGACTTGAACCTCCACCCCCTTGCGAGGACTAGCACCTGAAGCTAGCGTGTCTACCAATTTCACCACCTGGGCAAGGAGATGAGCGTCAGCATAATACTGAGGCGCGCAATTTACTTATTGAAAGCTATTTTGTCAACGCTTGCGTTACACTGTTGTCAGAGTTTTAACATTTATTAAAAGAGGACGTTCTACTGCATGGCAAAACGCCGCATCCAAGCAGACCCCCACGCAGCCCGAGAGGCTGAACGCTACGACAACCCCATTCCCAGTCGGGAGTTTATTCTTGACAAGCTTCAGGGCTCTGAGCGCGGTCTTAATATGGGCCAGCTTAAGGCTGCCCTCAGTATTGAGGGCGAAGACCAAGAGGAAGGTTTGCGCCGTCGTGTTAAAGCGATGTTGCGAGACGGGCAAATTAATGAAGGTCGACGTGGCCGCTATAGTGCCTTAGATGCCAGTGATCTGGTCACGGGCCGGGTTCAGGGGCATCGCGATGGCTTTGGATTTTTGCTGGTAGATGAAGAAGACGATGTTTATTTGGCCAATCGCCAGATGCAGCAAATCTTTGATGGCGATTTGGTCAGCGTGCAAGTCACCGGCCTGGACCAGCGCGGCCGCCGAGAGGGGGTAATTGTTGAGGTGCTGGAACGGCGCACCAAGCAGTTGGTGGGTAAGTTGATTGACCACCGGGGTAAGCCCCAGGTTGTACCGGATAACAGTCGGATTCAAAACTGGATTGGTCTGGAGGATGATGACTGTGCGGGTGCCGTTGAAGGTGACTACGTCATGGTTGATATCAGTCAGCAGCCGGGGCCAAGACGGCAGCCACGGGGCCGTATTGTGGATGTGTTGGGCGACCGGAAAACAGCGGGTGTTGCCACTGAGCTGGCCATTCGTAGCCATGAGATCCCGTTTGAATGGCCCGATGAGGTTGAGGAAGAGGCGCGAGGTTTTGGTACTGAACCCCATGAAAAGGACAAAAAGGCGCGAGTCGATTTGCGAGAGCTGCCGTTAGTCACCATTGATGGCGAGGATGCAAGAGATTTTGATGACGCGGTGTATTGCGAGGTCAAAAAAGGCGGCGGCTGGCGCTTATGGGTCGCTATCGCCGATGTTTCCCATTATGTACAAGTTGGTTCACCGCTAGACCAAGAGGCACAAAAACGCTCAACGTCGGTCTACTTTCCCGATCGCGTTGTGCCCATGTTGCCCGAGGCGCTGTCCAACGGTTTGTGCTCATTAAAGCCAGATGTCGATAGGCTGACCATGGTCTGTGAAATGACCATTAGCGCTAGGGGTAATTTAAGCGGCTTTCAGTTTTACGAAGGGGTTATTCGCTCCCATGGCCGTTTGACCTATAACGAAGTTGGCGCGTTGCTGGGGCTGCCAGAAGTGGATTCCAGCTACGATTCTGGCCGTCATGGTCACTTAGTGCCGCAATTGCAATGTTTGCACGATTTATACAAGGCTCTGCGGGCGGCGCGCTCTGAGCGGGGGGCGATTGATTTTGAAACCGTTGAAACCCGCGTGGTCTTTGATAAGGATAAGCGCATTGAGGCCATTGTGCCGGTGCATCGTCATGATGCTCATAAACTGATTGAAGAGTGCATGCTTTGCGCTAACGTCGCCACTGCCAAAGCGCTTGAACGTTCAGGCTTAGAAGCACTGTACCGTGTGCATAATGGCCCCTCTGAAAAGAAACTGGAAAGCTTGCGGACTTTTCTTGGTGAAATTGGTTTGGGTTTACGGGGTGGTGAAACACCTACGCCCAAGGATTATCAGACGTTGTTGGGTGCTCTGGGCGAGCGGCCCGATGCGCAGATGATTCAGACCATGCTGCTGCGGTCGTTAAGCCAGGCGGTGTATCAACCCGAAAATCAAGGCCACTTTGGTCTGCACTATAAAGGTTATACGCATTTTACGTCGCCGATACGCCGCTACCCGGATTTGCTCGTCCACCGGGCATTACGCTATCTGGTCCGCAATGGTGGCGGAGAGGCGAAGAACTGTTTCCACTGCGAGCCGGATGCCGCTAAACTCGGTCGCCAAAAAATCTACCCCTATGATATGGAGCGCTTGATCGGGCTCGGCGAGCATTGCTCGATGGCTGAGCGACGAGCAGATGATGCCAGCCGTGATGTGATGGCGTTTCTCAAATGCGAGTTTTTGCAGGAGCATGTTGGCGGCGAATACGACGGGGTGATCGCGGCGGTAACGGGCTTTGGTATGTTCGTCGAGCTGCAGGACTTTTATATAGAAGGCTTGGTGCATATCTCTGCGCTACCCCAGGATTATTATCAGTTTGACCCGGCTCATCAGCGCTTAATTGGTGAGCGTACTCGTCGCAGCTTTCAGTTGGGCGATACTGTCCGCGTGCAAATTTTGGCTGTGGATATGGATGAACGCAAAATTGACCTGGGTATGGTTGATGCCGGTCCTGGCCGCAAAAAGAAACCGTCAGTGCGAGATGCATTGGCGCGGGGAGAGATTCCCAGCGGTGGGCGCAATAAGAAAAAAGCCAGCGGTGGTAAAAAGGGCGCTGGGGATAGTGATAAAAACAGCGGCGCAAAGCGCCAAGGTGCCAACAAAAAGCGTCGGCGTCGTTAGGGAAGTTGTATGGAAAAAATATTTGGCTTGCACGCTGTGCAAAGTCTTTTGCAGCGCAGTCCGCAGCGGGTTAAAGCCTTGTATGTGCAAAGCGGTCGAGACGATCAACGCTTACAAGAGGTGTTGGCCTTAGCTGCGGCGCAGGGAATATCGGTTGCCGAAATCGCCAGAAAAAAACTGGATGAAATGGCGGAGGGTCGTCACCAAGGGGTGATCGCCGAAGCCGACACTTCCAGCCAGTATAGCGAGAAGGATTTGTCCGCATTGATTGATGCGGCAGGGAGCCAGGCGCTGGTTTTGATTCTGGATGGGGTGACAGATCCTCATAATCTCGGTGCTTGTTTACGCAGTGCTGATGCCGCTGGGGTGACGGCGGTTGTCGCACCAAAGGATAAGTCGGTTGGCCTGAATGCCACCGTCATGAAAGTGGCCTGTGGCGCTGCTGAAGTGGTGCCGTTTATTGCAGTCACCAATTTGGCCCGCTGCATGAAGCAGCTCCAAGATAATGGCTTGTGGATTGTGGGGCTGGCGGGGGAGGCCGACGAATCCTTGTATGAGCGGGATTTGCGCGGTCCTATTGCGTTAGTGATGGGTGCGGAGGGCGATGGTCTTCGACGCCTGACGCGGGAGCGTTGCGACTATCTTGCCAAGCTGCCCATGGCGGGTTCGGTGAGTAGCTTAAATGTATCTGTCGCGAGCGGTATTTGTCTGTTTGAAGCGGTGCGTCAACGTCAATCTGCGCTAATTGGCTGAAAAACACCCAAATTGCTTGCATCCTGGGCGGCCCTTGCCTAAAATCCGCGCTCTTGATTTCATGACAGACCTCTGCCCGTGCCGAGGCCTGTTCTCCTTGCCACACCAAAAGGGTGGCTAAACCCGTAAGGAGCATATAAATGCGTCACTACGAGATCGTGTTCTTGGTCCATCCAGACCAGAGCGAGCAAGTTCAGGGTATGGTTGAACGTTATACCCAGACCATCGAAAAAGACGGCGGTAAAGTACACCGCCTAGAAGATTGGGGTCGCCGTCAACTGGCTTACCCTATCGACAAAATTCATAAAGCCCACTACGTGCTGATGAACGTTGAAGCTTCTGCTGAAGCGGTTGACGAGCTGACCACTAACTTCCGCTATAACGATGCGGTTCTGCGTAATCTGGTAATTCGTTGCGACGAAGCTGTGACCGAAGAATCTCCCATCATGAAAGCTGAGAAAGAGAGCCGTGAGCGCCGTAGCCGCAGCGATCGTCCTGAGCGCACAGAGCGCCCAAGCCGTGACAGCGAAGACAACAGCAGCGCTGAAAAAACCGAAGAGTCCGAGAAGCCTTCGGCCCCAGAAGCAGAAAACGCTTAATTCAGCGAACTAGTGAGGAGATTTAAAAATGGCACGTTTTTTCCGTCGTCGTAAGTTTTGTCGTTTCACCGCTGAAGGTGTAAAGCAGATCGATTATAAAGATCTGGACACGCTGAAAGCCTATGTTTCTGAAACTGGCAAAATCGTACCTAGTCGTATCACCGGTACTAATGCCCGTTATCAGCGTCAGTTGTCGACCGCTATCAAACGCGCTCGCTTCTTGGCGTTGCTGCCCTTCACGGACAGCCACCAGTAATAAATCGAACAGGTTTTTTATGCGCGCCTTAGCAGAGTTTATTATGAAAGGGCGCTTCCAGGCTGTCGCAGTAGCGGGCCTGGGAATTGGAACCCTGTTTTTTGCCTGGATTGGTGCCGCAGCTGCGGCGCTGGTCATGTTAAGAAAAGGGCTGGCAGAAGGCGCCTATGTTGTTTTTTGGGCACTGCTGCCAGCTATCGCTGTAGCCTATATTGGCAATGATGTTGGCCCGTTAACAATGTTACTGGGCACGGCTGTTACCGCACACTTGTTACGTCAAAGTGGCACTTGGTCTACGGCCATCGCAGCTGCGGTGGCAATGGGTTTGGTAACCGCGTTGATGCTGCTTCATTTTGGCAGTGCATATCTGCAAGAAATTGTTGATTTGCTAAAGCCGATGATGGACCAGTTGACGCAGCAGTCTCAGGGGCAGTTACCTGCGATGCAGCGCGGCGATGTCGCTGCTGCGATTGGCGGTAGTACTATGCTTTGGAGTGTGCTGGCAGTAATGTTGGCGCGTTGGTGGCAGGCAATGCTCTACAATCCTGGTGGTTTTCAGGAGGAAATGTGGAGTTTACGGCTGCCATCCAGTATCAGTTTGGTGCTTGTTGCCGTGATGCTGTTATTGCGCTACAGCGGTGAAGATTATCGGTTTTGGGGGGTGATTTGTTTGCTGCCCTTCGTTATTTCCGGTTTAGCCCTGATTCATGGGGTGATTGGGAAGCGCCAAATGGGACGCTTCTGGTTGGTAGGATTTTATGTTGCGCTGTTGTTGCTCAGTCCCTTGTGGGCGCTGCTGGTAATAGTCGCAATTCTGGATAGTTGGATTGATTTTAGAAAGCGGATGTCGCCACCAACGGGTAGCTGACAACGCGTTTAAGAGGGTTAGAACCATGCAAGTGATTCTGCTTGAAAAAATTGGCAAGCTGGGTAATTTGGGTGACCAAGTCACTGTTAAGTCCGGCTATGGCCGTAACTTTTTGATTCCTTTTGGCAAAGCAGTACCTGCCAATGATGACAACGTCGCTAACTTTGAGGCGCGTCGTGCTGAGCTGGAAGCAGCCGCTGCTGCTAAACGTGCTGAAGCCGATGCGCGTGCAGCTAAACTGGCTGAGGTCAGTGTGACTATCGCCGCGAACTCTGGCGAAGGTGGCAAGTTGTTTGGCTCTATCGGTACTCGCGATATTGCTGAGGCAATTACTGCCGCTGGCCAAGCTGTCGACAAAAGCGAAATCCGGATGCCTGAAGGTCCGATTCGTGAAACGGGTAGCTTCACTATCGCTGTTCAAGTTCACAGCGACGTGATGCAAGACGTTGCTGTTGAGATTGTTGCTGAGTAAATTTTTCCTTAGCGGGAGAGTGTGACGACGGCGGGCTTGCTGGTTAAGCGCGTGTCGGCTAACTTCGGTGCTTGTTTGCGCGTGGCACAACGCTAAGTGAAGATCAAAAAACACAGGGGATTAACCTCTGTGTTTTTTTTTGCTTTTTTGACACAATGATCGGCCGATACCCGTTCCAATAATGAAGAATACTTGTGCAAACTGAGTCCTACCCAGAGCAACCCCCTTTTGCCGATGAAGATGAGGCTTTCGCTAATCTGAAGCTGCCCCCGTATTCATTAGAGGCAGAGCAGTCGGTGCTGGGCGGCCTGATGATTGCCAATGAGTCGTGGGATGCCGTTGCGGATGTGCTTGGCGAGGGCGACTTTTTTCGGCCTGAACATCGCAAACTATTTGCGCAAATGGCCCGCTTGGTAGAGCTGCAGCAGCCTATTGATGTGGTGACCCTGGCCGAAGCACTCGCTGGCGCGGGACATTTGGATGAAGTGGGTGGCGCGGCATATCTGGCCGAAATTGCCAGTAACACACCCTCTGTCGCCAATATTCGCGCCTATGCTCAGGCAGTGAGGGAGCGGGCAACGTTTCGCTCCTTGATCAGTGTTGCCAACGAGATTGCGGACAGCAGCTTTAACCCTGAGGGGCGCAGTAGCGAAGAGGTCTTGGACGAGGCCGAGCGGCGGATCATGCAGATCGCTGAAGACCGTCCGAAAATGGGTGGCTTGGAGCCCATTAATCCGCTGCTAAAAGATGCAGTAGAAAAAATTGATGAGCTGTTTAATAACGAAGACGCCATCACCGGTCTGACCACGGGGTTTGAAAAGCTCGATGAAATGACTTCGGGGCTGCAAAATTCTGATTTGGTTATTGTGGCTGCCCGGCCCTCTATGGGTAAAACCACCTTTGCGATGAACTTGGTGGAAAATGCTCTGCTTAAATCAGAAAAACCAATGTTGGTCTTCAGCATGGAAATGCCCGCCAATCAGCTGATGATGCGGATGCTGTCGTCGGTGGGACGAATTGATCAAGGCCGGGTGCGAACCGGGCGCTTGGAAGAAGATGATTGGCCGAAGTTGACCGGGGCGGTATCCAAGCTCAAAGACCGGCCGCTGTATATTGATGATACGCCAGCACTCACGCCCACGGAACTACGCTCACGTGCCCGCAAAATTTTGAGGGAGCATGGCAGCATCGGCATGATGATGATCGACTATTTGCAGTTGATGCAGGTAGCGGGCCGAGGTGGAGAGGGACGTACCGCAGAAATTTCAGAAATATCTCGCTCCTTGAAGGGGATCGCGAAAGAGTTTAATTGTCCAGTGGTGGCGCTGTCTCAGCTAAACCGAGCCTTGGAGCAGCGACCCAATAAACGGCCGGTTAACTCTGACCTTAGGGAGTCGGGTGCCATCGAGCAGGACGCCGATGTGATCATGTTTATTTATCGCGATGAGGTCTACAACGAAGAATCTGCGGATAAAGGCACGGCCGAGATTATTATCGGCAAACAGCGTAACGGCCCTATTGGTACGGCGCGATTAAGCTTTATTGGCAAGTATACCCGCTTCGAAAATCTTGCGTTTGGCTTTGGCGGCCCTGACGACGATTAATCATCCTGTTCTTCGGCGGCCGCGACCCGGGGTTTGATAAAGCGGCCAAAGATAATGCCCGTTTCAAATAATAACCACATCGGTACGGCCAGTAGCGCTTGCGAGATTACATCCGGCGGGGTCAGCAGCATGCCAAATACAAAACACCCTACAATCACGTAAGGCCGTTTGGCGGCAAGATCTTTGGCGCTGATAACGCCAGCGCTAATCAGTAGCACCGTCGCAATGGGGATCTCAAAGGCGACCCCAAAAGCTAAAAACAGCTTGAGTGCGGTGTCTAGAAAGCGGGCGATATCGGGTGTATACGCCACGCCTTCTGGGGTAATGCCACTAAAAAATCCGAACACCAACGGAAATACCACGTAGTAGGCGAAGGCCATGCCTGCGTAGAACAGCAATACGCTGGAGATAAGCAGTGGTGCCGCGAGTTTTTTTTCATGGCGGTACATGCCCGGGCCCACGAAGCGCCATGCCTGATGCAGGACTACCGGAATCGCCAGACAAAACGCGGCGACTAAAACGAGCTTGAAAGGCGTAAGAAAGGTCGATGCCACTTCGGTGGCAATCATGCTGCTGCCTTCCGGTAAGTAGCGGCGCAGTGGCTCGGCGACAAAGGTATAAATCTCGGCCGAGAACGGCATTAGCGCGAGGGCGCAGATCAACACGGCCAGCACACAGTACAGTATGCAGTTGCGAAGCTCGGTCAGGTGGGCGACGAGGGGTTGGCCGTTATCTTCTGGTTGGTGGTGCTGGGCGGCGCTCATGGAGTCTCGTCTTTTGAAGCGGGTTTGGGGGGCGGTGCAACGGTGTTTTCTTCTAGTGGGTCGTACTGAGGTGGCGCGACGGTATTTTCTTTTAGGCTGTCGTTGGCCTTGTGTTCCAATGTTTTGAATTCTTGCTTGGCATTGTCGACGGAGCTGCGCAATTTTTGCTCGCTTTCTTTCAGTGAGGACATGACCGACTCATTGTGCAACTGCTGCCGAATTTCGTCAGCGCCTACTTCTCGTTCTATTTCTCTGCGGATGTCAGCGAAGCTGCGTTTTAAACGTCCAATCCATAGCGACACGGTTCTAATAGCGCCGGGCAGGCGTTCGGGGCCCAATACCAATAGGCCAAGCACAGCGATAATCAGTAACTCTGCGAAGCCAATATCAAACATAGCTTACTTCTTGGTCTCTTCTGTTTCAGCTTGTTCTGCTTTCATGTCTGCCGATTCATTTTTTTCGAGGTTTTTCTTATCCTCGTCTTCGTCCTGAATACTGTTTTTGAAGCCTTTAATCGCGCTGCCCAAATCGGTACCCAGCGACTTCAATCGCTTGGTGCCAAAGAGCAGTACCACAATGGCCAAAATGATTAACAATTGCCAAATACTGATGCCACCGATTCCCATTTGCTAAACCCTCTCTATTAGTTTTTGCCGCGTGCGGCTTTTTCGTCTAAACCTGAAAGACCAAATCGTCTGGCCAATTCGCTTAATACGGCGTGATGATCTTCCCCCAGATGGGAGAGCATAACCAAGCTGTGAAACCACAAGTCTGCGGTTTCGTATACCAAGTCGCTTGTGTTGCCGCTTTGTTGTGCATCTTTAGCGGCAAGCACGGTTTCTACGGCTTCTTCGCCGAGCTTTTCCAATATTTTATTCAGACCTTTATGGTGGAGGCTGGCGACATAAGAGCTGTCTGGACTGGCTTGGCGGCGTTGGTCGAGCACGTCGCTGAGCTGGTCCAATACGGCAGCACTGTCCGACATGGCGGTGTTATTTGTCATACATCTCTCCGGGATCTTTTAGAACCGCTTCGGTGTTTTGCCATTGCCCGTCGATAAGCTCGCGGTAAAAACAACTTTGTCTGCCAGTGTGACAGGCGATGCCGCCCAGCTGCTCAACTTGCAGTAGCAAGGCATCACCGTCGCAATCGAGTGACACGCTCTTTAAAAGCTGCACATTGCCAGAGCTTTCACCTTTGCGCCAAAGCTGTTGACGAGATCTGGACCAATACACTGCGCGTTGCTCCGCGATACTGAGCTGCAAGGATTCAGCGTTCATCCATGCCATCATCAGCACTCGGCCGCTGTCAACGTCTTGGGCGATAGCGGCTATAAGGCCATCGCTATTCCACTTAATCTGCTCTAGAAAATCCGCTGTCATACTAGCCTGCATTTATTACGAAATGGTGAATCATCGCTGAGCGGCCTACTTTACCTCAGCGGGCACTGAGAAAGAAATAAACGCACAGGACTAATAGGCCGAGGCTGATGGTGGGCAGATTCTCAAGTCCTTGGCTTACTTCGGGCTTGGCGACCAACAAGGCGGCGAGGCCGCTGATAATGCCCAGCACACGGCGGCGGTGGGCGCGCTTTTGCCTTGCGGAATCATCTTCCAGTAATTGGATTTGCCTTTTTAGTTCTGCGTTATCGCCCCCGCCTTGGTACTGGGTATTTTGCATAAGCGCTTCGGGCAATTGCGGCAGCTGTTCCAGCCAGCCGGGTAAACGGTGGCTGACTTTGCGAAGCATGCTTTGGGGTGAATAGCGGTCGCGTACCCAGCGCTCAAGAAATGGCATTGCTGTAGACCAGAGGTCTAGCTGGGGGTAGAGCTGACGGCCCAGCCCTTCTATATTGAGCAAGGTTTTTTGTAGCAACACTAGCGACGGCTGTACTTCCATATCGAAGCGTCGAGCGGTTTGAAAAAGATACACCAGCAGCTGGCCGAAGGAGATTTCTGCCAGTGGTTTTTCAAAGATGGGTTCGCTAACACTGCGAATGGCCGCTTCAAATTCATGAACTCGGGTCTCGGGTGGCACCCAGCCGCACTCGACATACAGCTCGGCGACCTCGCGGTAATTGCGTTGGAATATGGCCAGTAAATTGCGCGCTAAGTAGTACTGGTCGAAGTCGCTGAGGCTGCCAATAATGGCGCAATCAATGGCGATATATTGCGGTGACTGGGGGCGACCTTCGGCCACAAAAATATTGCCGGGGTGCATGTCGGCGTGAAAGAAGCTGTCTCGAAACACCTGAGTAAAAAAGATTTCTACGCCTCTTTCGGCGAGCTTTTTCATGTCGGTGCCTTGGGTTTTGAGCTGATCCAGGTCTGTAACCGGAATGCCGTGAATGCGCTCAATCACCAAAATGTTGCGACGGGTGTAATCCCAATGAACCTCGGGTACATAAAGCAAGTCGGAATCTTGAAAATTGCGCCGCAGTTGAGAGGTGTTAGCGCCTTCGCGTTGTAAATCAAGCTCATCAAAAATGGTGAGACGGTAGTCTTCAACCACTTCTAATGGGCGGAGGCGACGACCATCTGGCAAGTAACGCTGCATGAGCTTGGCGATGGTCTGTAGCAGGTTAACGTCTTTGGCGATCACCCGTTCTATGCCGGGGCGGGTCACTTTAACTACGACCTGTTTGCCATTTTTCAGGGTGGCCGCGTGGACTTGGGCAATAGAGGCCGAGGCAAGGGGTTGGTCGTCAAATTCGGCAAATAGAACGGCGACTGAGTCGCCCAGGCCTTTCTCGATAACGTCGACAGCTTGTTTACTGGGAAAGGGCGGTACGCGGTCTTGCAGGTGCGCTAGTTCCAGTGCGACATCATCTGGGAGTAGATCCCGGCGGGTGGATAGTAATTGGCCGAATTTGATAAAGACGGGCCCGAGTGCTTCCAGCGCCAGGCGCAGTCGTTCGCCTCGACTTCGATTGTTGGCGGGGAGTAATCGCCAAGGGCCAAAACGGAAAAACAACCGTAAGTGGAGTGGCAGTCGATCTAGCGGAATCAATAGATCGAGTCGGTATCGACAGAGAATCCAGCAAATAATAAAAAGGCGTCGCAGGCCCATCGAGTCGGGTCCTTATTGGTTTTTTAATGCGTTAGCGCGTTGTTGCAAGCGGCGAATTTTTGCCTCAAGGCGTTCGCTGTGGCTGCGTACTGCATCGATATCGTCAAAATATTGCTGAGTTTCTACCGGGTGAGGAATGAGTTGGCTTTCTTCTCGGACAAATTCTTCCAGCTGGCGGTTCAGTTTGTGACTGCTGCTGGCCAACCACGATCGTCCTGAGCGAATGCCTCTTGCCATTTGATGCCCAGCGACATCTCCAAATGCGTCGGCCAAAGGGCGCTCCCAGTCCAGGTCCAGTTCGGCAAGAATTTTACGAAATTCCAGCAATGCGCCGGTATCGCCCGTTAATGTGACATCGCCATTAATGAGGGCCGCGCCAGGGTCTTCCGCGGTGGCAATGGCGGCAAATTCCTGCCAGCGTCCGCTTAGTCGGCTGGTCGCATCTTCGGCCTCACCGTGCAGAATTTGCACTCGTTGGCCAGCAATACCGAGCACCAAGTCCAGGTTTGGTTCTTTTAGTGAGAGCGCAAAGCGATTGCCTTCCAAGGCGCTTAACTTGTTGGCGGTGGCGGGGTCCAGGTTAAGTGCCCGGTTGACCAGGTTTTCGAGGCTGGACATTGCCAGTCCCTGGAACAAGTGCTTCACGGCTTGACGCCCCGGTGCAGGGCGACAACCCCGGCGGTCATATTGTGGTAACGAACCGGAGTGAAGCCAGCGTCTTCCATCATGCCTTTTAAGGTTTCTTGGTCTGGGTGCATGCGAATGCTCTCCGCCAAGTAGCGATAGCTCTCGGCGTCATTGGCGACTAGCTGACCCATTTTAGGCAGAATGTCGAAGGAGTAACGGTCGTAAATTTTTTCTACCACCGGGTTTACAGGTTTGGAGAATTCCAGCACCAGGAGTCGACCGCCGGGTTTTAACACCCTGAGCATGGAGCGCAGGGCGGCATCTTTATCGGTGACGTTGCGCAATCCAAAGGCGATGGTGATGCAGTCAAAATAGTTGTCTGGAAAGGGGAGTGTCTCGGCATTGGCCTGTACGTATTCGATATTGCCAACCACGCCGTTATTGGTCAGTTTTTCGCGGCCGACCTTGAGCATGGACTCGTTGATATCGGCCAGCACGACCTTGCCTTCGTCACCGACAAGACGACAGAACTTGGCGGCCAAATCGCCAGTACCGCCGGCAATATCCAATACGCGGTTGCCGCTGCGCACGCCGGATAGCTCGATGGTGAAGCGCTTCCAGATACGGTGAACGCCACCCGACATCAGGTCGTTCATGACATCGTATTTTGCTGCCACAGAATGAAAAACCCCGGCGACCATACCGGCCTTTTCAGCGGCATTAACATTGCGAAAGCCAAAGTGGGTGGTTTTGTCGTCTGCCATAGTTTTGCCCTGCGCAATGAGTGGTGATAAAGGATCGCGGGCTATTGTAGCGGTTGAGGGCAAAAGTCTGAAGCGGTGTTTCTGTGCCGACAGGTCGTGCCCTAAATGTTCAGTTCTTTGCGCAGCTTGCGCATGCGTTTGCGTTGCTCTTCGGGGTCTAATGGTTGGCTAATATGTTCAGGCAAGGCTTTTTGCTCTGGCTCGGGTAGCTCTTCGCCCCGGCGCACCTGGTCGCAAAGTCGCTCATAGTGACGTTTGAAAACAGGAAAGGCCTGATTCTCGGCGGTGCCGGCTAGAAAGAACCAGTCGCTGGCACGGCCGGCATGGTAAACCGCAGGATGCGACCAGCGGTGGGACGCTTTCGGGTTGGGGGCGTTACAGGCTTCCATATAGGCGCTATGGTTGTCTGGCAGGCCCAGCTCCTCTGGTGCGGGGTCGCAAAATTTAAGAATGCCTTTAATGGTGGGCAAAAATTCTGATTCGCGAATCGCTCGGTGACTGGCGGCGGTAATACGCTCGGGGCTCATGTGGCAGAGGTTGCTGAACCAGAGCTTTTTGGCATAAATCAGTTTTTCTGGTGTGGCAAAGGCTTTGTTATATTGGTTGTGATAAACCAATTCGAACTCGGCAAACATCCGGTCCAGCGCGTCCATGACGGCTTCTTTATCGGGCTGTTTAGAGCCCTTCTCGCCAGCTGCGGTCGGTGTGTTTTTCGATGAAGCTATTTGCTGGCGGGTTTTTTCCAGAAGCTTGTTGCTGTCTTGCATGGTCTTGCCCCAGTTGGTGGCTGTGTGCCCAGCGGTATTTTACATGTTGCAGAAACTTGGTGTTCCACGAGCGGTGAGCTTGGCCGCTGTCTTGCCAGAATAACAGGAACTCCGGGATTTGTTGTTGGGCAAAATCCGGATCAATTCTGGCCATGTGCAGGATATCAAATACCGCCTCGCTGGGCTGCCAGTTTGACGGGATTGGCGTGATTTCCTGTTCATTGCTGACAGTGCGAGTGTACCGTGCCCACTGCAGGCGAATATGCTGGATAAACCGGGAGTTCCAGTTGTTATCGACGGTGCCACGTTCGCGCCAATACAGAATAAACTCGGGAATGGCGTCCTCGATGAACGGTCGTGTGATACCGTCCCGGTCCAGAATTTCCAAGGCATCTAAGCTCGGTTGCCACTCATCGTCAATCGGTTGGTTTCTGGCCTGTTCAATTTTTTGATACTGGGCTTTTTTCCAGCGTCGGCTAACGTATTGGCTGAAGGTGCTGGTCCACGAGGCTCGGGTTTCACCGGTCTCTCGGTAATGGGCAATAAACTCGGGCAGTGAAGACTCGATAAAGCTGGGATCAACTTGGTTAAAACGGATTAAATAGTCGATGCTGGCTTGATCGGGGCACCAGTCGCCGGGAATGACCGTGTGGCCTGGCACCGGTTGACTGGGTCGACGGGTGCCAATATGGGCTTGGGGTTGCCGCTGTTCCGGCGTACGGCTGGGGGTGCTGGTCTGTCTGTGGGTGGGGTGCACTTCTGGGGCCGGGGTGCCGCGTTGGGGTAGCGCAAAGCGGATATTTTGGAGATTGCTCATCAGTGCGCCGCCGACAATAATGAGCCCCTGATCGTTGAGGGTGCGCAGGACATCCAGAATTTTTTCGGTTTCCCAGAACGGTAGCTGGGCTTCTAGTTTGGCCAGTTCGATTAGATGCCAATGCTGGCCCTGTTTAACATGGGCGTCCAGCAGGAGTTGCCATTCAGCTAACAGCTGATAGAGCAGTGCGGCATCTAGACCGATGGTGGCGGCCAGAGAAGGGGAGACCATTAATGGGCGCTCGACAAGAGACGTCATGCAAAGATTACCTTGGGTTAAGCTACGTTATTGTACGGGCTCCCTGGCGCGGATGTCAGCCCCGATTACAGATGGATGCTGACCCAGAAAGATTGAGAGAGGAACATGGCTAAATCAAAAATCGCCTATGTCTGTAGTGACTGTGGCTCAGAGCACAATAAATGGCAGGGGCAGTGCCAAGACTGCGGGGTTTGGAACACTCTTGTGGAGTTTCGTATTGCCGCATCCCCCAGCCGAGCCAGCACCAAGCAGGGCTACGCAGGGGCAGCAGATGGTGAGGTGATGTCACTGTCGAGTGTCAGTATTGAGGCGTTGCCACGGCTACCCAGCGGCTTTGATGAATTAGATCGGGTATTGGGCGGTGGTTTGGTGCCGGGCTCGGCGGTGTTGTTGGGGGGGCATCCCGGCGCGGGCAAAAGTACGCTGTTATTGCAGGTGCTTTGCCGTTTGGCAGGAAGCTGCGATTGTTTGTATGTGACCGGTGAGGAGTCACTTCAGCAGATTGCCATGCGGGCGAAACGCTTGGGCTTAAAAGCCGATGAGCTAAAGCTGCTGGCAGAAACTCAACTGGAGACGATCTTGGCCCAAGCAGCGCGTTTAAAACCTCGGGTGCTGGTGTTGGATTCGGTGCAGGTACTGCACAGCGAGCAAGTCACCTCGGCGCCGGGGAGCGTGTCCCAGGTGCGAGAGTGCGCGGCCGCGTTGACGCGTTTTGCTAAGCAAAGCGGTACGGTGCTGTTGCTGGTGGGACATGTCACCAAGGATGGTAGTTTGGCCGGGCCTAAGGTGCTGGAGCATATTATTGACTGCTCTATTATGTTGGAAGGCAGCAGTGATAGCCGCTATCGCACTTTGCGAGGTCACAAAAATCGCTTTGGTGCCGTCAATGAGTTAGGCGTGTTTGCGATGACAGAGCTGGGAATGAAGGAGGTTAAAAACCCGTCGGCGATATTCTTGAATCGTGGCGATGTGGTGGCTTCCGGTAGTGCCGTGATGGTGGTTTGGGAAGGTACCCGACCGCTGCTGGTAGAGATTCAAGCCTTGGTCGATACCTCTGGCTTTGGTAGCCCTCGCCGGGTGGCGGTGGGCCTGGAGCAAAACCGTATGGCCATGTTGCTGGCGGTCTTGCATCGTCATGGTGGATTGCAGCTTGGCGATCAAGATGTGTTTGTGAACGTTGTTGGCGGCGTTAAAGTGTTGGAGACAGGGGCCGATTTGGCGCTGTTGTTTGCGATTGTCTCCAGCTTTCGGGACCGGCCGTTACCAGAAGATTTAGTGGTGTTTGGCGAGGTGGGCTTGTCTGGTGAAATTCGCCCGGTGCCCAGTGGCCAAGAACGGCTTCAAGAAGCGAGAAAGCATGGTTTTGCTAGAGCTATTGTACCTAAAGCCAATGCTCCCCGAGCTGGCAGTGCGGGCAATATTGAAGTGATTGCCGTCAATACGCTGGCAGAAGCTTTGGAAGCCATTTAATAGACGGGGATTAAATTGGGAGTTAAGGCGTAAAGCGCGCTTTACGCCTTAACTATCAGAATATTTCTATTGGTTCTTGGCCGCCGCCATTGCCGTAGCTTCCCGGTGAATTGTAATCCGATTCCTGTGGGGCGTTTTCGCTGCGGAAGTATTCGAAAATCGCATTGGCTTGGCCGGGGTGGGCAAGGGCGCCTGTATCGGGATCAATCCTTACGGTGACGATGGAGTCGGGTTGTTTAAGCTGGCGCTCGGGGCGATCCTTAAGGGCCACCTTCATAAAATCTATCCAGATGGGTAGCGCGACAGAGCCACCGTATTCTCGGCGGCCTAGTTTTTGGTTTTGATCAAAGCCTGCCCACGTAGAGGTCACTACGCCGCCACTGTAGCCAGAAAACCAGGCATCAGTTGGGCCGTTAGTGGTGCCGGTTTTGCCTGCAGCATCGCTGCGTTCCAATACTCTGGCTTTGCGTCCGGTGCCTCGGGTAATGACGTCTTTCAGAATATTGTCGATAAGAAAAACGACTTCATCATCGAGTACCTGGGGCGCGTATTTGCGGGCTTCGGTATCTTGGGAGAGGATCTCGTCCAGGGAGTACTCTTCGTCAATGCCGGCTATGGCATCACGCCCTTTTTTGCCGCAGTGCCGACAGACCACCTCTGGGTTGGCTCGGAAAATAGTATTGCCATCGCGGTCGATGATTTTCTCAATCAGATACGGCGAAATCTTGTAACCGCCGTTGGCAAATGCCGCATAGCCGGTAACGATCTGCATGGGGGTTAGCGAGTGGCTGCCCAGTGCCAGCGATAGGTCTCGGGGCAGGGCCTTGGTATCAAAACCGAAGCGACCAACGTAGTCGATGGCTTTATCAATGCCCAAGTCGCGCAATATCCGGATGGAGACGAGGTTTCTAGAAAGATACAGCGCTTGCCTTAATCGCATGGGGCCGTTAAACGTGCCGTTGTCGTTACTGGGGCGCCAGGTGCCGCCCAACGAGGAGTCGTTGAAAACAATAGGGGCGTCATTGATGATGGTCGCCGGGGTAAAGCCGTTATCCAGTGCGGCAGTGTAAATAAAGGGTTTGAAGTTGGAGCCGGGTTGGCGGGTTGCTTGTGTGACCCGGTTAAACGAGCTTTTTTGGTAGTTATAACCACCGACGAGACTGATAATGGCGCCGGTATCGGCATCCAGTGATACCAGGGCAGCTTGCACTTTGGGCAGTTGTGATAGCTGCCACTGCTGCTGATCTTTGTCTTTTACCATGCGCAGCCGAATGACATCGCCGGGCTTTAAAATGTCTTCAACTTTTTCAATTTTATAGCTCATTCGGTCTTCGCTGATATAGCGAGCGGTGTCTTTCAGGCCTTGATCCCAGTTGAGGGTAGTTTGCTCACCCGATGCCAATAGCGCGACTAAGCTTTTGTCTTCCGTGTTGAGAACCACTGCGGGGTGCCAGTTGCCGACGGCACCAATGTCGACCAGCTTTTTGGCAAGTTCGTCCCTCTTGTCGTCGTCGATTTGTGCGGGGAGTGACCAGTGTTGTTCGGGCCCCCGGTAGCCGTGGCGAGTGTCGTATTCAATTACGCCATTAATAATGGCTTGGTTGGCGACATGCTGAAGCTGGCTGTCGACAGTGGTGATGACAGAGTAGCCGTCTTCGTAGGCATTGCGGCCAAATCTATCCAGCATTTCCAGTCTGACCATTTCAGATAAATAGGCCGCGTCGACATCCAGTGGCGTGCCGTGGGCGGTGGCAGAAATGGGAGTGCTAATGGCGGTTTTATAATCCTGTTCGGCAATATACCCCAAGCTGCGCATTCTGGAGAGAATCCAGTTGCGGCGAATGCGGGCCCGTTCTGGGTTGGCAACGGGGTTGTAGGCAGAGGGAGCTTTGGGAAGGCCCGCGATCATTGCCATTTGAGCCAGGCTTAGCTCGCGTAAGGGTTTGCCATAATACACTTGGGCGGCGGCTTCGATACCATAGGCATGATTGCCGAGGAATATTTTGTTGATATACAGCTCAAGGATGTCTTCCTTGCTTAATGCCCGCTCTATTTCGATGGCGAGAAAAATTTCGGTGAATTTGCGCGTGAAGGTACGCTCTTGGGTTAAAAAGTAGTTTTTTGCGACCTGCATGGTGATAGTGGAACCACCAGATTGAATGCTGCCGGTGGTAATGAGTTGTGACGCAGCACGCAATAGGCTGCTAACATCGACGCCGTGGTGGCTGAAGAAATGATCATCTTCAGCGGCGAGAAAGGCCTTGATAAAGGTGTCGGGTATTTCTTGAAAGCTAACCGGTGAGCGGCGTTTTTCGCCAAACTCCCCCATGAGCTGGCCGTCGCGACTGTATATGCGCAGCGGGGTTTGGAGCTGGATATCCCGGAGAGCGTCAACCGAAGGTAACTTCGGGCTGATATAAAGGAAGGCCGCTGCAAATACCATAACGGCACCGGCGGCAGAGAGTAGAATGAAGCTGACCAATAAGCTGATCAACGAAAAGCTACGAGACATATAAATCCTGTAAAACGGCTGTGTCTATCTTGATAGTGGCCTAGCATAACGAAAACTGGCTATTTATCCGTGTGTTTTTTTCATAACTATTTGCGCATTGGCAAAGTGTGGTATTTAATCTTGCATATAAGAGTGCGCCCTAAGCCTAAGATATAGATAGGAAAATGATGTGCTAAAAGGCCTGATTGGCGGTAATTCGTCCCGAAGTCTTCTCGGTGTCGACATCAGTTCCAGTGCGGTGAAACTGCTGGAGTTGAGTCGCAGTGGAAATACCTATCGCGTTGAGAGCTACGCGGTAATGTCTTTGCCACCTCAATCGGTGGTGGAGAAGAACATTGCCGAAGTCGAGGTGGTAGCCGAGGTGCTGCGGGCTGTTGTGTCTCGATCTCGCAGTAAATTGAAGCGGGCCGCAGTGGCGGTTCCCGGGTCGGCGGTGATTACCAAAGTCTTGCGGATGCCCGCAGACATGAATGAAAACACGCTGGAAACGCAAATTTCTCTCGAAGCTGATCAATATATCCCCTATCCCTTGGATGAAGTTGCGCTAGATTTTGAAATTATGGGGCAGGCGGATGACAACCCTGAGCAAATGGATGTGCTACTGGTAGCTTGTCGACGTGACAATGTTGATTTGCGGACTGAAGCGCTGGAAATTGCAGGCTTGGAAGCCAAGCTAGTGGATGTCGAAGCCTTTGCCGTTGAACGAAGCTTTGAGTTGATCGCCAGCTCCTTGGGATGTGATGAAAACACCGTGGTGGCGATTGTCGATATCGGTGCCAGCATGACGTCGCTCAGTGTGATTGTAGACGGTGAAACCCTGTATACCCGAGATCAGCTCTTTGGTGGCCGCCAGTTGATCGAAGAGATTCAGCGCCGTTATGGCATGACGGTTGAAGAAGCGGGCTTGGCCAAAAAGCAAGGTGGCCTATCCGACGACTATGACAGCGAAGTCTTGGCTCCGTTCAAAGAAGCGGTTATTCAGCAGGTGGCCAGGTCTTTGCAGTTTTTTTACTCATCAAGCCAATACAACTCCGTGGATATGATTTTGTTGGCGGGCGGTGTGGCTGCCATGCAAGGTTTGGCCGATATTGTTGAGTCGGAGCTGGGGGTCAGCACGGTAGTGGCAAATCCTTTTGGGTCTATGGCAGTGGCTCCTGGTGTCGATGCAATGAGCTTAAGCAATGATGCACCGGCAATGCTTATTTCCTGTGGATTGGCATTGAGGAGTTTTGATTAATGGCTAATATCAATCTCCTCCCTTGGCGGGAAGAGCGTCGCGAACTGATTAAACAGCAGTTTTTGATGGTGCTAGGTGGGGTAGCCGTGCTGGGGGTGCTGTTAGTCGTGCTGGCTATGAGTATTGTTAACGGTGCTATCAGTAATCAAAAAGATCGCAATGCTTATATTCAACAGCATATTAATAAGTTAAACAAAGAAGTCGCCGAGATTCAGGATCTTGAAAAACGTCGTCAGCAGCTCATTGACCGCATGACGATTATTCAAGACCTTCAAGGGACTCGGCCATTGATTGTAAGGGTGTTTGACGAGCTGGTTCGTACCCTTCCCGACGGTTTGTTTTATACATCCTTGTCTCGTCGCGATAAACGAATTGAGGTGCAGGGCGTGGCGGAATCCAATAACCGGGTTTCCAGCCTTATGCGTAAATTAGATGCTTCGCCGTGGTTTGCGGAGCCGAATTTAACCGCGGTCAGTGCTGCGCCAGCCTATGGCGAACAGGCCAGCAGTTTTAAATTGTCTTTCTTGATCAGTGCGCCTGCGGCTGATGAAGAAGAGCGGAAGTAGGGAGCATCATAGTGGCTTGGCAAGAGTGGGTCGACGAGCTAAAAGGCTTTGATGTCAATGACCTAAACCTGGAAAACATCGGCGCTTGGCCAGTATTGGTCAGGGCGTTGGTGTGGGTGTTGGTATTTGCCCTGTGCCTAGTGGGTGGTTATTTTTATATTATTTCTGATTTGCGTAAAGATTTAAGCGCGGTTGAGCTTAAAGAGCAGCAACTGCAGAAGGAATTTGAGAAAAAAGCATTTAAAGCCGCCAAGCTTGAACCTCTTAAGCAACAGATGAAGGAAATGGAATCGTCTTTTGCCGTGCTGCTAAGCCAGCTTCCCGCTGATACAGAGGTTCCTGGTTTGCTCGAAGATATGACTGAAAAAGCGGTGAGCAATGGTTTGGATATCGCCAGTATTCAGTTGCAAGCAGAGCGTGTGCAGGAATTTTATATTGAGTTGCCCATCGCTATAAAAGTAAGCGGTGCTTATCATGACTTGGCCGCCTTTGTGAGTGGTATTGCAGGCTTGCCTCGAATCGTCACGCTGCATGACTTCACTATTACCTCCAATAAAGAATTCACCTCCCAGAGTATGTCCATTACCGCAAAGACTTATCGGTATAAAGATACGGAGGGCGCCAAATGAAAACGGTGGTCGTCCGCGTTTTATCGCTGGTGTTCTCGTGTGGTGTTTTAGTGGCGTGCAGCCCCGCTGGAAAATATTCGGATATTGATGCCTTTTTGGCTGAGAAACGAGCTGCGCCTACAGGCAAGATTGAGCCTATTCCTGCAATGAAAGCTTATCGCGCCTTTAGCTATAGTGCTTCAGGAATGCGTAGCCCATTCAGCAAGCCCGTTGATGTTAAAGAGATTGCCCGCTTAGAAGCCAGCTCTAATGTAAAGCCTGACTTTGATAGAGAGCTTGAGTTTTTAGAGCAGTTCTCCTTCGACTCGCTGAAAATGGTGGGGTCATTGAAGTTGGCCGGGGTGTTATGGGCCTTGATTAAAGACCCTGATGGCGGTGTTCATCGGGTGAGAACGGGGAATTATCTGGGCCGTAATCATGGTCGCATCACCGAGCTAAAAGACAATTACCTCTCTGTGGTGGAAATAGTTACAACAGGCGGGGATGGCTGGGTAGAACGGCCACGATCCCTTGAATTACAAGCCGGTAAATAGAAGTCGAGTAGTGAACATGTTCATAATCACCCGAAAAATGACGCCACACAGCACCTCTCGCCGAAGGGCGATTTCGGGTGGACGATATGGGGTTGCGCGCTCATTACTGGCCTTGGTTGGTTTGAGCCTGGTTTCACTACAGCTTGCTGCGGCGGAGCTGACTAATATCCAGTTTAACGCTCTGCAGGGTGGGAGCTTTGAAGCCCGCTTGCAATTCAATGGGACGCCGCCAGAGGTGAAAGGCTATACCATTGAAAAGCCTGCCCGGATAGCCTTGGATTTTCCAGGTGCTGAAAGCACCCTAAGCCAGAAAAAATATCCTCTCGCATATGACAATGCCAGCAGTGCAGTGGTTCTTGAAGGCCGGGACCGGACTCGGTTGGTGCTCAACCTGATTCGCCTCGCGAGTTACGAAACCCGTGTTGAAGGCAATACGCTGGTTGTTGAGGTGGGTGGTACTGGCGGCAAGAGCTATATGAAGGAGAAATATAGCAATCCGATTGTTTCTACTTCTTCCACCAACCAACCCGATACTGACAATATGATTCGTGACTTGGATTTTCGTCGGGGTGATGCTGGTGAAGGGCGTTTGGTTATTCAACTTGCCGACGACAAAGCGGACATTAATGTTTTTGTGGAAGGCAGCAAAATCAAGATTGATTTTAAGGGCGTGAATTTGCCGCAAAACCTGCAGCGACGTTTTGACGTTGCAGATTTTGCTACCCCAGTCAAAATGATAGATGCCCGCATGGGCGAGAAGGGCGCTAAGATCTCGCTGGAAGCCAAAGGGGAATACGATTACCTTGCCTACCAAACTGATGCTGAATATGTTGTAAGTGTTAAGCCCTTGACTAAGCAAGAAGTTGAATTGCGCCGTAAAGAGTTTGCTTACGTGGGTGAAAAGCTCTCGCTAAACTTTCAAGATATTGAAGTGCGTTCCGTGCTGCAGTTAATTGCTGATTTTACCGACTTGAATCTGGTTGCCAGTGACACGGTGACAGGCAATATTACTTTGCGCCTTCAGAACGTGCCTTGGGATCAGGCCTTGGAGCTGGTGCTTAAAACCAAGGGTTTGGATAAGCGTCAAGTCGGCAATGTTTTGATGGTGGCGCCCGCGGCAGAAATAGCCGAGCGAGAGCGTCAACAGATTGAGGCACAAAAACAAGTAGAAGAGCTGGCGCCGCTGCAAACGGAGTTTATTCGAATCCGTTATGCCGATGCGGATGAGTTGTTCCGTTTGTTTAAACCTGAAGATCGCGATAGTGAGACATCTACGGGCAGCATTTTATCGCCTCGCGGCAAAGTAATTGTGGATAAGCGAACTAATTCGCTGTTGATCACTGAAACAGCGGATCGTTTGGAAGAGTTTCGCCGTTTGGTATCCTTGATCGATGTGCCAGTGCGGCAGGTTCAAATTGAAGCTCGGATTGTTAGAGCCTCTTCTGACTTTGATCGCGCTCTAGGTGTTCGCTGGGGCGGCGCTTATATCCGGAGAGATGGTGATAATATTTATTCTGCCAACGGTGACATTGAAAGCGATCAGCAAACCCAAAATAATTTTGTCAACGCGCTGGCTGCGGGCTCGCCGACTTTTCAGGCGACCCCTGGTCTAGTGACTGATTTGGGGGTGAATAGCGCAGCGGGAACCTTTGCGTTGGGCTTTATTAGTCCTGATGTATTGTTGAATTTGGAGTTGTCGGCCTTGGAGTCTAAAGGCCGTGGCGAGATTGTGTCGCAACCGCGTATTGTGACTGGCGACAAAGAGCCTGCGATTATTAAATCGGGTACTGAAATTCCCTATCCCGAGTCTTCGGCTAACGGTGAAACGACTATTGCCTTTAAAGAAGCGGTACTCAAGCTTGATGTCACACCCATTATTACTCCCGATGACCGTATCATTATGGATCTCACCATAAACCAGGATACGGTGGGTGAATTGGTTATCGCCACTGGCTTAGGCGGTCAAGTCCCAACGATTGATACCACTGAACTGAAGACGCGAGTCTTGGTCAGTAATGGCGAAACGGTTGTTCTGGGTGGGGTTTATGACCAACTGGATATCGAGTCAGAAACAAAGGTGCCTTTCTTGGGAGATATTCCGTTTTTGGGTAGACTCTTTAAAAACACCTCAGTAACAAGAGAGAAGCAGGAAACCCTGATTTTTATAACCCCCCGCATACTTGCGGACAGCTTGGTAGATTGATTGTCTAATGTCGAAGCGAGGCGCAATATTTTTGGTAGGCCCCATGGGGGCGGGTAAAAGCACAATTGGTCGCTTGTTAGCGGATTCCATACAAATGGATTTTCGCGATGCCGACCGAGAAATTGAAGAGCGCAGTGGTGTCGATATCCCCTGGATCTTTGATATGGAGGGGGAGTCTGGTTTTCGGGATAGAGAGGCGGCAATGCTGACAGAGCTGTCAGAAAATATCAGCTCGGTCATTTCCACTGGCGGCGGCGCCGTTCTGCGTGAAGATAATCGGCGCTTAATGGTGGCCAAGGGTACGGTGATCTACCTGAAAACCTCTGTTGATGAGCAGGTTCGGCGCACCGCCCGCGACCGTAAGCGGCCTCTCTTGCAAAACGGCGACCCTGAGCAAACGTTGCGAGCATTAATGGCTCAGCGTGAACCGCTGTATGAAGAAATTGCCGATCTCACCGTACTAACCGATCAGCGCAGCCCCAAAGCGGTTGTTCAAGAACTGTGTCAATTGCTGAGTTCTGCAGACCCTTCCGTCGTCTCTTGATATAATCCCCCGCCCGGGCTTCTCCCGGGCTTGTTTATTTTTGTTTCCGGAACATATATGAAGCAGCTCAATGTTGATCTGGGCGATCGCAGTTACCCTATTTTTATTGGTTCTGAGGTGATGGCCAATAGCGATTTATGGCGGCAGTTTATTCGCGGCAAGCAGCTTTGTATTGTCAGTAATGAAACTGTAGCACCTTTGTATCTGCCTGCTTTAAAGGCGCAGCTTGACGGTTTTGATGTGCTTGAGGTGGTGTTGCCCGATGGCGAGCAGCATAAAAATCTAAATACCTTAAACACGATTTTTGATGCGCTTTTGAGCCGTAACCAAAATCGCAGCACGACCTTGATTGCTTTGGGTGGCGGGGTTGTTGGCGACATGTGTGGTTTTGCTGCCGCTTGTTATCAGCGTGGGGTGAATTTTATTCAGCTCCCTACGACGCTGTTATCGATGGTGGACTCCTCTGTTGGTGGTAAGACCGGCGTGAATCATTCGTTGGGCAAAAATATGATCGGTGCCTTCCATCAGCCCCAGTGTGTGGTGGCGGATTTAAGCGTGCTTGGCAGCCTGCCCGATAAAGAGTTTTCGGCGGGGATGGCTGAAGTTATTAAGTATGGCTTGATCTGTGACGTGACGTTTTTTCAGTGGCTGGAAGACAATATTGTCGGTTTGATGGCCAGAGACACAGCGCTGTTAGCCGAAGCTGTGTATCGCTCTTGTGTTGATAAAGCAGCGGTTGTTGCCGAAGACGAAACGGAGCAGGGGCGACGGGCTATCTTGAATTTGGGGCATACCTTTGGCCACGCCATTGAGACCGCGGAAGGTTATGGCAGCTGGCTACACGGTGAGGCAGTTGCAGCGGGGATGGTGTTGGCGGTGACCTTGTCAGAAAAACTGGGTTGGGTCTCGGCTGAGGTTGTGGAAAGAAGCAAATCGCTTCTCTCTAAAGCGAACTTACCTTTGCTTCCTCCTTCCAGCATGAATCTGGATCAGTTTTTGCAGTTGATGGGCCGAGACAAGAAAGTAATAGATGGACGCTTGCGTCTGGTCTTGTTGAAAGCTCTGGGAGATGCGATTGTGACCAGCGATGTTCCTGTTTCAATGGTAAAAACAGTGCTGCAAGAGGCGGGAGTCAAGGCCTGACATGGGCACCTAGTGTTGCTTAAAAAATTAAGCAATTGTGCGGGGCAATTTGTCGACGTTGTTGCATAAGTGTAGAATGTCCCTCCTTTTTTCCCTGAATCAACAGGTTTGGGGAAGTTCTTGTCGACTATCTTTTTGTTTTTCTTAGTAATTTTTGCGAGAGTCGTTATATGAGTACAGGCCTGTACAGACCTGAAGATGTGCGTGACAACTGCGGTTTCGGCCTCATCGCCCATATGGAAGGCGATGCCAGTCATGAGCTGCTGCAAACCGCCATCGAGTCACTTACCTGTATGACCCACCGGGGCGGTATTGCTGCAGATGGCAAGACTGGCGATGGTTGCGGTCTGCTACTCAAGAAGCCGGATGCTTTCTTGCGGGCAGTGGCCAAGGAGGCATGCGGTGCTGAGTTAAGCGAGGTCTACGGTATTGGCCAGCTGTTTATGAGCCGAGACGATGCCCAAGCTTCAGCGGCCCGAGCAGCAGTTGAATCGGTGCTGAAAGACAATGGTCTGGAGACAGCAGGTTGGCGTGAAGTGCCCGTCGATGACCGCGTGTGCGGGGATATTGCCCTTAGCAGCCTGCCGCGTATTGAACAGCTATTTATTAATGTAAATGGCTTAAATCAGCAAGAATTAACAACGCGCCTGTTTGTGGTGCGTCGACAGGCTGAAATTGCCCTTCAAGACGACAGTGATTTTTACATCTGTAGCTTGTCGGCAGATGTTATATCTTACAAAGGCTTGGTCATGCCGGTGGATTTACCCCGGTTTTATCAAGACTTGGCGGATCCTCGTTTAGAAACCGCTATCTGCGTTTTCCATCAGCGCTTCTCCACCAATACTTCGCCGCGCTGGCCTTTGGCTCAACCCTTCCGGATGTTGGCGCACAATGGTGAGATCAACACCATTGAGGGTAACCGCAATTGGGCAGAGGCTCGGAGTAGCCGTTTTGCCAATGAACATATTCCTAATATTGAAGCGCTCGCTCCTTTGGTTAATCGCGTCGGCTCTGACTCCTCCAGTCTGGATAATATGCTGGAATTGCTGGTTGCCGGTGGCATGGACTTGTTTCGGGCTGTGCGGATGTTGGTGCCCCCCGCGTGGCAAAACATTGAGCATATGGATGCCGACCTGAAGGCGTTTTATGAATACAACTCCATGCATATGGAGCCTTGGGATGGCCCTGCCGGAATGGTACTAACCGATGGCCGTTATGCGGTGTGCATGCTGGACCGTAATGGCTTGCGTCCGTCGCGTTGGGTTATCACCAACAATGGCTTTATTACCGTTGCATCAGAAGTGGGCACGTACTCCTACCAGCCAGAAAATGTTGTGGCTAAGGGCCGTATCGGGCCCGGTCAAATTTTGGTGGTGGATACCGAAACTGGCGAAGTGTTGCACACCAAAGATGTCGACGAGCGTCTGAAGTCAGCTCACCCCTACAAACAATGGTTGCGGGAAAACAGCCTGCGTTTACAAGACCAGCTGAGCAGCGTTGGCCGCCCCGAATTGCCGGAAGGTGAGCAGCTACGAAGCTTGCAAAAATATTTCCAAGTCACCTTTGAAGAGCGCGAACAAGTATTGACCGCCTTGGGCGACAGTGGCAACGAAGCTGTTGGTTCGATGGGTGACGATACGCCCATGGCGGTCTTGTCTAGCCAGCAGCGGTCGCTGTATGACTTTTTCCGGCAAAAGTTTGCTCAGGTCACCAACCCGCCCATCGATCCGTTGCGTGAAGCGATTGTAATGAGCCTGGAGACGTTGCTGGGCGCTGAGCAAAATGTCTTTGAACAGACCGCAGATCATGCTGATCGTCTTATTTTAACCAGCCCGGTCTTCTCTCCCGAGAAATTTGGCCGCTTGCTGCAGCTCAACTCTGAGCGTTTTCCTCAGACCGTAATTGATCTGAGTTATGACCCTGCCCTGACGTCGCTTAAAGATGCCGTTGCACGCGTGGCCAATGCTGCTGAGCAGGCGGTTCGCGATGGCAAGGTTATTTTGATTCTGAGCGATCGGGCTGTTGAGCCTGGTTTGTTGGCTGTACACAGTCTGCTGGCAACCGGTGCTGTTCACCATCATTTGATTAAGCAGGGCTTGCGCTGTGATGCCAATTTAGTGGTTGAAACAGGTAGCGCCCGCGACTCTCATCAAATGGCTTGTTTGTTTGGTTTTGGAGCCACGGCGGTTTACCCCTATATGGCTTATGCCGTATTGGGTGACATGTTGTCTTCTGGCGAACTGCTGGGTGATGAGCAAACGGTTCATACCAACTACAACAAAGGTATCAACAAGGGATTGTTGAAAATTATGTCCAAAATGGGCATTTCAACCATCGCCTCTTATCGTGGTGCCCAGTTGTTTGAAGCGGTTGGTCTTGCGGATGAGATCATCGACGTTTGTTTCAAAGGCGTTGCCAGCCGTATCGCCGGTGTCGATTTTGCCGGTTTACAGAAAGATCAAGAAGCACTTGCTACGGTGGCCTGGTTACCGCGTAAAACCTTGGATCAAGGTGGCCTGCTGAAATACGTCCACGGCAAGGAATATCACGCTTTTAACCCCGACGTGGTAATGACACTGCAAGATGCGGTAAAAAGCGGTGATTATGCCGTTTGGAAAAAATACGCCAAGTTGGTGAACGATCGCCCCGTCGCCACATTGCGAGATTTGTTGAGCTTTGATGAAAATGCCAAGGCGATTCCTCTGGAAGAAGTTGAGCCGATCGAAAGCATTCTTCGTCGTTTTGATTCGGCGGGGATGTCATTGGGTGCATTAAGCCCTGAAGCTCACGAAGCACTGGCTGCGGCAATGAACCGCATGGGTGCGCGCTCAAACTCAGGTGAAGGTGGTGAAGACCCCGCGCGCTTTGGTACCGAACGCGTATCCAAAATCAAGCAGATCGCTTCGGGGCGTTTTGGTGTGACACCGCATTATTTGGTGAACGCCGAAGTGTTGCAGATTAAAGTGGCTCAGGGCGCCAAGCCCGGTGAAGGTGGTCAGCTGCCCGGTGGTAAGGTTAATGCCTTGATTGCTCGCTTGCGCCACTCTGTTCCAGGCGTCACGCTCATTTCGCCACCGCCACACCACGATATTTATTCTATCGAGGATTTGGCTCAGCTTATTTATGATCTCAAGCAGGTTAATCCCAGCGCACTGGTGTCTGTAAAACTGGTGTCAGAGCCCGGTGTTGGTACTATCGCGGCAGGTGTGGCTAAGGCCTATGCTGATTTGATCACTATTTCTGGTTACGACGGCGGCACCGCAGCCAGCCCGATTACCTCTATTCGTTATGCCGGTTCACCTTGGGAGCTGGGATTGTCTGAAGTCCAGCAAACGCTGCGCGGCAATGGCTTGCGGGGCATGGTGCGGGTGCAGACCGACGGCGGTTTGAAAACGGGTATGGATGTTGTGAAAGCGGCCATCCTCGGTGCGGAAAGCTTTGGTTTTGGTACCACGCCAATGGTGGCCTTGGGTTGTAAATACTTGCGTATCTGCCACCTCAATAACTGCGCTACGGGTGTGGCAACCCAAGATGAGCGTCTGCGTGATGAACATTTCATTGGCACCGTCGATATGGTGGTGAATTTCTTCACCTTTATTGCAACGGAAACACGCGAATGGATGGCCAGCGTGGGTATACGTACCATTGAAGAGCTGATTGGCCGTACAGATTTATTGAAGCAGCACCCGGGTCAAACTGAAAAGCACGCGTCTTTGGACTTGTCTCCAATTCTGTATAAAGACCCTGCTGCTGCGGCTCAGCCAGAATTTTGTAAAGTTGCGTTGAACGAGCCCTTTGATAAAGGCGTAAAGGCTGAGACCATTATCGAGGCAGTGTTGCCGGCGATTGAAGGTAAATTAGGGGGCGAGTTTGAATTTGAACTCACCAATTGCGACCGCTCTATTGGTGCCCGTATTTCCGGTGAGATTGCCAAGCGATATGGCAATCTTGATATGGAAGCGGCGCCGATTACTCTGCGCATGAAGGGCACCGCCGGGCAAAGTTTTGGCGTGTGGAATGCTGGCGGTTTGCATATGTATCTAGAAGGCGATGCCAACGACTATGTCGGTAAAGGTATGGCCAGTGGTAAATTGGTGCTTTTCCCGCCCCGCAACAGCGTGTTTAAAAGCCAAGAAACATCGATTATCGGCAATACTTGTTTGTACGGCGCGACTGGCGGCAAGTTATTTGCTGCGGGTACAGCAGGGGAACGCTTTGGTGTGCGTAACTCCGGCGCCCACGCGGTTATCGAAGGTGCGGGTGATCACTGCTGCGAATATATGACGGGTGGTAACATTACCGTGCTTGGCCCCACCGGGGTGAACTTTGGCGCGGGTATGACGGGCGGCTTTGCTTATGTTTTGGATGAAGCCCATCGCTTTTTTGACCGCTACAACAGTGAATTGGTAGAGATATGTCGTATTAACTCCGAGTCGATGGAGGCTTACCGAGCCCATCTACGGGGAAATATCAGCGAGTTTGTTGCAGAAACTGACTCCCAGTGGGGACAACATATCCTCGATAATTTCGATGACTACATTGGCAAATTCTGGATGATCAAGCCCAAAGCAGCGAGCCTCAGCCGCCTGCTGGACTCCACCAGAAAGCGTCCGGAATAAATGCCGAGTAGTAATGAGGTGACAGCATGGCTGAACGATTAAGCAACAGTTTTCAATTTCTTGATGTGGGCCGTATCGACCCTAGCAAGAAAGACATTGGTGAGCGTCGCACCGAGTTCGTAGAAATCTATGAGCCGTATAAAGAAGACGAGGTTAAACACCAAGCTCATCGCTGCCTGTCTTGCGGCAACCCTTATTGTGAGTGGAAGTGTCCCGTACACAACTACATTCCTAACTGGTTGAAGCTGGTTAGCGATGGCAACCTGTTTGAGGCGGCTGAACTCAGTCATCAAACGAACAGCTTGCCAGAAGTGTGTGGTCGGGTTTGTCCTCAAGACCGTCTTTGTGAAGGGGCCTGTACGCTTAACGATGGCTTTGGTGCGGTGACCATTGGTTCTACCGAGAAGTATATTACCGATACGGCGCTGGCTATGGGCTGGCGCCCGGATATGTCTAAGCGGGTTTGGACTGATAAAAAAGTCGCCGTGATTGGTGCTGGACCAGCAGGTATCGGCTGTGCCGATGTGCTGGTACGCGCAGGGGTGAAGCCGATTGTCTTTGATCGCTACCCAGAGATTGGCGGCCTGCTGACCTTTGGTATCCCTGAGTTCAAGCTGGAAAAATCAGTGATTCAACGCCGCCGTGGGGTGTTGGAAGAGATGGGTGTTGAATTCCGTCTTAACGTCAATATCGGCACAGATATCAGTATTGATGAACTGCTTGAAGAATACGATGCCGTCTTTATGGGCATGGGGACTTACAAATACATGAAAGGCGGCTTCCCCGGAGAAGAGCTGCCGGGTGTGCACGATGCCTTGCCTTTCCTCGTCTCAAATGTAAACCGTAATATGGGCTGGGAAAAAGACGCTGGCGATTTCATCAGCGTTCAGGGTAAAAGGGTGGTTGTGCTTGGCGGTGGTGATACCGCAATGGACTGTAACCGCACTTCTATTCGCCAAGGCGCAGAGAGCGTAGTGTGCGCTTATCGTCGCGACGAAGAAAATATGCCGGGCTCTCGTAAAGAAGTAAAAAATGCGGGTGAAGAAGGTGTTCAGTTTCTGTTTAATCGTCAGCCAGTCGCCATTGTTGGTAACGACAAAGTAGAAGGCGTTAAGGTTGTGACCACCCAGCTGGGCGAGCCAGATGAAAATGGTCGTCGTCGTCCAGAACCTATTGCGGGTAGTGAAGAAGTTATTCCCGCAGATATGGTGTTGGTCGCTTTCGGTTTTCAGCCTGATCCTGCCGACTGGATTGGCAAGGCCGGTGTGGATATTAATAGCTGGGGTGGCATAACTGCTGCCGAGCAGCAGCTGTTTAAATTCCAGACGAGTAACCCCAAAATCTTTGCTGGCGGCGATATGGTACGTGGCTCTGATTTGGTGGTAACGGCTGTATGGGAAGGCCGTCAGGCTGCTGAAGGTATTCTCGATTATTTAAACGTATAAAAGGAGTGGCGAAACCATGTTTCAGCAAGCGTGAGATATATTCATGTTTGCTGAACAGTGGTTATATGCCTGCGCAAGATGACAGAGCTTAAAAACGATACCTTCCTGCGCGCGCTCCAGCGTCAGCCTGTTGAGTACACCCCAGTGTGGATGATGCGCCAAGCTGGACGCTATTTACCGGAGTACCGGGCCACTCGTGGCAAGGCTGGCGATTTTATGTCGCTGTGCATGAATCCTGAGCTGGCTTGCGAAGTGACCTTGCAGCCACTTGAGCGTTATCCGCTAGATGCCGCGATTCTTTTTTCCGATATTTTGACCATTCCTGATGCAATGGGTTTGGGCCTCTACTTTGAAACCGGCGAAGGCCCGCGTTTTAAAAAGACGGTTCGTACCCAAGCCGATGTAGATGCATTGCCGGTTGTGGATGGTGAAAAGCACCTCACATATGTTTGCGATGCGGTGCGTACTATCCGTCGCGAATTAAATGGTCGTATACCGTTGATTGGTTTTTCTGGAAGCCCTTGGACCTTGGCTACTTATATGGTCGAAGGCGGCGGTTCTAAAGATCATGCCCGCAGCAAAGCTCTTGCCTATGATCAACCCGAGCTTATGCATGGTTTGTTGGATAAATTGGCACGCAGCGTTACGGCGTATCTTAATGATCAAATCCGGGCGGGTGCACAGGCGGTGCAAATTTTTGACACCTGGGGCGGCGCGCTAAGCCACAATGGCTATCAAGAGTTTAGTTTGCGTTACATGAAGCAAATCGTAGACGGCTTGATAAAAGAAAGTGAAGGCCGTCCTGTGCCAGTCATTTTGTTTACTAAAAATGGTGGTCAGTGGCTGGAAAAAATGGCTGATACAGGCGCCACTGCATTGGGTTTGGATTGGACAACTGACATTGGTGCTGCTCGCAAGCGAGTGGGTGATAGAGTCGCGTTGCAGGGCAATATGGACCCGTCTATGTTAAAAACTTCTCCTAAACGTATTCGAGAAGAAGTTGCCGCCATTCTTGAAAGCTACGGTTCAGGTGAAGGTCATATCTTTAATCTTGGGCATGGCATTACGCCGGAAGTCGATCCTGAAAATGCCGGTGCATTTATCAATGCGGTGAAAGAATTGTCTGCCAAATATCACCGATAAATATTTCTTGCGTCCAAAAAAGAGGCGGATGATTTGATCCGCCTCTTGCGTTAACTTCCTTGGTGTTTAGGGCATCACCTCAACAAAGTTTTTCCATTTGTTTCTTAGACTGATGAACCAGTGTGGTGTTGCTGAGCCTGTGCCTGAAAATTCCAGTTCAGGGTAGTGGGCAGTGACTCGTTCAAGAGCGTTTTTTTCTTGTTTGTCGATATCGATTAACAACAAGTGTCGGCCGCTTGCCAGGGCTTGCTTGAAACGTTTGAAGTCGTGGTGGGGTTCTTGAATACCAAATAACCCGCCTTCCCATGTGAAAAAACCTAAAACGACAACGGCCAGAAAAACGAAAGGCACCAAGCCGACGGTTTCGGTGATGCCACTGTAGTGACTTACTGCCAGTACCAGGGCACTGGCTCCTAGGCCGACAAGGGCACCGCGCTCCATGGCTTGCACAACATCCTTTCTCAACACGGCTTCAACATTGTTAAGTTTTCGGCGCATAACGCCGGAGTCGTCATTGCTTAACACGTGAATTTGCGGCTCGGTTAATCCGTTTTCCTGTAAGTCATTTTGTACTTGTTGGAGTCTATCCAAATCGTCAGTTAAAAAATAATAGCGTTTCATGTCTTGCTCCTTTGCTTTTCTGGCTTGTCATTTCGCTAGACAGCGTTTTGTTATTTCCAGTTGAACCCGATATTGGGATGTGGCGTCGACAGGATTAAAAGCAAAATACGAATACGGTCGGGTGCCACACAGCTGCTGACATATGCCTGTTTAGTGTAACTTACAAAACGCTACGTGCATCGTGATTACGTGGACGTTGCTATTGTATTTTTTTCTAATAAGCAATATTTATAATCGCTAAACGATATAATGCAAATAGTGGTTTTTGAAAGTAAATTATTGATTACTATGGTTTTTAGGGGTGTGTAGTGGCGTTGATCGAAGAATCATCGATAACAGCAGAAGTGAACGCTTGGCTAGATGGTGTGGTTATTGGCGAAAATCTTTGTCCTTTTGCGGCAGCACCGCGAAAGTTAGGGCGTATTGCGATACATATCAGCGATGCGGAGGATGATGAGGCGGTATTGGCGGATTTTCAAGCAGTAGTGGCTGCGCTTAGTGCACAGAGCGCTTCCGTAGTCGAAACGTCATTACTGGTGACACCAAATGTGTACGCTAATTTTTACGATTATAACGACAGCTTGTGGCTTATGGAGAGGGTGTTAAAGCAGCAAGGCTTAGAAGGAATATTGCAACTGGCGAGCTTTCATCCGCAGTACCAGTTTGCCGATGCGGCTGAAAACGATGCCGCTAATTTTAGCAATCGTGCTCCTTATCCGATCTTTCATTTATTGCGAGAAGACAGTGTGGATCGGGTTTTGGCGACGTATCCCGATCCAGAAAATATTCCAGAAAGAAATATCGCGAAACTGCGGGGGATGAGCAGGGGAAAACTACGTGGCTTGTTTCCCCATGTTTTTAAACCGTAACCGACCCTTTGTATTTTGGGTCGGGCTGCGGATTTTTGCCTTAAGGTTTAGGTGGAAATTGCGACCAGATTTCGGCAACGGCCTCATTGATTGCGATTTGATTTGCCTTGGGATCTTTGTTGTTCAGTTCAACGACCAGCGAGCCGCGCCAAGTCAGCTTCATATCTTTTGGGTTTAACAGATCAATAATAATATGGATGTTGCGTACCACGGTATCTTTACCCAGCGGCACCCCAACCGACGTGCTTAAACCGAAATTTCCCGTAAAACTACCCAGGCCAATACCGAGGCGAGGGCTGCGATCAATGGTTTCAGCGGCTTCGGCGACATAATAACGGGCAATAAAATCGGCCTGATCGGGTTTGGCTGCCGGTTTGTACAAGCCGTTTTTCAGCTGCTCGGCGAAGGCGGTTTGGACGTTATCTATGGCGATGGGGGAAACCTGTTTGTCGCCCCCACTGGTGTCAGCCCACACAAATTGCTGGTAACCAGAGAAGTTTGCTCTGGGGTTGTAATCGGTAATGACCTTGGTGCTGCTGCACGCGGCTAAAAACATGACTGTTAGTGCTGTTATGAGAAGTCTCATTTTCATGATCTTATTTCCATTGTTAAATCGACTTATATAGACATCCTACCCGGCACAGATTTCCGCGTCTTGGTAATTATGCCCCAAGTTTGTTATCCGCTTGGCGTTTAAGCATGTCGTTTATTTATTACTGTGATCGGGTTTGAATTGCTTAGCGATAGCTGCGCAGTCTTTGTGTCTTGGGCAGCTGATCAGGTGATCATTCACAAACCCTAACGATTGCAGGTAAGCGTAGCAAATGGTGCTGCCAAAAAACTTAAAACCCCGTTTTTTCATATCTTTGCTAATGGCATCTGACTCTGGCGTTGTTGCCGGTACATCTGCCAGTGTTTTCCAGCGGTTTTGCTTGGGTTTACCATTATAAAAAGACCAAAGGTAGGCGGAAAAACTGCCAAACTCTTTTTTCACCTCGAAATACCGCTGAGCATTACTTATCGCACTTTCAATTTTTTTACGGTTGCGGACGATAGCTGGATTCTCAACCAGAGACTCAATTTTAGCTTGATCAAACTTGGCGACCTTCACAGGATCAAAATTGGCAAAGGCTTTGCGATAACCGTCACGTTTTCGCAAAATAGTCAGCCAGCTCAATCCGGCTTGGGCTGATTCTAAAATGAGAAATTCAAAATGTTTGTGGTCATTGTCGCAGGGAACCCCCCATTCGGTGTCGTGGTATTGCTGGTATTCTGGGTCTGTTCCGCACCAGCCGCAGCGATTATTCATATGCCAAGTCCTTAAATTGAGTGCTTGTCGTTGGGGCGACTTGTTATGGCTACAAGGAATATCCGGCTGTGCCATAATGCCCACAGAAATTCGACTTAGAGTTTAGCAGGGAGTGTTATGAAAACCTTAAAGATATCCATTGTGCCAATTGTGCTGGCTGCCCTGTTGGCATCCTGCGCTGAGTCGCCCACCGGGCGTCGCCAAGTATTGTTGTTTGGTAATGCCGAGATGTCGCAAATGGGCACCACCGCATTTGATGAGATGAAACAGAAAATGACGGTCAGCAGCAATAGCAACACCAACCGCTATGTGACCTGTGTCGCCGATGCGATTACGACAATGCTGCCTGCTGAGTGGCGTGGAAGCTGGGAAGTGGTGGTCTTTGAAGAAGATTCTGCCAACGCCTTTGCCCTGCCGGGTAAGAAGATTGGCGTTCATACAGGCATTCTCAAAGTGGCTAAAAACCAGGACCAGCTCGGTACCGTCTTAGGGCATGAAGTCGGTCACGTGTTAGCTCAACACAGTGCAGAGAGGTTGTCCTTGCAGAGTGTTGCGAGCACGACCACTCAGCTGGTCGGCGTCATGCTGGGCGAGGGTGCCGGCAAAGAGACGGTGATGGGATTGATGGGTTTAGGCACTCAATACGGCGTGGTACTGCCCTATGGCCGAGCGCAGGAATCGGAAGCAGATGTGGTTGGTCTGGACCTGATGGCAGAGGCGGGCTTTAATCCGCAGGAAAGTGTTGAGCTTTGGAAGAATATGAGCGCGGCAAATTCCGGCCAGCCACCGGAGTTTTTGTCGACTCACCCCTCTCATCAAACACGTATCAGCGACTTGGAAGACGGTATGGCCAAAGCCAATGGTCTATATCAACAGGCTAAAGCGCAGGGTCGCCGCCCTAACTGTAAGTAATACTGTCCGGGGCGATATTCTTCGCCCCGTTTCCCCCCTTTTTTAATCTTTTGCCTCTTCGCTGCATGCCTGATGATTCATGGACAGTGCCGGGTTGTCGCAATCGGGTTTTCCCACCACTTTTGCGGGTACGCCCCTCACCATGGTGTGAGCAGGCACATCCTTAAGAACCACACTACCGGCCCCCACGTGGGCGCCTTCGCCAATGTGGATATTGCCTAAAATTTTCGCCCCCGCGCCAATTAATACGCCGTCGGCGACTTTGGGGTGGCGGTCGCCATCGGCTTTGCCGGTGCCGCCAAGAGTGACGGATTGCATTAGCGACACGTTATTGCCCACTACGGCGGTTTCACCAATAACAACGCCCGTGGCGTGATCCATTAAAATGCCATGTCCTATCTTTGCTGCAGGGTGAATATCCACGCCAAACTCGCAAGAAATCCGGTTTTGGAAGTACAGGGCCAGAGAGCTGCGGTTGTTTTTCCATAGCCAGTGGGCAATACGATAGCTTTGCAGGGCGTGGAAACCTTTAAAGTATAAAAAGGGCACCGACAGGCTGTCGCAGGCAGAGTCTCGCTCTTGTACGGCGCAGATATCGGCACGAATGGCTGCACTAATGCCGGGGTCGCTGGCAAAGGCCTCTTCTATGACCTCTCTAACCAGCAGAGCGGACGCGGCCGGGCTGTTCAGTGCATGGGCCAGGTGAAAGCTCAGCGCGGTTTCCAGGCTGTGGTGGTTGAGAATGGTGGCGTGAAGAAAGCTGGCCAATACCGGTTCGCGTTTTACTTCGCAGGCGGTTTCCTCGCGAATGCGCTCCCATACGGGGTCGCGGCTAATGGACTGGGCGGCGGCTTGCTTATTCATAATGCACGGTTAATTCGTAAAAATGATAAATGAGTATAACCCTAAGCGAAGCGATGAAAAACGCCATTGGCAGTAAGGTTTTGTGAGTGTTTATGGCGTTGAGCTGTTAATGCTGCAGGTACAGCGCCATAGCGCTTGCCCAGAGATGCTGTATTTGCGTTCAAAGGGGGTAATGGGAGGATCGGCTTTGTACGCTTCAAACACAGCATGTTGCCCTGCTAGCACCAATGCTTGTTGAAACTCCGCGACATAAATTTGCCAATTGCTTCGCAAGTCCAGTGTGCCTCCAAGAGACAACAGTGCGGGAAAGACCGCCGAGCCTTGGACTCGGTATTTTAGTTGGCTGGGTTTAGGCCAAGGGTTGGGATAGAGCAAATAATGGTGCAGGGGTTGCCAGCCAGCATCAACCGCCAGCCGCCAAAAGTCTTCTACATCTGCACGGATCAGTAAATAGTTATCGAGATTGTCTTCGCGGCTGTGTTTGGCGATGCGGTGGGCCGATTTATCCACGCCGATCACCGCGCAGTCCGGGTATAAGCGGGCCAGCTCTCTACTGCTTTCGCCGACGCCACAAAACGAGTCCAGGATGAGTGGATGCTGTTGCTGGCTCAGCCATGTATCGGCTTCGGCAAATGCTGACAAGTTATGGGGGGCGTAAGGTTTACGAAAGGGATGGCGAAGGTGTTTTAAGACCGTTGCCGCTAATTTTTCATGAGCTGCCAGCTGAGTGCTGTTAACTGATCTGGAGTGACTGTTGTTGCTGGTTTTTTTCATTGCTGAGCGCGGTGACCACAGTGAAATAGCGAGGGGGGGATTTTAGGCTTTGGGGGTAGTCGAGGGCAACGGCCTTTGTGGAGCCAGACGTTTATTCAGGCCGAGGCAAAACCGGTACTTGAGCAGGCTTGCCCTCGGAGCCGATAAATATCTGCTTGCCATCAGCGCTGAAGGTGCCGGATTCTATTTGGGGAAGCCTGTCGGGTTTGATGATCTTGGGGTCGCGGTTTAGCGCATCTAGCCAGTTTTCGTTTTTGTTGCGGGCAAAGTAATAAGTATTGCGAGGGGTAACAATAATCGCCGCATCCATTGCCGGGCTAAAGGCCATGGCTGTTGGCCCAAATTGCCAGCGATACTTGGGTGATAACGCCGCATGCTTTGCTTGGCTGGGTAGGCTTTTAATTTCGCCCAAGTAATTAAGCGGGATAAACAGGTGCTTTAAGGCATCGATCGAAAAGCGATATAAGCGGGGGTGGGGGTCGCGTTTGCTTAGCAGGTAGATAAATCGCTCTTGGCCGTCTACTGCAATCGACTCGACGTCTCGGGGTCCGTCGGGGAATACAAGGGTAAAGCGCCGACTTGCCTTGATGCGCTTAACATCGCTGGCGGGTTCGGGAAGCAAATATACATCCACAAAGGGGCGAATGGACGAGTTGTCGCCGGTGTCGGCAACAACTAAAAAATTGTTGCCCGCCACGTCTTGAAAGCTGGCCATGTCTTCCCAATCAAAGGCGTTGGCGTTGCTGATTTCCAGCTGGCCGACGACTTGGCCGTCGGTGTTGAGCTTAAACAGCCGAGCGCCGTCTCCTGAATCATTGTGACCCCAGATAATCTCGGGATTATTAAAGCTAGTCGCTAATCCGCTTAGTTCAGAAAGTTCAGGGTGGCTGTATTTAAGGATGCTGCCATTGTCGGCGGGTGCGGCTTGTCCGGAGATGGGCGCGAGCACCCATAACATCAAAACAACGGCGATTATGACAGGGGGCATGAATATCCTTAAGAGGGCAAGACAATAAGCGACAGCCAGACTATCAGCAAAAATTGACGCGGTCGTGACAAGTGCAGCTTAATTAAGTGATCGGGTTTCGCCAATGGCCATGGTAGTGAACTCACCGGGGCGTAATTGCCCTTCGGCGGTTGCATCGCTTAACTTTTGTGGCGGCTCATCAATAGGTTCCGCAGAGAGCTGAAAGGTTCCCCAGTGCATACCAATACTGCGCTTTGCTCGAACGTCTTGGTGTATTTGAATGGCGTGTTTGGGATCGACGTGCTGCTCTTTTAGAAAGCTGCGCGGATGATAGGCGCCAATGGGAATTAAGGCCACATCAACTCCCCGCCATTTTTCACCCACGGCCTTAAATTGCACGGGGTTATAACCCGTATCGCCAGCAAACCAAACACTCAACCCGGCAATGTCGATATGCCATGCGGCCCAGAGGCTGTCGAAGCGATCCGTCAGAGTGCGACCGGACCAGTGTTGACTGGGTGTTGCCGTAACGGTAATGGCGGCAAAAGTCTGCTGTTGCCACCAGTCAAATTCGCTTACTTGCTCTGGCGCAATCCCCCTGGCAGTGAACCACGCCCTCAAGCCCAAAGGAACCAAATATTTGGGCTGATTTCCCAGTGTTGCTATCGTTTTTGCATCGAGATGATCGTAATGGTTATGGGAAATCAGCACATAATCTATGGGCGGCAAATCAGCCAATGCGACAGGTAACGATTGCAGTCGTTTGGGTCCCCAAAAAGAGAGGGGAGAGGCGCGATCCGAAAAAATAGGATCGGTGAGAATGGTGACGCCCTGATATTGAATGAGAAAACTGGCATGCCCCAGCCAGGTAATCTGGGCTTTTTCGAGAGCGGGTGATTGGATGTTGCCGGGGGTGGTTGTGGGCACTAAATACGCAGTGGCTTGGTGGTCGGCAATTTCAAGGTCCGAGAAATAACGCAGCCGAATGAGCTGCCAAATACTTTTTTTAAAGTCTTTAAGGTGGGGGTTGTAAAAATGCTCGCCATCGAAATGATCTGACAGCGCTGCTGGGGGTGGTGATGCGCAATCGCTGAGTAGCAAACAATAAAACAACGGCAGAAATAAAGCAGCGAGGCGGTTTTTTATAAAGCATTTTGTCATGCTGATATACGCCGTCGCTGCTCGGGTGGATGTCTTATCGCCTGTGCATTTTAAAGGCTGGCTGCGAGCCGGGTACCTTGATTGATGGCGCGCTTGGCATCCAGCTCTGCGGCCACGTCGGCCCCGCCAATTAAGTGGTAAGGCTTGTTTAAGCCGTCTGTTAATTGTCGGTTTGGCTCCTGACCGGCGCAGAGAATAATATTGTCGACCTCCAGCACCTTTTGCTCTTCTCCTTGGGCGATATGCAAACCGCTATTGTCCACTGCTAAATACTGGCAGCCGGGGAGCATGGTGATGCCTCGTTGCTCAAGGCCAAGTCGGTGAACCCAGCCGCTGGTTTTACCTAAGCCTTTGCCAACCTTGCTGGATTTGCGTTGCAGTAAGAAAATTTGCCGGGGCGAGGGTGTCACATCGCCTTGCACTCCTTCGACGCCACCTCGAGCCTGCAAGCTCATGTCTACGCCCCATTCCTTCATAAAAGTGGTGATGTTTTGGCTGGCATCGCTGTTGTGAGAGAGGTATTCCGCCACATCAAAGCCAATGCCGCCAGCACCGATAATGGCCACCCGCTTACCGACGTCGGCGTTGCCGCTGAGCACGTCCAGGTAGCTGAGAACTTTTTTACTATCGATGCCGGGAATGTCTACCGCTCGGGGAGTCACTCCGGTCGCAATAACAATCTCGTCGGCCTTGAGGGCGTTGAGGGTATCGGCATCTACCCTGGTGTTCAGGTGAACATCGACATTGTGCAACTCTAACTGCCGATGGAAGTAGCGTAGGGTTTCATTAAACTCTTCTTTGCCGGGGATTTGCTTGGCAATATTAAACTGACCGCCGATCTCCTTGGCGGCATCATAAAGACTGACTTTATGTCCCCGCTGGGCGGCTGTTACGGCAAAGGCGAGTCCAGCAGGGCCCGCGCCGACGACTGCATAATGCTTGCTTTGGGCTGCGTCAGTAATGCTGAGCTCGGTTTCGTGACAGGCTCTGGGGTTAACCAGGCAGCTGGTGAGCTGGCCAGAAAATACATGGTCTAGACAAGCTTGATTACAACCAATGCAGGTGTTGATTTCATCGGCCCGGCCCGCTCTGGCTTTGACAATAAAGTCAGGGTCGGCCAAAAAGGGTCTGGCCATGGAGACCATATCTGCATCGCCCCGTTGCAATACTTCTTCTGCTACTTCGGGAGTATTAATGCGGTTTGAGGTAATCACCGGTACGGTCAAATGGGCGCGAAATTTGGCAGTTACCCAGGTAAAAGCCGCTCTAGGCACTTTGGTGACGATGGTCGGAATACGGGCTTCGTGCCAGCCGATACCTGTGTTGATGAGTGTCGCACCGGCGGTTTCTACGGCTTTACCCAGCGCTAATATTTCCTCAAAGCTGCTGCCGCCCTCAACCAGGTCCAGCATGGATAAACGGTAAATAATAATAAATTCCGGGCCAACGGCCTCGCGTACTCGCCGAACAATTTCAACCGGCAGACGCATGCGGTTTTCGTAGCTGCCACCCCATTCGTCGTCACGTTGGTTGGTGCGTTTAGCCAGAAACTGGTTAAGAAAATACCCCTCAGAACCCATGATTTCGACGCCGTCGTAACCCGATTGTTGAGCGAGTTTTGCAACGCGGACAAAGTCTTCAATTTCTTGTTCGATTTCGTCGGCGGTGGCAGCCGAAGGCTTAAAAGGGTTGATGGGTGAGGCTACGGCAGAGGGTGCAATAGGGTTGTGGTTAAAGGCGTAGCGGCCCGTGTGTAAAATTTGTAGACAGATTTTTCCATCTTCGGCATGGACGGCATCGGTGACGAGTTTGTGGTTGGCGCAATCCTGCTCGGTTTCTAGTTGTTTGGTGTGCTCGTGGGGGGAGGCCCGGCGGTTGGGGCCAAAGCCGCCGGTGACGATCAAGGCAACGCCGCCCTTGGCCCGTTCGGCAAAATAGGCTGCCATTCGCTCAAAGCCGTTTTCAGCTTCTTCAAGGCCGGTGTGCATAGAGCCCATCAGTGAACGATTTTTTAACACGGTAAACCCTAAATCTAAGGGTTCCATCAGTTTTGGGTAGGCAGTCATCGCGTTCTCCGTTTTGTGCAAAGTATTGTTATGACGTCGAGCTATCGCCAGCAAATCTATGAATAATGAATGTGGCTGCTCTTAACTTGACGCCGTCAAGTTGAAGCCAGCTTAGTGCTCAATATGGACAGTGTCAAGATTGACTGATACATTGCAGTCCATGCCTGTTACCAAATCGAAAAAGTCCTCTTCTCGCAGCTATCATCACGGTGATTTACATCGCCAATTGGTAGAGGCCGCTGCGCGCCTGCTGCGCGAAGAAGGGGATTCGGCTTTGTCCATGCGTCGCTTGGCCCAAGAGTTACAAGTGTCGCGGATGGCGCCTTATCATCATTTTGCCGACAAGCACGCGCTACTATGTGCCGTGGCAGAAGAGGGGTTTCAGCGCCTGCTGGCGTTGATTGAAAGTGACGACTTTCTCAACGGCCGAAACACGGAGAAAGAGGGGTTGCGACGCTTTCTGGGACGGTATATCACCTTCGCGCTGGATAATCGTGAGTATTACGATTTGATGTTTGGTGAACGCTTATGGAAAAACCAAGTGCCAACAGACAGTTTACGAACACTGTCCAGAGCGTCGTTTAAACAATATGTCGAACGCCTGCGCCAATTACCCTTAAGCGAAACAGTACAAGACGATGCCTTGCGTTACGCGCAGGTGAGTTGGTCTACCTTGCATGGCATGAGCCGCGTGCTGATTGACGGTATTTATTTTGAATCCGATGCGGTGAATGCCATGTGTGATACCGCGACTGAAATGATGTGGCGGGCGTTTAAACAAGCCTGAACTTAGCTCGCCCATTCTGCATTAAACTTGCCAAATGCCGCCAAGTGGCCGACACTTTCGGCTCTTTTTTACAGCGAAACTCCCTTCCCTTTATTCGACTAACCTGGAGGCCAAGTGTCCAGCATTATCAGCGTAAAAGGTCTAAGCAAGGTTTACGACGGCGGCTTTCAGGCGCTAAAGCACATTGATCTCGATATTCGAACCGGTGAAATTTTTGCGCTGCTCGGCCCCAATGGTGCAGGTAAAACCACCTTGATCAGTATTATCTGCGGTATCGTCAATGGCAGCACGGGTACGGTGACCGCTAACGGCATGGATATTCGCGGCGACTTTCGCAAAGTGCGGAGCATGATAGGCTTGGTGCCCCAAGAGCTGAGCACAGATGGTTTTGAAAGCGTTATCTCTACTGTTAAATTCAGTCGCGGGTTGTTTGGCAAACCACCTAATCCCCAATACCTGGAAAAAATCCTTCGCCAGCTTTCGCTTTGGGAAAAACGCAATAACCGCATTATGGAATTATCCGGCGGCATGAAACGTCGGGTCATGATTGCCAAAGCCTTGTCCCATGAACCGCAAATTTTGTTTTTAGATGAACCTACTGCCGGGGTGGATGTAGAGCTGCGCCGGGATATGTGGGAGATGGTCAGAGAATTGCGGCTGCAGGGCGTCACCATTATTTTGACCACCCACTATATTGAAGAAGCCGAGGAAATGGCCGACCGCATTGGGGTCATCAACCGGGGTGAAATTATCCTGGTGGAAGACAAACACACCTTGATGGAAAAGCTGGGCCAGAAACAATTACGATTGCAGTTACAGCAGCCCCTTGCAGCCATTCCTGCCGATTTGCAGTCATTGCCCATCTCTCTTGCGGATAACGGTCATCAACTGATTTTTCATTTTGACAGTCAGAGCGAACACACCGGCATTGCCGAGATGCTCAGGCGCTTGGATGCCCATGGCATTGATTACAAAGACCTGCAGTCTAAGCAGCGTTCGCTGGAAGAAATTTTTGTCAGTCTGGTTTCTGAGCAGCGTACAAGTGAAACCACAGGGGAGGGTGTTGCGTGAATTTTTATGCTATTCGGGCGATTTATTTATTTGAGATGCATCGCACTTGGCGCACCCTGATGCAGAGTATTGCCTCGCCGGTCATTTCCACCTCCCTGTATTTTGTCGTGTTTGGCTCGGCCATCGGCTCCAAAATGGTGGAGATAGACGGGGTGAGCTACGGCGCTTTTATCATTCCCGGCTTGCTGATGCTGGCGCTGTTAACCGAGAGTATCTCTAATGCCTCTTTTGGGATTTATTTTCCTAAATACAACGGCACAATTTATGAGCTACTGTCTGCGCCGGTAGCGACAACAGAAATTTTGCTGGGTTATGTCGGCGCCGCCGCGAGTAAATCGATTGTGCTGGGATTGATTATTCTCGTCACTGCCAGATTGTTTGTGGACTATCAAATTATGCATCCTTTCTGGATGATGAGTTTTTTGGTGATGACGGCGGTGAGCTTCAGTTTATTTGGCTTTATTATCGGCGTTTGGGCCGATGGTTTTGAGAAGCTGCAAATTGTGCCGATGCTGATTGTGACGCCGCTGGCCTTTTTGGGCGGCAGCTTTTATTCCATCAGCATGCTGCCGCCGCTGTGGCAAAAAATTACGTTGATCAATCCCGTCGTGTATTTAATCAGTGGTTTTCGCTGGAGCTTTTATGGCGTTGCCGACGTGAATGTCGGCGTGAGTATTGGCATGACGGCATTGTTTTTAGTGCTGTGTTTGGCACTGGTGAGCTGGATGTTGCGTACTGGTTATAAAATTAAGAGCTAGCGAGTAGGGCATGGGAGCCGCAAGCGTATGCAGCGGCTCCCCTTAGCCTTTATCCCAAGAGTGGGTTTATTCAGGCCACTGATAGTCTTTTAACTGGGCGCGAATATCCTTTTTGCTCACTTTGCCTGTGGCGGTATGGGGCAGCTCGTCGACAAATAAACAGTCTTCTGGAATCCACCACTTGGCGACTTTGTCTTCCAGCCAAGCCAATAAGGTTTGTTTGTCCAGGGTTTTTCCGTCTTTGAGTACGGCCAGCAACAATGGCCGCTCGGTCCATTTTGGGTGGGGCATACCGACTACCGCAGCTTCGGCGACATCGGGATGATTCATGGCACAGTTTTCCAGCTCAATGGAGCTAATCCACTCGCCGCCAGATTTGATGACATCTTTGAGCCTGTCGGTAATCTGTAGATACCCCCATTGATCCATACACCCCACATCGCCGGTTTCAAACCAGCCGTTATCGTCTAGCGTTTCGCCGTCGTAATTAAAGTAGTCGTTAATAATCCAGGGTCCACGCACTTTAATCGCGCCGCTGCTTACACCGTCCCAAGGCTGATCGTTGCCGTCGGCATCGGTGATTTTAATATCTACCCCAAACACCGGGCGTCCGGCTTTTAAGCGTAAGTGGTCATATTCTTCTTCAGAGAGTGACTCCAGGGCGGGAGGACAGTTGCCATTGAAGGTGCCCAGTGGATTCATCTCGGTCATGCCCCAGCCCATCTGCACGTCAACACCGTAGCGGTTGCGCAAGCCGTCGTACACCACAAAGGGGCAGGCAGCGCCGCCCACGGTTAAGCGGTTTAAGGTGGGAATGGATTTTTTGTGCTCATCAAGATAATTCATCAACGCCAGCCATACGGTGGGAACACCGGCTGACACAGTAATTTTTTCTTCGTTAATCAAGGCGCAAAGGGTTTCGCCATCCGCCATTTTAGGGCCAGGCATAACCAACTTGCTGCCGACCATGGGAGCGGAGTACACCAGCCCCCAACCGTTCACATGGAACATGGGCACAATAGGCAGAGCCACATCTTTTATCGAAAGAGCAAAGACATCGGCAGCAATGCTGCCAAAACAATGCAGAAGGGTTGAACGGTGGGTATACATCACGCCTTTGGGGTTGCCGGTGGTGCCTGAGGTATAGCACAGCGCAGAAGGCGTGTTTTCGTTCAGCTCAGGCCAGTCAAATGCCTCGCTTTCTGGGGCCAGCAGGGTTTCGTAGCATAAAGCGTTATTAAGGCGGGTGTCTGGCATATGGGCTTCATCGGTCATTACGATATAGCCCTGAATATCTGGGAGCTTGTCTTGCAGAGACTCAAGCAGCGGCACCATGGTGGCATCGACAAAAATCCACTTGTCCTTGCCATGGTTGACGATATATTCCAGCTGCTCCGGAAATAAGCGGGGGTTAACCGTGTGGCAAACCATGCCGCTACACGACACCGCATAGTAAATTTCTAAATGCCGGTAATCATTCCAGGCAAAGGTGCCGATGGTGTCGCCCTGTTTCAGGCCCAGCTTGCTGAGCGCATTGGCCAGTTTACGCACGCGTTTAAAGGCGTCGCGGTAAGTGTAGCGATGTCGAGGGTTGTCTGCGGTCACTGAGACCACTTCAACCAAACCATTGACCCGTTCGGCATGGCGCATCAGCGCGGTGATGGTCAGCTCGCTATTCATCATTGGGGTGAACATGAAAAACTCCAAAACGTATTATTGTCTGTTGATACTAGCGTGTACGTGACAAAGTCGCGAGTGGAGCCGGTAAAAGGTTTTCGATACCATACGCCGCTTGTTTTCGCCCCTCTTTTCGGAACCCCATTGCTATGGCTTTTCTTGACGACTTTTTAGATCATTTGCGGCTGGATAGCGTGGCTGCCGATCATTTTCAGGGTGAAACCCGTTATATGATTGCGGCTAATCATATTTATGGGGGACAGGTGATGTCGCAAGCCTTGTCGGCGGCGTCACAAACTGTTGCTGAAGGGCGCTACTGTCATAATTATGCGGTGCAATTTTTGCGAGGTGGCCGTACCGATGCGCCCATTGATTTTTGGGTGGAGAGAGTTAAAGACGGTAGAAACTTTAGTGTAAGGCGGGTGCTGGCGGAGCAGGGCGGCAAAAAGCTGCTAAGTCTAGAAGGCTCTTTTCATATTGAGGCTGATGGCTTAGAACGGCAGCAGCATTGTGATAATACCGTGGGACCAGAAAACCTTAGAGACCTTGCGTCCTATAAGGCCGATTTTGCCGCCCGAAACCAAATGGGGCTGTACGATTTTTTGGTCACCAATAATATTCTTGAGTTTCGCTGTCAGGAAATGCCGTCCTACATCGAAAGCCGTGATCGCCCTGCGGCCCAAAAAATGTGGGTACGAGCCAAATATCCCCTGGCAACAGACCAAAATTTGCAACGGATATTGCTGGCGTATATCAGCGACCACAATTTTTTGCGTACCGCCACGCTTCCCTACCGCTCTCAAATTGAGATCAAGCCTTTTCAGTTTGCCAGCCTTAACCACGCCATGTGGATTCATCGCCCCATTAATCTGAATCACTGGCACCTGTTTGATGTGACCAGCCCCAATGCCTACGGACAGCGGTCCCAGGTAATGGGACATTTTTATAATGAGTCTGGCGAAATGGTGGCAACCGCTATACAGGAAGGCTTACTCAAAGCCTTAACAGCAGATGAGGTTGTGCCGTTTAGTAACACCGTATAGTTATCGCTTTGAATAAGACCGCCGCAAGCCCCTAATACTTAAGTGCATCCAGCGGGCTGCCTCTACCTGCATACTGCACAGTCAAGTACATGAGAGCTATTTGGCTGTGTAATACCCTTGGAAATGATGGCTAAACAAGGGCTGTGTTTTTTTGTGATTAAGCATTAAGCTCAGTTTGTAAGCTTGAGTTGACCACGACAAGACAACATTCTAACGGTGGTACACAAGGGCTGTTAGGGATAAGTAAGCACGGTGATGCCTACCGGGACGAATGTTAATCCATGATGCTCGAGCGGTTTTGCGGCACATGAATCCAAAGCGAAGTGTTACGTTGTGGTTAGATTCGTTGCCGGGAGGGCGACATCGGAATATTGTGGTCGTTGCGTTAGCGAATAAACTAGTTCGTATAGCGTGGGCGCTGTTGTTTCATCAGCGCAGGTATCAGCAGCAGTATCAATAGAAATGACGTCAGTTTGTGCGTAGGTGAAACAGTATTAACGGCAAAGCGGTTGCACCGGGTAATCTCCCCGATAAAAGCAGAAACTATGGCACACTCCTTGTGCTGTGGTGGTTTTATACAGTGTTAGCCGGTTCTGCAGTGTCTGCAAGGATAGGTGTCAAATTGATGCCTTTGGCCGGGTGAGTGGCACAGCTTAAGAAAGGAATTCGATGAATAAACAAAGGGATAGCCAATGAATTTAAAAAACCTTTCGTGGATAGATGTCAGATTGACGTGTTTAAACACGTCATTTTGATGTTGAATTAGCTGTTATGAGTTTGCGAGTGAAGAGCGAGGAAAAGCGTAACCAATGGAGGCTGACCATATAATGCGCTACGCGGTTGTAATTACATTCGTAGTTTCCCTGCAAATTTTGTCGGGATATTGCAGGAATCACAAAGTTGGCTTTGGTAAGGCGGGTTCGTTAGGTGCAGTCTTCGGCTTGTCTTTCGTGGCGGTCTTATATTTTATCAATGAATTCGTAGTGTCTCGTATAGGCTACGAAAGTAACAACGTGGATTTATCCAGTATTTTGGTTGCCCTTGCTGTAGGCGTTTCGGTAAGCGCTATCAGTTGCATTTACGGCGCCTATAAGGGGCAAGTGGATTAAGGCCGGGTGAAGTCAAATTTAGTAAAGCTCATAACAAGTACGCGCAGTTGCCGCTAAAAAGCGCGGCGGGACAGCCAAAACTCCGCGCCTTTTTGTGCATTCGCTGCGCTCAGTGTCGCACAAAAATTCGCTCCATTTTGTCTGCCCCTGGCGTGGGGCTTTAGGAATCTATAATGAGCAAGCCGCAACCTGCAATTTCTGTACAGTTTGGTAGTGAGTGGAGGATCAGGCGCCCATATCTGTACCGCTACCTTGAGAAGCAGTATGTAGACGCGTTCTTTGAAACTGGAGCATTGAGGTTGAGTTCCTTTGCCGAGTTTTCAAAGCACAGCGATGAACATAGACTTGATGGTTCAGAAGCAATCAATGGGGTCAGAGTCATTGATTTTTCTATCTCAGCACTATAGTCTTGGTTTAAGTTGTATGGAGAAGTGCTATGGCCCGCTTACCAAGACTTTATTTACCCGGCTGTTCCCAGCATATTATTCAACGTGGTAATAACCGAGAACCCTGCTTTTTTAATGAGGCTGATTACAAGGCCTATTTGTCCTTTCTCAAGGATGCTGCAGAAAAATATCGCGTTGCCGTTCACGCTTTTGTATTGATGACGAATCATGTTCATCTTCTGGTTACGCCCAGCGATGAGCATGGGGTCAGCCGTATGATGCAGGCGCAGGGGCGCAAGTATGTTCAGTATTTCAATTACACCTATGCTCGCACCGGTACGCTGTGGGAGGGCCGTTATAAATCGACCTTGGTGGATGCTGAAAATTACTTGTTGACTGTGTATCGCTATATTGAATTGAATCCCGTGCGGGCTGGCATGGTGGTGCATGCATCGGAGTACCCTTGGTCTAGTTATCAAGGTAATGCTTTGGGCAAGTCCATTCAGCTGTTGACGCCACATGAGTTATATATCCAGTTGGGTAAAGCAGATGAGGAGCGGCAGAGCGCCTACCGCGCGTTGTTTCGGGGCAGGATGCCTGAGCGTGACTTGACGGCGATACGTGAAGCCACAAACAAAGCGTGGGTTTTGGGTAGTGATCGTTTTAGGGCGCAGATTGAAGCTAAAACCGGGCGACGGTCAGCGCCTTTGGGGAGAGGCGGGGATAGGAAGTCAGCAGTATTCCGAGAAAACCAAAATCAATGACTCTGACCCCATTGGTTCCATTGGTTTCCTGCCCCCATTGGTTTCTGACCCCATTGGTTTCGCTCTCTATATACACCACTACCAACGGTAACCAACTTCAAAAACCAGGTTATAGGCGCTGTAACTTTCTCGGGATTCGTTACCGAGTGGAAACTGGGTATTTTGGTAGTCTCTCTGTTCTTGCAGGGCATGGGCGTAAACTACGGTGGCATGCCAGTTTGAGGTGAATTGGTGCTCTAGGCCGATGCTTAAATGCCATTTTCCTAACAAGTTAGTTAATGGGCTGGTGGCTGCTTTGGTGATAACGTTGTTGGTGTGTTGGAGGCCTAAAAACAGCTGGTTGCGCTCGTTTATTAAGTAGTCGGCAGAGACTGACTTGGAGAAATTATCCTGCCCACCAAAGTCTGTTATTACCGTTATTTGGTCGGGAATAGGCGGGCCATCTTCGGCTGCAGTGTAGTTTGGGTTGGTGAGTTCACTGCGGATATTACCTAGCGACTCACTCCATTCATACCAGTTCAGGTCGGCGCCAATTGAGAGCTTTGGGGTTGCCTGCCACGCGAAGCCAATGCCGATTTCTCGGGGTAAGGAAAGCCCGGTAATCCGGGCGTTTTGGTAGTCGATTTTACCAATGCCCAAGGCGCTGTAGTTCACTTCGGCATTGCCGCCGTCCAGCTTGAGGTCGGTTTGTTCGCTGTAGTTGAATCCTACGGTCAGCTGATCACTGAGGTCATATTGCAATCCGATTCGCCACGACAAGCTGGTGCCGCTGAGGTCGTTGAGTTTTAGTCCAAAAAAGGGTTCGGCTGCCAGTACTGAGGTGTCAGGGAAGACTTCTTGCTCGGCTTGGGAGTAATTGATTGACGCCGACAGGCCAACTCGCAGTCGCTCGTTTATATTCCATGCAATGGCGGGGGCGAGGCGAAAAACACCAAAAAGGGCGAGTAAGTCGTCTCGGTTGTCAAAATCAGTTTTCAGGTCTGGGTAGTCGTAGCCAACCCCACCTTGGGTGAACAAGCCTAAACCCACCACAATGTTGGGGTTTGATGCCAAGGGCGTTGCCCAACCGCCACTCACTAAAACCACAAGGTCATTGTCTGAGTTTTTATTATTGCCCAGGGAGTCTTGATGCCTGACGCCATAGATAATATTGGGCTCGATGATGAGGTTTAACTCTGGGCGATCAATTTGCGCGATACCTGCTGGGTTGTTATTCAAACTCATTGGGTCAGAAGAGTAGGCGATGTCGGTGCCGCTGCGGGCGTAAGATTGACTGCCAAAACCAATGGGCAGTATGCCGACACCGGCAAAGCTGGTGCCGGGGAGTAGCAGCGCCAGCACACAGAAAATGTAAAAAAAGGCAGAGCCGAAGCTCTTCCGTAAGGGTGGAAGGGTATTATTTTTTATTTGATTATTGGTGTGCATGTCTATATACCGATCGGTAGGTTTTTGAACAATATACCGATCGGTATATTTATGCAATACTTTTGCTTTGCAAGCTCGTCACGGCATACTGTGGCCGGTAAACATTGGGATGGCGCAGTGAAATTGCATAATGAAATTGCATAGTCAAACAGCATAGTGTGGAGCGGTATTGTCAACATGACAGAGGGTTTAGGCAGTAAACGGTTAAAAACCAAAGCACACATTATGAACGTGGCTGCACAGCTATTTTCTGATAAGGGTTATGCGGCAACCAGCATGGATCAGTTGGCCAAGGCTTGTAAGCTAACTAAGGGCGCGTTGTACGATCATTTTAATGGCAAAGAAGATGTTTATTTGCAGAGTGTGTCGAATCGTGTGGATACAGCGCTGGCGTGGGTAGATGAACAGGCGGAGACGGACGTCAGCTTATCTGCCCAGCGGCGATTATTTAGTTATGCAGAATCTTTTCTCATTGTGCTGGATCGTGATCCGGTGATTCGGCGCTTGATATTACGATGGCTGACGGATGCCGCCGCCTTTGATACTGAAACGCTAATTCAGCAACGGATTATTGACTCTTTTAATACCCTGCTAAATTTAATAGCTGAGTATCGTCCTAAATTGAATGCGCAAAAATACGCCTACAGTTTTTATTGCAGTGCCATTTTAGGCGATGACATGCGCCGTTTTGCGGAATTTTTGACCCCTGAAGTCAAAACTATCAATACGGTAGAAGGGCTTATGGCGCATTTTAAAGAGAGCCTTTCTTAAGACCCGGTGTTGTATTTCAGCAGGGGCCACCCGCGTCTACCCATGTTTGCAGTGCTTGGACGAATTCGGGCTGGCTAAGGGGTGGCAGTGTGCGGCCCTTGCCGGGAGACCACCCCCACAACACAAGCGCGTCTTCTGACATGTGATGGAAGAGATCGTCCAGGCTGCGGTCACCATTTTTACGCCGATCTTTAACGGCCTGACATAACTCAACTGCATTAAGTCCTTCCCAGCCCATGCTTAACGGTGCCAATGCCCAGTGGGGTGCGCCGGGTACAGCGTCGTCTGCGACGTTTTTGTCTTGATGGCAAGCACTGCATTGCAGGGTTTCTGCGCCGTGATTATCGGGACCTCTTACAACAAGTTGAGCGTGACGTTTTCTTTCGTCACCCTGACGAGGAAACTCAGTATTGGTATGGCAGTTTAAACAGCGGGGGTGGGTGAGCACGTCATATAAAGGTTGAAAAAGCGGCGATTGCGCTTGGGTGGCGAAGGAGGCTAAGCATAAAATTATGCCAGATATCACCGTACAAAAAGGCGCTGAGACTGTTTTCATAACGACTGCCTCCTAGGCGATATCAAAATTGAGGTTTTTTAGTGGCAGCTCGGTAATCAGCTCGCCGGTGGCGGCAAAAATCGCGTTACATAATGCCGGGCCGACACAGGGCACACCCAGCTCGCCAACGCCGCCTGGGTTGTCGCCGCTATTAACCAATACGGTTTCCATCTCGGGTGCTTGGTACATTCTCACCACCGGGTAGTCGTCAAAATTATTTTGTTGAACAACACCGTCTACTAGTTCAATTTCACCAAATAACACGCTGGATAAAGCGAAAATAACGGCGGACTCCAATTGGGCAATTACCAAATCTGGGTTGATTGCCGTGCCGCAGTCGGCGGCGGTGACAACACGATGAACCGTTAAACGGCGTTGGCTGTCGACGGAAACCTCGACCACTTGAGCGACAAAGCTGCCCCAGTGACCCATGATCGCAATACCTTGGAATTGGCCGGAGGGTGGCGAGCCCCAGTTGGCGGCTTGGGCGACGGCGTCGAGTACGGCCCGATGGCGGGGCTTGTTGGTGAGCATGCCGCGGCGAAATTGGTAAGGGTCTTGTGCGGCTTGCTGGGCCACTTTGTCAATGAGGGTTTCTTGGGCGAAAACGTCGGTGTACTTATTTACCGAGCGCATCCACAGTGCAGGCATGTTGGGTTTGACGGTAAGGTGAAAATCGACCAGCACATTGTCGATATCGTAGGGCATGCCGTTTTCTAAGTCGGTGAGGTCTGTGAGTGCGGGCAGCTTAAAGTCTAGTAATAAGTCGGTGAGTTCTTCTGTGTACAGTGCTGCGGTTACGTCTTGGGTAATGGCCCTGTGGCTCCAAGAGATGATTTCACCGGCATCGTTAAGACCGGCAGATACTCTGACCATGGCGGCGGGACGATAAAAACCGCCTTTCATATCGTCTTCACGGCTCCAGATGAGTTTTAGTGGCCGCTGGATGACTTTGGCGACCAAGGCGGCGTCTCGTACAAAATCGGCGAGCAAGTTGCCTCGGCGACCAAAGCCACCACCCGCGGGCATGACATGAAAATTAAGCTGGCCAGGAAGAAGACCGAGAATAGTGGAGGCAATAATTTTGTCGACAGTGGGGGACTGGGTGCCGGTCCAAATATCGGCGCTGTTGCCTCGGTAGTCTATAACGACGTTAAGAGGCTCCATGGCAGCATGGGCTTGATAGGGGAAGTAATAATCTTCGCTGATAACTTCTTTGGCAAAGGTATTGGCTAACAGTGTGGAGCCGTCGATTCTAAGCGGCACACCGGGAAGATTAAGCTTAAATCCGTATTCGTTGCGCTGGGCTTGTGAGTCCGTGCGACCTGCTAGTAATTCGGCCCAGTTGACTTGTAATGCTTGGCGGCCTTTTGTTGCCGACCAGTAATCTTCTGCGACAATGGCAACACCGCCTAAAATGGTTATCACATCTACCACGCCGGGGACGGCCATCACGGTATTGCGGTCATAGTTGAGAGCTTGGCCACCAAAACGTGGTGGTCTGACGATGATCGCAGTGAGCATGTCAGGAATGTCGACATCGATGCCGTATTGAAAGCTGCCATCAACTTTGCCATTAACATCCAAGCGTTGCTTGGATTTGCCAATAATGCGGTAGTCGTCAGGGGATTTTAAACGAGGATTAAAGGGGATAGGTTCTTGGGCAGCGGCGCTGGCCAGTTCGCCGTAGCTGGTGCTGCGACCATTAGCTTCGTCGATGACCATGCCAGATTCAGTTCGAAGACTGTCGGCGTTGACATTCCAGCGTTTGGCGGCGGCATTCACCATCATCTGTCTAACGGCCGCGCCGACTTTTCGTTGGGGTTCAAAATAGCCTCTTACCACTGAGCTGGCGACGGTAAATTGCAGGGCGCCAACGTAGTAGGGGTTGTTGAACCGGGGGGCTACTGGCGAAAGTTCTGATCTAACTTTGCTCCAGTCAGCATCGAGTTCTTCTGCCACAATCATCGGTAAGGAGGTTAAGGCGCCTTGGCCAATTTCGGCAGCGCCAACTAATATGGTGACCTGATTGTCGGTATCGATACGCATAAACGCGCCAACGTCATACTCTTCTGCCGGGGTACTAGCTTCGCCGCCGTTTCCCACACCAGGGCCGCCATTGTCGTCTGCGGTTTGGCTGCCACCACTACCGCCTCCGCCACAGGCTACGAGCAAACCGCCGCCCGCCAGGGCCGTTATACGTAAAAATTCGCGGCGATTTAATTCTGTATTTATTTTCATAACGACCCCTTAAAGCTGCTCGTCAGCAATTTTATGAATGGCGCGACGGATGCGCTTGTAGGTGCCGCAACGGCAAATGTTGCCTGACATGGCTTCGTTGATATCTTGGTCGTTGGGAGCTGAATTGTTTTGGAGTAGCGCAGTTGCGGCCATAATTTGCCCAGACTGACAGTAACCACATTGGGGGATATTCATATCTCGCCAAGCGCTTTGTACTAATTCACCAACCCGGTCGCTGCCGATGATCTCTATGGTGTCCACCCGTTTTTGACCTACTGCAGAAATAGGCAGTACGCAGGAGCGGGTGGGCTGGCCATCGAGATGTACGGTACAGGCGCCGCATAGTGCTTGGCCGCAACCAAATTTAGTGCCGGTGAGCTTGATGTTTTCCCGCAGTACCCATAGCAGTGGTTTGTCTTCGGGCACATCCACGGTGTGATCGACACCGTTAACTTGGATGGTGAACATAAATTCTTCTCAGCTGTTATTGCTATTATTGATATTTCGAACAAATGTATTCAATGACTACATTTTGCGCCGAAGTGATACTTTGTACAAGAGCTTGTTACGGGGTTGTAACCTGGGTGGATGTGGCAAAGGTGAGAATTGTGATGGCGACCACTAAAAGGGCAGTCGCAATGGCGGTTCTTGCAGGGCAGAAAGCTGCTCGCGAAGTTGCAGAATATGTTCACCCCAATAGCGCTCGGTATTAAACCAGGGGAAGGCTTTAGGAAAAGCAGGGTCTTGCCAGCGTTTAGCCAGCCACGCGGCGTGGTGCATAATACGCAGGCTTCTAAGGGGCTCGATTAAGGTCAGCTCCCGTGGATTAAACTCAAAAAACTCTTCGTAGCCCTCTACCAGTTCTAATAATGCCCTTTGCTGGGCATCGCCGTCGCCAGACAGAAACATCCACAGGTCTTGAATGGCGGGGGCGGTGCGGCTGTCGTCAAAATCAACCAACCAGGTTTCTTCGCCTCGCCAGAGGATATTGCCAACGTGGCCGTCGCCATGGGCCCGCAACTGTCGAGCTGGCGACTGATCAAAACGCTGATCGACCAATGCTAATACATCTCGGCTAAGACCGGAGTAGGCTTCTTTTAGGGAGTCTGGCAGAAAATCGTTTTCTAAAAGGTATTGGCGGCTTTGGTGGCCAAAGCTATTGGCATCCAATGTTGGGCGGTGCACAAAGTCTTCACTGCTACTCATCAGATGCAGTCGGCCAAATAATCTGCCCAGCTGAAAAAGGTTGTCCATGTCATCGAGTGCTGGCGCGTGGCCGCCACGGCGGGGGTAAACGGCAAAGCGGTAGCCCTCAAAATGGAACAGGGTGTCGCCATCGTCATTTTGCCAAGGGGGAATAACAGGAATTTCGGTATCAAATAACTGTTGAGTAAAGCGGTGTTCTTCCAGTATTTGTTCATTGCTCCAGCGCGCGGGCCGGTAAAATTTCACCACTACGGGTTCGGCTTCTTCAAGGCCAAACTGGTAGACGCGATTCTCATAGCTGTTTAAGGCAAACACCCGTAAATCACTGAGAAATCCTTGGCTTTCTACGGCATCAATGACCCGGTCTGGGTTGAGGTTGGTAAAGCCTTCTCGCTGACTGTCGCTCATTGTCCCCACCCCATTTGATTCACGAGGGCGACACTTTTGATCTGGGCGAAAACGTTCATATTTTCCTTTAATGCGAGTTGCTCGCAGGATTTTCGGGTGATTTTGGCCAGCAAAAACTGTGTTTTTTCGCCATCGTCTATTCGTAGCCGTAGCAATACTTGGGCAGCGCCAGCGGCTTTGATGGTGTCGATGGTACAGGATAGGCGGTTGAGTATTGAGCTGTTGCTGGGTGCTTCAAGGCTGATGCTGACATCTCGAGCCGGCACAAACACCCGCAAGGGGCTGCCGATGTCGCCGCGAATTTCGGCCAAGTCTAAATAATGTTGTTGGTCTAGCTTTACCCTGCTGAGGTTAAAGTGTTGGTCGTGCTTATCCAGCGTGGCCTGCAATATCGCGCCAGCATCTTGTTGTTGTGCCAGAGGTAAATCCAGGCGTGAGCACAGCGCAATAATATCGTCTTGAGCCAGCACGTCGCCATTGTCCAGTAATAGAACCTGCTCAGCCAAACGGCTTACTTCTTGAAAACTGTGGCTTACGTAAATAATCGGAATGTCCAGATGCTGGGGGAGGCCCTCAAGCAGGCTGAGCATCTCGTCGCGAGCGCTGTCATGTAAACCGGCCAGGGGCTCGTCCATCAGCAATATTTGCGGGTGACGGAGTAGGGCGCGGGCAATCGCGACCCGCTTTTTTTCACCGCCAGAAAGTTTGTCGATGGGGCGGTTTAACAGCTGGCGAATATCCAGCCAATGGCAAACCTCATCGTGACTGGGGCCTGATTTTTGAAAGGCCCGACGACGGGCATAGTTTAAATTGCCCCGCACATTGAGATGGGAAAAGAGTCGAGCATCTTGAAAGACCATGCCCACACCCCGCTTTTCTGCGGGCAGGCAGCGACTGCCGCTTTGCCAGTCTTGGCCCTTAAATTGAATGAGCCCTTGGGGGGCTTTATCCAGCCCGGCAATACAGCGTAGCAAAGTGGTTTTGCCGCTGCCGCTGTGACCACAAATGGCGCTGATGCCGCTGCTGGGCAGAGCGGCATCAACCTCTAAATTGAAGTCGCCATGCTGTAACGCGAGGGAGATGAGCAAACTCATGCACTTCTCCCCAAGCTGCGATGGCGATTTAGGCTATATACCAGCGACAGTACTAGCAGTGAGAAGAGTATGAGGCCGCCAGCCATATAGTGGGCGGCTTCATATTGTAGCGATTCCACCCGGTCGTAGAGCGCGATAGAGATCACTTGCGTCTCGCCGGGGATATTGCCGCCAATCATTAATACAACGCCAAATTCACCCACGGTGTGGGCAAAGCCCAGCGTAATGGCAACTAAAAAGCTGCTGCGGGTCATGGGCAACACCAGACTAAAAAACCGGTTCAAGGGTGAGGCGCCGAGGGTGGCGGCGGTTTCCAGTAGGGATTTTGGCAGTTGCTGAAACGCACTTTGCAGAGGTTGAACCACAAAGGGTAATGAATACAGCACCGAGGCAATTACCAAACCACTAAAACTAAAAGACAAGCGCTGACCGGTCAGACTTTGCCATAGTTGGGCTATCGGTGAATCGGGCGCAAAGGCAATCAGCAGGTAAAAACCCAGCACGGTGGGGGGTAGCACCAAGGGTAGCGCGACCACGGCCTCAAGCACGGCTTTGCCTCGCCAGCGGCTATTGGCCAGCCACCACGCCAAGGGAGTGCCCAGTATCAGTAATATCAGCGTAGTCACCCCTGCCAATTGCAGGGTAAGTATGACGGCTTGCCAGTCTTGGGCGCTCAAGGTGCAGCTTGCTCATGGGCTGGCAGGCTTTGTTCTTGGTTTACAGAGAGAGCTTGTTGAAGGGCCTTTATAAATCGAGGAAAGGCTTCGATATGGGGTAAATGCCCCAGATCGCTAAGTTCAATTAATGTTGTTTCCGGGCGCAGTTCTTGAACGCGCTTGCCCAGCTTGTCGTAGCGGCCAAGCTCATGGGTGACACCGGGTTTTTTCCAATTTCGGCCGGGGCCAGTGCGGTCGCGGGTACCTAAAATGAGGGTAGTGGGCACTTGCAGGTCTTTAAATTCGGTGATTACAGGTTGGGTGAAAATCATATCGTAGCTGCGGGCGCTAACCTGCGCCATTTGCTCGGCATCCGGGCCTTGTATCCAGCCTATCAGCGGCGTGGTTAGGGCCTCGTATTTAGCAGTCCAAGCGCCGTCATAGTAGTTTTTCTGCTGGTACTGACGGATTTTTTCAGCAGTGAGTTGGCGCTCGTTTTGGTAGAAAAAAGCGGGATCTTTGTACTGCACATAATGCAGGTAATTCTCTAAACCAATGGGGTTGAGCAAAATCAGCTGGCTGCTGTGCTGGGGGTAGAGCAGGGCAAAACGGCTGGCTAACATGCCCCCCATAGAGTGGCCGAGGATGATGCTTTTTTCTATCTGTAATGAGTCCAGCAATTGGCGGGTATTTTGCGCCAAGGCGGCAAAGGAATATTGATAATTGACGGGTTTGGACGATTTGCCAAAACCAATTTGGTCGGGCATCACCACGTTATAGCCCAGCGTGTTTAAGGCGCTGGCGGTTTGCTGCCAATAGGCGGCATTAAAGTTTTTGCCGTGGAGTAGCGTAATGGTAGGCATGTTGTTTTTGCCCTTGAGATAGCCGTAGGCCATTTCAAGCTGTTGTCCTTGGGACTTAAAACCAAAAAACTGCACCGGAAAAGGGTAGTCGTAATTGTGTAAGCGAGCATCAAACTTGAGGACTTGTTCTGCAGCTAGTGTGGGCAAGCTGGGAATGATGCTCAGCATCAGGAGCAAAAAAAGACGTCCCATTGAGCCTCCTTCAATCGGTTTAAGGGGTGCGCGCCAGACACCAAATATCAATTTGGCGGGCACCATTGCGGGCCAGTATAGCGGCCAGGCTATGGGCTGTCGCGCCTGTGGTGAGCACATCGTCTACCAGCGCGATATGTTTGCCTTGTATTTGTTCAGGCTTGCAAAGGATAAAAGCCTTATACAAATTTCTGCGCCGCTGTTTGGCCGATAAGCCTTGCTGCGATGGGGTGGCGCGGTGGCGGCGAAGGGCGTTTAATATGGGAATGTGCAGTGCATCTGACCACCACTTGGCGAGCAACTCTGATTGGTTGTAGCCCCGCTGAAAGCGTCGCCGCCAATGTAGAGGCACCGGCATAATGATATCGGGTGATGGGTCGCCAATGAGGTCTGCGGTGGCCTCTATCCATAACTGGGCTAGCAGCGCTGCATGGGTGAACTGGCGATGGTGTTTAAAGCCCGTGATCAGTCGGTCTACGGGAAAGTCGTAGCGCAGTGGACACAGACAACGTGAAAACGCGGGTGGCTTGCTCACACATTTGCCACAAAGTAACGCGGAGCTGCCCCGGGGGAGTGGCAACGCGCATTGGCGACAGCGGGCGCCCAGCCAAGGCAAGTCGGCTTCGCAATCTACACAAAGCTCCCTGCTACGGCGGCTTGGCAGCTGACAAATGAGGCAGCGACTGGGGAAAAACCGCTGCAGCAACGATGAAGAAAAACAGGCGCTGTTAACCATAAGCATCCTTGCAGGTTGACAGTGGAATTTGGGGCGATATGATATCGCTTTGCTTTAAAGATAGTGTCTGTAGCACCCAAAGGGAAATTTCGCATGAGTCTGTCATCCGCCACTGCCATTCGTACCGACTGGACACCTGAAGAAGTTCAGGCCCTGTTTGAGCAGCCATTTAACGACCTGTTGTTTCAGGCGCAGACGGTGCACCGAGCCAATTTTGACCCCAACAGTGTGCAAGTGAGCACCTTGCTGTCGATTAAAACCGGCGCTTGCCCGGAAGACTGCAAATACTGCCCCCAGAGTAATCGCTACGACACGGGGCTAGAAAAAGAAAAGCTCATGGAAGTAGAAAAAGTACTGGCCGAGGCGAAAGCCGCCAAGGCACAGGGTTCTACGCGTTTTTGTATGGGTGCTGCTTGGCGTTCTCCCAAGAAAAAAGACATGCCCTATGTCACGGCTATGGTTAAAGGCGTTAAGGAAATGGGGCTGGAAACCTGCATGACCTTGGGAATGCTCACCGACGAACAAGCTGCCGAGCTGTCTGAAGCGGGGCTGGATTACTACAACCACAATCTGGATACCTCGCCAGAATTCTACGGCGAAATTATCACTACCCGAACGTATCAGGATCGACTGACGACACTGGGCCATGTTCGCGATGCCGGTATTAAAGTGTGCAGCGGCGGTATTGTCGGTATGGGCGAGTCTGTTCGAGATCGAGTGGGCTTGTTATTGCAATTAGCTAATTTGCCAGCGCACCCCGAGAGTGTGCCCATTAATATGCTGGTAAAAGTAGAGGGCACGCCGTTGGATCAGGTCGAAGACCTCGACCCCTTTGACTTTATCCGCACCATTGCAGTGGCGAGAATATTGATGCCCCAGTCCCATGTGCGTCTGTCGGCAGGTCGCGAGTCAATGAACCAAGAAATGCATGCGCTGGCGTATTTTGCCGGTGCAAACTCCATTTTCTACGGTGAAAAATTGCTGACCACCCCCAATCCCGAAGCCAATAAAGATCTGCAACTGTTTGACCGCTTGGGTATCAAGCCCGAAGAGCGCGGTGTCGAGCACGACGATGAAGCGCAGGGCGAGGCTTTGTTGGCCGAAGTGGAAAAAATGCGCAACGACTCATTTTTCTACGACGCGACTGCGTAATTCCTCATGTTGGAACGGGCCCTGCAGCGCCGGCTGACAGCGCGCCGGGAACAGAGTCGCTATCGTCAACGTCGGGTGTTGGAATCTGCTCAAGATTCACGGATCGAGATAGACGGTAAAAACATGCTGCAGTTTTGCAGTAACGACTATCTGGGTCTGGCTAATCATCCCAAGCTGATTGATGCGATGACGATTGCCGCCAAAAATTTTGGTGTTGGCAGTGGCGCCTCGCATTTGGTCAGCGGTCATTCTGTTTTACACCACCGTTTGGAAGAGCGCCTCGCCGAGATAACCGGGCGAGATCGAGCCTTGTTGTTTTCTACGGGATACATGGCAAATCTTGGCGCGGTCGCCGCCTTAATTGGCCGGGGCGATCATGTTATAGAAGATCGCCTGAACCACGCCTCTCTCCTTGATGCCGGATTACTTAGCGGTGCGCGTTTCCAGCGTTTTCAGCATAATGATCTTGATGATTTGCAACGCCGCTTGCGCAAACTGCCCGAAGAAGGCAATCGACTGATTGTGGTTGATTCGGTGTTTAGCATGGACGGTGATGCTGCCCCTTTGGTCGAGTTGGCGGCAATTGCCCAACAACATAATGCCTGGTTGATGGCCGACGACGCCCACGGCTTTGGTGTGCTGGGTGAGCATGGCGGCGGCAGCGCAGAACACTTTGGTCTTGATCAACAACAGTTGCCCGTCTTAATGGGCACCTTGGGCAAAGCCATTGGCAGCTACGGTGCTTTTATTGCCGGCAGTGAGACCCTGATAGAAAGTCTGATTCAATTTGCCCGGCCCTATATTTACACCACGGCTATTCCTCCAGCCATTGCGGCCGCCACCTTGGCGTCGTTAGAGGTGGTGCAGGAAGAAAGCTGGCGGCGCAGTCACCTGCAAGGTTTGATTCAGCGTTTTCGCACCGGCGCGGCGGAATTGGGGCTACCGTTAATGACCTCGCCCACGGCGATTCAGCCTTTGCTGGTCGGCGATGATGCCCAGGCAATGGCGATCAGTAGAGCGCTCGAAGCGCAGGGCATATTAATCTCGGCAATTCGTCCGCCCACGGTGCCAGATGGTACGGCAAGGTTACGCATTACCCTGTCTGCTGCTCACAGTGACGCCAATGTAGACCAGTTGTTATCGACACTGGCAGCGGTGTGGCCGGGAGAACTTTCCCGCTAATGTCCGAGCCGTTATTGTCTACACCACGTTTGTCTGGCTTATATCGTGAGCGTTTGTGCTCAACGAATATTGCGGCGGTAGAGCTGGTTTTGCTCCATGGCTGGGGCAGTGATTCGTCGATTTGGCGGAGCCTGCTGCCCGAGCTGCGTCGTTATTTTAATATCACCTTGATTGACTTACCGGGCTTTGGTGCAAGCCGATCGATGGCAGCTTACGCCGACCCGGATGCGTTGATTGATCAGCTCATTCCGGTGCTACCAGCCCAGGCCATTTATCTGGGTTGGTCGTTGGGTGGCATGTTGGCGGCGCGGATTGCGGGTCGTTATCCTGAGCGGGTGTTGGCGCTGGTTGGCGTGGCGGCCAATGCACGATTTACTGCCACCGCATCTTGGCCCGAGGCTATGGCAGATGCCACCTACCAACGCTTTGCGGCCGCCGTGGCTGTCAATACTTCACGCGGTTTAAAGCGGTTTAACACCTTGCAGTGTTATGGCGACCCCCAAGCTAAGCCATTACAGCAGCAGATTGATTATCTGGATATGAGTGATCAGCTCAGTGCCGATAATTTAATGTGGGCATTGCAGTGTTTGAGCGAGATGAATAACAGTGAATATTTGTCGCAGCTAGATATGCCTTGCCTGCACATTTTTGCTGAAAACGATGCGCTGGTTCCGGCGAGTGCGGCCACTGCTTTTCAGAAAAACTTTGCGTCGCATCACGTGGAGCTTATGAGCGGGGTGGGGCATTTACTATTTTTATCCCAGCCGGCAGCGTTTATTAAAATCGTGCTGGCGTTCTTGCAAAAACAAAATTTAATCACGTTTGCAGATCCACGTCAGTTTGATAAAAAAGATGTCGCCAAGTCTTTTAGTCGGGCAGCTGCCAGCTATGACAGCGTGGCCGATTTGCAACGCCGGGTGGCAGATACGCTTTTTACGAAGGTGGCGGATAGCCTCCCAAGCATGATGGATTTAGGGTGTGGCACAGGCTACAGCCTGGCAGCACTCCGGCAGCGGGTGACGGGTCCGTTAATTGCGGCAGATTTGGCAGAAGGGATGCTTGGGTATGCCAAGTCCAAACATGTTGAGCATGCCGATTATTGGCTGTGTGGCGATGCGGAAGATTTGCCGTTGGCAGATGAAAGTGTCGATGGCATCTTTTCTAGCCTGTCTTTGCAGTGGTGCGAAAATTTCTCTGCGGTTTGCCAAGAAATTGAGCGCGTTCTTAAACCCGGTGGCTCGGCGTATATTGCCACCTTGGGGCCGGAGACGCTTAGAGAATTACGGCAGGCCTGGCAGAGCGTTGACAGCTATGTGCATGTCAATCAATTTAGCGCGCGTGAGGTACTGGAGCAGGCTGTGCAACAAAGTGGTTTGTCGGTGGCAAGCTGGCAGGAACAGCAAGAGATTGTACGCTACGCTAAACTCAGTGATTTGACCCGAGAATTAAAAAAACTGGGTGCTCATAATGTCAACGGTGGCCGACCTGATGGTTTAACGGGGCGTCGCCGTATTCAGGCTTTAACCCAAGCCTATGAGCGTTTTAGAGAAGCAGAGGGCACACTTCCTGCGAGTTATCAGGTTTGGTATCTGTGTTTATATAAAGACATAATTTGATCGTTATTTTAGAGATGGCCTAAATGGCAAAGCAAAAAAATTACTTTATAACCGGCACGGACACCGATGCAGGTAAAACCTTGGTGACCTGTGCGCTGTTAAATGCAGCAAAGCAGCAAGGCTTGAAGACCTTGGCATTAAAGCCGGTTGCCGCAGGATCAGAACAAGGCCTGGAAGGGCTGGTCAACCGAGATGCAGTGCTGCTTTCTCAGGAAATGACCGAAGCGTTGCCTTATGCCCAAGTGAATCCGGTGTTGTTTGATGCGCCGGTGTCACCACATATTGCGGCGGCCAAAGAGGGACGACGGGTGAGCGCGTCGCAGTTGGCGGGATATTGCCGGGGGGCCTTAATGAAGCCAGCGGACCTGCGCTTGATTGAAGGCGCCGGAGGCTGGCGAGTGCCAATCAATATGCGTGAAACGATGGCGGACTTGGCGGTTGAGTTGCAAATACCCGTGATTTTGGTTGTTGGTATGAAACTGGGTTGTCTTAACCATGCCCTGCTAACTGCTGGGGCCATTGCTCGAGACGGCTTGCCTTTGGTGGGTTGGGTGGCCAACCAAGTCGATGCGGATATGAGCTGTTTTGAAGAGAATATTCAAAGTCTTGCTGAGATGCTAAAAGCGCCGTGCTTAGGCATTATCCCCCGTTTAGACAAGCCGACTGATTTTGCAACAGCAGCAAAGTATTTAAATTTATCCCTATTGTCTGATTAATCACTTAGCTATTGTCGAACCGCGCTTCGTAGGCTTGGATAAATGCGTTTCGCAGTATGGATGTAAAGGCTTGCCAGGTGCTAACGTCTTGTTGCTGTAGCTCGCCTTTTATTTCAATTTTGCTGGCGATGCGCTCTTTGTCGTGATTGCTTAGCAGCCAGCTTACCGCAGCGACAAAACCCTCCCACGGTGCGCTTAATTCTTTAGCTTCTTCCCAGTCGATAATATCCACGTCGTTGAGCAGGGGCTTTGCGTAGCCGCTGAGGTTGCCGTCCCGCGCCCGCAATTCCATAACAAAATCGCCATGACCGGATTGAAAATCGAAATTGGCGTAGGCTTTGGTCAAGGTATTGGCGCGGCGCAAATCGATATCACTGATCCGCAGATTGATATCAAAATTTTCCAGATTTCCCAAGGGGTCGAGAATACCGTAAACCTCAAACGGCGCGTGATCTAGCATTTTGCCGCTGCCATCGATTCGCGCTTGTTGTGCTTTTTTGCCGCGGTCGGCATTGGTCAGATTGCTGACGACGATATCCAGCTCGGAGAGTTGTAAATTAACCGGTGGTGATGACGCGAAATTGCGGAAATGAATGGCGCCGCTTTGAATTTGAAAGGTGTTGATGGTGATGGGTACCAGGCTTTTTACCACTTCTCGCCAATCCTGATCTTTACCGGTCTGGTCGCCGTCTTTTTTCTGGTCAACAAAATTAATTTCCGGGCCGACAAAGCGGATATCGGCAAGGACTTCGCCATGCAGTAGTGATGACCAGTCGAGGGAGAAGTCGATTTCATTGCTGATAAAAAGCGGTGCCTGGGCATGGCCGTCCCGTTTTTCAATCATCACACCCTGCACTGAATAAGCGCCTCGCCAGATGGCCAAACTCACATCTTCTACGTGGCCACGATACTCTTTTAAATTTCCAAGCTGTTGATTGATAACATGTTTTGCATACTCGGGCAGGGCCAGCCTGGCAATGATAAAAACGCCAATCAGCAGAATTAGCACGGTTCGGGTGGTGTTAAGTGATTTGTTCATCGTGTCCTTACTCTGCTGCTAACGTGGGGTTGAGGATGAGGGTACGTGGTATTGGGACCTGCCTTTGCCGCTGATGTTTCCTAATCATTGGCGGCTTTGAATTGACTCAAGTGACATAAAAAATGATCCATACAGTCTTGTCAGGCGTAAATTCCCTGTTATAGTGTTCACCGTCAACATTGACGGTCGAGGACATCGGCCGCTTTTGGAAAGAGGATTTATCATGCCGCAATACAAAGCTCCATTACGCGATATCCACTTCGTTCTTAAAAATGTGCTGAACTGCAACGACCACTATGCAAACCTGGCCAAGCGTGAAGAAGTGAGTGAAGACTTACTCGACGCCATTATTGATGAAGGCGCCAAGTTTTCTGAAAACGTATTGTCACCGTTGAACCAGACCGGCGATCAAGAAGGTTGTACCTGGAGCGAAGACGGCGTGACTACGCCCAAAGGCTTTAAAGAAGCCTACCAACAATATGCCGAAGGTGGCTGGCCTTCTATGACCGCCAGCACGGCGTTTGGCGGTCAAGGCTTGCCAAACTCTTTAGGCTTGGTGATGAGCGAGATGGTGAGCTCTGCTAACTGGTCTTGGGGTATGTACACGGGGTTGTCCCAGTCGGCAGCAAGGCTGCTGGAAAACTATGCGGATGAGTCTCTGCAGCAAGCGTATTTGCCAAAAATGGTGGATGGCACCTGGGGTGGCACCATGTGTTTGACTGAGCCGCATTGTGGCTCGGACTTGGGTATTTTGCGTACCAAAGCAGAAACCCAAGCTGACGGTAGCTATCGCATCACTGGTACCAAGATTTTTATCTCGGGTGGTGAACACGACATGATGGAGAACATTATCCATTTGGTGTTGGCCCGAGTCGAAGGCGCCCCTATGGGGACCAAAGGTATTTCCCTGTTTTTGGTGCCTAAATTTGTGCCGGACAGCAAGGGTGATGTGGGCGAACGCAATGGTGTGCATTGTGGCAGCATCGAACACAAGATGGGGATTAAAGCCTCCGCAACCTGCGTAATGAACTTTGATGGCGCTACCGGCTTTTTGGTGGGCGAAGAAAACCGTGGCCTGAATGCCATGTTTCATATGATGAACTCCGCTCGTCTTGGTACTGCCTTGCAGGGTTTGGCGTCGGGTGAGCTGGCATTTCAAGGTGCACTGACCTATGCCCGCGAGCGTTTGCAAATGCGGTCGCTGACCGGCCCGAAAAATCCAGATGGCCCAGCCGATGCTTTGATTGTTCACCCTGATGTGCGGCGCATGTTGCTTACTCAAAAAGCCTTGGCCGAAGGTAGCCGAGCGTTTATTTATTGGGCTGCGCAGTTGATTGATGTGTCGTACTTCTCTGACGATGAAGATGCCAGAAGCAATGCCGAAAATCTGTCTGAATTACTGACCCCAATAGCCAAGGCCTTTGTGACTGAAACGGGTTTGGAATCTGCTAATTACGGTATGCAGGTCTATGGCGGTCACGGTTATATTGCCGAGTGGGGTATGGAGCAGATTGTTCGGGACTTGCGTATCTCGACGTTGTACGAAGGCACTACCGGCATTCAGGCACTGGACCTGTTAGGCCGTAAGGTAATGGGCAGCGGTGGTAAGCAGCTACAGGCATTTACTAAAATCATTCATAAGTTTTGTCAGTCGCAGGCGCATCGTCCAGAGATGGCCGAGTTTGTGACTCCCTTGGCGAAGCTGAACCAGGAATGGGGTGAGGTCACTGCAAAGCTAGGTGAAAAGGCCATGCAAAACCCGGATGAAGTTGGCGCCGCGTCGGTAGATTACCTGATGTATTCGGGTTACATCGCGCTGGGCTTTATGTGGGCCAGAATGGCGGCGGTGGCCCTGGACGAAAACAGAGATGACGCCTTCTTTAAAACCAAGGTACAAACGGCGCAGTTTTATTTCCAACGCTTGTTGCCGCGTACAGAATCTCACAAATTAGCTATGCTCAATGGAGCAGATAGTTTGATGGCGATACCTGAAGAAGCCTTTGTGTTTTAAAGCTAAGAGTTGGGACTTTATCCGGCAGCTAATGCCGGATTTTTTTCTACACTATTTTTACCCGGATATCTGGAGGCACCATGCCTGATTACAAAGCACCGTTACGTGACATGCAGTTTGTATTGCATGAGGTATTCAAGGCGGAAGAATTTTGGCAAGAATTTGCTGCGCTTGGCGATGTCAATCGCGAATTAGCGGATGCGATTTTGGAAGAGAGCGCCAAAATCAACGAAGGGCTAATCGCACCACTGAGTCAAAGCGGCGATGCCGAAGGGGTTAAGTGGAACGATGGCGTGGTGACCACTCCGGCAGGTTATCCAGAAGCGTTTAAGCAACTGGCCGAAGGCGGTTGGGGCGGTCTGTCAGGCGAGGAGCAATACGGCGCTCAGAATATGCCCAAAATGCTGATTCTGTTGTTTGAGGAGATGCTCTATTCCGCCAATATTGCCATGGGTTTGTATTTAACTTTGACCTCTGGCGCAGCGTTGGCGATAGCGAACCACGCCAGCCAAGCCCTGAAAGATAAATATTTGCCGAATATGTATAGCGGCAAATGGGCGGGGGCGATGTGTTTAACCGAGGCCCATGCCGGTACCGATCTAGGCATGATCAGAACCAAGGCCGAGCCCCAAGCCGACGGCAGTTATGCCGTCAGTGGGACCAAAATTTTTATTACAGGTGGTGACCAAGACCTGACGGAAAATATTATCCATTTGGTGTTGGCCAAGTTGCCAGATGCTCCCGCGGGCTCAAAAGGTATTTCCTTATTTCTGGTGCCAAAAATTCAAGTGAACGACGACGGCAGTCTGGGTGATGCCAACGGGGTGACTTGTGGCAGCATTGAACACAAAATGGGAATTAATGCCTCGGCCACCTGCGTACTGAATTTTGATGGCGCCCGGGGCTATCTCGTAGGGGAAGTGAACCGGGGCCTTCAGGCCATGTTTACCATGATGAACTACGAGCGCTTATCGGTGGGTATACAAGGTTTGAGTGCTGCTCAGACGGCGTATCAGTGGTCTGCTGAATATGCCCTTGATCGCACCCAGAGCCGCTCGCCCAGTGGTGTGCAAAACCCAGATGCGGCTGCCGATCCCTTGGTGGTTCATCCCGATGTGCGGCGTATGTTGTTAACTCAAAAAGCGTATGTTGAAGCGGGTCGTGCCTTTGCTGTGTATGTGGGTAAACAGCTGGATACCGCGAAATATGCCAGTGGCGAACAGCAGGCCAAGGGGGCGGCGTTGGTGGAATTGCTAACGCCAGTGGCCAAAGCATTTCTTACCGATAAAGGTTTTGAAGGCACCGTGCTGGGTCAACAAATCTTTGGTGGCCATGGCTATGTCAAAGAGTGGGGCATGGAGCAGCTGGTAAGAGATGTTCGCATCAGCCAAATTTACGAAGGCACCAATGGTATTCAGGCGCTGGATTTAATGGGTCGTAAAATTGCCAGCAATGGTGGCAAATACTTGACACCCCTGTTGGCCGACATCCGGGGTTTTGCGGCGGAGAACGACAGCGTGGCGGGGTTGGATGAGTTTTTACAGCCTATGCTCGCTGCCGCGGATAATCTGGAATCCGTCACCGACTATGTGCTGGAGCAAGCTTCGGCCGGGGATGCTAATGCGGTGGGTGCTGCGTCGGTGGAGTATCTGAATGTTATGGGCTTAACGTTATACGCCTATATGTGGGCCTTGCAGTGCAAAACGGTTTTAAGCGGTGACAGCCAGCAAGGCGAAGCCTTTGATCAATCCAAACTGCATACCGCCCGTTTCTTTGTGCAGCATTTGTTGCCACAAGCCACGGGGTTAAGCGAGTCTATTCGCAATGGCAGCGGTAGTCTGATGGCTATTCCCGCCGACGCTTTTATTCAAGGCTGATCGCAAATACAGACTCCCCCGCGGCGTCCTTGGCGGTGGGGGTGTTCTGCTGAAGCCGCTTATCAAGCAGCTTGCTCCCTTTCGCCGAGGCCTCAATAATTGAAATTTACGCCGTCTTCGCTGCCAATGCGTTATAATGGCGGGGCGAATATTGAGGTGATATTAAATGGAAAACGAGCACAACAAACTCTATCCAGAAGATCAGGCCCGGGTCGATCAGTTTTTAAAAAGCGGTTACAACGAAACCGAACGCAAACCGTTTCGGCCGTTAAAACTGCTCTTTATTCTGGCCATTATGGTTTCAGCGCTTACTGGCACCAGCTTGATATTGGCATGGGTTGCTGGCGTTTATTAAAGATATTGAGTTGGTCTTGGTATAGCAGGGAGCAAGGCCCTGCTTATTGATTGCCTTGGGCAATCGGAATATCAATTTCACCATTCACTTCCAGGGGTAAAGGCGGTTGAGCCAACGAGGCGCCGTGGATGAAGTAAGGGTGAAAGCCGTAAACAATGAGTCCAAGTTCGTCACCCACTTCCAGTTGTTGAGAAACGCCATTCATTTCCAGTAATTTTGTACCGGTGCCTGTTACTGGCAATACTTGATCATTAATCAAAACTGCATCGCTGCCGCTGGCGGCAATGCGGCCTAAACCGACATACAAGGTGTTGCCATCGCCGTTGCCACCACTGAGCTCAAGTGATGCCAAGGGAATACCCGCCAACGTTGATGGGGTGGCAATGGTTTGCAGCGGAATAAACTGGGGTGGGGCGGTGAGCTGACGAAGTAAGTCAGCGGGCAGCAGGTTCACGATATCCCCGGCGGAGTCAGCCAGCGAGGCGGGATCAGCTAAGCCAGCCAATACCTGTTGGAGCAGGCTCAGGACTTGGGGTGGCAGGGTTTGCAAGGTGGTGAGGAGCGTATCCAGCGGCAGGTTCTGTAATAATGTGACGAGGCTGTTCAAGCCACCGGGAATAACCTGAGATGACGGTAGCGTCATGATTTCGCCGCCACGGGGCACCTCGTTAAAGGTCTGGCCGCTTTGTTCACTTGCCAAGCTAAAACAGATATCGGGTAGGGCAAAGGTGGCGGCGTCGCCACTGAGTTTGCTGCGTAAAAAGTCCATTGCCACGTCGCGGGTATCGAAGCTGTCGCCATTGCAGTACAAGGTGGCGTCGGTGCCAAATAAAATTTGATCACCAGCGGTTTGCAATCCCGGCAGAATGTGACCGTCGCGCTGTATTAATAGGTGAGTGTCCAGTCCTTGCGCTTTCCAGCATTCGTAGTTTTCGACAGCCTCGTTAATATTGAATAACACATCGTGACTGCCTTGAATAAATAATGCGTCGGCGCTGGATGAGCTGCGCCCCATCTCGCCTTGACAGAATGAGCGTGGGCTATGCCCGGCTAATTTAGTAATGGCATCGTCATTGATATCGCCAGTGGTGGTTGCTTCAAGCAGCGCTTGGTTTAGATACGGAGCGAGGTTGCCCATGGAAGCCACCGCAAGCAGGTCTAGCCAAATATTTTTGGGGGTATTGCCTGGATAAAGGCTATAGGGCAGGTGACTCCAGGTTGCCATGGGCACCAGCGCGTCAAAGCGCGTGTCGACGCTGGAGCATACCGTTTGAAAGCCGCCGCCATAAGACAGGCCAATGGCGCCAATTGCGGGATCACTGTCGCGATAACCCAGGTTACTCAAATTGGCCTCGGCCCAGTCGATAATACGGGAAACGTTATCGCAATCTAAGTCGGGATCCATCACCGTAATGTCACCCCCGCTGTCGCCAAAGCCGCGCTGGTCAAAGCTAATGACGTAATAGCCTTCTTCCAACCAAGACCGCCCCGCAACATCGCCAGAGACATCGCTACTGGTAAAGCCTTGTACCGGGTCTTGGTTTTCGAAATCTTTGATTCGAGACAAACCAAAACCGTGGCTGTGAATAACGAGGGGCACAGCCTTGCCGCTGGGGTTGTCTGGCACAAATACGCTAAAGGCAATATCCTCGCCATCTGCGGCGGGAATGATTTGATCAAAGTGGTTTTTGTTTTCGGCGGTGCCGCTGCCGTTTTGGTGCTGCAAGCTCGTATTTTCCTCTTGGTCGGGCGCGTTACTGCCACCGGAGCTGGAGCTTCCACCGCAGGCAGTGAGCAGGACTGCAAAAAGAGTCGTGGCAAATAAGGAAAAGCGTGCGTTAGGCATTGTTATTATCTCGGATTATGTATTCATATCTCACATCCAAAGTATACGTGCTTCTAATATTGCCCGCCTATGTCAGCTGAGACGGTTTTGCTGCTGTCAGCTCGGTCAATTCCCTGTTATGTGACAGGGTAGGCATGTGATGGCGGGGCGCAAATATTGAGGGGGATGGATATGTCGAGAAGTGTAAGAGATAGAAACAGGGGTAGAGGATTAAGTTTTGATCAGTAATATAAATGCTTTTTCAATTATTCGTGCTGACTATCATAATGCGGTGCATTGCAAAGCCATAGTTGGTCTTATGGACTGCTACGCGAAAGACCCAATGGGAGGCGGTCAGGCCCTGTCCGATGCGGTGCGGGATACGCTCTGCAGCGAGTTGGCAAAAATCCCTGGCGCAATCACTTTACTGGCAATGGAGGGTGACCGAGGCGTGGCTTTGCTTACAGCCTTTACTGGTTTTTCTACTTTTCAGTGTAAGCCGTTATTTAATATCCATGATGTGATTGTGTTGCCTGGGTTACGTGGTCGTGGTCTGGCTCAACGCTTACTGGCCAGCTTGGAAGAGCGGGCTGTCGCGACAGGATATTGCAAGCTCACCTTAGAGGTGTTGTCAGAAAACCACATAGCCCAGCAGGCCTATCGGCGATTTGGTTTTACTGATTATGCCCTTGATCCAGCTGCAGGGAAGGCTCTGTTCTGGGAAAAGAAACTGTGAGCAGGCTTTAAAAGGTTTTGTCACCGGGCTACCCTCGGTGCTGGGTTAATAACATCAGGATGCAATGTAAATGAAAGGGACGATACTGGATTTTTCTGAACAAACGGCCCAGGGCGTCATTTCTGGCAATGACGGGGGTCGCTATAACTTTGACGCTTCTGAGTGGAAAGGTGGTAGCCCGGCACGGGCAGGGGTGGCCGTGGATTTTGTGGTTGAAGGCGATAAGGCTCAAGGTGTATATCCCGATTTGTCGCTAGCGACTGCATCATCCAAAAAAGTTGCTGCGGCTCTGTTTGCCCTTTTTCTTGGTGCCTTTGGAGCCCATAAATTTTATTTGGGCTACAACAAGCAAGGCGTGATTATGTTGGTGGTTTTTTTGCTGGGGTTTGTGCTGCTGGGTTTGCCCTCGCTTGTTATTAGCATTATCGCGTTTGTGGAATTTATTCTTTACCTCATTAAGTCTGATGCCGAATTTGAACAGACGTATGTGACCGGGAATCGGCCCTGGTTTTAAGTAAGCCTAAAGGGTCTTTTATGTCGCAGTACAAAAATATTGTTGTGTTAACCGGTGCCGGGATTTCTGCAGAGTCTGGCATCAAAACCTTTCGGGCCAGCGATGGCCTTTGGGAAGAGCATCGAGTGGAAGATGTGGCAACGCCCGAAGGGTTTGCCGCCAACCCGGAGCTGGTGCATCAATTTTATAATAGTCGTCGTCGCCAATTGCTTGGCTTTGAGGTGGCGCCTAACCCTGCTCATAAAGCGCTTGCCGAGCTGGAGGCACGGTTAAACGGCAATCTGCTTTTGGTTACCCAAAACATTGATAATCTTCACGAGCGAGCCGGTTCTGGAAATGTGCTTCATATGCATGGTGAGCTGCTCAAAATGCGCTGTGCTTATACTGATCGCATATATGAAATTGACGGCGATATTAACGAGCAGAGCCGCTGCGCCTGTTGTGGCATGCGTCAGAGCTTGCGTCCCCATGTGGTCTGGTTTGGCGAAATGCCCTTATACATGAACCAAATTTATGCGGCGCTGGAGGGTTGTGAGCTTTTTATCTCGGTGGGAACCTCCGGTAATGTCTACCCAGCAGCAGGTTTTGTGGAAGTTGCCCGGAGCGTTGGTGCAGACACCGTTGAAATTAACTTGGAGCCTTCGGCAACGGAGTCTTTGTTTGCGGAAAAACGTTATGGTTTGGCCAGTGTTGAATTACCCGCCTTTGTTCAGGAAATTCTGGCCGACCCAGTTCGGTAGCCCTCGTATCTAAGTTGCTGGCTATTGGTAGCTAAGCATAAATTACGCTTGCGAACCATTAGCTAATTTCCTAAGCTGTTGCATTCTCTAAAACAGTTTTTCCCTTGTGTGAGACGCGCTTCTTGCTTTGATGACGCTCTCAGGCAACAGGGTTTAAGGAAATCGACATGAATCTAGATGCGCTTCGCGACCACAAGTTTGAGCCAATTGTAGTCAATTACACCGATAAGGACACGATGCTTTATGCCCTGAGTTTGGGTGCAGGGCAGGATGCTGAAGAGCTGGATTTTGTCTTTGAGAAAAACCTCAAAGCATTGCCCAGTATGGCGGCAGTCTTAGCGCACCCCGGTTTGTGGCTAGCAGATAAGAAGTTTGAAATAAATTTGGTGAAGTTGCTGCACGGCGAGCAGCGCATTGTTTTTTATCAGGATATTCCTGCCGAAGGTGAAATTCGTGGCGAGTATCGCGTTGACGCAGTGCTGGACAAGGGGGCGGATAAAGGCGCGCTGATGTATTTTGCCAAAGACCTCTACGATAATGGTAGTGGCGAACTGCTTTGCTCGGTGTTGTCCACGTATTTTTTACGGGGTGATGGGGGTTGTGGCAGTTTTGGTGATACCCCAGTCGCTATGGCCGCGGTACCAGAAACGGCTGCAGATTTTGTCGATGAAGTGTTGATCGATGAGCGCGCGGCGTTGTTTTATCGTTTAAATGGTGACCGTAACCCGATTCATGCTGACCCTGAACTGGCTAAAAAAGCCGGTTTCCCGGCGCCGATTCTGCAAGGACTCTGTGCCTACGGCATTTGTGGCCTCTCTATTGTCCGCCAAGCCCTGAATTATGATCCTGCAAAAATGGGGTCGCTCAATCTGCGGTTTAGCTCCCCGGTTTTTCCCGGTGAAACACTGAAAGTTGAAGCCTGGAAAGTTGAGGGCGGTATCGCCTTCCGCGCCTTTGTTAAAGAGCGTGAAAAACTGGCGATTAATGATGGTTTTGTCGCGCTAAAAGCCTAAGCGCTCACCAAACACCAAATGAATTAGCGCTGCCCCAGACCGTCATAGCCCAGACCACAGCGATGTGGGTTGGGCTATGTTAGTTGGTTTTTATAGCCGCTTGTCGACTTGCGGTTTATCGCAGGCGAGGATTAAGGGTGTACTGCACTGATAGTTTGGCAGAATCCAGTACATGTCCCTCAATTGCTTCTAAAACTTCGTCGCCAGTAAATTCTCCTTCCACGGCACAACGTTCCACATCCAGTGCATACAATACAAAATCGTAGTGATGCATGATGGAGTCGTTCCAGGGTGGGAAGGGACCGTCATAACCAAAGTACTTGCCGCCCATATCCGGGTCGTCACCAAACCACTCCCGATAATTGTTTATGCCGTGGCGCGTTGAGAGCGGACCGTCGGGGCCTTGTTTGCCGCCGGGGGTAAAACCATCAGAAAACTGACCTTCTTCAATGGCGGATACGCTGGGGGATAGGTCGACCATGACCCAGTGATAAAAATCTACCCGGGGCAGTTCGGCGGGGACTTCTTTACCTTCTTGGTTTACATCGTCGCCTGCGGAGGGAACGCTTCGGTCTACGCAAAGCAAAACTAATGATTTGGTGCCTTCAGGTAGATCGCTCCAGGCCAAGGGTGGGTTTTTGTTTGGGCCAAGGGTGGCGTGATCGGTTTCGTGGGGAAGCCCGGCGCAATAATCGGCGGGCATAAATTGCTGGTCTTGAATAGCAGTACTGGTCAACTTCATTGCGGTTTACCTCGATAAAATAGTGGGTAAAAAGAAAGGGCTGTGCAAAGCTGGTTTGCAAAAGATTAAATGCTTGTTGTCGCGATACTGCCCAATGCCCGTTGGAATCTCAACCCCGGCGATGCACGCGGTATTCGCTTGGCGATAGTCCAATTACCTTTTTAAATAAGCGCGAGAAATAATAGGCGTCGTCGTAGCCCACCGAGGACGCAACTTGTTTCACCGATTGGCCGGTGCTGTCCAGCAGGTAGCAGGCGCGTTGGATTTTCATATTAATAAAATACTGAATAGGCGATTGACCACTAAGAGCCTTAAACTTTTTGGTGAAGTGATATTTGGATAATTTTGCGCTGGCTGCCAGTGCATCCAGGTTGAGCTGGCCGTGGATATGCTCCTGCATAATGGCGCGGAGTCGCTCCCAGTCCAAAGCTTTGCCGCTTTGGGGGCGTTGTTGGCGGACCAGTAAGGCCATATAGCTCAGCATGGCCTGCAACTGATGGCTGCCTTGAATAAACTCGGCTAATTGATAGGTGCTGCGCCGCAGCTCCGAGAGGCCATCAAAAATCCGCACAATTCTGGGCTGCACACCAATATTGAGTACCGGGGTGGTAATGTGGGTGTGATGGTAGAAGTCGTCTGCTAGCTTACCGTCGTAATGCAGCCAGTAAATGGTCCAAGGGTCATTTTTGTCGGCTTGGTAGCTGTGGGCGTGATCCCGTTCAAGCAATATCAGATCACCGCTGCTAATCTGATATTTGCGGTCATCACTGGTCAAGGTGCCTTTGCCCGCAGTACAGTAGATGAGCAGATAGTTGTTGTTTTGGCGTCTGGCCATTTGGTGGCCGTAGGCGGCGGGGTAATATCCCATGGCGACCGGATAGAGACCTTGCGAGAGAGGATGCTCGGCCAGCTGGGTGACGATAAATTGCGGCGTCAGAAAGCGGATACCCTCTGGAGGGAGGGGCCAGTCAGAGGTAATGGCCATTATAAGTATCTGTAATATAGGAAAATGTTGTTATACCCAATAATATAGAAATAACGATAAACTAATCGCAATATAGTCCATCAACTCGGCAAGATAATCAATCCACCCCAGGTGGACTATGTGCTTAGATAATGTCCTTTTTTAAAAGGCCGCCCGGAATGGCCGGACAGCCACTGATCCTAAAATCATAAATGGGAGAAAATCACTATGGCTGCTGAAGCTGCTGTTGCCGCTACTGAAGAAGCAAAAACCATTGCTGCGTTAATTGAGCGTTCGCGCAAGGCGCAAGCCCAAATTGAGAACTACACTCAGGAGCAGGTCGACGAGCTGATCACTGCGATGGTATGGGCTGTGGCCCAACAAGACGTGGCAGAAAAGATCGCGCAATTCACCGTTGAAGAAACGCAACTGGGTAACTACGAAGGTAAGTACCTGAAGATCTTCAAAAAAACCCGTGCGGCATTGTTTGACATTATCAACGACAAATCCGTGGGCGTGATTGCTGAAGACAAAGAACGCAATATCGTCAAAATTGCTAAGCCAGTGGGTGTGATCGGTGCATTGACGCCGTGTACTAACCCTGAAGCAACCCCCGTGATCAAGTCGATCTCTGCTGTAAAAGGCCGCAACTCCATTATTATTGCGCCGCACCCACGCTCTAAGCTGACCAACAAAATGATCTGCGACCTGATGCGTGAAGCGCTGAAAGCTTGTGGCGCGCCAGAAGATTTGGTGATTTCTATCGACAGCCCGTCTATGGAGCTGACTGGCGAGCTGATGAAGCAGTGTGACCGTATTCTGGCCACGGGCGGTGCGCCAATGGTTAAGTCTGCCTACTCAAGCGGCACCCCTGCGTTGGGCGTGGGCGCGGGCAACGCGGTGATCACCGTTGATGACAGCGCTAATCTGGACGAGGCTGCTGAGAAGATTCGCATCTCTAAAACACTGGATCTGGCTGCATCGTGTTCTTCTGACAACGCGGTTATCGCCTTTGAGTCTATTAAAGACGAGTTGTTGGAAAAGCTGGTTGCTCAAGGCGGTTACATTTGTAACGAAGAAGAGAAGGCCAAGCTGCAAGGCATTATCTGGGAAGACGGCCACATCGCCTCGCGTATTGTTGCCCAGCCAGCAACCGTACTGGCCGAAATGGCGGGTATCGAAATGGCTGATGACCGCACTTTCTTAATTGTACCTGAAACGGGTGCAGGCCCTGCTCATCCCTTCTCCGGTGAGAAAATGTCAGTGGTCATGGCTTTTTACACGGTGAAAGACATTGATGGCGCCATTGCGCTGACCAATGAAATTCAGGCGTATCAAGGCCAAGGCCATAGCTGTGGTATCTACTCTTACAACGACGACCATATCCTGAAGTTTGCTTTTGCTACTAAAACCTCACGGGTGATGGTGAACCAGCCTCAGGCACCGTCAAACAGCGGTAACGTCTGGAATGGTATGCGTCAAACCTTCTCGTTGGGTTGTGGTAGCTGGGGTGGTAACGCCACCAACAACAACATCACCTGGGAAGACCTGATCAACGTCACTTGGATATCCAAGCCGTTGGCAGTGAACAAAGAGTTGCCAGCGGATGAGGTTCTGTTCGCCAGCGCCATTGCTAAACAGAAGTAATCCTGCCTTTCGCAGCAGCCGCTTCCCGTTTGGGTGCGGCTGCCTGTCATTACAAGCGTGATGAAAAACGCCAATAACACAAGAGACTGTTATGGACTTTAATCTTACTGAAGATCAGAAGGCCTACGCTGAAAGTGCCCGCTCCTTTGCCGAGGGTGTTTTTATGCCGAATGCTGCCGAGTGGGATGCGGAACATATTTTCCCTAAAGACGCCTTGAAAGCTGCTGGCGAACTGGGCTTTATGGGGCTGTACACGCCAGAAGAGGCGGGTGGCCTTGGTATGAGCCGCCTGGATACCAGCGTCATTGTTGAAGAGCTGGCCAGAGGCTGTACCTCTACGGCAGCTTTTTTAACCATTCACAATATGGCAACCAGCATGATCGGTGCCTACGGCAACACCGAGACCATCGAGAAATGGTGCCCTGAGCTGGTGACCGGTGAGAAGCTGGCGTCTTACTGCCTGACGGAGCCCGGCGCGGGTTCTGATGCGGGTAATTTGCGCAGCACTGCCAAAAAAGACGGCGACAACTACATTGTTAACGGCAGCAAAATGTTTATTTCTGGTGCTGGCGATACGGATGTGCTGGTAGCCATGCTGCGTACTGGCGATGCCGACTCGGGTGCTCGGGGTATCAGTGCCTTTGCTATTCCCGCCGATGCCGATGGCATTAGCTACGGCAAAAAAGAAGAGAAAATGGGTTGGAACAGTCAGCCTACTCGTGCCGTCACCTTTGAAGACGTGGTTGTACCGGCCAGTGCGATGCTGGGTAGCGAAGGTGAAGGTTTTAAAATTGCCATGAAAGGGCTGGATGGTGGTCGTATCAATATTGCGACCTGCTCCATCGGCACCGCTCAAGCGGCTTTAGAAACCGCGGTGGAGTACGTAAAAGAGCGCAAGCAGTTTGGGCAGGCGATTGCTGGTTTTCAAAATACCCAGTTCAAACTGGCAGATATGGCGACCCAGCTGGTGGCGTCTCGGCAGATGGTGCGTCTGGCGGCCTTTAAACTGGACAACAAAGACCCCGAAGCGACAACATACTGCGCGATGGCCAAGCGCTTTGTTACCGATGTCTGCTTTGATATTTGTAACGACGCCCTGCAATTGCACGGTGGCTATGGTTACATTAAGGAGTACCCATTGGAGCGCCATGTTCGCGATAACCGCGTTCACCAGATTCTGGAAGGCACCAATGAAATCATGCGGGTCATTATTGGCCGCCGTCTATTAATGGAAGGTTCACTGGAGGTTGTTAAATGAGCAGCTATAGTCCTACAGAAAAATTAAAAGTTGAGATCATCGAGCACACCGCCCTGGTCACCATCGACAACCCAGGCGCAAATACCTGGGATGTGGAATCTCTGACGGGTTTAAAAACACTGGTTAACAACCTGAATGCCGACAAAAATATTTACGCGCTGGTCATTACCGGTGCCGGTGAAAAATTCTTTTCAGCGGGCGCAGACCTGAAATTGTTTGCCGCTGGCGACAAAAAAGTGGCCTACGACATGGGCGTTAAGTTTGGTCAGGCATTTGAAACGCTGGCCGATTTCCGTGGCGTCTCAATTGCTGCAGTAAACGGCTTTGCGATGGGCGGTGGTCTGGAGTGCGCGCTGGCTTGCGATATTCGTATTGCAGAAGAACATGCGCAAATGGCACTGCCTGAAGCCAAAGTGGGATTGCTGCCCTGTGCAGGCGGTACCCAGCGCTTACACCAGCTGGTGGGCACCGGTTGGGCCAAGCGTGTCATTCTTTGTGGTGAGCGTTTGAAAGCCGCTAAAGCCTTGGAAATTGGCTTAGTAGAAGAGGTTGTGCCCACTGGTACGGCAAAAGAGGTGGCGTTGAAGTTGGCGGCGCAGGTTGCCCAGCAGAGCCCTGTAGCGGTCACCATGTGTAAAACACTGGTACACCAGGCTCGGGAAGAAACCATCCCCAAAGGTTTAATGTTGGAGCGGGAATTGTTTGTTGAACTGTTTGATACTGCTGATCAAAAAGAAGGTGTCAATGCCTTTCTCGAGAAACGCAGCCCGGAATGGAAGAATGCCTAATGTCTGAAGAGCTGAAAGACGAAGTTCTATTTGAAGAACGCCGCTCTGCCAGCGGTCCGGCGGTGGGGGTAATTACCCTCAACGTTCCCAAAACGCTCAATTCGCTGACCTTGAACATGGTTGAGTTGATGCAGGCCAAGCTGAAAGAGTGGCGTGATCGCAGTGATATTGCCTGTGTTTTTATTAAAAGCGCGGGTGAGAAGGCGTTGTGTGCCGGGGGCGATGTGCAGGCGCTGTACCGCTCTGCTGTTGAGCAACCCGGTGGTCCTTGCGAATATGCGGAGTCCTTTTTTGAGGTTGAGTACCGGGTTGATTATGCCCTGCACCAATTTGATAAGCCGGTGATCGTTTGGGGGCATGGCATCGTGATGGGTGGCGGCATGGGTGTTTACGCCGCTGGCAGCTATCGCGTGGTGACGGAAAAAACCCGTCTGGCCATGCCTGAAGTCACTATTGGTTTGTACCCGGATGTTGGCGGCAGTTATTTCCTTAATCGCATGCCAGAAAACAAAGGCTTGTTCCTGGCGTTAACCGGGGCCAACTTTAATGCTGCGGATGCGCTGTATCTGAAGTCTGCAGAAGGCTTTATTGAGCATCAGTACCAGGAAGAAGTGCTGGATGCACTGGCTGATACCGCATGGTCGACTGGCGTGGCCGATAATCACGAGCGTGTTTTGGATTTGCTCAAAGGCTTTACCGATCGCTGTGCAGCCAATATACCGGCTGGCAATGTTGAAGCCGCGGCAGCGGAAATTGATGCGCTGTGTCAGGCCGGTGACGATGTTGCCGTGATTGAGGCGATTGCCAATGCCGAAAGTGATAATACATGGGTTCAAAAAGCGGCTGCCGCTCTCAAAGCTGGCTCGCCATTAAGTGCCCGTATTATTATCGAGCAGCTGCGCCGCACCCATGGCGCCAGCCTCAAAGAAGTGTTTAAAGGCGAACTGGCCCTGTCTACTCAGATTGTCCGTGGCACCGAGTTTGCCGAGGGTGTCCGGGCTTTATTGATTGATAAAGACAGAAATCCAGCGTGGAAGTACGCCACTGCGGCTGAGATTCCTGCTGAGGAACTGGCCAGAATGTTTGAGTCACCGTGGGAAGAGTCACCGCTGGCTGATTTGTAAGGGTTTGGCGTTTTCGCCATTAAATAGTGACTGCAACCGGCCCGTGCCTGTTGCAGCGTTTCGCAAGACAATAAACAGGTGAATATCATGGCAAATGTTGCATTTATCGGCTTGGGCAATATGGGCGGCCCAATGGCCGTCAATCTGGTAAAAGCCGGCCACTCGGTAACGGTTTTTGATTTGGTTGACGCGGCAATGGACGCGGTCGTTGCAGAAGGTGCCAGCAAGGCCAGTTCTGCTCTTGAAGCACTCGCAGCTGCGGATACCGTTATTACTATGCTGCCAGCAGGTAAGCATGTTGCCGGTTTGTATTTGGGTGACGAAGGTCTGATAGCCAAAGCTGCAGAGGGCACCATCTTTTTAGATAGCAGCACCATTGACGCTGACACCGCGCGCAAAGTGGGCGAGGCGGCAGCGGCTCGCGGCCTTGAAATGCTGGATACGCCCGTTTCTGGTGGTGTTAAAGCGGCGCAAGCAGGCACCTTGGCATTTATGTGCGGTGGTAGCGAAGCGGGCTTTGAGCGCGGTAAAAAGATTTTGGAAGGTATGGGTAAAAATATCTTTCATGCGGGTGATCACGGTGCTGGCCAGATTGCCAAAATGTGTAACAACATGCTGTTGGCGATCCACATGGTGGGTACCGCAGAAGCGCTGCAACTGGGTGCGAACAATGGCCTGGACCCCAAAGTACTGTCAGAGATCATGCTGAACAGTTCGGGTCGCAACTGGTCGCTAGAAGTCTACAACCCTTACCCCGGTGTAATGGAAACGGCTCCAGCCTCTAACGATTACAAGCCCGGTTTTATGGTGCAGTTGATGTTAAAGGACTTGGGTTTGGCAATGGAAAACAGCCTGACAACCCAAAGTGCCGTGCCAATGGGGTCTTTGGCCCGTAGCCTGTACGCGTCTTTTGCCTCTAAAGGTAATGGTCAGCGTGATTTCTCGGCTATTCTGGAATCATTTCAGGGCGAGTAAGTCGCAATTTCCTACCCGGTTTTATTATTTTGGGGCAGCGTTTCTTCGGAGCGCTGCCTTTTTTATGTTGCGACTCTTATATTGCTACGCCGTAAAGTGTGGCAGGGTGAGTGAATGTCTTCCTCTTGTACAGAAAACCCCTCTCAATCGCTCAGTGCTATTGTACTGATTGGTATGCCTGGTGCTGGCAAAAGCACTGTTGGCCGCCTGCTGGCTGAAAAACGTCAGTGGCCGTTAGTCGATACTGATGATTTGCTGGCGAATGATGCCGGTTGCTCCCTGCAAGACATTGTTGATCAGCAAGGCTACCGGCGCCTTCGGCAGATAGAAGAGGCGGTGATTTTAAAGGGTGATTTTACTCAGCAGGTGGTCGCCACCGGGGGGAGCGCCGTATACAGCGACAAAGCGATGGCGCACCTGCGGCGCTTTGGGCCACTGGTGTTTCTCAATGTGCCCTTGAGTGAATTGACGTCGCGCCTGAGCAATTTTGCGTTGCGGGGAATTGCCGCCGAGCCGGGGACGGGGATTAACGAGGTGTTTGCCCAGCGAATGCCGTTGTATCGTCAGTGGGCGGATGTGACGATAGATTGCAAAGACAAAGATGAAACTGCAGTCTGTGCCGCCGTACTGGCTGCGCTTGAATCGTAGCCGGTTTTTACTCGCAGGTATAAAGCGGCTCGTTTACGGTTGTGATGCTGTAAGGCTCTGCTTTAAGATTTACAGCCAGAATGATAAAAGGACATGCCTTCTACAATGCCTTTACAAAGCCAGACCTGTATCGAAATTTGCAAAGAGGACCTGAAGTTTTCAGGGGCGCATTTTACGATTTTTTCCGCCACGGATCGGGAGCGTCTCCACGGTCACAATTTTAAAGTTAGCCTGCTGCTTACTGCCGAAGTGGGCGACAACGGCATGTGCTTTAGCTATGTGGAAATTAAAACGCGTTTACGAGCGCTCTGTGCGTCGATAGATGAATACACGTTGCTGCCGGGAGAGTCGCCGTATTTGCAGGTCAACAAAGAGGGCAACTACTATCGCGCCGATTTTAATGGCGAAGAGATGCGCTTTCTTTGCTCAGATACGCTGGTACTGCCTATTCGCAATACTACGGTTGAGGAATTTGCCCGCTATTTACTGGAACGCTTGCTCGAAGATGCACCTTTTATCGAAGGCAATGAAATTAGCGAGTTGATTATGAAAGTTTCCTCGGGACCGGGACAGTGGGGTTCGGCCAGTTGGCAACGCAATGCCGGGGAGGTGCTATGACTAAGCTTTTGATTGTTACCGGCGGAAGTCAGGGCATTGGTCTTGCGGCAGCGGAGCGGTTTCAGGCCGAGGGCTATCAGGTGGTGAATATTTCCCGCCGGCCGACACCGCTGCAAAATGCCCTTCACATTGGCGCAGATATGGCTCAGTTGGACTGGTTGCAAGCTTGTCGCCAGCAACTGTTAGAGCTTGTCGCCAATGCCTCAGAAGTGGTGCTGCTTCACAATGCCGCCCGCCAGGAGTTTGATAAAGTCACTGATCTGGCGGCAGACAATTTCCGTCATGTGTTGCAGATTAATCTGGTCGCGCCCCAGGAGCTGAACCGCTTATTGATTCCCGAAATGAAGCGGGGGTCTGCGGTTATTTATATTGGTTCAACGCTCAGCGAAAAAGCCGTTGCTGGCACCACGTCATATGTGGCCAGCAAGCACGCGGTTATTGGTTTGATGAAAGCCACCGTCCAGGATTTAAACGGCAAGGGTATTCACAGCGCCTGTGTCTGCCCCGGTTTTACTGACACTGATATGCTGCGCAGCCAAATTGGCGGCAATCAGGAGGTGCTGGCCGCAATCACCGGTATGGTGACCCAGGGTCGACTGATTTCACCCGTGGAAATTGCCGACAGTATTTGGTTTTGCGCGACGAATCCAGTGATCAATGGCTCGGTGATTCATGCCAATCTGGGACAGGTGGAGAATTAATGAAAATAGGTATTATTGTTGGCAGTCATCGACAGCATTCCCAAAGTAGTAAAGTGGCCCGAAGCGTTGCCGCAAAACTGACCGCAATGACGGAGTGTCAGTCGGTATTCACCTTTGATCTTGCGGGCAATCCGCTGCCGCTGTGGGATGAGGGTGTTTGGGAAAACACCGAGGACTGGCAGGCAGAATTAACACCACTGATGTCGGAGCTGAGTCGTTGCGATGGTTTTGTGGTGATTTCTCCCGAGTGGAGCGGCATGGTGCCTGCCGGGTTGAAGAACCTGTTTTTGCTTTGCGCGAATGGCGAGTTGGCTAATAAACCGGCTTATATTATTGGCGTATCGGCTGGCGAGGGTGGCACGTATCCGGTGGCAGAATTGCGGAGTAGCAGTTACAAGAACAGCCGGATCTGCTACATACCGGAGCATTTAATTGTGCGCCGGGTTGAAAAGGTGTTTAACGACAACGCCGAAAATAATGATGAACGCAGCCATAATTACCTGAGTTCGCGTATGAATTTTGGTTTGGCGATGCTCTGCACCTACGCCGCAGCCCTGGCGCCCGCGCGCCGTTCTGGCGCTTTGGATATCGGCGATTATCCCCACGGTATGTGAGGCTGATCCCAGCCTTACATTACAAATCTTTTCAAAATGGTCGCTTAGGCACTAACTTTGCAACGTGTTTTGTGGAAGCAAATTTTGCAAATTTTTGGAGCTTGTTCGTCGACAGTGACGCTCTATCACGTTGGGTTCTCGTTACCGAAGCTAAGTAATAGCGCTAACGATGTAGGCATATTCCAAGATAGTTTCCTGCTGCCCAGCGAATGATGATCATAAGGAAGGGGCTGAGATAGTTTTACTTTTACGCCGTTTATTCGCGTCACTCTTTACTGGGGTATTCACAGAACTATTCGCCAAGTAAAGGTGCAATCGAACTGGATGCGGTGTACGTATCAGAGTAGAGTAAAGACAAGTCGAACGGATTTTTGAACATTCTCTCCACCTTTTTTCTTATCGCTTTATTGCGTAGTAGCACAGAAGGAGATTGCAGGAATGGGCATCTTAGAGAACATCCGAGAGCAATACCTCAGGGGCCAAGAAGAGGAAATGTCCCTTGAGGACTATCTCGACCTTTGTCGCAGCGACCCAATGGTTTATGCCACCCCGGCAGAGCGTATGCTGGCTGCCATTGGCGAGCCAGAGCTTATAGATACGCGCAACGACCCACGCTTGTCGCGTATTTTTTCAAATCGGGTTATTCCCCGTTATCCCGCATTTGCTGAATTTTATGGTCTGGAAGACGTGATCTCCCAGATTGTGGCTTTCTTTCGACATGCCGCCCAAGGTTTGGAAGAAAAGAAACAGGTGCTCTATCTTCTAGGCCCTGTCGGTGGCGGTAAATCGTCGATTGCCGAACGCCTGAAAAAATTGATGGAAGCCTATCCAATCTACGCGATTAAAGATTCCCCCATCAATGAATCACCTTTGGGGCTTTTTGATCCGCTGCGCGACGGCCCCCAGCTTGAAGAAGAGTATGGCATTCCTTCTCGCTACCTCACCGGCATTTCCTCGCCGTGGGCGATTAAACGCATGCAGGAATACGAAGGCGATATGAGCCAGTTCCGGGTGGTGAAAATTCAACCATCCGTGCTTAAACAAATTGCCGTTACCAAAACGGAGCCCGGTGACGAAAACAACCAGGATATATCTACCTTGGTGGGCAAGGTCGATATCCGCAAGCTGGAAGCCTACGCTCAGGACGACCCCGATGCCTACTCTTACTCCGGTGGCTTGTGCTTGGCGAATCAGGGCATGCTTGAATTTGTCGAGATGTTCAAAGCGCCCATTAAAATGCTGCATCCCTTGCTGACGGCAACGCAAGAGGGCAACTATAAGGGCACTGAAGGCTTTTCTGCGATTCCCTTTCAAGGCGTGATTTTGGCCCACTCCAATGAGTCTGAGTGGCAGAGCTTTAGAAACAATAAGCATAATGAGGCCTTTCTTGACCGAGTTTATATCGTCAAAGTGCCTTACTGTCTGCAGGTTTCTGAAGAAGTTAAAATCTACGAGAAACTGCTACGTGGTAGCTCCTTGGCCGATGCCAATTGTGCCCCCGGTACCATGGAAATGTTGGCTCAGTTCTCGGTGCTGACCCGGCTTAAGGAGCCAGAAAATTCCAGTATTTATTCCAAAATGCGGGTGTATGACGGCGAATCGCTGAAAGACACCGATCCCGCCGCCAAGTCTTATCAAGAGTATCGGGATTATGCCGGTATTGATGAAGGCATGAATGGCATGTCTACCCGGTTTGCCTTCAAGGTGTTGTCTGCGGTATTCAATTACGACAATTCTGAGATTGCCGCCAACCCGGTGCATCTGATGTATGTGTTGGAACAGCGCATTATGCGGGAACAATTGCCCGAAGATATGCAGCGTCAATATTTGGAATTTATCAAAGGCTGGCTGGCGGTTCGTTATGCCGAATATGTGGGTAAGGAAATTCAAACGGCGTATCTGGAGTCCTATGCAGAATACGGCCAAAACATCTTTGATCGCTATGTGACCTTTGCCGATTACTGGATTCAAGATGAGGATTATCGCGACCCAGAAACCGGTGCGATTTTTGATCGCTCCACTTTGAACAGCGAACTGGAGAAAATCGAGAAGCCTGCGGGCATCGCCAATCCCAAGGATTTCCGTAATGAAACGGTGAATTTTGTGCTTCGAGCCAGAGCGCAAAATGAGGGGCGGAATCCCAGCTGGACCAGCTACGAGAAGCTGCGAGAAGTGATTGAGAAGAAAATGTTCTCAAGCACCGAAGAACTGTTGCCAGTGATTTCGTTTAATGCCAAAGCCTCTGTGGAAGATAAACAGAAGCACGAAAACTTTGTGACCCGTATGGTTGAGAAAGGCTATACACCCAAGCAGGTTCGGCTGCTCTCTGAGTGGTATCTTCGGGTTAGGAAAGCAGGCTAAAACAATCACTGAATCAAGGGGCGAATTATGTCAATGATCATTGACCGCCGCCTGAATGATCGCAACAAAAACGCGACTAATCGCCAGCGTTTTATCAGGCGTTATAAATCCCAATTGCGACGATCTGTGGCAGATATTGTTTCAGATCGCTCCATCACCGATATGTCGCGGGGTGGGGAAGTGGGTATTCCGACCAAGGATATTTCTGAACCCAAGTTTCGCGTTGGCAAAGGCGGCGACCGGGATATGGTCCATCCCGGTAATCACAGCTTTTCCCCCGGTGACTTAATAGAAAAACCCCAAGGTGGCGGTGGCGGCGGCTCTGGAGATGGGGGCGGCGGCGAAGGCGGCGGTGGTGAAGATAACTTCATGTTCACACTCTCTAAAGAAGAGTTTATGAACCTGTTCTTTGACGACCTGGAATTGCCCCGCCTGGCCCGAACTGTATTGGGCGACAGTAATCAGTTTAAATTTCGTCGAGCGGGTTATACCCCCAGCGGTGTGCCCGCCAACCTGTCGGTAAAACGGTCTTTAGAGAACGCCATGGCCCGGCGGATCGCATTAAAGGCGCCATTAAAGCGGCAGCTCCGGGAGTTAGAGGAAAACGAGGGCAGCGAAGAGGACATTGCTGCCCTCAAGTCCCGTATTGAACGTATTCCTTTTTTGGACGAATACGATCTGCGTTTTCGTCACAAAGTGAAAGAACCCAAACCGATAAGTCGCGCCGTTATGTTTTGTTTAATGGATGTGTCTGCATCCATGTCAGAGCAAAAGAAAGATCTCGCCAAACGCTTTTTCACCTTGCTGTATATGTTTCTCAACCGAAAATATGAGCAGGTAGAACTGGTGTTTATTCGTCACACCTCTAATGCAGAAGAAGTAGACGAGCATTCATTTTTTCACGACCCTCAAACTGGCGGCACCGTTGTGATGTCGGCATTGAACTTGATGATTGAAATTATGGATGAACGCTACGACCCCGCCAGTTGGAATATCTACGGCGCGCAAGTCTCTGATGGCGATGCCTTTGGTAGCGATCCTCAGCGTAGCGCTGCGCGCTTGAGCAAAGATATTTTGCCCTCCTGTCGTTACTTTGCCTATGTGGAGATACCTGACAGCATGAGCAGCCTTACGCCATTGGGGTCGGCCTATAGTCAGATTCAGCACGAGAGCTTTGCCATGAGCACTGTTTTGCATCGCAGTGATGTATATCCGGTGTTAAGAGAGCTGTTTCAGAGGGAGACTGCATGAGTGACGCAAAAGAACGCATCCTCTCTCGAGGTGGGGATTGGAATTTTGAGTTGTTGCAGGAATACGATCGCGAGATCAGCAAATTGGCCAAAGAATATGGCCTTGATACTTATCCCAACCAAATAGAGGTGATCGCCTCAGAGCAAATGCTGGATGCCTATGCTTCGGTCGGTCTGCCTATCAGTTATGCACATTGGAGTTATGGCAAAGAGTTTATTCGCAATGAAGAGGCCTACCGTCGAGGTATGCGGGGCTTGGCTTATGAGCTTGTGATCAATTCCGATCCTTGTATTGCTTATTTAATGGAAGATAACAGCATGCCCATGCAGGCACTGGTGATTGCCCATGCCTGCTATGGCCACAATTCTTTTTTTAAAGGCAATTATCTTTTTAGGCAGTGGACCAGCGCCGACGGTATTGTTGATTACATGGTCTTTGCCCGCAAATATATTTTTGACTGCGAACAGCGTTATGGTGAATCCCGCGTTGAGGAAATGCTAGATGCCTGCCACGCCTTGATGGACCACGGCGTAGACCGGTTTCACCGGCCATCACCATTATCGGCAACAGAGGAATTACAGCGTCAGCACAACCGAGATGAACAGGCCTGGAAGCAATTTGATGATATTTGGCGGACGTTGCCAGAAAACAAAGCGCAGAAAAAAGAAAAGATGCCATCCAGGCAGGTTTTTCCGCCAGAGCCTCAGGAAAACATGCTGTACTTTATTGAAAAGTACTCGCCAACGTTAGAGCCGTGGCAGCGGGAAATTGTTCGCATTGTGCGCAAGCTGGCCCAGTACTTTTATCCCCAAGGCCTTACTAAAGTGATGAACGAAGGGTGGGCGACCTTTTGGCATTACACCTTGCTTAATGCCTTGTACGACCGGGGGTTGGTGGACGATGGTTTTATGTTTGAGGTATTGCAGTCCCATACCAATGTGGTGATGCAGCCCGGTTATGATCATCCCGCTTATTCTGGGATTAATCCCTATGCGCTGGGTTTTGCGATGATGAAGGATATTCGCCGGATCTGTGAAGCGCCCGATGATGAAGATAGGGAGTGGTTTCCGGATATTGCCGGTAAGGACTGGCGACAAGTGATGGACTTTGCCATGCGCAACTACAAGGATGAGTCCTTTATTAATCAATACTTGTCACCCAAGCTGATTCGCGAATTTCATCTCTTTGCTATTTCGGACAAGCATAAAGAGGATCATTTGCGTATCGACGCGATTCATAATGAAGATGGATATCGGGAAGTGCGCCGCACGCTTTCCAAACAGTACAACCGGGATATGTTGGTGCCCGATATTCAAATTGTACGCTATGAGCATATGACGGACCGTTCACTGGTCCTGCGTTATAACCGCCTCAAGGAGCGGCCTCTGTCTGATGAGGCCAAAGAGGTGATGAAACACCTCTGCTACTTGTGGGGCTTTAAAGTCACTATGGAAATTGTGGATGACGAGGCTGGCTTGGTCGATAAAATCGAAGTCAATCCAGTGAGTCACTAGTCTCCCTTAAAGTGGGCAGGCTCTTTGTTAAGAAAGGCGTGTAGCGCACGCTGGTGATCTTGAGTGTGATGGCACTGGGCTTGAACATCGGCGCAAAGATCCAGAAAGTCATCGAGTTCTTGGCGCTGGGCGACCCTCATTAAGCGTTTGCTTTGCCTCAGTGCCAGCGGCGGCTTACTGGCATAGCTGGCCGCATAATTTTCTGCCGTTGCCAATAATTGATCCTTGTCGACACACTCCAGCAAGAGCCCCAGGTTCCGTGCTTCTTGGCTATCGATAATACGGCCACTAAAGGTCAGTTCAGCAGCCCGTTGGTAGCCCACTAAACGCTGTAAAAACCACGCGCCGCCATCTCCTGGAATAATGCCTAAATTTACAAAAGTCTCGCCAAAGCGGGTGGCCTCACAGCCAATGCGTAAATCGCACATGCAGCACATATCAAATCCCGCCCCTACCGCTGCGCCGTTAACGGCGGCGATAGTGACAACCTCGGCATTAAATACCGCTCGGCTCATACGCTGTATACCCTTGCGATAGGCCTCGCTTATTTCCGCAGGAGAGCCACCAAACATACCGCGTTGCTCCGCCATCTCTTTAATATTGCCGCCGGAGCTGAAGGCGCTGCCCTGACCGGTAAAAATGACACAGGCAATGCGGATGTCGCTGTTGGCCCAGTCCAAAACAGCGCAGATGTCCTCTATGAGTGCAGTACCGGTAAGGGCATTACGAACATCGTCTCGTTGAAATTCGCAAATGGCGTAGCCATTACGATGCGTTAGTGTCGCATCTTGCAGAGAGGGCTGCTCTAACATGGCGATCTCCTGAAAACCGTCTTTAATAGCCTCGGCGTTAGCTGATTTATGTCAAAGGATACTTACAAAGTTAAGTAAGTCTACCTGCACTGTCTCTTGTCGGCACACTAATTGTATATATAACCCCGGTAAGGCGCGAAAGGTCGCGTAGCAGGTGCTGAGCGCAAGTCGGCATCTTTCAGAAGTCGGTGTTTTAGGAAACTCATAACACCTAAATGTTGTCCTCTATACAGGTAGCTGGAGGAAAATTATGTTAAACAAAAAAAATAAATCGCTAGTCTTTCTAGATCAATTGGCAGCATTGCCTGTCGACGAGGTCATTATCCATTCTCTCGAAGGCGGCTTATATGTTGCCTCGGTGGTACTTGGTGCTCATGTATTGCGCGTCTACGAACTGCCCAATACACCTCTTTGTCGAGCCAAAATGAGTGAAATGCGTCGATTGTTGGCCCCGGCAGGTTGCCGCAATGTCTATTTACTTGATGACAGCAGCCACGGTGAAATGATCAGTAACCCTGGTATTGCATCGAATTCAATGCGGATTCCTCTAGCGGCCTACGAAGAGAACGTCGCTTAGCGCGCGCGTCAAAAGGCTTGGCGCATTTCTTTTGGTCTTGTTCACCGGAGTGCTGCCTGTAATGAGCTTGATGGCGCTATTACGTAAAATGCGTCTGTCTTATAACGCGTTCTTAGATTTGAATCGGGAGCGATGACAGTCGGCGCATTCATCATTATCGTGTTGAGTCGCTTTTGCTAACAGTGCTATGTGCTTTCATTTTGGTCGGGATAAATTTGCCGCCAGAGTTCAAAGCCGCCGTCCATGCTATACACTTCACTAAAATTTTGATCGGCAAAATATTGCGCGGCGCTTTGGCTGCTGTTGCCGTGGTAGCACACCACGATCAAGGCTTTTTCAGGGTCTGTGCTGTCGACGAAGGCTTGCAGGTTATGATTGCCGAGATGAACTGAATTTGGGATATGAGCCATTTGGTAAGACTGTTCATCGCGGATGTCTACCAATTGGCCGCCGGTACTGATCAGTTCTTGAGCCTGTTGTGGGGAAATTCGTTTAAAAGCAGGCATGGGGTGATATTCCAATAATTAAAAGGACATGGTATCGCGATGGCTAAGCAAACAAAACGCTCTAAATATGGAAGTTTTGGGCAAGGTGTGCAGATGAGCGTAAACAGTGGTTTAAATGGGATAAGTCTATTGCTAATGCAAGGACTCGCGGGGAAGCTGCTCGGGTTGTTGAGTTTGGCCGCGCTGGGCTTGGCGGTGTTAGTGGGGCTTGATGGAGTGGAGTGGGCTTTGCTTGTGATTGCCCTTGGGCTTTGTTGGCTTGCTCAGCTTGTCAATGGCGTTGCTGAGGTATTGCTGGGCAGCGCAGAGTTGGCGTTCACAAGGCCTAAGGATATAGCAGACTATAGCGCGGCGATGTTGTTGATTTCTCGGTTTGTGGCAGCGCTACTCATCGCAATTATTTTTTGGCCTTAATAGGGCGTCAATACAGTGCGCTGACTTTTTTAGGGGGACGTTTCTGCTTGGTTTGCTTGATTTTCTTCGACGCCTTTCCCTGCTAGGGATTTAAAATCGTCAAGTACAATATACAAACAGGGAATCAGGATCAGTGTGATCACGGTGGCGAAGACAATACCAAAGCCTAAAGACACCGCCATGGGAATGACAAACTGGGCTTGAAGGCTATCTTCCAGCAGCATGGGTAGCAAGCCAAAAAAGGTGGTGAGGGAGGTTAGCAAGATAGCCCTGAAGCGGCTACACCCCGCGTCCACCACGGCTTTATGCAAAGGTTCGCCTCTGGCGATGGCGGCGTTGATAAAGTCCACCATAATCAAGCTGTCATTCACCACGACACCGGATAAGGCGATGATGCCGAAAAATGACATCATGCTGAATGCCATATCTAAGAACAGATGGCCGCATACCGCGCCAATAATGCCAAAAGGGATAACGCCCATAATAATCAGCGGTTGCAGATACGAGCGCAGGGGGACTGCCAGCAGACCAAAAATACCCAATAGGGCAATAGCGAAGCCCTGCATTAAGCTGCTAAATAATTTGCCCGTTTCTTCGCTTTCACCGCTAAGTGAGACCGATACGCTGGGGGCATCGGCTTTTAGTTGCTCAGAAACGTCTGCAATAACGGAACTGGTGACGCTAGTGGGCTGGGTTGTTTCTTTATCGACTTCGGCGGTAATGGTCAGCGCGCGCTCACCGTCAACCCGGGTGGTTTTACTGTAGCCAGGCTCGATGTGCACATTGGCGACGGCACTGAGGGGAATGAAATCGCCTTCGCTGCCGCGTATATACATATTTTGCAGGTCAGAAATGGCTTTGCGTTCATCGCGAGGATAGCGCACCATCACTTTTACTTCGTTGTTGCCGCGCTGCACGCGTTGGGCTTCGGCGCCATAAAAGGCATTGCGAACCTGTCGTCCCAGCACCGCCGCTGAGAGCCCGAGGTTTTCTGCACTGGGTTTTAACTCTAAGACAATTTCGTCTCGCACGGCGCTGGCACTGTTGCGAATATCGTAGACGCCTTTGTAATGAGTCAGTGCTTCTTCAAAGCGTCTGCCAGCCAGTTCCAGTTCGCGGGGATTATTGCTGGCGAGCTTGATCGAAATGGCTGGCCCCGTCGTCTGATCGGCGGCGCTAACGGATAACACTCGGGCACCGGGAATTTCGCCGATGGCTTCACGCCAGCGCCTGGCGATTTCGTTGCCATCAATATCCCGGTTTTCATTCTTGCTCAGTTCTACCATAAAGTTCACTAAGCGACCTTGGCTACCGTAGGCCGCCACGTGTTTGAACAGGTGCTTTTCTTCGTTATTGGCATGCTCTGATTGGTAGGCTTGATCAATGTCCCGCAATGCATTGTCTATCTGTTCAAAGGCCTGGCGGGTTTGGGCGTCGGCACTGCCTTCCACCATCTCCAGTTTTGCTTGCAGGAAGTCGCTGGGGACTTCCGGGATAAAAACAAAACGCACAATGCCTCCAGCAATCAAGCCCGTAGTGATGATCAACATGGCGGTAAAGATGGCACCGGTGATATAACGTTGTTTGATGGCGCGGTGGATAAAGGGTCGATAACGGCGCTCAACAAAATTATTCAGCCAGCCATTACAAGCCTTGGGTAAGCGGTCGAGTTTTTGCCAGATTGCGCCGGTGGCAGGACGGCTGTGGGCAAGGTGAGCGGGTAGGATCCATTTGGATTCCAATAGCGAAAACCCAAGACAGAGTATGACGACCCAGCCTACAGATTCTGGAAACGGTGAAAAGGCACCGTCTGAAAATAGTGTAGGCGAGAAGGCCATGATGGTGGTTAGCACGCCAAAGGTAGCCGGCGTGGCGACTCGCAAAGCACCACGAATAACACTGTCTTTGGAATGGCCGTATTTTTCCGCTTCAGAATAGGCGCTTTCGCCAATAATAATGGCGTCGTCGACGACAATCCCCAGCACCAGAATAAAGCCAAACAGGCTGAGCATATTGAGGGTAATGCCGACGGTAGGCATCAGTGCAAAGGTGCCCAGAAAGCAGATGGGCAGCCCGACCATCACCCAAAAGGCCAGTTTGATATTGAGGAACATACCCAGCACGATAAAAACCAGCAGCGCACCCATGCTGAGGTTTTTCAGCATCATGTCCATACGGCCTTCAAGGTAATAGCTGATGTCGGCCCAGTGATCTAGCTTGACCCCTTCCGGCAGACGGCCTTGCTGCTCTGCGACAAACTCCTTGGCAGCGGTGGAGACGTCAATCAAGTCTTGCTTGCCAATGCTGAATACCTGCATACCAATGCTGGGCTGGCTGTTGAAATACGAGAAGCTATCTTCTTCGACAAACTCATCTCGAATCGTCGCGACATCGCCCAAGGTTAGCCGGGTGCCATCGGGGTAGCTGATGAGTATGAGGTTTTCAAACTCCTGCTGTTGCCGGGCTTGAGCCCGGGTGCGGAGCATGATGTTGCCATTTTCGGTTCTCAAGGAGCCTGCGGGCACATCCAGTGAACTTCTGCTGATGGCATCGGCCACCTCGCCTAAGGTGAGGTGGTATTTCATCAGGCGATGCTCAGAAATTTCTATGGAAATCTCAAAGTCTCTAGCGCCATTTATTTGGACAAAAGCAACATCGTCTTTTTGCAGTAGCTCTTGTTTTAGCTGTTCGGCTAGCTCCTTCATGCCCCGTTCGTCCAGATTGCCGTAGAGCTGTAGCACAATGGTGTGATTATTAAACTCAAGCTGCTTGACCACGGGGCGTTCTATTTCAGCGGGAAAGCTAACGATAGCGTCGATGGCACTTTTAATTTCATCGACCACGACATTAATATCATTGTCTTCGTAAATTTCTGCTTTCAGGGTTGCCAGTGATTCGTCAGCGGTGGCGTCGAGGGTTTTGATGGCATCGATGTCGGCCAGAGCTTCTTCAATTTTAAGAATAACGCCGCGCTCAACTTCTTCTGGTGTGGCACCGGGGTAAATAACGGTGATTTGAACAACGTTGATTTCGAATTCAGGTTGAATGGTTTTTTGAATAGTAAACGCTGAGCCCAGACCAATCAGCAAAATGGCAAACATCAACAAGTTGGCGGCAACGGAGTTGCGGGCAAACCAAGGAATCACACCTTTACGCGTGTTGAGTCGCTCCTCACTCATCGGGATGGCGTATCCCTGTGGTCATTATTCCTCGGGTCCTGCTGATTTTTTGCTTTCCGTTTGTTATTGGCGATCAGTTCGGTGCTAGGAGTCTCTGAGTGGATGCGGACCTTGCTGCCCGCAATGGCGCTGGGAAGTGCGGCAAGAGCAATACGCTCACCGGCTTGAACGCCATCGGTAATGTAAACAAAGTCGCCGTCTGTTTTCAGCATGGACACGCTGCGGTTTTGCAATTGGTCTTGTGAGTCGACCACCCAGAGTTTATTGCCGGTGCGCAAAATATGCCGAGGAACGACGATTAAATTCTCAAACAGTCGACCTTCAATACTGGCGTTGACAAAGCTGCCGACCCGAAGCAGGGGCGTGTCGCTATTCAAACTGTATGGGTCTTCTACTCTAGCCACTAAAAAAAGCACCCGACTGCGTTCATCTAACACGGCTTCGCTGCGGACTATGGTTGCACGCCATTGCCGACCTTGTTCGTCGCTCAGTGTCGCTGTGCTCTGATTCTTGTTTACGGTGTTGTCGGTATTTTTGTCGGGATCATCGTTAACATTGTTTTGGGCGCTGCCATCACTTAATGCAGGCAGGTTTAGGTAGTCGAGTTTGGAGTCCGCTATCGGTAAGCGTACTTCGGCGCGATCTACCGAGAACAGTTCGCCCACTTGGCCGCCAACGGTGAGGTATTGCCCAAGATCCACATTGCGGCTGCGGATAATGGCGCGATAGGGGGCTCGAATTGTGGTGCGGGCTAAATCGGTTTGGGCGCTGTATAAGTCGGCTTGTGCTGCATCGAGATTCGCCTGTGCTTCTGCGAGCTGGGGGTGGCGCAGTGCTAACGCTTTGGCACTGCTAGTTACTTTACTGCGGGGATACTTTTCATAATCGTTCTTGGCAACGGCGCTCCGGCCCTGTTCTTGAGAAAGATTGCTTTCAGCGGTGGCTACGGCGGCTTCGGCGCGCTTTAGTTGAGCTTGGTAATTACGGTTATCTATCTGTAGCAGAACATCGCCTTTTTGTACCAGTGCGCCGGCTTCAAAACCGTCTGCAAGAGACACGACTTTCCCCGCGACTTCTGACACTAAATTAGTCGCCGTGCGGGCTTGGACGCTACCTTGGGAACGAACGTGAATGCGTAGCGATTGCTCGGTTGCTACGGCCACATCCACTAGCAAGGGGGCTTGTTGAATGTGGACCTGCTCAGGTGCAGGACGCAACCAATACAATGCCGCTGCGATAACGATGCCAATAGCGATAATTAGCAGAACGCCGAATATTTGCTTGGTTTTTGTACTCAAATTGCAATCTCTTTGCGCAGAAGGGGCAACAGCTTATATGCAGTCGGCCATAATACTGAGTTTGGCCGGACAGATATACCGGTGTGTGTTGTTGCTGTGCGTTAGTACGAGTATCAACGTTATCGTCGGTTCTCGGTGTCCTCTGTGCTGGGGATGTGAATACTTGGTGACCATTGCAACCATTCGGGCTCAACTGAGCCGTGGAGTTTAAATTGACTGCCTTGTGCGGCAATGCCGCCCATGCTGTCTTCGTTAGGGGTGGCAAAGGCGATGCCGCCTTCCAATAAGGATTCTAATGATTTGCTGCGAATGGTCGTGCCACTAAAAAGACCAAACTTAACGGCAACGCCACTGGAATTCCAGAATTCGCTATTGCTTCTAACCAGGCCTGCAAAGCGAGGTTGAATATTGATATGGATAAGCGTCTTTTTGGCATCTGCCGACAGCTCGTAGGCAAATACTTCGCCCACGGGAATGTCTCGGTAAAATACTTTGACCCCTTCTTTAATAGAGCCGCGCTGGTCCGCACTGAGCACCAGGTTTAAGCCGTCTTTGGGTTGTTTCATGGCCGGGGGTTTATTTAAACCCGTAAAGTAGTCCTTGGGCATGCCACTGCCGGGACGAACACTGATGTAACTGCCGGTGACCAATGTTTCTAGGTTGCTGGTGCCCACCAGCCCCAGTTGTGGTTTGACGACCCAAAATTGACTGCCTTCTTTAGCCAATGCTGTGGCCGAGGGCACCAAGTGTGCACGCACAACAACGCCAGCCATATCGCTGCTAAGTTCAACTGCACTGACCTCGCCAACTTTGATCCCTTGATATTTCAGCTCGGTACCTTTGTTAACGCTATTGCCAGTGTCAAAACGGATACTAATATCCTCGCCTTCTTCAGCGTAGGTGCTTTGGTAATTGGGGTAGAGGGTGTATTTCAGCCCTTCCCACGCAGCTTGGGGTGTTTTTGTTTCAGGGGTATGAAAAGCAATGCCCCCGGCGACAATGCTGCTTAAAGACTCTGCTTGAATATCCAAACCGCTTAGGCCACCGCTGATAGAAATACCGCTGGCGTTCCAAAACTGCGATTCTCGGTGCACCAGATGTTGGTAACGCTGGTGTATAAAAATTTCCAGTTCAACACCCTTGCGAGTCAACTCGACGGTTTCTACCTGGCCCACAGGGATTTTACGGAAGTATATTTTAGTGCCTTCTCGGGCCGAGTGTAGTTCTTCGGCGTGGAGCCGTAAGCGTAAGCCTGGTGCTTGTATGCGGCTTTGTGGTGGTTTGTTCAGTGCGGTGTAGGCAACTAAGGGCTCGCCTTTTTGGCCATTCACTTTCATCGCGATATAGGGGCCGCCAATGAGGGTATCCAGGCCACTGATGCCACTTGCCGAAACCTCTGGTGTGACTAGCCAGAACTGGGTTTCGCCGTTGAGGTAGCGCTGGTTTGGGGCGGTGATACGGACTTTTGCATCGGCGCCACGGGTGGGGTCATCTTCTGTAAAACTGACGGACTCTACCTCACCGACTTCTATGCCTTCCATTCTGACCTTGGTGCCTGCTTTTACGCCATCGGGTTTGTAAAAATGGATATCGATATATTGGCTTCCTCTGGCCAAGGCTTGGTTGGCGTAGAGGGTAAAGCGACGGCCGTCTTTGGTTTTTTCGGCTTGTTTGTTGGGGGTGTCGAAGGCGATACCTCCGGCAATGATACTGGCCATAGAGCCTGCATTAAGGTTAATACCCTGCAGTCCAGCCTCAATTTTAACGCCGGAATGATTCCAGAACCGAGAGCTTTCGTTTACCAAATGGGTGTATTGAGGATCTAAACGCAGATTGATTTCTACGCCGTTTTCACTGAGTTGATAGCCTTCTACATCGCCCACATCAATCTGCTGAAAGAGCACCGGCGCGCCGATGCTAATGGACCCTAGCTGTTCTGCCTCAAGAATGAGCTTTAAACCGGGGGCATTGTTGGCAAAGGGCGGGGGTTCTGGCAAAGCCGTAAAGCGGTCGGCCTCTTTACCGTCGCCGGGCTTGAAGCTGATGTAGTTGCCCGCGACCAAAGTGTCTAGCCCCGAAACGCCGGACAGGGAAATTTGCGGTTTGACCAGCCAGAACTCAGTATTTTTTTTAATAAGCGGAGTGATCTGAGTGTCCAGCTCAATGGTTGCGGTTACGCCGCTGAGGTCGTCATCAAGGTTGAGACGACTGACCTTGCCGACATTAATGCCTTGATATATCACCGGGGTTTTGCCAGCAGAGATGCCGCTGCCGTTTTCAAACGAAACGGTGATTTCTAAACCAGCACTGGTGATGTCTTTATAGAGCAGCCACAGCGCAATCCCCAGCGCGATAATGGGTAGTAGCCATACCGCAGAAATACCACGTTTGGGTTTCACTACCGCAGTGTGTCTGTTGTTTTCACTCATGTTCTAAATCCCAAATCAATCGCGGGTCAAAGCTGTTGGCGGCAAAAATCGTTAACACTACCACGGCGCCAAAGGCGGTTGCTCCGGGGCCACTCTCTACATTGGCAATATTGCCGAGATGAACCAAGGTCACCAGAATTGAAATCATGAATAAATCCAGCATGGACCAGCGACCAATAAAATGAACAAAACGATACAGCAAAATACATTGAGCCTTGTTGAGGGGCAGTCGCCAATGCACCACCAATAGAAGTAAAACAATGGCCAGTAGCTTAATAACGGGGACGAGGATACTGGCAATAAAAACGATAGCGGAAATCACCCATAGCCCTGATTGCCAGAGGTCAATAATGCCCGACATGATGGTGTCGGGTTCGCCTTTGCCAAAATGAATCACCGTTAAAATAGGCAACACATTAGCCGGAATTAACATTACCACGGCGGCTAAAGAGAATGCCCAAGTACGCTGGAGACTTCGGGGTTGGCGAAAATGCAGTTCGCCATGGCAGCAAGGACAAAGAGCTTGTTGGTCGGGGGCGGTATCTATTAATTCGCTAAGCTGGCCGCAGTGATGGCAGCGGGCTAGCCCCATTTCTTTGGCCGTTGTCATGAGTTGCGCTCCGACCAATATCGCCAGGCACTATGTTGATGGAAGTGTTGGCTGGTAACAATGAGACAGATTAACAGCCCGGCCACGCACCATGCGCCGTTAGCCAGGTTTACTTCGCCGGGGTCCATCATTTTGATATACGCCACCAATGCGCCCATGGCAAAGACTTCCAGCATGCTCCATTCCTGCATCCAATGGCTGACTTTAAGCAAGGTGGGGAAATGATTGGGGTAGCGACGGCGGTTGATACAGAGGCAAATTAACGCCGTCAGAAAAAGCTGTAAAAAAGGGGCGGCGATCGAGCACAGTAAAACCAGTACAGAAAGTGCCGTTTCGCCTTCAATAAGCAGACGCTCGATACCACTCAACAGCGAGTGACTGCCATATCGGCCCACCATATTTACTTCCATGATGGGCAGGGTTATTGCGGGCACAAACAGAATCAAACCACTGACCGCCGCAGCTAAAGCGAGGTTGCTGGGGCCTCTATGTTCGGCTAGCAGCAGGGCGTTGCAACGGGGGCAGCGTTGCTGATTTCTGCTCTTGTCGTCGAGGGCATCTAGCAACAGGTCGCAATCGGGGCAGGCGCAGAGTTTGTCTGGGCGGATGGGGGTCATTGCAGCGGCGCAAATAGATAGGCGCAGCGACTTACCAGTCGTCGAAAAAAGCTCCAGTTGGCGACTTCTCTGGGCAGTAGCTGACGGCAGGCATCTAAGTCGTGTTGCAGCATGGTTTCCATTTTAATGGCAAAATCTCGGTTATGGATTAATGCACAGATTTCAAAGTTTAGCCTGAATGAGCGGTTGTCTAAATTGGCGGTGCCGACCATGGCCAATTCTTCATCTACCAACATGACTTTTTGGTGAAGAAAGCCTTTTTGGTAGTAATAAAACTGTACGCCTTTTGCCATTGTCTCTTTTATTGCCGAATAAGAAGAGAGCTGTATGAGTAATTTATCAGGATTTTTGGGCAACATAATCCGAACATCCACCCCCCGCATGGCGGCAAGTTGCAAGGCGAGAATTACCGGTGCATCAGGAACAAAGTAAGGGCTGACAATCCAGAGCCGGTCTCTTGCTTGGTGGATGAGATCAAGAAACATCAGCGCGCAGCTATCAACCGTATCGGCGGGTCCAGAGGCGAGAATCAAACTATCGTAATTGCTGCCGTGATGACTGGCATCGCAGGCTTTGACTTGCCAGTTCAGTGTTGGCAACTCTTCGCAGGCCCAATACCAGTCTTCTGCAAAGGCCAGTTGTACGGCCTGTATGGCTGGGCCGCTAATGCTGAGACTGGTGTCTCGCCACGGGCTTAGCTTTGGATGACGGTGGCGGTATTCATCGCCAATATTCATGCCGCCAATACTGCAGTATTTACCGTCGACTATGAGAATTTTGCGGTGGTTTCTGAAATTCAGCTGCAGGCGGTTTCCCAGACCTTTGGTGCTGTTAAAAGCAGTGACCTTTATCCCGCCTTTGCGGAGTTTTTGCAGGTAGCGTCGGGATAGTTGAAAGCTGCCAATTTCGTCGTAAATGCAGTATATCGCCACGCCGCTAGCGGCCTTTTCTATGAGTAAGTCGGCGAGCTCCTGGCCGATACTGTCGTCACGAATAATATAATATTCAAGCAGTATATAGTCTTGAGCGTTACGGATATGGGCAAACATATTATTGAAGGCCCGGTCGCCGTCAATGAGCAGTTCAGCGCTATTGCCACAGCTAAAGGGCAGGGCAGTGAGCTGCTCTAATCCCCGCATTTGGTAGGTGGCGCTACCCTCTGGACGAAAGTCGTCAAAATCATTGCCTAAGCTATGGGCAATGCGGGCGATTTCTGCATTGGCGCTGCGCTTGGCCATGGCGTAGCCGCGAAACTTGCGACGGCCAAACACCCAATAGAGGGGCACGAACACAATGGGCATACCCACCAATACAATCGCCCATGCTGCCGCGCCCTGAGCGGTACGGGTTTTTAGGATCGCCTCCAGTGCGGATAAGATGCCCAGCACTGAAAACAGAGCATATAACGCTGCCGCAAAGGTGGCGAGATCGGCATTAAACCAATTTAGCATCGTCGACAACGAACCTTCTCCGGCCAAATGTATCCGTCCTTAAACAATGGTGGGCTGCGCTGGTAGACAGCATACGGGATTATAAAGTGCCGCTAAAGCCGCACCAGTATTACGCTTTTTGTAAATATTGATGGTGTTGCAATAAACAGTAGCGAAGACTGCGGTTTTTACGGATAGCTATTTTTGAGTTTTTCTTGCTAATTCTCTGAAGTTGGCAGAAAATACACACTATAACGATAATGGTTAGTTGTGATGGGGTTCACAAAAGCGCGTTCTCCGGGCCGGTAATCAGCTATTTGGATGGGTGCCGGAACTTGCTTAGGAACTGATAAGCGCTAACTTTGTCGCATTTATAGCTTGTTGAGTCGGAGCGGCTGCTTTTCTTAGCGCAGTCTCTTTGTAGACAGACGGTTGTCTAGAGCCTAGAGCCTTGGGTTCTCAGTAACCGTGAAGATACTGCAAGCAATGCCAGAATCGGCAGGTGGTAACCAGGATGGTTATTACAAATCCAATTGTTATTGTGGAGGTGAGTCAATGGATTTGACACATGGCAGCGTGTTAAGAAATGACGAAGAGCTATTGACTGATGTACCCATGTATATCAGCAGTGCAAGCAGTGATGACGTCACCGCTGATCGTAAGTTTGCCAGTTGGGGAGGTTGTCTTCACTTAACTAAAAACCGCGATCTGGGTTTGAGTGATGCTGAGGCTGTGCACAGTGAATACAGCATCAAGCTTAGAGATGGCCGTCTTGGCAATATTCGTATCCGCAAAGTGGTTTGCACCAATGGCGCCAATCATGTTGAAATTTTATTTGAAGGTGCCAGTCCACTTCGCGAGAAAGCCTAGTGCGCAAGCGGTTGCAGCCCGTTTTTGTTTTTGCATAAAAAGTGCCTTTATGCTGAACTCATCCCCTATCCATTAATAACTCTGCGAGTAACTCGTGTATAAAGGTGAGCGACTGAATAGTATTACTCACTTGCTCGGCGCTGTTGCTGCGCTGTGCGGTGGTTTATTGTTGGTGGTTCCGGCTTTCCAAGAGGGTGAAATTTGGAAGACCGTTAGCTTCACTGTTTATAGCATTAGCCTGTTAATGCTCTACTTGTTTTCTACTCTATATCACGCCACTCGCGGGCCCCATAAAGCCCTATACCGCCAGCTAGACCACTTGGCAATTTACTTGCTGATCGCCGGTACCTACACGCCCTTCTTGCTCGTTACTTTAAGAGGAGAGTCTGGCTGGTGGATGTTTGGGATTATTTGGGGCTTGGCTGCTCTGGGGATGGTGGTTGAGTCTTTTCCAAAAGAAAAGCGGCGGCTGTGGGCGATTATTATCTACCTCTTAATGGGCTGGTTGTCGCTGGCACTGATGAAACCGTTGATAGCCGCATTGCCAGAGGGGGGCTTCACGCTGCTACTGTCCGGCGGTGTGGCTTATACTCTGGGCATTATTTTTTATGTGTTTGATAAAAAAGTGCCGCATTTTCACGGTATTTGGCATTTGATGGTGCTAGGTGGCAGTGTTTGTCACTTTTTTACGGTGTATCTTTATGTGGCATAACGAAATGGTATAGCGACGCGGCCGAACAACGTGTATTAACCCGTTTATACCTCTTACCGCAGATAACTTAACGCAGATAACTTTGGGGTGACACGCATCTGGCACTATAAATTTGTTGTTGGTTTTGGCTACCTCAATTTAGGGCTCTTGTTGTTGGCTCTAATAAGTCCATTGCATTTTCAAACCGTGATTTACGCTTGGCCGGCTGCGGCCAGTCAAATGCTGTTGCATCTATTGGTTTCGGCGGCATTGGTGTATGCGGGTCATCAGCAGTTAGCCCGCAGTGATATTGGGCAAAAAGCGTATCCGGCGGCATTGGTAAGCTATTTACTTTGGTCTTGCATGATGTTTCGCTGGGTCAGTGGTTGATGCCCAGGGTTAATGCACGTCATTAAACACAAAGCAATTTATGGATTACAGTCGGTGTTTTTTGGGTACGGGACCACAGTAGACGGCAGATTTATTGTGCTGCTAGGTATTCGCTCTAGGTGCTGCTAGGTAATAGTACCGTAAACCGCACAGGTTTTTAGGGTAATTGCCCGGAGTAGCGCGTATAATGCGCGATCTGCTTTTTCGACACTCCCTGGCCCGCCCATCGCCTAATGCGGCAGCGCTCCAGATATACCACGGTAATGCTAATGTCTTCACCATCCCAATCCGCGGACGCTCGCGACGATCTTACTTTTGACGACCTGAACCTACGGCCTGAGGTTCTGGCAGCGGTGAAGGCGGTGGGCTACGAAAGCCCGTCACCCATCCAAGCCGCTACTATCCCATTGTTGTTAGAGGGCAAAGACGTTTTGGGTCAGGCTCAAACCGGTACGGGCAAAACCGCGGCCTTTGCCTTGCCGTTGTTGTCTCGTTTGGACTTGTCTCGTCGTAAATCTGTACAAGCGCTGGTGTTGACTCCAACCCGTGAATTGGCGATTCAGGTGGCTGAAGCCATTCAGACATACGCCACGAATATGCCAGGCTTTCAAATTTTACCTATTTACGGCGGCGCCGATTATCGTGGCCAGCTGCAAGCATTAAAACGTGGTGTCCAAGTTGTTGTGGGTACACCAGGCCGAGTTATGGACCATATGCGCCGGGGCACGCTGTCGCTAGCTGAACTCAATCACCTCGTTTTGGACGAGGCAGATGAAATGCTGCGCATGGGTTTTATTGATGATGTGGAGTGGATTCTGTCTGCAGTGCCTGAGCAGCGTCAAATCGCCTTGTTTTCGGCAACCATGCCGCCGGCTATTCGTCGTATTGCCAATACCTATTTGACGGATCCCCAACAGGTCACCATTAAAACGAAAACAACCACAGCGGTGACGATTCGCCAGCGGTACTGGTTAGCTCGGGGCACGAATAAGCTCGACGCGCTGACCCGTATTCTTGAGGCGGAAGCTTTCGACGGCATGATCATTTTTGTGCGCACCAAAGTGCAAACCACGGAGTTGGCTGAAAAACTACAAGCCCGCGGGTTTGCAGCGGCGCCCCTCAATGGTGATGTTGCCCAGACCCAGCGCGAGCGCACGGTTGAGCAGTTGCGATCTGGCAAGCTGGATATTCTGGTAGCCACCGATGTGGTTGCTCGGGGGCTGGATGTTGAGCGTATCAGCCACGTTATTAACTACGATATTCCCAATGACACTGAAGCCTATGTGCACCGGGTAGGCCGAACGGGTCGTGCTGGCCGTCAGGGTGATGCGATTCTGTTTGTCGCGCCCAGAGAAAAGCGCATGCTTTACAGCATTGAAAAAGCGACGCGTCAAAGCATTCAGGAAATGGCCCTGCCCAGCGCCGATAACATCAATGCTCTGCGTCAAGATCGTTTTCTTCAGCAGATTCAAGAATCCATGCAGTCGCCACATTTGCAAGCGTATCGATCATTGCTAACCGATTACGCCGCCCAGCAAGACGCCGATCCTTTGGATATGGCCGCAGCCTTGGCTATTCTTGCTCAGGATGACAAACCGCTGTTTATGGCCCCTGAGGCGCCTAGAACCGAGAAATCGGCAGAGAAAAAGCGTGGCATGTCTGCCGATATGAATCGCTACCGTATTGAAGTAGGCCGTGAGCACGGTGTAAGTGCGGGTAATATCCTTGGCGCCATCGCCAATGAAACCGGCTTGTCGGGCCAGGAAATTGGTCGTATCCAGTTGTTTAAGGATTTCAGCACTGTCGAAATGCCAGGCAATGTGTCTGATAACGTGTTGTCTGCGTTGCAAGACGTATGGGTCGCCGGTCAACAATTGCGGGCGTCGGTATATCAGGGTAGCGATGTGGCAGATCGTCCCCAAAAGCCGCGGACTAAAAAACCTGGGGGCAATCCCAAAAACAAAAAAGCGAAGGCGAGATCTAAGGCCAACGATGGTCGTAGCTTTATCAGTAAGGCGAAGCGCCCTACTAAATAGGGCTGTTTTTGCTGTCATAAGAAACCGCTATACTTTGCGCTGACTGATTACGCAGCGCGGGGAGCAAACAATTGCTGGCGGTTTTTGTTCAATTTTTGTGCTTGGGTTGCATCAGTTTTGGCGGCCCAGCTGCCCATATCGGTTATTTTCGGCGGGTATTTGTCGAGCAGAAAGCCTGGCTCAGCGCCGATGAATTTGCTGCCAAACTTGCTCTTTGCCAATTCTTACCTGGTCCCAGTTCAAGTCAATTAGGCTTTGCGATCGCCTGTCACCGCGCTGGCCCTTTGGGTGGTGTGCTCGCCTTTCTCGGTTTTACCCTCCCTTCTTTTTTTCTGATGTATCTGTTTGCAACGGTCGGGCAGAATCTATCGTTATTTGAAAGCGGCGCTGTGCAGGGGCTTAAATTACTGGCGGTGGTGGTTGTGGTGGATGCTATTTTCACGATGGCCAAGCAGTTTTGTAGCAGTGCCGCTACCCGCGTACTGGCACTGATGAGCGCGATATTGTTACTGGTTCAAATGACACCGCTAACCCAGTTTTCCCTATTGCTGTTGGCGGCAGTTGTCATGGCTTGGCGAGCGCCGGCAAATAGTGGGGCATATCGCTTTCAGTTCCCGTTTAGCTCGGTAGTCAGTGGTGGACTTTTCTTGGTCTTGCTGGTGGCGTCGTTGGTTTTTTCCGGTCACTTATTCAGTCAATTTTATCAGGTTGGCGCTGCAGTGTTTGGCGGCGGCCACGTGGTGTTGCCCTTACTGGAAACGTTGTTGTCCGGTGCGGTCGAGCAAGATTATTTTTTATCCGGTTACGCCGCTGCCCAAGCCGTGCCCGGCCCTATGTTCTCCTTTGCCAGTTTTTTGGGGGCGGAGATGTGGCCAGAATCGTCCTTGGCAGGGGCAGGCTTGGCGTGTGTGGCTATTTTTCTGCCCGGTTTTTTATTGCTTTTAATGATTGAGCCTGGCTGGCATGCCCTGAGTCAGCTATCTAAGCCTAAAGCGGCTATCGCTGGCGTCAATGCAGTGGCAGTGGGAATGCTAATAGCGGCGTGGATTAACCCCGTTCTCAGCCATGCCCCGGAAGGGTGGTTGGCCACACTGTTGGCCGTGTTGGGTTTTTGGGCGCTGCGATCTGGTCGCTGCCCGGTTTTAGTCTTAATTGCCAGTTTTACTGGAATAGGACAGTTACTTTGGTAGCTGTCTTCGCCTTGTCATAGCTAGCTGTTATCACTGAGAAACTCGTATGTGGGGGCGCTTATGTTTCGAATTTTTCTGTTTTCTCTCGCTGTATTGCTAACCATTGTTGGCTGCTCAAGTAACTCTGGCAAGGTAAGCACTGCCTCAAACCCTGTGTTGAAGGGTGATATTGGTAGAATTGCTTTCGGTTCTTGCCTGCGTCAGTGGGCACCGCAGCCGGTACTGAAGAGTATCGTTAAAGCCCAGCCGGACGCGTTTATATTTATGGGTGACAATGTTTATAGTGATGTGGGCCCATATCGTCAGCAAGCTGAGCCACAGCGTATTGGCTCTGCGTACAGTGATTTAGCGTTCAATCCGGATTTTAAGCAGTTTTCTGCTGCAGTTCGGCAGCAAAATATACATCTGGCCGCCACTTGGGATGATCACGATTACGGCGTGAATGATGGCGGTGCTGAATACCCTTTTAAGCAAGCATCAAAAGGGTATTTTGCGGCGTTTTTTGGCTTGGATGAGTCCCGCTTGGGTGAGGCCTTTGGTCCCGGTGTGTATCACAGCCAATATGTAAACAGTGCGGGCTTGTCGGTGCAGTTGATTCTGCTGGATACCCGCAGTTTTCGCAGTCCCTTAAAGCGGTCTGCCGGAGCTTGTGCTCCTACCGGGATTGTTGCTAATAACGCTGATGATGCAACGGTACTGGGGGAGACCCAGTGGCAGTGGCTTAAAAGTGAGTTGGAAAAACCGGCAGACTTACGATTAATTGCCTCCAGTATTCAACTGCTTGCGAGTGAACACTGTTTTGAAAAATGGGCTAATTTCCCGCAAGAACGGCGGCGGTTTTTTCAGTTGATTAAAGACACCGGCGCAGAAGCTGTGGTGCTGTTAAGTGGTGACCGACACTTGGGGGAAATTTCTCGCTATCAGGCTTCGACTTTAAACTATCCGTTATATGAGGTGACTTCCAGCGGATTGAACTCGGCCTTGCCCTCGAACAGTCCCGCCAGCAAAGAGCCAAATGCGCTGCGGGTAGGTGGCAATAATTTGCTGCTTGATAATTTTGGCGTAGTGGAAATTCGCGTAGACAATGGAGATACCTTGCTTGCTTTACAGTTACGCGACAGCGAGGGCAATATTCGCCGTGAAGAGCGGGTTCCACTCAAGCTACTGAAGAAATAAAGCTTTAAAATAATGACAGTTGATCACCTGCTTTAGACGGCACCTGAAATTGACTGCAGTCGAGTGCAGGCAGGGTTTTGTCAGTAAATCCTGCTTTGCGGCTGGCGATTTTAAAGCGCTGTTGAAGGAGTTCGGCAAAGATACCCGTGCCACGCATACGTTCGCCAAACTGGCTTTGATATAAACGGCCACCTCGCATATCTTCAATGCGTTTTATAACGTGGTTTGCCCGCTGGGGAAAATGCTGATGCAGCCACTCTACAAAAATCTCAGTAAGTTCGTGGGGCAGGCGCAATAAAATATAAGCAACGGACCCCGCGCCTGCATCAGCAACGGCCTCAATAATGGCTTCCATTTCGCTGTCATTAATATGCGGAATCACCGGTGCAATTAAGACACTCACCGGTACGCCAATATCCCTCAGTTCAGAAATAACCCGCAGCCGACTGGCCGCAGATGCGGTGCGAGGCTCCATTATCCGCTTTAAGTTATTGTCGAGGGTGGTAACACTCACAGCGACATGAATCAGCCTGTGTTTGGCCATTTCTTCCAGCAAATCCTTGTCTCTTAAGATCAACGCGCTTTTAGTGACAATAGAAATAGGCTGCCGAAATGCAAGGGCTATTTCCAGCAGCTGACGGCTAATTTCAAGCTGTTTTTCGGCGGGCTGATAAGCGTCGGTGTTGATGCCCAGTGCGATACTCTCGCAGCGATAACTCTTTTTGCGCAGCTCTGCTTCAAAGCATTCTGGAGCATTGAGTTTAGCGCTGATTTTGGTTTCAAAATCCAGTCCCGGAGACAAGTCCAGGTAGGCGTGGCTGGGCCTGGCAAAGCAATAAACACAACCCTGCTCACAGCCTCTATAGGGGTTTACAGAAAGATTAAACGGAATATCCGGTGATTGGTTGCGACTAATAATGCTTTTGGCTGTTTCTGCTCTAAGCTCGGTACGGGGGTGGTGTAGAGGCTCGCCGCTGTCATCCAGCTCTATGCGGCGAATGGCGAAACGCCCCTCCATTGTCGAGGCGCTACCTCGACCTTTTAGTACTTTGCTTGCTTGATGCTTTTCCATGGTGGCGAGAATAATATGATGCTGTGTTTTTGTACAGTATTTTGAGTGGGGTTTATGTTGTTGTTTTGGGTATCGAGACAGGGGGCATGCTTGTAATAAATGGGGTTTTTGTCTCAAGGTGGGAATTGCGGCGGGTACTTTCATTATTCCGTTGTTTAGCGTTATGCTGCTCGTCACTTTTGACTTATGAATGGAAAATAAAAAAAATGAAAAGCCTGAAAAGTATCATGGCCATCTCTTATGTTATTGCGCTAACGGTGGCTTTTATTCCTGCCTTTGCTTCAGTGCAAAGCTATATCTTACAGGCGCTCGCTATTATTTTTCTTATTCATTTGATGGAAGTACCCTTAAGCTTCAAATATTTGAAACGCTATCAGGGCGGTTTGCTGACAAGTATTGTGCTGTGTGTGTTGTTTGGCGTTGTACATTGGGTGCCGCTAAAGAATCAGTCGGTCTGATTCTTTAGTTATCACTTTGCGCAGCTAGCGGCGAATCCATAAATTTGAGGATTTGGCTGGGGGTGGATGATATGTCCCGGTTGTTGTTTAACCGCAAGCCAGTGTCATAGCGCTCGGGTTGGGACGCATAACAGACGCTATCTGGGGGGCCCGACAATCGAGCAGCTTTGCCGGTAACCGTGGGGATATCAATGCGCTGACTTCTGGCAACAAACATGGCTTTTTGAACGATGTAAGCCAGTTCAAATTCGGCTTCCTCCAGGGAGGCCGCAGCCCATTTGAGAAAGCCTTTGTAAACTGATCGACCCCGCCAGTGGCGGGGTTCTACAAATACTTCATGTTGCTCAAGTTGTAGTGAGAGTATTTTTTGTTTGTTGCGCCATAGTTGTGGTGCTTCATTGCCCTCGGGTGAGTCATCTACCACTACTGCATAATGCACCTCTGGCCGCTGTTGATAAGCGTGTACCGATGCCAGGTCCAGCATGTCTATAAAATGCGTGCAGTGATGAGCCGTGTCTTGGGTGCGTCGTGATTGGCGTAAGTCTTTTAACAGCGGGCTCCCGTTCCAACTCGATAGCGCCTGGGCTGCACCCGCACAAATATCCATAGGGTGGCGAATCCACTGCCCTGAGACTGTCAGAATATTCTCACCGTCGTGCTTGAGATAAATACGCAGGGCGTGTTCGTGGTCCTCCATGCCCAATTCCACTTTTTGAGCGCTTAGATTACGAATTAATATTGCTCTGGTGAATTGCCCCTGTCCGTAGTGAGGATTTAGCGGCATGTGGGTCAGCTGCATTTGCTAGGCGCCTTTTTCAGTTTTTACATCAATGTAAACAGTACATATATTGCCTATAACCACTGCATAAGTACGACAGCTAATACTAAACCTATCACGGGGACCGCCATGGTTAAGGCGGCAATTGGCCAATAGGCACTTTTATGGGTTTCTCCACAAATTGCTCGGACGGTGGTCACGATATAACCGTTATGGGGTAGGGAATCCAGGGCGCCAGAGGAGATGGACGAGATGCGGTGCAACTGCTCTGGGTCGACGCCTTGGTCTATGTAATACGGACCGAGGACGGGCAGGGCGATGGATAGACCGCCGGATGCTGAGCCGGTTAGGCCCGCGATGGTGGTCACGGCAATGGCGGCACCAATCAACTCGTTGCCGGGAATGCCGGTCATGGCGTCGACAGCAACAGCAAAGGCAGGGGAGGCTTTGGCAATGGTACCAAAACCGACAACGGCGGCCGTGTTGCCAATGGCAATCAGGGCACCGGTAGTACCTTCGTTAATGGCTTTGGAACGGTCGTGAAAATACTTGTGGTTAATAAGCATAATGCTTAAACAGCCGCCGAGCAGGGCTAGAATTAATGCATATTGGGCCAGGCTGTCGTGGAAAATAAAAGAGGTTAACAGCACCACCAGTAGAGGCAGTAAACCGGTGATGGGGTGAGGAAAGTCCCTTTCTTTAATAGCCGGGTCGGTGTCTCGATGCTCAAACACTTCGCCATTGGCCACGGCTTTTTTGATCATTCGGTTTATCCACCAAAAGCCCATGCAGGCCATAAAGGTGGCAACAATCAAGCTAACTTCCCATTCGGCATAAGGGCTGGTACCCAGATGTTTTACGGGAATCCAGTTTTGAATTTCGGGGGAGCCTGCCGAGGTCATGGTAAAAGTGATGGAGCCAAACGCCAGTGCGCCGGGGATAAAACGTCTGGGTAGGTTGGCATCTTTAAACAAGCCCAGTGCCATAGGGTAAACCGAGAACGCTACAACAAACACACTTACTCCGCCGTAGGTCAGCACCGCGCAGGCAAGCACGACAGCGGCAACAGCGTGCTTAATGCCAATTTTATTGATAATCCAACGGGCCAGGCTATCGGCGGCGCCAGTGTCTTCCATGAATTTTCCGAACAGGCTGCCCAGTAAAAACATCAAAAACCAGGCGGCAACAAAGCCAGAAAAACCTTGCATGTAGGTGGTGACAAACGCGTGTTCAGTTTCACCGGGAAAGAGAGGTATACCGCCAGTAAATGCGACAACTAGCGCACAAAGCGGCGCCGCTATAAACAAATTCCAGCCCCGCAGTGCCAGAACGGTCAGTAGTATCAAGCCACCTATCAAGCCGATCATGCTGATCATGTCGCGTTTTCCTCTTTATTCTCTGATTTGCGCGGGGCTTATCCTACCGCAATTAAGCCTTGAGCGCGGCGATCGCTCGGCTCGTTTATTCAGCGCAGAGAATTTTGCCCGCTGAGTGGCTTTAGGGCAAATAAAGGATGGGCGTAAATATCGCTGTTGAGAGAAGCCGGCAGTGGGCTGCCGGCTTGGAGTGGGGTAAACCAGTTGAGATTAGACGTGAATGCCTTTTAGTACGGCTGCCAATGCGACTTGCTCGTTTGAGGGTTCGGTTTTTTGACCGCCTTCATCTTCACCTTTCGCGGCGGCAGAGTCGGGGAAGGTTCTGAATACCGTGTTCATAATAATTTCGGTGGCTTTAGGCATAATTGCATTCAGGACCTGCATGGTAATCCCCAGCGCGGTTGCAATCCGTTTGGGGCGTTGAACAATCGCCTCGCAGATCATATCTGCCGCCTCGTCGGGAGACAGGGTGGGCACCGCGCTATAAATTGAGGTGGGTCCAATCATTGGCGTTCTTACCAGCGGCATATTAATGGTAGTGAAGGCGATATTACGGTCAGAGAATTCTGCCGCCGCGCTGCGAGAGAAGGCATCCAATGCCGACTTAGATGCGGCATAAGCAGAAAAACGTGGCGAGGTGCCAACAATCACTGCGATAGACGAGATATTAATGACATGGCCTTGGCGACGGGCCAGCATGGAGGGAGATAAACCCATAATCAGTCGAATGGCGCCAAAGTAGTTGAGCTGCATGGTGCGCTCAAAGTCGTGGAAGCGATCAAAGGTGAGTTCCAGCGAACGCCGAATAGAGCGCCCGGCATTGTTAACCAATACATCGACGTGATCGTGGTTTTCTAGCACGGTGCTGACTAGCTTGTCGCAGGATTCCATATCGGAAACATCGCAACTGTAAGCCACACTTTTGCCGCCACGCCTGGCAATTTCTTTTTGGGTTTCTTCCAGTTTGTCTAAGCTTCGGGCAACCAGAACAAGCTGCGCGCCAGCATCGGCCAGCTTCACGGCTGCAGCCTTGCCAATACCAGAAGAGGCGCCGGTAATGACAATCACTTTGTCTTTAACATTGCCTCGCAGCGAGCGGTCTTTAAACAACTCCGGATCGAGGTTGCGTTCCCAGTAATCCCAAATTTTAGCGGCGTAATCTTCTAAGGGGGGCAGGCTGATACCGCTACCTTTTAGGGCTTTTTCCGTGTCGCGGCTATCAAAACGGGTGGGCATATTAATAAATCCCATAGCCGCTTTGGGGATGCCGTAGTCGGCCAGCATGGCATTGATAATCCGTTTTACCGGAGGCAGGCTTTTAACAATGCCGAGCACACCGGGGGGAATAAACGCGAGCATTCTACTGTCGATGCGCAGTGCAAATTTAGGGGCGTGGGCGGCTTTGGCAAAAATATTGAGTACTTGTCCCACTTGTTGGCCGCTGGGATTGGTCAGATGAAAGCAGCGGCCATTTAAACCCGATTTATGAGACAGGTAGTCCATTGCATCGACGACGTAGTCCACCGGAACAATATTCATTTGCCCACCTTCAATACCGATTAACGGAATCCATTGGGGAATGCGGCTGCGAATTTGTTGAATAAGTTTGAAGAAATAATATGGGCCATCAATTTTGTCCATTTCTCCGGTTTTGGAATCGCCTACCACCATGGCTGGACGGTAGATTTGGTAAGGGATGCTGCACTGCTGTCTTACCAGCCGCTCCGAGTCGTGTTTGGTTCTAAAATAGGGGTGGGACAGGCCTTTTGCCTCTTCAAACATATCCTCGTTAAACACGCCCCGGTATAAGCCCGCGACAGCGATGGAGCTGGCTAAGTGAAAGCAGCCCGCGGACATGGTTTCGGCAGCCGCAATGGCATTTTGAGTGCCGGCAATATTACTGACTTCCTGGCTGGCGGCATCCGCTTTTAGATCGTAAATGGCAGCCAAGTGGTAAAAGTGTTTTATGTTGCCGCTGAGCAGGTCCAAATCCTTGCGGCTAATGCCGAGATTTTTCTTGGACAAGTCGCCATTAATCGCCACTAAACGGTCGCTGTTTAAGCCGGTTTGCTCCAGCAGGTTTTTATATTTTTGCTTAGATCCCTTGCGCACCAGTACATAGATGGTGCCCCGGTGCTTGGCCAGCCGCTCAATTAGAAATCTGCCAATAAATCCGGTACCGCCGGTAACAAAGTAGCTCATGGTTGACTCTCCTGCTGGTGAAAACGGCTCTTGATAGAGCGATTATTATTTCTTTAAAGTTTTGTTGACTGCTGTGTTGTTAACCCCACCGCCTCTTCGAGTTCGGTAAAGGCCTCGTGAATATAGTCTCCTAAACGCTGTAGCTCAGGCATGGCTGAACTGGCTACCAGCCCAAACTGTAGGCGACCGTCGTAACTGAACAAGGTGATATTGAGATGATTGTTGGGTGTGAGAGTACTGATGGGGTACATCTCTTCGAGCTGGGCACCGCCAAGATACAGCGTCTTTGCCGGGCCGGGCACATTCGAGACCAAAGTGTGACCCAGCGGTGGTGCGGCGTCCCCCAGCTTTAAGGCCTCGGTAACCATGGCCAGGCTGCCCAACAGCACAGTGTAGGCAACAATAGAGCCTGCAGGTACGCCGTCTACCTGATAGCGAACGTTGCGCAGGGTAAAACCAATTTCTCGCAGTCGCTCATAGGGGTCGGTGGTTTTGCTGGCAAGCTCGACCAAGACGATGCCGATTTTATTGCCCAAACTGTCGTCGCCTTCTTGGCGTAAATTCACGGGCATTTGAATGGTGATGGGCTGGTCAATGTCTGCCGAACAGCTTTCTAAATAACGGTGCAATGCCCCATCGATGCAGGTTAAGGCAATATGATTCAGTGTGGATCGGGTTTGGTGGCGTAATTTATTGACCCGGGCCATGGGTACGGCGGCGGTAGCGATTTGACGGCCTTGAACCACCTGCCCATTTAACGGCGTATTGGGGTTAGCTTTAAACGGAACCGCAACGGCATTTTTGGTGAGGTTAGCCATTTCCAGTGCCAACTGCGTGCTGAGTTTACTCAGGCCTATCGCTGAGCGTAGGTAGCTCGTTGATTGTCCGGCAACGCCGGTCAGGGATTTTAACAGCGACTTTTCTTCTGCTATACGAGTGGATGCGCCGGACCGTTTGAGGTGATGCCATATTGGGCTAATTGCTTTCGTGCGAGCCGTGGTGGATAAAGACTTGGCCAGCCACGCCGCCATTGTCATGCCATCGGCATAGGCGTGATGGATTTTGACGTACAATGCGAAGCGGGTCGGATCAATGCCTTCAATAATGTGGAATTCCCACATGGGAGCGTCTCTTCCCAGACGCTCGCTATGTAGCGCTCCAGCCAGTTTGTAGAGGCTGTCGCGAAAATCGCTACCCTTAAGCTGGTGGAAATGAATGTGGTCGGCAATATTGAAATTAGCGGCGGTTTGCCAGTGCAGACCACGGAAAAGGTTAAACTTAATAATTTGGTTAAAAGGCGGCTGTAGGTCGTCGTTACCACCCAAATATTGTTCCGCAGCCCGATGCACAAAATCGGGTCCGGCTGAAGCAGGCTTTTTAAAAATCATTACCCCACCCACATGTTTTGGGCTGGCATCTGACTCGGTTAGCAAGAAAGCCAAGTCCATCACTGAAAGCGTTGCCATGTGCTCTTCATCCCCAAACGGACTTGCCGTTATAAACCGATAAGCTGCCGCACTGCGGGCACGGCTGAATTTGTGTAAGCTTCGCAATGGCAAATTTGCATATGCCTGATTGCGTGACTCTATCGTAGTCTAGGCACATATTGGCCACTCCGCTATTGCCGAACTTGCAGCAATAGCCGTTTTTTAGGCCAACTTATATAAAGAATTCGCAACCGGTATCTGAACAGGGGTTTACGACCAGCGCCCCCTGGGGATATGACGGCATGGGGTAAGGATCAGTGGAAGTAAATATGAAAAAAGAAGCGAAGCGTGCGGCAACGCTGGTATTGGTAAAAGATAGTGACGAAGGCTTGCAAACCTTGTTGCTGCGTCGTCACAAACAGTTGAAAGTCGGGAGTGGGAGTTGGGTGTTTCCCGGTGGTGCTATTGACCCTGAAGACGGCCTGCTTGGCGAGCAAGAGCAGCATACCGCGATGGTAGCGGCGCTGCGGGAAACGCAAGAAGAGGCGGGCCTGGATGTGCCGTTAGCGGGTTTGCAATTTCTCTCTCATTGGACGACACCGAGCGGTTATCCATTTCGCTTCGCCACCTGGTTTTTTGTGACTGAGGGTAGCGATGCTCCCGTTAAGGTGGATGGCGAGGAAATGGACGATTTTCTGTGGGCTAGCCCTGCACATTTCCTGCGTTGCCATGAGGCTCGGCAAATGTTGATGTTGCCGCCTACTGTTGTGACACTCTGTGAGCTTGCCGCTTGCGAGAATGTTGCTGCAGTGAGGGCGTTTTATGCCAACCGCGAGGCGCCATTTATTGAGCCGGTTAAAGCGAATAACCCCGCATTAACATGCATGATGTATCCGGGTGATGCGGGTTTTGAAAGCGCAGACGATAGTTTGCCGGGACCCAAAAATCGCTGTTATTTAGACAATGATGTCTGGCGCTATGTGTGCGGCCCCGAATAAGACGTTGGTCGAGGAATTTTTTGCGAAGGATTTTTTTCTCCGGGGTGTTTAATCAGTAACGGCCGTTCAAAACCCTAAATTTGGAGTAAATCCTATGATGAACGTAAAAACTGTTTCTATCGCCATGATTCTTCTGGCATCTATGTCAGTGCAAGCAGATGCTGGAGCGTTTAAAGGCAAACATGCCAACCTGCTTGATCTGGATAAAGATGGTGTGGTCAGTGCTGAGGAGCTTAGCCAGCACCGTCAAAAAATGTTCAGTGAAATTGACAGCAATGGCGATGGCTTTTTGACTCGGGAAGAGAACGAAGCCTTTAAAGAAAAAATGCGTAAAAAGCATGATCGCTTCAGCCGCGCTGATAGCAACGAAGACGGTAAAGTCTCTGCCGATGAGTTTGCAGCGCAGTCTGAGAAAATGCAGAAGAAACTCGATAAGGATGGTGATGGCACGATCAGTCGTGAAGAAATGCGCGGCGGCAAACACCGTAAGGGTGGCTGTGAGCATGATCGCGGTTACGATCGCAAGGGCAAGGATACGGGCGAGTAGTCAGGAGCTGTCGCATTGATGCAGGTATCTGATACAGCGTTAATGCGACGGTTGAGCTCGGGTGATCAACAGGCCTTGGCTATTTTGATGGAACGTCATGCTGGCCAAGTGCTCAACGTGCTTTATCGCATTGTGCTATCTCGGGATGAAGCGGAGGACCTCTGTCAGGAGGTATTTGAAAAACTTTGGTATCAGGCAGGGACTTGGGAGGATAAGGCCCAAGTCTCAACTTGGTTATACCGGGTTGCATCCAACCTCGCCATAAACCACCGCCAGCGCTTTCAAAACCGTCATGTCATCGATAGTGATGAAGCCGTTCGTCTAAACGATGAACAAGGGAATGATAGTCATAACAGCAGCAGCGACAGTATTGATGGCGCAGATCGTCAACACCGGATCTCAATCGCTTTGGCGAGCTTACCTGAGGCCCAGCGTATGGCGATGGTATTTCGCTACTATCAAGGATTGGCCGTAAAGGAGATTGCACACATTATGGACAGTAGTCCTAAGGCCATAGAATCGTTGCTGAGCCGGGCTAAGCCCCAGCTGAAATCTCTATTGGGAGATTTATACCATGAACTTTGAGCGTTATTTTGACAAACAACTGACTGCATATGGCTCCGATATAAAGGTGTGGCCATTGTGGTGGCGGGTGGTTTTGCCGTTGTTGTTAAAATTGCAGCCCAAGCTGGCAAAGCAATGGCATGCCGCCCTAGAGGACGAGCGGCGAATGGAGCGCATGTTGACTCAGCTGCCTCAATTGACACTTAGCCCCCAAATGCAAGCTCGACTTGCCTCGATCTCGTCGCGTCCTCAGGCGTCCTTGGGCCCCACTCCGACTTTACCGGTATGGCGGCTAGGTATGTCTACGGCGCTGGCATCGGTGATGTTGGGTTTTTTGTTGGGAGCGGGTGGTTTGCTGGCACCACCGGATGCAGCCGCCGATTTTGAGCTGGATAGCACGGCAAATTATGAAGTAAGCGAGTGGTTGGCGGAGGCTGAGGAATGAAGCGAAATAAAGGTTTGGTCATTGCGTTGTTGGTGTCTCTGGTCGGCAACGGCATACTGCTGGGGCTTTATTTTGGCCAGCAGTATTCTGGTAAAGACCGCTGGGCCATGCGGGAAATGAGCCATAAACTGCTTAAAGATTCACCGTCAGAGTTTGCTGATGTGCTTAAAAAGGCCATGCACGAGCATAAAGGCGAAATGCGTAGCTCTTTTCGTGAGCTGCGTCAGGCCCGCCGGGAGATGGTGGGTATTTTAAAGCAGGAGTCGGTCACTCAAGCTGAACTGCAAGCTGGCTTTGGTCGGGTTCGGGCTGCAGACGACAAACTAAAAAGTGAAATACACAACGTGTTAGCCGAGGTTCTGCCCGGTGTGCCTGTGGAGCATCGCTTGGAGTTGGCTAAGTGGGAGGACAAAAAAATGCGGCGGCCACATAAAGGTAAGCAGCCACCGCCAAAACATGGCCCTGAATAGGACTGACTGCTACCGAACGGGATGTAGGCTCAAAGGAATACAATGGTTGAAGATTATTAGAGGCATGGCACATTGAAATGAAGCTAACTGGGGCATTGCTAGGGGCATTCGTGTTGCTGTGTATTTTTGCCGCTTTATCGTTCTATAAAAACGGTGAAACAATCAGCACGATGAGTGGCAAGGTGCAAAAGTGTGAGGTGCTTGGCGGTGGCGAAGTAGAACCCTTATCCCATGCCACCATTAAAACCGAGCATGGCCGTTATGTTATTGCCAGTCTGAGCAATTGTAGTTCGGGTGATGAGGTGATTGTTTCCATTAAACGAGGTGCGCTGTATTTGAATACGGTGTATGCAGCAGACAAGATATAGCAGATGAGATGGCCGCTGCTGTTATTTGCCGCCTGCCCAGCTTTTGATCAGTCCCTCTATTGAAAAATTCCTCTATTCTTAAAGCCCCTCTATCTCCCCTGCATACCATCGTTTGCGCCATCGGCTGAGTACTCTTTCTGGGTACCAGCTTTTTCCTAAACTGCCGTTATATCTTGCTAATGCCCGAAATAGGCCGCCTTTTTCCTTGTTGATGTAAAACTGGAGAATCTGGCAGCCGTAGCGGAGGTTGGTTTCGACTTTGCTTAGGTTGTCATCACTTCGGCCGATTTCCGCCTTCCAAAATGGCATGACCTGCATAAGCCCTTGCGCACCGGCGCTGGACACGGCAAAGCGGTCAAAGTTACTTTCTACTTCAATGAGTGCCAGCACCAGTTCTGGATCTAGTTTGGCGGCTCGGGCTTCGCGATGTACTAAGCGTAAAAACTCCAAGCGTTGCTGGGGCTCTGGCATAAACCGAGTTAAGCGTCCGGACATGTCCAGCAACCAGACTTCCGCGTCGAATCGGTCGTCGAAGCTATCGGCTTGGGCGATGGCCAGCTTAAGGTGCTGACGCAGCTCCGCGCGGTCTTTTTCTGCGACAAAGGTACTGCCGGCAGTGGAAAGACTGAAGCTGAGGAGCAGCGTCAGGGTAACAAGGCCTAGGCCTTGCTTAAGCTGAAAATTGCGTATCAATGAAGTCCACAACCTCGTCAATAGCCACATCTTGATTGTCGTTTGCTCGGCGAAATTTATATTCCAGCAGTCCTTTCTCTAAGCCTCGGTCACCGACCACAATCCGGTGGGGAATTCCCAGCAGTTCCATGTCGGCAAACTTAACGCCGGGACGCTCGTTGCGGTCATCAAGAATCACGTCATAGCCTTTGGCTAAAAGCTGGGCGTAGAGTTTGTCTGACTGGACTTTAACGGCATCTGATTTTTGGTAGTTAAGGGGCACAATGGCTATTTGGAATGGCGCAATGCTATTGGACCAGATAATGCCTTTGTCATCGTGATTTTGCTCGATGGCGGAGGCGACCACGCGGGTCACACCAATGCCGTAACAGCCCATAGTCATGGTTTGCTGTTTGCCGTTTTCGTTGAGCACAGTGGCGTTCATGGCCTCTGAATATTTTGTGCCTAATTGGAAAATGTGGCCCACTTCAATGCCGCGCTTAATGAGTAGTCTACCGTTGCCGTCAGGGCTGGGGTCGCCTTCGACAACATTGCGGATATCGGCGATTTCAGCTGCGGCCACATCCCGCTCCCAATTGACGCCGGTCAGGTGGTAGCCATCTTCATTGGCGCCACAGACAAAGTCGCTGCAGTGCGCAGCGCTGCGGTCAATAATACAGCGAATATCCAGGCCTACTGGCCCCAGTGAGCCGGGTTTGCAAGACAGGGTTTTATCAATGTCTTCTTCGCTGGCAAAGGTTAAGGGGTTGGCGACGCCGTTGATTTTTTCAGCTTTAATTTCATTAAGCTGATGATCACCTCTTAATACCAGGGCAATCAAATCCTGCTTGCCGTCTTCGTCAGCTTCACTGTAAACCACTAAGGTTTTTAGAATGGTATTGCTTGGGCAGTTGAGCTGGCTTGCTACTTCGTCAATGCTGTGAGCGCCGGGGGTGGCTACTTTTTCTAATTCTGCCGTCGCCGTGGGGCGCTCGCCCGCAGGGGCGAGGGCTTCTGCCATTTCGGTATTGGCGGCATAGTCTGAGCTGTCAGAAAAGGCAATGTCGTCTTCACCTGAAGAGGCGAGGACATGAAATTCATGGGAGCCGCTGCCGCCAATGGAGCCGGTGTCGGCAATGACAGGGCGGAAGTCCAAGCCCAGCCGGGTGAATATGCGGGTGTAGGCGCCGTGCATGACCTCGTAGGTTTGTTGCAGCGACGCTTGGTCATTGTGGAAAGAGTAGGCGTCTTTCATTATAAATTCTCTGGAGCGCATAACCCCAAAGCGTGGACGAATCTCGTCTCTGAATTTGGTTTGAATCTGATAAAAATTTGCGGGAAGCTGCTTGTAGCTTTTGATTTCGTTGCGAATGAGATCGGTGATGACTTCTTCGTGAGTTGGGCCGAGGCAAAAGGCCCGGTCATGGCGATCAGAAATCCGCAGTAATTCCGCGCCATATTGCTCCCAGCGCCCCGACTCCTGCCATAGCTCGGCGGGCTGCACCACTGGCATCATGACCTCTTGGGCGGCACTGCGGTCCATTTCTTCGCGGATGATACGCTCAACCTTGCGCAGTACTCTCAGGCCCATAGGCATCCAAGTATAGAGGCCAGATGCGAGCTTGCGTATCATTCCCGCCCTAAGCATGAGCTGGTGACTAATGACCTCCGCATCGGCGGGGGTTTCTTTTAATGTGGCGATAAGGAACTGGCTGGCGCGCATGGTATTGTTTATGCCTATTTTTGAAGAACGACTTTTGGGATGTTGCGTCAGCGGGCATTTTACGATTGATCTGCAGCGCGGTACAGGGCAAGGGAGAGACGATGTTTAATTTGGACAAAACCTTGGCAAGAGATTGCTTGGCAGTAGGGCAGTTGCCCTTGTGCCAGATTTTATTGATGAACGATAGCCAATACCCTTGGTTGATTTTGGTGCCTCGCCAACAGGGATTGCGGGAAATATGTGAATTGGATGAGGCTCAGTTAGCGCAGTTTTGGCAGGAGTCCAATATCGTCAGTCAGGTTTTGCAAGAGCATTTTCATGCTGAAAAACTTAATATTGCTGCCTTGGGAAATATGGTGCCCCAGTTGCATATTCATCACATTGCTCGCTTTGCGGCAGACCCGGCATGGCCTAAGCCGGTATGGGGAGCGTTGCCAGCGACGCCTTATTCCGAATCTCAATTAGCCCAGAGACTAGAGTTACTCCGGGGCGCACTGCTTGCGATGGATGGCAGTTTTCAAGCCGCGTCGGGTTGATGCTTTGCCAGGAGGGGTTATGTGTCGATGCTAGCAAGCTATGACGCCATTGTTATCGGCGCTGGCATTGTTGGCGCGTCGACCGCGTGGCAGCTTCAGCAGCAGCGGCCTGATTGGCGAATTCTTATTCTCGACAAGGAAGCCGAGCCCGCTCAACATCAGAGTGGGCATAATAGCGGCGTGGTACATGCGGGAGTGTATTACCCGCCGGGCAGCATGAAAGCGCAGTTTTGTAAGGAAGGCTGGCAGCAGACCTTGGCATTCTGTGATCGTCACAATATTCAATATCGTCAATGCGGCAAATTAATTGTCGCCAGAGACCAAAGCGAATTGCCGGGCCTGGATGCTTTGCGTCAACGGGCCAGCCAAAATGGCTTGCAGGTATCAAGACTGAGCGCAACAGAGCTCCGTGAGCGGGAGCCGTATTTGCGTGGTGCCGGGGCCATAGAAATACCTGCAAGTGCGGTGGTGGATTACCGGCAAATTACCCATATGCTGTTAACTTTGTTTCAGAACGATGGCGGCGAGTTGGAGTTGGGAAGTGAGGTACAGGCGTTACATGAAGAGGCCGGCGGTGTCACAGTAGAAACTGCAAGCCGCTCACTTTTTTGTCGACACTTAGTTTGTTGTGCAGGGTTGATGGCCGACCGCATGGTGCGGCTAATGGGTTTGCCCTGCGATTTTCAGATTATTCCTTTTAGAGGTGAGTTTTATCGCTTGGCTGCGCGCTGTGATAACTGGCTGAGTCATCTCGTTTACCCGGTGCCGAACCCCAGTCTTCCATTTTTGGGTGTGCATTTAACCTTAGCTGTGAAGGGTGGAGTAACAGCTGGACCCAATGCCGCCTTGGCTTGGCGGAGGGAGGGCTATCATCGCGGCGATGTCAGCCTTGCGGATAGTGTTGAAATGCTGCGTTTTGCCGGCTTTTGGAAGCTGCTGAAAAGGCACTGGCGACCAGGCTTGAAAGAGATGTCACACTCTTATAGTAAGGGGCTTTACCTTGCGTTGTTGCAGCGTTATTGCCCAGATATTATGGCCGATGATCTCTCTGCTCACCCCTCAGGCGTCAGAGCACAAGCCGTCGGCGTTAATGGTGAGCTAATGCAGGATTTTCACTTTATACGTACGGTAAACAGCTTGCATGTGTGTAATGCCCCGTCACCCGCAGCTACTTCTGCGCTGCCGATAGGTCGACATATTGTGGCCCAGTTGTTACAAAATTAATGGGCTAATATTGCACAATACTGCCATTTTATAGGGGTTTTTGTAGTGTTTTAGTGCGCCGACCCTTGTATTGCCGTAGTTGATGGACTATATGTACACGCTAGCACTAGTTGCTGGGTGATTCTTGCAGAACGGGTTGCCCTGAGTGCTGTTACTTTTTCGGGCTAATTCTTACACTCAGCGTAAATAAATAGGAATAACGAATATGGCGATTAAGAAAGCTACGGCTAAAAAGAAGGCTGCACCTAAAAAGGCCGCTGCAAAGGCTAAAGCTGCACCCAAAGCAAAAGCGGCTGCCGCAGCACCTAAGCGTAAAACCACTGCAATCAATGAGAAAATGACCAAAACTCAAATTCTTACTGAAATTGCAGAAAACACTGAATTGAGCCGCAAGCAGGTTACGGCGGTGCTGGATGAGCTGGAAGTGCTGATTCAGCGCAGTATCAAAAAACGTGCGTTGGGCGAATTCACAATACCTGGCTTGATGAAAATCACCACGGTTAAAAAGCCTGCAACTAAAGCCCGTAAAGGTGTTAACCCCTTTACGGGTGAAGAAACTACGTTCAAGGCTAAGCCTGCCAGCGTTGCGGTTAAAGTCCGTCCGTTGAAAAAGCTAAAAGATTTCGCTGTCTAAGCGAGTCTTAAATCGGATTATCGGGCCGCTTAGCGCCCGGTAATCCGCTCTCTCCATCGTTTTGCCCCTTCTTTTTTTCGTAGACGTTTTTCGACTCCGCCGCTTTGCGTTATAATCGCGCTCCTTTTTCCCGGCCCTGTGGCCACTTTGCCTTGGCTTTTTGTATTGGGAGGATGTTCCAATGCCTATTTATGAGTACGGTTGTGAGTCTTGTGGTCATGATATGGAAGCGCTGCAAAAAATGAGCGATCCTGCCCTGATCGATTGTCCGGCATGCCAGAAGCCGACGTTGGTGAAGAAAATTTCAGCGGCGGCCTTTCGTTTAAAGGGCGGTGGTTGGTACGAAACCGATTTTAAGACCGGTGATAAAAAGAAAAATCTGGCAGGGGATGGTAAGTCTTCTGGCGGTGCTTCTTCTGATAGTGCTGGTGGGGCCGCGAAAAGTGCGCCTTCGACAGCAGATTAATTAAAGCAAACTTGATACAGCGAGAATTAAATAAATGCGCAGCCATTATTGCGGTAGCCTAACCACGGCGTTTATCGACCAAGAAGTCACCCTGTGTGGATGGGTTGACCGTCGCCGGGATCACGGGGGCGTGATCTTTTTGGATATGAGAGACCGCGAAGGGATTGTGCAGGTGGTGTTTGATCCTGATACCGAAGCCTCGTTTGCGCTGGCAGATAAGGTTCGTAGCGAGTTTGTACTGAAAATTCGTGGTCGAGTGCGGGCCCGTGATGCGGCTACCGTGAACTCGAATATGCCCACTGGCGAAATTGAAGTCTTGGGCAAAGAATTAGAGATTTTGAACGAAGCTGCTACGCCGCCATTCCAGTTGGATGATCATACTGAAGTCGGTGAAGACGTTCGTTTGCGCTACCGCTACTTGGATCTACGTCGCCCGCAAATTGCTGACAAGCTGCGCTTGCGTGCTCGCATTACTTCCGTGTTGCGCCGCTATTTGGACGAGCAGGGGTTTTTGGATATTGAAACGCCGATCTTGACCAAAACTACCCCAGAAGGTGCCCGGGACTATTTGGTTCCCAGCCGTACCCATGCGGGTAAGTTTTTTGCGCTGCCCCAGTCGCCCCAGCTGTTTAAGCAGTTGCTCATGGTCTCGGGGTTTGACCGCTACTATCAAATTGCCAAATGTTTCCGGGACGAAGACCTGCGGGCAGACCGCCAGCCAGAGTTCACCCAGATCGATATTGAAACCTCCTTTATGGACGACAAGGAGATTATGGCGGTGACCGAGAACATGATCCGCAAACTCTTTGCTGAAGTGATGGATCTGGACTTGGGCGAGTTTCCTCGTATGGCTTACGCCGAAGCGATGTCTCGGTTTGGCAGTGACAAGCCTGATTTGCGTATTCCGCTAGAGATCGTGGACGTGGGCGATTTGATGACAGAAGTGGAGTTCAAGGTGTTCTCCGGTCCGGCGAAAGACCCCAAAGGTCGTGTTGCGGCGTTAAAAGTCCCCGGTGGTAATGCGGCCCTCACCCGCAAGCAGATTGACGCCTACACCAAGTTTGTCAGCATTTATGGCGCCAAAGGGCTGGCCTATATCAAGGTTAACGATAAAGCTGATTTGGAAAATGGCCTGCAGTCGCCAATTGTTAAGTTTTTGCCGGAGCCGGTTCGTGCTGCGATTCTTGAGCGGGTGGCTGCCGCAGATGGCGATCTGATTTTCTTTGGTGCCGATAGCACGAAAGTGGTGAATGAAGCCTTGGGTGCACTGCGTTGCAAGTTGGGTGAAGACCTCAATCTTTACACCTCCCAGTGGGCACCATTATGGGTGGTGGACTTCCCGATGTTTGAAGAGGATGACAAAGGCGGCTGGACGGCGCTGCACCATCCCTTTACCGCACCGGCGTGTACAAGCGAAGAATTAGAATCTTCACCAGGTGAGGCTCTGTCTATCGCCTACGATATGGTGCTCAATGGCACTGAATTAGGCGGTGGCTCGGTTCGTATCCACCGTCAAGATATGCAGCAAGCGGTATTTCGCCTGTTAGGTATTGGTCAAGAGGAAGCCGACGAGAAGTTTGGCTTCTTGCTGGATGCCTTGAAATATGGCGCACCGCCGCACGGTGGCTTGGCCTTTGGTTTGGATCGCTTGGTCATGTTGATGACGGGTGCGAAGTCCATCCGGGATGTTATTGCCTTTCCTAAAACTCAAAGTGCCGCTTGTGTGATGACCGACGCGCCAGCGTCAGTAGAGAGTAAGCAGCTGACTGAGCTGAATATTCGTGTTCGTAAAATAGAAGAGTAAATGAATACAGCGCCCGCTCTGTCGGGCGCTGCTTGCCTGTAACGGGAGCGATTTATGGCCGGACACAGTAAATGGGCCAACATCAAACACCGTAAAGCCGCACAAGACGCCAAGCGCGGCAAAATCTTCACTAAAATTATCCGCGAAATCGTGGTTGCTGCCCGAGAGGGCGGCCCCGCGCCTGAAGATAACCCGCGTTTACGGGCGGTGATGGATAAGGCGCTGGGCGCCAATATGAAACGCGATACCATCGATAAAGCTATTGCTCGAGGCGTGGGTAATGCGGATGGCGATAATTACGAAGAAGTCACCTATGAAGGCTATGGCAATGGCGGCGTGGCGGTGTTGCTTGAGTGCATGACCGATAACCGCAATCGCACCGTTGCCGAAGTTCGTCATGCGTTTAGTAAACGTGGCGGCAACCTTGGCACAGATGGTTCGGTCGCGTATTTGTTTAGTCGGCGGGGGCAGATATTTTACCCCGTTGGCAGCGACGAAGAGCAGATTATGGAGGTAGCCCTGGAGGCGGGCGGCGAAGACCTGATTAATCATGCGGATGGCAGCCTTGAACTATTAACGCCTTGGGAAGATTTTCTGGAAATAAAAGAAACAATGGTCTCGGCAGGTTTCGAGCATGAAAGTGCCGCGGTCGCGATGCTGCCCGCTACCACGGTGGAACTGGACCTGGCTGGCGCTGAAAATATCCTCGGCCTTATTGATATGCTTGAGGATTTAGATGACGTGCAAAACGTCTATACCAATGCCGATATCCCGGAAGACATTTTTGACGCGCTAAATCAAAATTAGGCCGCTTTTCCAGCCGGCGGGGCGGGGTCGATTGGCGAGCCCTGTGTTAATAAATTATTTTCTCAGTCCCCTGTCTAGTCGTGTCTTTATCGCTGTCATTCTGTGCATAATAGCCCCGTAAAATGGGCTGTGTCCCTGAGTATTATGTCGCGTTGTAGCAGGTAGGGTGTTTGCCCTAAAGGCTCATCATTTTGTTGTTGAGCGCTGATATAGTTGTGCGATCGACGGTGCGAAAGCGGATTGCAACGTAAATGCGTAAGCCCTAGAGGCAGACTATGACCATCATCTTGGGCGTCGACCCAGGTTCACAGAAAACAGGCTTTGGGCTTATTGAGAGCGACGGGACTCGTCACCGTTATTTAAGTAGCGGCGTTATTCGCTTACCTCAAGGGGCCTTGCCCCCGCGCCTGGATATTATCTTCAAAAGCCTGAATACGATTATTGATGAATTTGCCCCGGATCAGGCGGTGGTGGAAGAAGTGTTTATGGCCAAGAGCGCGGGCTCGGCGTTAAAGCTGGGACAGGCCAGAGGTGCGGCAGTGGTCGCCTGTGTGAGTCGTGATTTGGCTGTGGCGGAATATACGGCTCGGCAAATAAAAAAAGCGGTTGTCGGCAGTGGTGCGGCCACCAAAGAACAAGTGCAAGAAATGGTGCGTATTTTATTGGCGTTACCCGCCGTGCCACAAGAAGATGCGGCGGATGCACTCGCCGCAGCTATTTGTCATGCTAATGCCCAAAGCGGTTTAGCGAAAATGACGATGCTGCCCACGGAAGGTCGAATGCGCCGGGGCAGATTGAAATAACAGTAACTCAGGATAATTATGATTGGACGATTGCGGGGAATACTGCTGGAGAAGCAGGCTCCCGAAATACTTATTGATGTCAACGGGCTGGGTTACGAAGTGCTGGTGCCAATGACCACCCTTTATAGTCTGCCGCCAGTGGGGCAAGAGGTGAGCCTTTACACCCAGTTTATAGTTCGGGAAGATGCACAAATATTGTTCGGCTTTGCTGATACGGCGTCTCGAGCTTTATTTCGAGACCTGATCAAGGTCAATGGCGTTGGCCCCAAGTTGGCGCTAACCGTGATGTCCGGTATTGATAGCGATGATTTTGTACGCTGTGTGCGCAGTGGTGATACCGCCGCACTGGTAAAACTGCCGGGGGTGGGCAAAAAAACCGCCGAGCGTCTGGTGATGGAAATGCGCGACAAGCTAAAAGCGTGGGAGCCTTCAGCATTGAGCGACGGTGGCAGTCCAGTGCCCACGGTGAACAATTATATTGCCGAAGCGGAAGCCGCGCTGGTTGCCTTGGGCTACAAGCCCCAAGAAGCCAGCAAGGCAATCAATGCGCTTGCGACTGACGGCTTGAACAGTGAAGAGCTGATTCGCGCCGCCCTAAAAAATATGATCCGCTAATTTCCGGATAAAGAAAATGATAGAAGTTGATCGCCTGGTGGCTGCAGATGTCACTGAAACTGGTGAGGAGCGCTACGACAGGGCGATTCGACCTAAAGCCCTGAGCGACTATATTGGTCAACCGGTTGTGCGTGAGCAAATGGAGATTTTTGTCAGCGCTGCCCGGGGTCGAGGCGAACCCTTAGATCACACCTTGATTTTTGGCCCTCCCGGATTGGGCAAAACTACCCTTGCCAATATTCTTGCCAATGAAATGCAAGTCTCGCTGAAAACGACCTCTGGTCCGGTGTTGGAAAAAGCCGGTGACTTGGCGGCGTTAATGACCAACCTCGAAGCTGGCGATGTTCTGTTTATTGATGAAATTCATCGCTTGAGCCCTCATATCGAAGAGGTGCTCTATCCGGCAATGGAAGATTACCAGCTGGATATTATGATTGGTGAAGGTCCGGCTGCTCGGTCAATTAAACTGGACTTGCCACCCTTTACCTTAGTGGGCGCTACTACCCGAGCTGGTTTATTAACGTCGCCACTACGTGATCGTTTTGGCATTGTTCAGCGACTTGAGTTTTATGGTGTTGAAGACTTGGCTACCATCGTCAGCCGCTCCGCATCAATACTGGGGATGCCACTGGATAAAGCTGGAGCCCTGGAAATTGCCCGCCGTTCGCGGGGAACGCCACGCATTGCCAACCGCTTGCTGCGCCGGGTGAGAGATTATGCTGAAGTGAAGGGCAACGGCACAATTAACGCGGATATTGCGGACCGAGCTTTGAATATGCTCAGTGTCGATAGTAGTGGCTTTGATCATCTTGACCGCCGGTTGCTGCTGACTATGATTGAGAAATTTGATGGTGGCCCTGTGGGGATAGATAGTTTGGCAGCGGCCATCAGTGAGGAGCGGGGCACGATTGAAGATGTATTGGAGCCTTTCTTGATTCAGCAAGGCTTTATTATGCGCACCCCAAGAGGGCGTGTGGTGACCAATAACGCGTATCGTCATTTTGGCTTAGACTCGCTAGGGAAAGGCGTAGATCAAGCTGCTGAAAGCGACAGTAACAATGAGTCAGGAACGCTATTTTGAGTGTATTTCAGTTTCCTGTTCGGGTTTATATTGAAGACACCGACGCTGGCGGTATTGTTTATTATGTCAATTATCTAAAGTTTATTGAGCGCGCGCGTACAGAGTGTTTTAGGGCGTTGGGCTTTGATAAAGCGGCGATATTTGATGACGCACTGATGTTTGTCGTCAGTGGTATGACTGTTAAATATTTACATGCGGCTAAACTGGATGACGAATTGGTGGTCACAGCTACCGTAACAACTGTCGCCAGAGTCCGTCTTGAGTTTGAGCAAGATATTTATCGCGATGGAACAAAGCTATTTACGGCCAAGGTGCAAGTTGCCTGTGTGGATCGAGTATCCCATAAGCCCAAGCGAATTCCAGAAACACTATTAACCGCGCTTGCGGAATCATCAGAAAAAGGGAGTTGAAACGTGGGACAAGAGCTTTCCATTTGGCAATTGGTAAGCCAGGCCAGCTTATTTGTACAGCTGATTATGCTGGTGTTGCTATTGGCATCAGTGGTGTCCTGGTATGTCATTGCCCAGCGGGTAATGTATTTCAACCTGGCTGACCGGGAAATGCAGCGTTTTGAATCACGCTTCTGGTCGGGGGTGGATCTTAATACCATGTACAACGAGGGCAGCGACACAGCCCAGTCGGCAATGGGGATGGAGTCTGTATTTCGTGCCGGCTTTAAAGAATTTACCCGAATGGCAAAAAAGCGCATCGACAATGACGCGATGATGGAAGGCTGTCAACGGGCCATGCGGGTGGCGTTGTCACGCGAAGAAGAAGCAATGGAAAGTAACCTTCCATTCTTGGCAACCGTGGGCTCCACCAGTCCCTACGTCGGCCTGTTAGGTACGGTATGGGGAATTATGGGGTCTTTCCACGGTTTAGGTCAGGTTCAACAGGCTACTTTGGCAACGGTTGCACCGGGTATTTCTGAGGCGTTGGTCGCCACGGCAATGGGTCTGATTGCCGCTATTCCTGCGGTGGTTTCGTATAACCGCTTTTCTTCTCGGGTGGATTCTTACGCCGGTAAATATGAGACCTTCATGGAGGAATTTTCCAGCATCCTTCATCGTCAGGTCCATTCGCGCTAAGGAGTCCGGGGATGTCGCGGCGTAATAAACGCAAACCCATGTCCGACATTAACGTCGTTCCTTATATCGACGTTATGTTGGTGCTACTGATTGTTTTTATGGTGACAGCGCCTTTGCTTGTGCAAGGGGTACAGGTTGATTTGCCAAAAGCTTCTACCGAGCCGGTGCCAGAAACCGACGACGATCCCATTGTGGTGTCGGTAGATAAGGACGGACAGTACTTTGTCACCTTAGGCGACCCTGATCAGCAAGGTGAGCCGGTCGCGCTGAGTGTGATTGGTGAAAAACTGGAGAAAATTTTACGCAACAAGCCCAAAACGCCCGTCATGGTGAAAGGGGATAATGCGGTTAATTACGGTAGTGTTGTGTCGGCAATGGCGGTTCTGCAGGGAGCGGGTGCGGAATCTGTCGGCTTGATCACCGAGGAACCACCGGCTGGCAGCGGGAAATAGCGCATGTCGTCGGAATTTAAACTGGTTCCTGCTGCTGTCACGTTTTGCCTTCATGCTCTGGCGATTGTGGTGTTGGTAGTGGGTTTGCCCGGTAGCACTGAGCCTTTGCAGGTGAAGCCAAAACCTAAGGTGATTCAAGCTAAGTTGGTTATCGATAAGCCCAGCAGTCGAGCCGCTTCCAAGCCTGCGCCACCTGAAGCCAAGCCGAAACCGGTGATTAAGCCAAAACCTAAACCCAAACCAGAGCCTAAGCCGGAGCCAAAACCTAAACCCAAGCCAAAACCTGAGCCTAAACCGAAGCCCAAAGGCCCAACACCAGAGGAAATTCGTAAGAAGAAGGAGCAGGAGCGTAAGGCCGAGGAAAAGAAACAGCGGGAACTGGAAGAGCGTATTCGTCGGCAGCAAGAACGTGAGTTGGCCGATGCGCTCGCGGCAGAGTCTGAAATCCTTGACTCTGCAGAGCAAACCTCCAGCTATGCCGAGTTAATTCAGGCGTTGGTGGAGCAAAATTGGTCGCCGCCGCCAACCGCGCGCAATGGCATGGTGGCTGTAGTTAAAATTGAAACGGTTCCCACTGGGGATATCGTGAATCAATATATTGTAGAAAGTAGTGGCAATCCTGCGTTTGATCGTTCGGTCATTACCGCGATTGCCCGACTTGGGAAAATTGATGAGTTAGCGGATTTGGCAAGAGAGAATATGTCTGCCTATGAAGGAAACTTCCGCAGCTTCCGATTTAAATTTGCACCGACGGAATTGAGGCGCTAATGCTTACTAGAATTTTGTCAGTACTACTTGTGTGCTGTCTTGCGAATGTGGCCAGGGCAGAGCTGGTTATTGAAATTAACAAGGGTAATGATGACCCGATTCCCATAGGCATTGTGCCTTTTGGTTGGGATCCTGGATTGTCTGTATCTGAAGATATCGCCTCAATTGTTGAGAGTGACCTACACCGCAGCGGTCTGTTTGAGCCCTTGAGCCGCAACGATATGCTCAGCCGTCCTAACTCCTCGTCCGAAGTGTATTTTAAAGACTGGAAGAGCCTTGGGGTTGACTATGTTGTGGTCGGAACGCTGAAGGCAGCGGGTGACAATTTGATTGCACAATATGAGTTATTGGACGTTAATACACAGCGTTTGATTATTGCCGGCACTGAAACTGCCGGTCGCGACAAGCTGCGTTATTTGGCTCACTCCATCAGCGACCAAATATATGAAAAACTCACGAATATCCGCGGTGCATTTCGCACTCAGCTGCTCTACATTTCCGCCGTCAGAGAAGGCGACAATCGTGTCCGCTACCGACTGTTAAAGAGTGATATTGATGGTGCCAACGAAAAGGTGCTGTTTGATGGTCGGCAACCCATTATGGCCCCTACCTGGTCGCCAGACGGCAAGAAAATTGCTTACGTTTCTTTCGAGACTTCCCGCCCTGCAATCTATATTCAAGATTTGGGAACGGGAGCGCGTCGACAGATTACCGATTTTAAAGGTTTGAACAGTTCGCCAGCGTTTTCGCCTGATGGGCGAAAAATGGCGATGGTGTTGTCAAAGGATGGCAGCCCAGATGTCTATGTAATGGACTTACAGACCGAGCAATTGCAAAAAGTGACTAATCATTTTGCAATTGATACTGAGCCCGCTTGGGGGCCAGATGGCAAGGTGCTGTATTTCACCTCGGATAGAGGCGGCAAACCGCAGATCTATAAGGTGGAGTTGGCAAGTGGTTATGTAGAACGCGTCACGTTTGAAGGTGACTACAACGCCAGAGCTAGAGTTTTGCCCGACGATTTGGGGCTAGTTATGGTACATAGAACAAGGGGGAACTTTCACATTGCCGTGCAGGATTTCAAGCGCAATCGCGTAGAACTGCTCACCTCGACGGCTTTGGACGAGTCACCTAGCGTGGCACCGAATGCCAGTATGCTATTGTACGCAACAAAGCATAACGGTAGCGGTGTTCTCGCAGCAGTATCGATAGATGGCAATGTGAAGTATCGCTTGCCCTCTCGATTCGGAGATGTGCGTGAACCGGCTTGGTCGCCTTATCTGCATTAATGATGTAGCCGGAAATGGAATGTCCGTGTCAGTGAGAGATAGTAGCCTTATTGACCGGTGTGTTTAATCTAAATGTGAAGGGAAAATGCTATGAAATACCAAAGTAAAATGTTTTTCGGCGTTGCGTTACTGAGCGCATTGTTAGCCGGTTGTGCATCTACCGATACCGATAGCAGTGGTCAAGCTGGTGATGATGGCATGAGCACCTACGTCGACAAAAAAACCGATACCGCTTCTAGCTATCAAGCAGAGGTAGATCCAGCCAGTTTGGAAACGGTTTTCTATTTTGATTTTGACCAAGCTAACTTAGACGCTAGCACCCGTGCTGATTTGGACGCGCAAATTGCACGTCTGAAAAAATCAACAGGTCCTATCCGTCTAGAAGGTCATGCAGACGAGCGTGGTACTCGCGAGTACAACATAGCACTGGGCGAGCGTCGTGCTAACGCAATTGCTGATTACATGGCAATTAACGGCATTCCTCGCTACCGTATAGAAACAGTAAGCTACGGTGAAGAGCGTCCGGCAGCATTCGGTCAATCCGATTCTTCCTACGCGAAAAACCGTCGTGTTGAACTTAAGTAAGTAACTTTGTAGGCGGACTGATGCATTTTAAAGAACTTTCTCTTTTATTGAGCTTTGTTGTGTTACCTGGTTTGGCTGTGGCCCAAGCGCCGGTAGTGGATATCGGTAGCGGTGGTCGTCAACAGGCAAATAGCCAGCAAAGCATGCAGGGTGAGTTGTACCAACAGTTGCAACAACTTCGTCAGGAGATGATGCAGCTGCGAGGTACCATTGAAGAGCAAGGGCATCAGATCCGCCAACTCAAACAACAAAGTCTAGATCGCTATATTGATCTGGACCGTCGTATTAGTGGAGCAGGGGCAAACACCGTGCCCGCTAGCGAAGCAGAAGACACCATGCTTGACGGTGACGCTGTGGCAAACAGCGGCGATGCCGGAATGGCTGCAGCAGGTGCCGGAGCCCAAGTTGGTGCTGTTGCAGGCACTGGGGGACGCTCGGGAGGTGACTCGCCAACATCTGCATCCACTGGGGCCGCCGCTAGCGGCAGCCGTGTAGCGGGTGAGGTGGCCGAGCCTGCGGATACCAGTAGCACCGGTGATCCATCCAGTGATTACGCAAAAGCCTATGGCTTGGTGAGAGACCGCAAGTTTGATGAGGCGATTGTCGCCTTTAATGAATATGTCGCTAAATACCCTGACGAGCGCTATACCCCAAATGCTTGGTACTGGTTGGGTGAGCTGTATCTTGCCGTAAAACCCCAAAATTTGCAGGCTTCAACCCAGGCCTTCCAAAAGCTGCTGGCAGACTTTCCCAATAGCGGCAAAATTCCGGCGGCAATGTATAAGCTGGCAACGGTTTATTTTCTTAATGATCAAAAACAGAAATCTAAAGAGCTGTTAACCCACGTCATTGATCGTTATAGCAACACTGGAAACTCCGCAGTACAAAAGTCTCGGGAGTTTCTACGCAAGAATTTCTGATAAGCTAGCGCTTTTTTATGGCGGCGAACCATTGGGGTGCGCTGCCAAGCGGATTTTTGCATGAGCGCTACTACCTCGCTTCGTATTACCGAAATTTTCTATTCCCTACAGGGTGAGTCTCGCAGTCTGGGCTTGCCTACGGTATTTGTGCGCCTGACCGGCTGCCCCCTGCGTTGTCATTACTGCGACACTGAATACGCTTTTCACGGCGGCGAGCGTAAAACGCTGGCGGATATCATGGCCATTGTCGCCTCATTTTCGCCCCGCTATGTTTGCGTTACCGGTGGTGAACCCCTTGCCCAGCCGAATTGCCTTGTCTTGTTGCAGGCGCTTTGTGACGAAGGCTATGAAGTCTCTTTAGAAACCAGCGGCGCCATGCCAGTTGCTGATGTGGACCCGCGGGTGTCAAAGGTGATGGACTTAAAGACCCCCGCGTCGGGCGAGCAACACCGCAATTTAATAGAAAATTTGGCTTTTTTGGGCAGTAACGACCAACTCAAATTTGTACTTTGTGACCGACAAGATTATGACTGGGCGCGGTTTGAGATTGAGCGTCACGGTTTGGTGGGCAAAGTGGGTGAGGTCTTGTTCTCTCCCAGTTTTGGCCAATTAAATGCGACCGACCTGGCTGATTGGATCGTTGCAGATAATTTGCCGGTGCGCTTTCAGATGCAGTTGCACAAATTGCTCTGGAATGATGCCGCTGGTCACTAACAAGCCACAACGTATGGAGAGGAGGAAAGGGTGAAGAAGAAGGCAGTTGTACTGGTATCAGGCGGTTTAGATAGTGCCACCGTCCTGGCCATTGCCAGAGAACAGGGTTACCAATGTTATGCCTTAGCCTTTGATTATGGGCAGCGTCACCGGGCCGAGTTATTGGCCGCCCAACGTGTTTGTGAGCACCAAGGTGCCGAAGAATTTAAAATTATTAAGCTCGATTTAAGCAGTATTGGTGGTTCTGCCCTCACCGATATGAATATTGATGTGCCCGATGCCGGTGGCAGCGGTATTCCCGTAACGTATGTTCCCGCCCGAAATACCGTGTTTCTGTCGATAGCCCTAGGCTGGGCTGAAGTTTTGCAGGCCGATGACATTTTTATTGGCGTGAATGCTGTCGATTACTCCGGCTATCCTGATTGTCGGCCCGATTTTATTAACGCCTTTGAAACCCTTGCCAATTTTGCAACAAAAGCCGGAGTGGAGGGGCATAAGCTCCACGTGCAAACCCCGTTAATGGCGTTGAGCAAGGCCGAAATTGTGTCTTGGGGCAGTAAACTTGGGGTGGATTATGGTTTAACTGTTTCCTGTTATCGGGCAAATGAAGCTGGAAAAGCCTGCGGACGATGTGACAGTTGTCAGCTGCGGAGTCAAGGGTTTATGGAAGCGGGACTGCTTGACCCGACAGCTTACCTATGACTTATCGCTATCTTAGCCCCTGATTACTATAGTTGGCTGATAAAATTGAAATTTTTCCATTTTCACTGTTGTCTTTTGGTCTCAAATCCGTATCATAAGCGCCTCTTTCGGGGCCGTTAGCTCAGTGGTAGAGCAGTTGGCTTTTAACCAATTGGTCGATGGTTCGAATCCATCACGGCCCACCATCAAATTCCGAAGAAAATCAAAGCGTTGCATATATGCAGCGCTTTTTTTTCGCCTGGACTTTTTCTCTGTGGTCACTTTGTGGCTTTAAGCTACTTCAAGAAATGTTCGTCCCGACATTCTCCCTGCTCGTGCCCGCATCGCCCGATGAGGTATTTATGCCAACCTTCCCAGCAATTTATGTAAAGTTTACTTGTGCTTGTAGGTCTTTATTGTTGTGAAGTACTAATTTTCAAATGCTTGGCGAAGCTTGCAAATTATTAACATTACTCGGCTGAAACATTTTGTCGTCGTGCGCTTATCTATTGCCAAATCGCTTATGCGGCGGAGATGAAATCTACCACTCTCGCTAGAGACACCTGATTTTAGACTGTTTATAAATAGGCGATACACCCTATTCAAATTTGATTTTTCCACACAGGGTTAAAGTTTTGATTCAATAAATTAGCCGTGCTTGTCATGGTGTGATAATGGGTAACACTGAAGTTTGTCTTGGTTAACGAAACCGAAGCGATCAGTTCGATAATGTTTCAGCGATGTTTTACTAGGTAGTCTAGCAATAGGGTAAGTTGCCTTCGCGCTACACTACCATTTTGCAGTACTATGCTGTGATCCGTATATGCTGAATATAATAATGTTTTATGTCGAAATCATCCCCTGTGACACCACCAGCTAACCGAACTGCACTGTCGGGCTATGTGCTTGCCATGGTACATGCCATGGCGGAGGCCGGTGTGGATCATCGCGCGCTTATGAACCGGCTGGGAATGGAGCACCAGAGGCTTGAGGATTTTGGTTACCGTTACAGCCAAGAGAAAGTGACCCAGCTTTGGCGCTTGGCGGTGGAAAGCACGGGCGACCCTAATTTCGGCTTAAAAGTGGCTAAGCATATCCGCCCATCCAGCTACCATGTGGTCGGTCAGGCGATGTTATGCAGCGATACGCTTCGGTCTGCCAGTCGTCGGTTTGCCCGGTTTGCCAAATTAATATCTGATTCTGCGGTGGTGAATTTCACTGAGCGGGAGGGCGCTTGTGAATTGAGCATAGCGTTGGAAACGGGTGGCAGTTTGCCTAGATATCAGGCTTTTGACACGGTGTTGGCGGGGTTTTTAGAGTACTGCCGCTGGATGCTTCACGACGATATTAATCCCCGGGCGGTGGCGTTTAGCCATTCTGTGGGGGAGAAGCCTGAGGAGTATGAGGCTTTTTTTCAATGCCCGATAAGCTATGAAAGCGATACTAATGTATTGGTTTTTGATGCGGCGGATATGGATAGGGCAATACCGGGGGCGAATGATGAGCTGGCGTCATTATTAGATGAGCTGGCTTCACGATATTTGCTTGACCGTTTGCAGGGGCGGTTTTCCCGCCGGGTACGAGAAGTCTTGTTGGTTAAACTGCCCAATGGCGAGCCTTCTCGGGCAGAAACGGCCCATAGTATGGCGATGACCGAGCGAACCTTGGCCAGGCGGTTAACCGAAGAAAACACCACGTTTTACGAAATTCTCAAGCAGTTGCGAGAAGAACAGGCCTATTCCTACCTGAAGCACACAGAGCTGAATATCGAAGAAATTGCCTATCTGCTGGGATTCTCTGATCGAGGTACTTTTTCCCGGGCGTTTAAGAGCTGGACCGGCAAACGCCCCACTGAGTGGCGCAGTGAGCAAGTGAAGCTTTTGGGGGAGCAGGAAGAAGCCGCCAGCGAGTAAACTTTATTCGCGGTTTTGCTCACTCCCGTTAACGACATGCCCCACTTTTGATTGACCATTCTAAAATGGCACGTTCTGCCACCTTGGGTAGCCTTTGGCTATTTAGCCTTTATTCAATTCCCGATACCTTGTGCAAACATTGTCCAGCGCTTCCCTATTGAGACAAGTCCATGCTTTGCTGTGGATTAGAATAATGCATAAGGTCAAATTATGAGTTTTAAGCTACTAATTGATGGAAAACAGGTGGCTGGTGCGAACACCGTGCCGGTCATTAATCCTGCTGATGAAAGTATTGTCGCTAACAGTCCGGTTGCTGATCAAAACCAGCTGAATGAGGCTGTCGCGGCAGCTAAGCGGGCACAGCCCGAATGGGCGCAAACCCCCATTGATGAGCGTGCGGCGTGTTTGAAGCGACTGGGCGAAGCCGTGCAAGCCCATGAGGCAGATATTGCCACCCTGATCACCCAAGAGGTGGGGCGTCCTTTGCCCTTGTCTCATTTTGAAGCCCAGTTGGTGCAAAAGAGCTGCGATTTTTATAGCCAGCAGCGTCTGGACGTGGAGTTGATCCACGAAGACGAGGCAATACGGGTCGAAGCTCACCGCTTACCTTTGGGTGTGATTGCGGCGATTTTACCTTGGAATGCGCCGCTGTATCTTGCCATTAATAAGCTGGCGCCAGCTGTGTTGGCGGGGAACAGTATTATTCTTAAGCCTGCGCCTACGTCGCCGCTTTCCACCTTAAAACTGGGCGAGCTGATCAATGAGATTTTCCCTCCGGGTGTAATCAATATTATCTGCGACAACAATGATTTGGGGGGCGCCTTGGTGGCCCACCCCGATGTGAGCAAAATCGCCTTTACCGGCTCGACTGTAACCGGCCAAAAAATACTGACTGCAGCGGCTCAGCAGCTTAAGAAGGTCACCCTGGAGTTGAGTGGCAACGATGCGGCGATTGTCCTGCCGGACGTGGATGTTGCCGCTATTGCACCCGAACTGATCTTTGGGGCATTTTTTAACAGCGCGCAAATCTGTGCGGTGATTAAGCGCTTGTATGTGCATGAATCTATTTACGACCAGTTGTGTGACACCCTTGCTGCGGGGCTTTCTCAAGCGGTGATGGGCAACGGTATGGACCCGGATGTGCAGTTTGGTCCGATCCAGAATGCCGCGCAGTTTGAAAAGGTTAAAGCATATCTGGAAGAGGCAAAATCGACGGGCACTATTATCTGCGGTGGTGATGTGCCTGAAGGTAAAGGTTATTTCATTACACCAACGCTGGTGCGAGATGTGAGTGATGGTGATCGTATCGTTGATGAAGAGCCCTTTGGCCCGATTCTGCCGATTATCAAATATAGCGATGTAGAGGATGTTATTCGGCGCGCCAATGCTTCCAGCTTCGGCCTGGGTGCTTCGGTATGGTCGGCCGATGGGAATAAAGCGCAACAGATTGCTGGGCGTCTTGAGGCGGGAACGGTGTGGGTTAATCAGCATTGCGCGATTGACCCGAGTATTCCATTCCCTACCAGCAAGCATTCTGGTCAAGGCGTTGAAGCGGGACGCGAAGGCTTGCTGGAATACACAAACCTTAAAATTGTAAATATAAAAAAATAGGGGGCAGTAGTGGCGGCATCATATTTAGGTTCGCTTTTTGGTTTAGAGGGCAAGGTCGCACTGGTTACTGGTGGTCATAAAGGGATTGGCAAAATGATTGCCGACTCACTATCTCAAGCCGGATGCAAAGTCTATATTGCCTCGCGCTCAGCGGATAGCTCCAGTGGTCATAAAGCGATTGCATGCGACTTGGCCAGTGATGCGGGGCGGGATGAGCTGGTTGCAGAGATTAAGGCCCATGAGAACAAGCTGGATATTTTAATTAACAATGCGGGTTATTTTTCAGCTGCGCCTATAGAGGGTGTGGAAAGCGATGACTTTGATGCGGTAATGGGCTTAAACGTCAAGGCTCCCTTCTTTCTGGTGCAAAAACTCATGCCGTTATTGTTGGCATCGGGTTCACCCGCTGATCCTGCTCGGGTCATTAATATTGGCTCTATTGCGGGCATTATGGGCTCCAGCAATATGGCTTATGCCTATGGCGCCAGTAAGGCCGCGCTTCATCATTTGACTCGTACTCTCGCCAGTGATCTCAGTGCTCAGCATATTACCGTTAATGCCATTGCGCCGGGGTATTTTCCCAGTGAAATGACCGATGGATTTTTTTCGGCACAGCCCGGATTGAAAGACGCCATTATTGATGCAACTCCGCTGGGGAGGCTGGGCACGGCTGAAGATATTGGCGGCATGTGTATTGCGCTGTGCAGTCGCGCCGGGGCATTTGTGTCCGGGCAGCTTACGGCACTGGAAGGCGGCGTTTTATTAAAGTAGTGACAAGCTTATTGCGGGATAAATGTCCGCATTGGTGTTGAGCTGACCCTATGTGCCATTTCCTCCGCAGGAATAAAACGTAGACTGTAAATTAATAATAAACAACAGGAATAACACTATGAATAAAGATTGGGTTCAATATTGGATTAAGTTATTTGATCGTAAAGGCGAAGAATTAATCGCACTTTATGCCCCCGAATTCTATTTTATCGATATTAATATGCAAATTGAGATTGAGAATGATCTTGAGGCGCTTAAAGAATTTCACGGTATTTTCGATAACAGTAATCCGGAAGAAAAATACGATTATTTTGACGTATTTGATTACGCAGGTGATGAGCGCCGAGGCTGTTTTCAGTGGACCTGGAAAGCCAAACACGCAGGTGATTTTTTGGGCTTGCCTGCGGCGGGAAAAGAAACAGAGACCCGTGGCATGACCCTGATGGAGTGGGATGAAAACGGCAAGATCACGCGCGAAGAAAGCATCTGTGATCTGTTAAGAATATTCCGTCAGCTCGGTATTGTTAATCAATAAAAATACATCCGATATATTTAGATGTGGGGGACTGAATACAGTCCCGCTGCAGTAGAGGTATACCCATGCAATTCGACCCTATGAGTCCCGATTTTCAGCAAAATCCCTATCCATTTTACGATGAGCTTAGAGAGAAGGCGCCCGTAATCTGGTCAGAATCCATGCAGGGTTTTTGTGTTGCTGGCTACGATGAAATCATGACGGTGCTTACCGACTCAGATCAATATTCATCATCTAAATTCTGGCCGATCCTGTTGGGGGAGTATGACCCAGCGCCTGAAGTGCAGCCAATGATTTCCCTCGATCCCCCTGATCATTTGCGGACCCGGACCTTAGCGCAAAAAGCGTTTTTGCCCCGCGAACTAAAGAAGCTGGAAGAGAAAATCATCCAAATCTCCGACGAATTAGTCGAGCATGCGATATCGGTTTCTGATGACAATACCTTTGACATGGCCTGGGATTTTGCGGCGTTGTTCCCCGTTAGCGTGATTGCAGAAATGCTGGGAATTGATAAAAGCATGCGACTGGATTTTAAGCATTGGGTTGATAATTTACTGGCGGCCTCTAATCGGGCGGTGTACGACGAGGCAAGATTAAAAGAAATCAAACACGCCTCTGACAGCCTGCGTGCCTACTTCAGCAAGATTATTGATGAGCGCACCGAGAATCCCGGCGACGATATGATCAGTGCCTTTATCAAGGCTGAGGTTAATGGCGAGAAGTTAAGCAAAATTGAAGTGTTGAATTTGTCAATTCTGTTGCTGATCGGCGGCACGGAAACTACCACAAATCTTATAGGTGGCTTGTTTGCCGGTGTTAACGAGTATCCCGAAGCATTTGCTGCTGCCCGTGCGGATCGGTCTTTGGTGCCGCAGTTACTAGAAGAACAGTTGCGTTATCGGCCGCCGGTCCAGAGCTTGTTTCGTCATACCACTCGTGAAGTCGTATTGGGTGGCGTCACCATTCCTGAAAACACGATGGTTATGCCTTTGTTGGGCAGCGCAAACCGTGACCCTGAAAAGTTTCCGAACCCGGGTAAGTTTGATTTAAATCGCGATGTCAGAGGCTATTGCACCTTTGGTCAAGGGCCGCATTTTTGTATGGGCAGTTTTCTGAGCAAGTTTGAAGCCGCTATCGCGGTAAACAGGTTGTTTGATCGCTTTAAAGTGCTTGAGCCGCTACAAAAAACAGCAGAAATTCGCTGGATAGATTCCTATTTTGCGCATGGCCCTGCCACTTTGCCGGTTCGTTACGAACTGGCTTGAATGGCGTAGATAAGACGTGGCGAAGAGGAGAAAGAAGCAATGACAGAATCAATAACTGCTGGCCAGGTAGACGATTTGCAGCCGGGGAAAATTCATAAAATTGAACACGGCAAGCAAGTGATTGCCTTGGTTAATATTGATGGCGAATTTTATGCGGTAGATGGGGTTTGTGGACATGCCGGTGGGCCTTTGTGCCGGGGCGAAGTCATCGATGATGAAATGGTGATTACTTGTCCATGGCATGGTTGGGAATACGACCTTCGCAGCGGCGAGTGTTTAATGGATCCGTCGCTATCCCAGAAAACCTATCCGGTTAGTGTGGAAGATGGCACTGTGCGAATTGCGGTGGAGTGAAGGTTATGGATAAGCATGGCGACACCGCAGCAGTGAGCAATGCAGAGGATAGTGCTTTTATCGCGCAGCTGATTGATATTGTCGGCAGCAGCGGGGTATTGCAAGGCGATACGGTTACCTCTCGCAGTCCAGGTTATTTCATGGACCGAGTAGAGAGCCAATTATTGGTGAGGCCCACCACCACGGCAGAAGTTTCTCAGGTTTTAAAACTGTGCAATGACGCTGGTCGTCCTGTTGTGACCCAGGGGGGTATGTCGGGTTGGGTAAGGGCAACGCAAACCCGGCCCCAGGATATTATTTTGTCTATGGAGCGAATGAATCAGATTGAGTCTGTAGACACGGTGAATCGAACGGCGGTTGTACAAGCCGGGGTGATTTTACAAAACCTGCAAGAAAATCTTGAGCAGTATGAGCTGATTTTTCCTCTGGATCTGGGAGGGAGGGGTTCTTGTCAGGTAGGCGGTAATGCCGCTACCAATGCTGGCGGTATTCGAGTGATTCGCTACGGCATGATGCGCTCGCTAGTCATGGGGCTGGAAGCGGTGATGGCGGATGGCACCGTGATCAGCTCGATGAACAAGATGCTCAAAAACAATTCGGGCTACGATATTAAGCAGCTGTTTATGGGTAGCGAAGGTACCTTGGGTGTTATTACCAAACTGGTATTGCGCCTTTATGAGAAACCCCGAAGTGAAAATGCGGCGATGGTTGCCCTGAATGATTTTGATAGTGTGAGCCGGTTTTTACGCTATATGGATAAAAGCCTGGGCGGTAACCTCAGCGCCTTTGAGGTTCTGGATGCCCATTTTTACGGTATCAATACCGCCCCGGGTCGTCACAGTGCGCCTATTGAGGGAAGCTATCCCTATTATGTTATTACCGAGTCTCTGGGCTTTGATATTGATTTGGACGCTGGCCGCTTTGAACAAGTGCTGGTTGATGCACTGGAAACTGGAATAATTGCCGATGCGGTGATACCTAAATCGCAGGCAGAACGAGAAAGCATTTGGCAGTTACGTGAAGACCTTGAATATGTGGTAAAGGATCTGCAGCCGTTTCAGGCCTTTGATGTCAGTATGCCTATTGGCGATATGCAGCAGTATATGACGGATGTTACCCAGAATATTAAAGCCAAGTGGCCGGAAGGGAAGGTGTGTTTTCTTGGTCATGTAGGGGATGGCAATTTGCATATCGCAGTGGGCTGTGGCAGCAAAGAGCCGGGTGCAGGACGGGCCGTTGAGCATTGTGTATACGAACCGTTGGCGAGTATCGACGGCAGTATTTCGGCCGAACATGGTATTGGTCTTGAAAAGAAGGACTTTCTACACCTGTCCAGAAGTCTTGAAGAAATCAGCTTGATGAAGTTATTGAAAACGACCCTGGACCCCAAAGGAATTCTTAACCCAAACAAAGTACTGGACAGCTATAGTTAAGGCAGCTCTGATTAATTCGGTAATGTTTCAACGGAGTCTCTGGCGCGCACTGGCAAGGCGCGATGCGAACGACTGCATGGATGCAGGAGTTAGCGCAACGCAGGAGCAGTTGCCGAGATTAAGGCTGGTTGTCCTTAATGAGCATGGCAACGCAGTTCAGTGTGCGCCAGAGGCCCGCCCCTCGGGGCTTAGCCAAAAGCGGCTCAACTGCGTTGCCACCACTTGAAAGGCAATCAGCATTCCTTCATGTCGGCGCCTTGTTGAGCCGCTTTTGGCTAAGCTTGAGATATCACCGAATTAATCAGAACTGCCTTAATTTAATGATCGACATTATTGTTTCGTGTTTTTTAATAAATATAAGAAGATTTGATCATGTACCAAAAAGCTATTATCAAAACCTTGGGCGTATGTTGTCTTTTTCTCGGTCTGCAGGGTACACCTGCAGAAGTTCTTGCTCAGGCTGCGCCACCGCCCGATGGCGAGCCCCTGTGCCGGTCTGGTGAAGCAGGGCCTTTTTCGACGGTGGCTTTACTCGGTAAGCGAGAGGGCGTTAGCAGTGCTGACTTTTATGCTTACTGGCGGGATATACACGGGATGTTGGCAACCCGCATTCCTGGGTTTTGGGCCTATCGACAATACCATCTCAACGGCGAACTCACTGAGCTGCGGCAACTGCCCGAAGCTTACGATAAAACCGTAGAACCGTTGGCGGGTTTTGCTGATGTGAGCTTTTGCAGCGCGGAGGCTATCGCTGGTTTGGCGTCTAGCTCCCAGGCTGAGCTGATTAAGCATGACGAACAGAATGTATTTAGCTTTAGCTATTTATATGGGGCCCTTCCAGGAGACAGTATAACGCTGCGTAGTGCTGCACCATTAGCGACGCTGGCTGCTGAAGGCAGTGGCGATAGCGTGGTTGTTTTATTGGCGGCGGGCGCTGATGAAAATAGCTCGGAATTTCGAGCCAGCCTTGATAACGCCCTTGCGGAACTGGTCGTACAGTGTGATGACGGCCTGCAGCGTTTGAGAGTGAATTACTTTCAGCCCTATGACGCGAACGCTTGGCAAGCGCCGAATGTGAATCACCAGCCAGCTCAGTTAATGGATGCTTCATTAGAGCTGCAGTTTAGTGATAGAGCGCACACGCTGCAGTGCCTGCAACGACAGTCAATTCTTGGCAATGATGGTCAGCGTGTACAGCTGGCTTATGCGGTGGCCCAGCGATACGCGATGGTAGTCGATGGCAAGATCAGTTTAATGGGGCTGCGAGGCGGTCCGGCGATGGCCTTAATTAAGCGGATCGGCGCTGATAATCAATTATCTGATCCGGTCTTAAAAGCGGTGTATGGCGATAGCGTTCGCTAAGCATTTTTATTTTAAACACGTATTAATTTCGTGTTATTGAGTACAAGTCGGGAGAGAGTATGTTTTCACTTGAAGGCAAGGTTGCCATTGTTACCGGAGGGGCTTCTGGTATTGGTGAGGCAACCGCCCAGCGCCTGCAGCGTGCGGGCGCTACTGTGATTGTGGCCGATATTACAGACTGTTCTGAAGCAGTTGCTGCCTGGGGTGGTGATTACCGGCATTGTGATGTGAGTGAGCATCAGCAGATTATTGAGCTTTGTGATTACGCCGTTTCTCAATATGGCAAATTAGACATCATGGTCAATAATGCGGCGGTGTCTACGGGCCGAATGCTTGCTGATATTGATAGCCCTGAGAACTCGCTACGATTTTGGAAGGTCAATTTTCTGAGTGCTCAAATGGGGACAAAAGAGGCGGCCGCCAGAATGAAAAATGGTGGGGCGATTGTAAATCTTACCTCGATTACGGCTGTGCGCGGGTTTCCACAGTGGACGGAATATGGCGCCGCTAAAGGGGGAATTATTGCGCTAACTCAAACGGCGGCGATTGAATGTGCCTGTGCAAATGTTCGGGTTAACGCTGTTGCGCCGGGCATTATTGATACGCCGATGGCCATGCGAGAAGCGCCTGAAATGGTCGCAAAAAATGCACGAATCTTCGCACCGTTAGGGCGGATTGGAAAAACAGAAGAGCTTGCCGCGGCGATTCATTTTTTGGTCAGTGACGATGCGGGTTACATTACCGGGCAAGTTCTTTCTGTTGATGGTGGCTGGAGTACCGGTACGTCGATGCAGGCTTTTGGAGTGGTGATGGAGCAGTGAGGGCGGTGTTTTTGTCTTGATAGCGTCTTTCCGTAAAGGTCTCAATAACAAACGTGACAATTAAATTGTCACGTTTGGCTTAGTCGCGGCCTGCCGCGTTATTCAGCTTGCCAAGGCAGAGCAATATAGTAAGCGCTAGTTTATAAAGATAATGATGGGAGTTACCGATGGCGCTGAGAGACGTTGCCCTAGAAGATAAATACCTCGCCGATAACCGTACGGTTTTAATGTCTGGCACTCAGGCATTGGTGCGACTTCCCCTGTTGCAAAAAGCCCTTGATACGGCCGCAGGACTCAATACTGGCGGTTATATTTCGGGTTACCGTGGCTCACCTATTGGCGGTTATGATCAGGCCTTGTGGCAAATACAGACGCTACTGGTCGAAAACCAGATTGTGTTTGAACCCGGTGTGAATGAGGATATTGCGGCAACTGCGGCCTGGGGCACCCAGCAAATAGCCGATACTCCTGATACCACTGTTGATGGTGTGTTTGCGATTTGGTACGGCAAAGCGCCGGGCATAGACCGTTCCTGCGATCCACTTAAGCACGGAAACTTTGGGGGCAGCCATCCCCACGGTGGTGTGTTGGTGGTGGCGGGGGATGACCATGCGGGCAAATCGTCAACATTGGCCGCCCAGAGTGAGCGGGCGTTTATCCATTGTAGTATTCCTATTCTGGCCCCGGCGAATGTGCAGGACTGTCTGGATTTTGGCGCCGCGGGTTTTGCCATGTCCCGTTATTCTGGCCTGTACACGGGTTTTAAGGCCACCAACGAAACCTTGGAACTTACCGCCACGGTGGATGTGGATACCTCTCGCTACCAGTTTATCTATCCTGATAAAGGCGAGTTGCCAGAGGAGGGGGTGCATTTCGTTTCAACCCATATTGACCGGCTGCGCAGTGATGTGGTGGTAACGCGCTATCGTATTCCTTTGGTGCATAAATTTGTGCGGGCTAACAATATTGATCGGGTGTTAATTGATGCGCCCAAGCGCAAGCTAGGGATTGTGACCGCCGGTAAGGCCACCCAAGATGTCATGCAAGCATTGACCAAGCTGGGTATTAATACTGAGCGTGCCAAAGCACTGGGTATCTCGGTATATCAGGTGGGTTGTGTTTGGCCATTGGAACCCGAAGGTCTAAAAGATTTTGCCAAAGGTCATGAAGAGCTGCTGTTTGTAGAAGAGAAGCGAGAAGTGGTTCAGCCCCAGGCAACCAGCATTCTCTATGGCAGTGTCGATGCTCCACGTATCAGTGGCAAGCAAGATGATCAGGGTAAATTTTTGCTGCCTGAAGATATACAGCTCACCCAATCTGAGGTCGCATTGGCGGTATTCCAGCGTATGCTGCGGGCTGAGATGGTTGACGAAGATTTAAAAACCCGGGCAGATATTATTCGAGCTGAACAGGCTTTTTCGGAGAAAAACTCCGTCGCCCCCATTGCCCGCTCACCCTTCTTTTGCTCGGGTTGTCCCCATAACTCCAGCTTGAAAAAACCTGATGGCAGCTATTCTGCTGGTGGCATTGGTTGCCATTCTATGGCCTTGTATCATCATGACTATATGATGCCCAACACCCATATGGGGGGCGAGGGTGGCCAGTGGATTGGTCTGGCGCATTTCACCAAGCTGCCGCATATTTTCCAGAATATGGGAGACGGGACGTATTATCACTCGGGTTTATTAGCTATTCGAGCTGCCTCGGCTTCTGGCCAAAATATCACTTATAAAATTTTGTTTAACGATGCTGTGGCGATGACGGGTGGACAACCTGTTGAGGGCAATCTATCTGTCGGTGAAATCAGCCATCAGGTGTTGGCAGAAGGGGCCAATGAGTGCGTGGTGGTCAGTGATCGGCCTGAGCTTTTTGGCCCCGCCAGTAAATTAGCGCCTGGGGTTAAAGTGCATCACCGTGATGATCTTCAAGAGGTACAGGATCGTCTTCGCAAGGTGCCGGGGTTAACGGTCTTAATTTATGAACAAACCTGCGCGGCCGAAAAACGTCGCCGTCGTAAACGGGGCAATTTTCCTGATCCGGCAAAACGCATGTTTATCAACCCTGCCGTATGCGAAGGCTGCGGTGATTGCTCGGTGCAGTCCAATTGCGTCAGTCTGGTACCAAAAGAAACCGAGCTGGGCCGCAAGCGAGCGGTAGATCAGTCTAATTGCAATAAGGACTACAGTTGCGTTAAAGGTTTTTGTCCCAGCTTTGTAACGGTATTGGGTGGCGAGCCTCGTAAGCCGGAGAAAGCCGACCTGGGTAGCGGTTTGTTTGCGGATATTCCCGAACCCCAGCATCCTGTAATTGTGAATAGCTACGGTGTGATGATTTCGGGTATCGGTGGCACCGGTGTTGTGACCGTGGGCGCGGTACTGGCGATGGCGGCACATTTGGAGCACAAGCAATCATCGGTATTTGATATGACTGGTTTGTCGCAAAAGAACGGTGCGGTTTACAGTCATTTACGTATTGCTGAGACCAGAGACAATATCGGTTCTCAGCGCTTGGGTGCGGGTGAAGCAGATTTGGTTCTGGCTTTTGATATGGTCGCGGCGCAATCTGCCGAACCCTTGCTGGCGGTGAATCAGCACATGTCCAAGATTGTGGCCAATACCAAAGTCATGCCCACGGCGGCCTTTCAGAAAAATCCGGATATGCAATTTAGCAGCCGGGAGCTACTGGAACGTTTTATCAATATGGTGGGTAACGATGCTGTTCATCCGCTTGATGCAAGTGGCTTGGGCCAAACGTTGTCCGGTGACTCTATTGCCGCCAATATGATGCTGGTGGGCTATGCCACTCAACTGGGGTTGTTGCCTTTGTCAGTGGCCGCTATTGAGCGAGCCATTGAAATTAATGGTGTGGCGGTGAAGTTTAATTTAGAGGCCTTCAATTTGGGGCGTCTGTGTGTGCATGCACCTGAAAAGATTGAAGCCCTGCTAAACAGTGTTAACAACACGGCTCCTATTGAGCGTTTAGAAGCGCTCGATGACATTGTGGCCCATCGAATGGCATTGCTTGAAAACTATCAAGATGCCTCGTATGCAAGTCGCTATAAGGCGCTGGTGGACTCTGTGGTGGCAGTGGATGCGCGGTTCCCCGAGAAGAATCAGGCGCTTTCTAAAACAGTTGCCCGCTATGGCGCTAAATTAATGGCCTATAAGGACGAGTACGAAGTGGCTCGGCTTTATACTGCCCCTGAATTTATGCGTCAGTTAAAAGAAACCTTTCAGGGCAATATGAAACTGAAGTTCAATCTGGCACCGCCGTTGTTATCCAAAACGGATGCCTACAGTGGCTTGCCCCGCAAGAAGGAATACGGTAGCTGGATGATGTTTTCATTCAAGTTATTGGCCAAGCTGAAGTTTTTGCGTGGCACCGCTTTGGATGTGTTTGGCTATACCGCTGAGCGTAAAATGGAGCGGGCTTTGATTGAAGAGTATTTTCAAACGGTTGCAAAATTATGTACTGAGATTGACGCTGACACCTATGATACCGCAGTGGAAATTGCGGCGATTCCTGAGCATATTCGCGGTTTTGGCCATATCAAAGAGCAGCACGTAAAAACGGTACGCCGTTCTCAGGCTCGACTTTGGAAGCAGTTTGAAAATGCCGGAGTTGATCCCGAGGCTGCAAATTTAATTGCTGTGGATTCTGTGGAGGTGTTTGAGCCTCAGGCTTGATCGTTGTAAGCCACTGCTGGCAGATATGAATCTGCCAGCGATAATAAAAGAGATAAAACTATGATAGGTATTTACGGTTCGCCGGTCAGCAATTGCTATAACACGGTTGTGGCGGCCGCAGAATACAAGCAGCTTGGGTACGTGGGAGAGGCGGTTCCGGCCTCCCGCGACTCGGCGTTTCTGCAGCGCAGCCCGATGGGCAAAATTCCTTATATAAAGCATGAGGAGGTTAATCTCTCGGAGACTTCGGCGATTGTTGAATACTTTGATGAGGTCTTTGCCGGTCCCAAACTGTTTCCTGGCACCGCACTGCAACGGGCCAGGCAACGGCAATTAATGAAGTTTATTGAGCTGTATGTTGAGTCTCCCGCCCGCCGTTTATTCCCCGGTGTTTTTTGGTTTATGGACAATGACCCGCTTCACATTGACGAAGTGCGGCCGGTAATGGAGCGGGGCTTGATCGCGGCCGAGCTGATTTTGGCCGATAAGGATTATCCCCAAGATGGAGCGCCAAACGCTGCTGAGTTCTACACTTACTTTTCGCTGGCCTTGGCTGGCAGGGTGACAGAATCACAATATAACTGGAGCATCACCGAAGCCAAGCCGCTGCTGAAAAAATTAATGCTGAAAATTGGCAGGCTGGATTTTGTCAATGTATTGTGCAGCCAGCGAGATGAGGCTATGACGGCCTACCTAAATAAAAAAGCCGCCGAGGCCGCGGCACGCTAACAGCAACGATAGGCTTCGCTGTGTTAAAGGAAAAAGTATGCTGACCAAAGCTCAGTGCAAAGAACTGTTTCAATTGCAGCGTCTGTTATACGCCTCTGCCATCGGCTTAACGGCGGGTATGACCGCCACCATGTTTTATAGTCTGGGTGCGTTTATTCCCGCATTGCAAAAGGAGTTTGACTGGAGCCGGGGTGACATCTCTCTTGGCGCAACGTTTCTTACCTTAGCCGTTTTTATCAGTGGCACCTTGGCGGGCAAGCTCTGTGATAAATACGGGGCGGGCAAGGTGGGGAGCTTGAGCTTGCTAGCTTATGCCATCGCCGTGGTAGTTGTGTCCAGAATGGAAACCTTAAGCCACTTTTGGATCGGTTATTTTTGTATCGCCATTGTCGGGGTAGGCTCAACGCCTATCGCCATGGTGCGCCCCATCACCACTAATTTTAATGCCGCCCGTGGAATTGCCTTGGGCATCGCGCTAACTGGGGCGGGTATTGCCGGTTTTTGGGTGCCCCAGCTGGTCACTTGGATGATTACGTATTACGGCTGGCGGGAAGCCTATTTGGCCTTGGCAGCCGTTGCTGCGTTGGCCGCGCCGATTGTCTGGTTGGGATTTAGAGACACCACTACGTCGAGTGTCGTGGCGGTGAGTGTCAGTGCAGACGAATGTGGGGGCTATAGTCATGCCCAAGCCAGAAAAACTCGCAGTTACTGGTTGCTGACGTGGATGTCGTTTGCCATGGCTTGCGGCATTGCCGGAGTGGTGGTGCATTTGCTGCCACTTTTTATGGACTTGGGGGGCACGGCAATCGAGGCCACCAAAATGGCTTCTACGGTTGGCTTGGCAAGTGTTGTGGGGCGACTATTGATTGGCTATGTGCTGGATCGTTTGCCGACGGTGTTAGTCACGATAGCCGTTTTGGTATTGGCGTCATGTGGCATTTTTATGCTTTGGCAATATGGTTTGCTTACCGGTTATATTGCGGTGGCGCTGCTTGGCCTGGCTGCAGGTGCTGAGATTGATCTACTGGCCTATCTCACCATGAGTTATTTTGGGGCTCGCCATTATGGTGCTATTTATGGCTGGCAATACAGTGTTTTTGCACTGGGTTATGGTGTAAGCCCCTATGTTGTTGGCGAGCTGCGTGATGCATCCTCCAGCTATAGTTTACCGCTGTTGGTAAGTGGTGGCTTGATTTTAGCCGCGGCGGTAAGTTGTTTGGCGCTGCCTAATGTCGATGGCCAAGTTCGTCGCGAGCAAGTGGCTTAAGCTGTGTTATGTAACATGGCTTAAACAATCTTAAATCTGCATAAGTTCTACTAAAATCCTCGAAATTTCATGTTTTAGACCAATCTCCCTGAGGTGAGTGTGCTTTTGGGGGTTGCGCTGTACCGGCTTGGAAGTTCGCCCATGCCTTGTAACGATATGTCAAAATATTTGTTAGCGCTTATCATTGTTGATAAAAGAGTCCTCGCAGAGAATAAGTCTGGATAAATGCACAGGCTCTGCGATGTGTCTCTCCCTTAAATTATGTACTCTAGGGTGAGCAGGATTATAAAGAATGGATAAACCTTCTACCGCACACGCAGTGTTAGAAAATGCAGCTTGTTGTTTGTTTCGACGCTAATCTTATTCAGCCTGCAGAAAGCGTCGGTCTAGCCAACAAGAAATACTAAAAATTATCGCACTGACTGGAATTGATAAGTATGGCCGATAAATCTCCCATAACACCTTCACTGAATAACCCTTTTTCGCAAAAGCAGGAAATGGAGTTTACCGTGCCGGGGCAAATCGACTATGACCCTGGTGTATACGAAGCCGCCCTGAAGTCGGGCTATGACCTGCAAGAGCGCCCTGTTCGGGCGGCTGGGGTCAGCAGCATTCAAAAGCAACACGCCAAAAAACGGATGACGGTTTGGGAGCGCATGCAAGTGCTGGCGGACAAAGGCTCCGACCCTAAAATTCTGTACCAAAACTGGGGCCCCAATTTAGATGGTGCGTCGCTGGTGACGGCGATTGTTAAGGTCAATGGTCGTGATGTGGCCGTTTATGGCCATGACTTCACCGTCCGCGCCGGTTCCATGGATGCCACCAACGGCAGCAAACTGGCTCGACTGTTTTCCATGGCTGGCAAGCTGGGCATTCCACTGGTGGGCATGAATGACTCTGCCGGGGCTTATATCCCAGCGGGGGTGGGTGGCCTGGATGGCTACGCGGAAGCCTTTACCGCACTGCGTAAGATCAATGGTGTGGTGCCATCCATTATGTGCATGTTTGGTTATAACGCCGGGGGTGGCTCATATTTGCCCCGACAAGGCTCCTTTATTATTCAACCCAACGAGACTTTTTTTGGCTTAACGGGCCCCGGTGTGGTGAAGTCTGTGCTGGGCGAAGACGTTACGGCTGATGAGTTGGGTGGTCCGTCTGTCCACAGCCGCAGCGGTGTTACTGACTTTGTCGTGCCCGACGAAGTCTCTGCGTTGCTTAAGGTGAAAGAATTGCTCAACTACCTGCCAGACAACGCCGGTGTTGCGCCGCCATTTCAGCCTACGTCAGACCCTCTTCACCGCAAAACCTGGGATGTCGATCTGCTGCTGAAAAAAGCCTTTAACAGTCCCACGGGTTTTAATACCCCCTTTGATATCAGCATCATTATTCAGCAACTGTGTGATCATGGCGATTACTTCGAAATTCAGCCTGAGCGCGCGCGCAATACAATCTGTGCACTGGGCCGGATGGGCGGTAATGTGGTGGGGTTTGTAGGCAATAATTCTGCCGTCGCGTCCGGGCAGATAGACATTGATGCGGCCTATAAAAATGCCCGTTTTATCCGTTTTTGTAATATCTACAATATTCCGGTGATCTTTATGGAAGACACCACCGGCTTTTTGCCTGGTCGCGAGCAGGAAGCGGGGGGCATTGTACAAGCAGGCCGCGCCATGCTCGACGCCATTATTGATCTGCGTACACCGCGATTTTTGTTGATTGTTCGCAATGCTTACGGCGGTGCTTACGCCTCATTCAATAACTACCCAACAGGAGCTGACTTTGTCTGTGCGCTGCCCACCACGCGTTTGGCGGTGATGGGACCGGCCGGGGTGGAATATGTGTACAAAGATGAAGTGCGCAATATTCGCAACAGCATCAAAGGCCGCATTGAAAAAGCCACCGAGCAAAATAGGGCGGCGGGTATGTCTGAAGCCGATGCCGCGGCAGCAGCCAAAACGGCTGTGGGTGAGTGGCAAAAACAAGAAGAAGCGCTGCTTAGCCAACGTTATGAGCGCGAGTTAATGAATCCCAATGAAGCCCTCAGTTTGGGCTCCATCTCTCAAATCGTCATGCCCTCGGAGCTGCGCAAAGTATTAGGCGAACAGCTAGAACTCCACCTGAAAGGTTATACGCCTGCACCTATGAGTGGTGTTCAGCGCGAATTCCATTAATGCCTGCCAGCCCAACGACGAATTTTTCACGAGGATGTTGAACGTGCGCCGTAATAGTTACTACCTTAGCAATCCGCTGGTTCACCGCAATCGCCAGCTTGCCGACGCCCCATCAGCTTGGGTGCGCCGCTTTGACTGCAGTGATATCAAGCCCCTGATTATATGCCGTGGCCCTATCCGCAAAGAGGCTATTGATGTCTTTGAGGAAATGGGTATCAGCGAGTATGGCATTTTATTGTCAGAAAAAGACTCGATTACCTACACCAATGCTTTGGCACCAGAGCTTCGCAGTCTGAAAGATCCCAATCGTATCCATCGCGTACCTGATTACAGCGGTGTTACCAAGAGTGAGCGTCAGAAGCGCATCCAGCAGATTATTCGCATCGCGCATGAAAATGGGTATAACGCGATTTTTGCTGGCTACGGCTTTATGTCTGAAGATGCAGAAATGGTCGAGGCCATGGAAGAGGCCGGGTTGAATTTTATCGGCCCCTGCTCTTTTACCCAGCGTTCGGCAGGCATGAAAGACCAGGCCAAGCGCACAGCACTGGAGACGGGTGTCTCGGTGACGCCCGGCGTCAATAACGCCACTAGCCTGGCACTGTTTGCCAAATATGGTCGTGATGGTTTGGAAAAATGCGCCAAAGATCATCAACTCGACGTCGATTTTGCGGCCTGCAAAGACGAAGAAGAGCAAGCCCTCGCGCTGTTGTCAGCTTCTTATAATGCGGGCATCGACATTATTGATGCCGACGATATTGGCGCGGCACTGCAAGTTGAAGCCAAGCGGATGTTGGCGGAGAAGCCCAATAACCGTTTTCGTTTGAAAGCCATTGCCGGTGGCGGGGGAAAGGGCCAGCGGATTTTGCAGTCGGCCAATTCCTGTGACGGAGACAGCCTTGAGGCGAAAGTGGACAACGCTGCTGCCGGTGTGCCCGCGCTGGTGAAAGAGTGTTTGATTGAGCTGAAAACCAATGGTGTAGGCGACAATAAGAATGTTCTGATTGAAATGAACATTGACACCACCCGACACCAGGAAATTCAGGTGGTGGGTAACGGCGAGTGGTGCATGACCATGGGCGGTCGTGATTGCTCACTGCAAATGCATGAACAGAAACTACTCGAAGTTTCCGTCACCCAGGAAGAGCTGGAAGAGGCCATTGCTGCTGCGGAACAGGCCGGACTCAGTGAGGAAGCGCAGCAGCTTAAAAAAGATCTGTTGATTCTCCAAAAAATGGAGCACGAAGGTGCGGTGTTTGGTGAGGCCGTGAAGCTGGATTCGGTGGGCACTTTTGAATGCATCGTCGATGGCGAAGCCCACTACTTTATGGAGATGAATACGCGTATTCAGGTGGAGCACCGGGTCACCGAGCTTTGCTACAAGCTCAAGTTTAGTAACCCCGATGATTCGGCCGATTATTTTGTGGCCGAGAGCTTGGTAGAGGTTATGGTGTTGTTGGCTCGCCACGGTAAGGCGCTGCCAAAACCAAGCCGCTTACTCCGGGAAAAGAATACGGTTGAAGCCCGCATGAATGCTACCAACCAAGCGTTGCAGCCCCATGCCGGCGGGATTATCGAGAACTGGTCGAACCCGGTTGAGGGTGAGATTCGCGATGACCAGGGTATTTCTACCCACAACCCTGATACTGATGTCTTTATGAAGTATCACTTGGCAGGGGCCTACGATTCCAATATCGCTTTGTTGCTGACCACGGGTAACAGTCGCCTGGATAGCTACCAGCGCCTAGCAGAAATACTGCGCCAGACCGAATTGCGGGGCAAAGATTTGTCCACCAACCTGGAGTTTCATTACGGCCTGTTGCACTGGTTTATCGGCAACGGTATTAATGCCCGGCCTGCCACTAATTTTATTGTTCCCTATTTAACAGCCGTGGGTGAACTGAAAGAGCAGGCGCAACAAATTGACCTTGAATACGCCTACAAACGTATTTGCGAAACCTATGCTGTCGCTGATGCCGATAATGCTGGGGTGTGGCGCCAGGTGTTGAATGCCAAACAATTGTTGCTGACTCGCCCCCTTGAACGCTTGTTTAACGAACCGCATTACATGGCGGGTTGGATTAGTGTTCACAAAGACGCGTTAACGCTGTCGGCGGACGGGGTGGTTTGGCATCAAAATCCTATTCGTCTGCTGGATCGCTTGTATCACTATCTCAATATGGATTATGAACTGGGTAAGCCCGCCCGATACATGATTTGGGATCACGACCACGACATTCTCAGCGATGCTTTGGCCTTTTATGATGCGCTGGAAAGCCGCTTGGGTACCCAGAACTACCCAGAGATTGCTGCGCTGTTGGCAGCTGATACCCCAGCGGGTGATTTGACTGCAGACGAGTGGGCCGCGGCGCAGAGCGCGCATATTGCTTATCAGGCGGGTACTGAACTGCTGAGTATCCTGGCTCATATCCCGACCCAAACGGGCTTCTGTGAGCTGGCCGTCAATGCGGATTTGAGTATTACCATCCCCGAACGCTTGACCGATGTGAGCCTGCAGAAACGGATGGCCAAAGTGTTGGTGCCACCGCCAGCGGCCAAATCAGATGAAATACTGGCGCTCAGTGGCGGCATGTTTTATCCACGTGAAGCGCCGGGTATGGATGTGTTTGTGAATGAAGGCGATCACTTTGAAGCCGGTGATACCTTGTACATTGTTGAAGTCATGAAAATGTTCAACAAGGTGTTGGCGCCCTTTGCCGGTACTGTCGAAAAAGTGCTGGTAGAGGGTGATGGTGTGATCATCAAGAAAGGTCAGCCACTGTTTAAAATCAGCCCTGATGAAGTTATTGAAGTGGTGACCCCTGAGAAAATTGCTGCAGAGCGCCGTGAGAAAACCGATGGTTTTTTACAGAATTTAGTTTAGAAAAAATAATGCAGATGCTGGCTTACTGAGGTGATGCCAGCAATGCCTGGAGACCGTATTTATGATTACCGCGCTTGATCATATCGCCATTGCCGTACCGGATTTGGATAAAGCCATCAAACGCTTTATGGAAGACTTTGGTCTGCCCTTTGAGGGTGTTGAGGAAGTGGCGAGTGCAAAAACCTCTACCGCTTTTTTTCCTCTACCGCCGACCAGCATCGAATTGGTTCATCCCCTTAATGGTGAAGGCCCCATTGCTAAATATTTAGAGAAAAAGCCGGGTGGTCTTCATCACCTGTGTTTTAGAAGTGACGATATCGATGCAGATGTTGAACACTTGCGCGCTAAGGGGTATCAGTTTTTATCAGATGCCCCCACCTTGGGCGCCCATAACTGTAAGGTGATTTTTATTCATCCTAAATCCTGTGATGGCGTATTGATTGAGTTGAGTCAACCTTCAGCGTAACGGCACGGCTGCCAGGGAGCAGTCTGGTCTTTAGAATCAATTGTTAAATTGTTTATACATAATGGGTGTGACACCCATCCATTTTTTAAACGCACGGGTGAAGGCGCTGGTTTCAGAAAAGCCTATTTTAATAGCGGTTTCCGCTACGCTGCAGCCTTGCTTGCGCAGAAGATCAATGGCGATTTCACAACGTAATTGATCTTTTATATCTTTGAATTGTACGCCTTCTCGGCGGAGATGGCTGCGGAGTGTGTGAGGGTGTACGCCAAGATTTTGAGCGATGTCGTTGACGCTGGGGTTTTGATCCAGTTTTAAAATCAGTTGCTGTTGTACTTTGGTTCGCCAGTTTTTGTGTTGTGTGCGTTGGGCCACCATGGACAAATTGCTGTGTTCTAAAAACTTCGCCAAGCTGTAGTTGTCTTGACGTATGGGCTCATTGAGGTAGCGGCGGGGAAAGTTAAACTGACTGCACTCGCAGTTAAAATTAACGTTGCTGGTGATGAACAAGTTGCGGTACTCACTGCGATGCGGCGTTTCTGAAAAGCAAAAATCAACCGATATGAGTGGTATCAGTTTGTTGATAAGCCAGTTGCTGAACCGGGATACATAAAAGAGAAAGGATTCGAAAACGTAATCCGGAAAAGGGTGGTCCGCCGTTTTTATCATTTTGAAACTGGCAACATCGCCCGATACATCCAGGCGAGTATCAATACCCAAAGGAAGCAGGCGGTAAAAACGGGCCAAGCGCCTTATGGCTTCACCTAGATTGTTAGCGGCGATACTCAATTGGGCCAGTGTTGCCCAGCTGCCTAATGGCAGTGGTGAGGGGCCAAGGCCCATTTGCTCGTCCTTGGTTTCGAGCATGATGTCTCGCAGTAAATTGGAGAAGTCGACACCGGGTACCCGGGCAGAGTCATTTTTTAGCAGTTCTTTGGGAATGTGATTTTGCTCAATTAAACGCAGAAAGGTCTCCGGTTGCTCCCGTAGTGAGGCCAATGCGGCATTGACAAAATAGATGGAGACTGTTGGCGCATGCATGGTTTTAAACTCGATGAAAACACCTGGTTACTATAATGAAATGTCAATATCACTGCCATGTTTTGTCATGTCATTGTTGCGGCTAATGGGCAAAATGTTAGCTTGAGAACTACGTTGTTTGTTGGCGCAGAGGTATTACAAAAGCGTATTGAGTTTTTGGTCACAACGAAATGAATGAGACGATTTAACATCCCGTTTTATTGCTGTTGGAGTAAAGCGGAATACTTTGTAACACAGCCAGATATAGCTGAAATAAGGAGAACATCATGGATATTCAAGATAAAGTTGCCGTTGTCACCGGTGGAGCATCAGGTTTAGGTGAAGCGACGGTGCGTGCCTATGTTGCAAAGGGTGGCAAGGTCGCTATTTTTGATATGAACGAAGAGCGAGGCAGCGCCATTGTTGCGGAGCTTGGTGCGGACAAAGTCGCGTTTTTCAATGTGAATGTGGCGGATGAAGCGTCTGTGCAAGCGGCAATTGACGGTGTAATGGCCAAGTTTGGTGCCATTCATATTTGTAATAACTTTGCAGGTATTGGCAGCGCAGTGAAGACGCTGAGCAAAAATGGTCCCTTTCCATTGGCAGAATACAGCAAAATTATTAATGTGAACTTGGTGGGGACGTTTAACGTTGCCCGTTTAGCCGCCGAACAAATGGCGAAAAACGAAGCTTATGATGGTGCAAATGCCCGCGGTGTGATTATCAACACGGCATCTGTTGCTGCATATGAAGGTCAGGTGGGGCAGCTGGCTTACAGCGCATCTAAAGGTGGCGTGGTGGGTATGACTCTGCCGATGGCGCGGGACTTGGCATCGTATGGCATTCGAGTGAATACCCTCGTTCCTGGTCTGATTCATACGCCTTTGTTTGAAACTATTCCAGAAGCTGCCTACAAATCCTTAGAACAAAGCGTTGTGAATCCTCAACGTCTGGGCCGCCCTGAAGAGATCGCCCATGTATCGGTAATGATTGCTGAAAACGAATATATGAATGGCGAATGTATTCGTTTAGATGGCGCGATTCGCATGCAACCTCGATAAGAAGTCGGTGTTATCAGGAGTGGGCTTTTTGCCCATTCCTACTATTATTTGATTTTTAGAGCCTTGATGGTTGCAATTTAAGCCTGTTTTTAACGCCGCACTGGCAACGCAGATAGAAAATCAACAGCCTGCTAGGGGTCTGTTAGAACATCGCTAAATTAATTAGCGGTGCTCTCGTTATTGGAGTAAGACATGAGTGAGTACAACACCGTTACCTTAGAGGTAAACGAGCAAGTTGCCACCATTTGCTTGAATCGGCCGGAAAATCTTAATTCCTTTAATCGCGAGATGCGTCTTGAGCTGCTGGCCGCCGTGCGAAGCGTAGCCCACGATTCTGCCATTCGTGTATTGGTGTTGAGTGGTGTTGGTAAGGCGTTTTCTGCGGGGGCTGACCTTGCTGCGGTTGTTGAGCCCGATCAAACCGTAGAAGAGCAATTGCTGGAAGAATATGGCCCTATACTTCGTCAAATTGGCGATATGGATCAAACGGTAATTGCCGCTATTCCCGGTGTTATGGCGGGGATCGGTGCTGCTTTTGCTATGCAATGTGACCTGTCGGTTATGGCGGATACTGGTCGTATGGTTATGGCGTTCAGTAATGTCGGTCTGGTTCCTGATGGCGGTGCCAGCTGGAATTTACTGCGTTATTTGGGCTATCAGCGTGCCTTTGAACTGATTGCTGAAGGTGGGCAATTGAAGGCTGCAGATTGTCTTGCTGCGGGTTTGGTTAACCGGCTGGTTCCCGCAGAGGAGGTTTTGACATCTGCTCAAGACTGGGCAAAAGCCCTCGCGGCAAGACCGCCCATTGCCTTGCGTAGCGCCAAAAAACTGTTGCGGGCAGCGGCGACGGAAACCTATCAGCAAACGCTTGCTGCTGAGGCAAACGCTCAGCTAGCCTGCCTGGCCAGCGAAGATTCTCAGGAAGCGATTGTCGCATTTAAAGAAAAACGTCAGCCGGTATTTAAGGGTAAGTAGCGAATTTTATGGTGCGAGAGATTAGCTGCCCATTCATAGAGAGAGTTTGATATGAGCGATGTGTTGGTCACTGTTGAAGACGGAGTCATGGTTATCACCATTAACCGTCCCAAAGCAAAAAACTCCATTAATAAAGCTGTAGCAATAGAGATTGCGGCAGCAATGGAGGAACTGGATAGTAATGAGAATATTCGAGCGGCGATTTTAACGGGTGCCGACAACACTTTTTGTGCAGGCATGGACTTGAAGGCGTTTGTCAGTGGTGAAATGCCCATGGTTAAAGGTCGAGGCTTTGCGGGTTTGTGTGAACAGCCACCCAAAAAACCATTAATTGCTGCAGTAGAAGGCTATGCATTGGCAGGAGGCTGTGAGCTGGCATTGAGCTGCGATTTAGTGGTGGTAGCAAACAATGCCAAGTTTGGTATTCCAGAAGCCAAGCGAGGCTTGGCAGCCGCCGCTGGTGGTTTGATGCGCTTACCGCGTCAAATCCCATCCCGGGTCGCAATGGAAATGGCCTTGATAGGGGACTTTATCGACGCTCAACGAGCTTATGAGCTGGGCTTGGTAAATCGCATCGTGGATGCTGGCCAAGCATTGGCGGGTGCGAAGGACATGGCAAAAGCGATTGCGGCCAATGGCCCGATGGCGGTTATGGCCTCCAAGCAGGTAATTGTTGAATCCCAAGACTGGTCCAGCGATGAGATGTTTAAAAAGCAGGCCGCGATTATCGATCCGGTGTTTGCCAGTGAAGATGCCATTGAAGGCTCCAAGGCTTTCGCAGAGAAACGCGCCCCAAACTGGAAAGGCAAGTAACTAATAGCTTGCTGCAACGTTATAAACAGAGGTGAATCTATGAATGAAGCGTGGATTATTGATGCATGCCGCACTCCCCGGGGTGTTGGCAAACCGGGCAAGGGTGCACTGTCGGGAATTCATCCCCAGCACTTGGGGGCAACCGTATTAAAAGCTCTTGCTGAACGTAATAAACTGAACACGGCTGAAGTAGACGATATTGTCTGGGGCACGAGCTCCCAGCGTGGGGAGCAAAGTGGTGACCTTGGTCGCATGGCCGCCCTTCAGGCAGGTTATGATGTCCGCAGCAGTGCTGTCACTCTGGATCGCTTTTGCGGCTCTGGTATTACGGCGGTCAATATTGCTGCAGCGAATATTGCCTCAGGTTTTGAAGATTTGGTTATTGCCGGTGGCACCGAAATGATGTCCAACTACGGCCATGCTGGTAACGATATGCCTGCCTTCATGGACAACGGCAATATGGTGCTGCGGGAGATGCATCCGCAGCCCCATCAGGGTGTGTGCGCTGATGCCATTGCCAGTCTGGAAGGCATTGACCGTAGAGCTCTGGACGAGTTGGCAGCCGTCAGCCAGGAGCGTGCAGCCAATGCGATTGCCAATGGCTACTTCGACAAAAGCTTGATTCCCGTCTACCGGCAGGACGGTAGTTTAGCCTTAGATAAAGAAGAGTTTCCCCGTCCCGGTACCACAGCGGATGCTCTGGCTGAATTGAATCCGTCTTTTGCTAAACTGGCCAATATCCCACTGGATGAGGAGGGCACCACTTACGCCAGCCTTATCAGCAAAGCCTACCCTGACCTTAAAGTGGAGCATGTTCACCACGGAGGCAACTCATCGGGTGTGGTAGATGGCGCGGCAGCAATGTTGCTGGCTTCTCCAGATTACGCTAAAAAGCACGGCATGAAGCCTCGTGCTCGAATCGTTGCCATGGCTAATATGGGTGACTCACCCACCTTGATGCTGAATGCTCCTGTGCCAGCGACTAAAAAGGTATTGGCCAAAGCGGGATTGAGCATAGACGATATCGACCTGTTTGAAATTAACGAAGCTTTTGCTGTAGTAGCAGAAAAATATATTCGTGATCTTAAACTGGATCGCAACAAGGTAAATGTAAACGGCGGTGCAATGGCGCTTGGTCACCCTATAGGTTGTACGGGTGTCATGCTGATTAACACATTGCTAGATGAACTTGAGCGCCGTGATCTTAAACGAGGTCTAGTGACCATGTGTGCTGCCGGCGGTATGGCGCCAGCCATTATTATTGAGCGAATCTGATTGCTGTGACAGCCCTCTATTATTGTAATAGAGGGCTTGAACAATCAGGGCTTGCTTAGGATTCGCCAGTGTCTATTTTAGCAAAAGCCTTTCCCATCATAGTGTTTATACCTATCTGCTTTTTCTCATTAATATCCCAGCGTAGATGCCGTATTGAGGCCGGATATTGTCCGCTAAGATACATTAATAAAAAATGCGCTTTTGCGTAATGGCGATAATGTCTTGTATTGCTGTTCGGTGACGCGGAAAGCCATCTTAATTTACTTGTATATTTTCTAGTATTTACCCACGTTGAGTTTCTTTGGATTTCTTCCATTTTTCTCAGCACTATAAATATCTTATAAAAATTATAGTTGGGTCGATGCATGAATAATTATATGAAGTTTTTATCCTTTCCGATAATGCTTGCGGCATTATCAGCAAATGCACAAAAAAATAATCCTGTAGAAGAGGTTGTTGTTACTGGTACAAAGCGTGATCAGGCGCTGCAGGATGTCCCCTCATCAGTAAACGTATTAACTGAGTCAGATATTGCGGAAGCCGGTATTAAACGGCCCAAGGATTTTTTGGCAACGGTACCGAATGTTACCTTTATTGAAGATAATGCGGGCGAGGTTTATGTCAATATACGTGGGCAAACCGCTGTGCGGAACTCTGACCCGAATGTGGCCGTGGTTATTGATGGCGTGCCCCTGGTCAGCTTAAAAGCATTCAACCAGGATTTATTTGATATTCAACAAATTGAAGTTTTAAAAGGCCCGCAGAGTGCGGTGTATGGCCGTAATGCAGCGGCGGGTGCCATTGTTATTACCACAAAGCAACCAGGTGACGAAACCGAAGGTTCGATGTCTGCTGGTATGGGTAATTTTGGTAGTAGCCGGATGTCAGTTGGCTTAAGCGGTCCATTTAGTGATGAGCTAAAGTTTGCCTTGTCTGCGGCAACACGGGAAACCGATGGCCCTTTTACCAATCAACTGACCGGCGAAAAAGTGCAGCGTTATAAAACTTCGCTGGGGCGCTTGCGGCTTTTTTATAACCCTAATGATGATACAAGTGTTAATTTTCGCTTAGCTGCCCATGACTCAAAAGGGGGTGGCACAGCCTATAACGGACAATTTGCCGGTGTGCCCATCGGCGGTGTACCGGTGCCAGCACTGGATGCCAATTTAATGTTACCGTTTGTATCTAACGTCGCTGGCTTCTCTGAAGAAGAAATGCTTGATATGGCGCTGGATGTAGAAAGGCAGCTCGATTTTGGCAGCATTCGCTCCATCACGAGCCTGAATAGCTTTGACCAAACCTTTGGTGGCGATGGCGTGCCTTATATTGCCGATAGTGGTGCAGAGGGCGCTCTTACCCAGATGTATACCTATGATGATGAGGTTTTTTCGCAGGAGTTCAGAGTTTCATCAAATGCCGATGGCCGTATTCAGTGGATGGCTGGTGTCTATTTTCTGCAGTTTAAGCGTGATCAGATCAGTGAATTAAACCAGGACGTTAATGGCACCCTGTTGCGGACCCGCGGTGTTGACGGCCCGGATACGATTGCACCCACGGCAAGCTACACGAACAGCGAATTTGAAACCACGAATTATGCTGTGTTTGCCAATATGCAAATGGATTTGAGCGACAGGCTGACACTGGAACTCGCAGGCCGATATGATGTTGAAAAGCGCGAGGTAACAGAAAAAGCACCTGAAGCATTCAACTTGTGTGTTCAGGCTTTTTCAACGCCCTTATCAGCGTGTAACGATTCCACAACCTTTAGAAATTTTTCGCCCAAAGCCTCACTCATTTATTTGGCAGGTGACGACCTGACACTTTATGCAAATTACGGTAAAGGCTATAAGAGTGGTGGCTATAACCCACTTGGGAGTAGACAGGCACTGATTACGGCTGGCGCTGGTGCCGGTGTCGATGAAAGTGACATCTTTGTTCAAGACCAGTTCGAGGAAGAGGTTTCAGAGTCTTTTGAGTTAGGCGCAAAAGGCAAATTCTTTGATCAACGCTTGAGTGTCAATATTGGTATTTTCCATACGGTGGTTGAAGGGGCTCAACAGTTTGAGTTTTTCCCATCAGCCGGTTTGCAAACCGTGACGTCTATTGATGAAGTGGAGCTAAAAGGCTTTGATGTCGACTTTACTGCATTGCTGCCATCTGAATATGAGGTATTTGGTGGTTATGGCTTTACCGATGGCGAAGTGACGGAGTTTGCTGCCAACCCCAGTTTTGAAGGTAATACCGCGCCAGGTTCTGTTAAAACCACCGCTACCCTGGGCGTGACAAAAACCTTTGAACTGAGCAACGGTCTGTCGTTAACCCCCCGTCTTGAAGTCACTCGTTATGGTTCAATTTGGTGGGATGTTGCCAATACCCCAGGTACTGAGCGCGACCCGGTGACTATCGTCGATGGTCGTTTAACCTTGGCAGAAGGGGCTCAATGGGAGGTGGCATTGTGGGGTAAAAACCTGACAGATGAAGAATATTATCAGGAGGTGGTACCGCTGCTTGGTGTCTTGTCAGTCAATTACCGCGCTCCAACACGTAGTTACGGTGTCGATTTTACCTACCATTTTTAAGTTTTTAGCTAAATTTTAAAGACCACCCAGGTCTCTTACTCTTAATCATATTTTTGTTGATAGCGCTGCCCACGATTGGAGCAGCGTTTTTTTTTGCTTAAGAAAAGTTGGTGCCATGAATTATTTGTGTAGTGCTACCTATACTTAATGACTAACAAAGAAACATTAATGCAATTTTAGCTAGTAGATATGACTGTAATAAAAGAGGCTTAGCCCGTCATTTCACGACCAAAAATACGTCGGGCAATAACCCAGCTTTGTATTTCGTTAGCGCCTTCGTAAATCTCTCCAATTTTAGAATCTCGATAAATTGCCTCCAGCGGGAAATGCTTTTGGGGACCCGATAAGGTTTTTACAAAACCGTAGGCACCGCAGACCTGAATTGCGTCTCGGGCAATATCGCAGGCGACTCGTGAACCGGCCAATTTGGCCATGGCGGCTTCGGTATCGGCAATTCCTAAACGGTCATAGAGTAATGCCGCTTTTTGGGTGAGGTTTCGAGCGGATTCGATTTGTAGGGCGTAGTCGGCAAACTTGTATTGCCAGTGTTGAAACTTTGCCAGTTCTCTGCCAAATACTTTGCGTTGGCCCATATAGTCGGTGGCAAAATCAAATGCGGCTTGCGCCATGGCGCAGCCAATGGCGCCAATTCCCATACGCCCTTGCACTAGGGCTTGTATCGCAGTGCGAAGACCGCTGCCAACATTGCCAACTACTCGGTCATCGCTGACGAAAGCGTTGTTGAAACTAACATCGGCGGTGAGCTGAACGTGGTTGCCCATTTTAAGGTCCGGGTCAGAGACACTAACGCCGTCCTGATTCATGTCGACCAGCAGCATGGTAAGGGAGTCTTCGGTTTTGCACAGGGTTAAAATCAGATCGCCGGCGGGTGAGTTGGTGATCCATCGTTTAACGCCGTTGATGCGGTAACCGCCATCGACTTTTTCGGCAAGAGTTTCGATTGAGTTAACGGACAAGTCCGTGCTGGCGGCGGGTTCTGAGGTGGCAAAGCAACCAACAAACTCGCCGCGGATCAGCTTGGGTAAAAACGAGTCTCGAATCGATGCCTGAGCATTATCCAGTGTTTTGCCTACCAAAATGGCTTGGCCATCGTAAAAAGCTGAGGCCAGGCTGGGCGAGTAGTAGCCCAGCTCTTCCAATACTGTCATTGTCGCCAGCGTAGGGAATTCCAAGCCTCTACCGCCGACATCTGCGGGATAGGGGATCTCATATAAGCCCGCTGCTGCCATGGCATCAAATTGCTCGCGAGCAAAGCTATCTTTGGACTCAGGAGTGGTGTTGAGCTGGTGGGCGACAGGGCGAATAACATCGTCGGCAAACTCCCGTGCTTCTTTACGAATGAGGAGTGTTTCTTCGGGAATAAAAATGTCATTAAAAAGCGTGTCGGCGTGCCGTTTCATATTATTGAGTCCTGAAAGTCGCTCGTAGTTAAGTAAACGTAGCTAAGTAATTGTAGTCAAGTAAACGTAGTTTAGTCGTTCTTTGCTATGACGGTGCCCAACTTTAGACTAGGGAGTTTTTATCGGAAATGCTCATACTCGATGCTTTGGTTTGGGCGGTGGTTTGGTCGAGTATAACTGGGCTCTCATTCCCCGTCGCTGTAACGAAATGTTAAAAAAATACACTTAATTGATCATGGCGTAAGCAATCGCGCTCACTTCAAAATAGATTCTGATAATGCAGCACGAGATCAGTGTTGCAGCTTTAGAAATTTACTTTTTAGGGGTGAGTGAATGTCTATTAACAATAACGGTAGTCAGGTGGTGTTTTTAGAATTTCCGCTTAGTGGGTACGGCCAACGTGAGGAAGGTTGCAACTATGTCAGTCAGTAAAGGCCCTCTACATGGTCTACGTGTTGTCGAAATTGAAGGGCTTGGCCCTGCGCCATTCTGCGGCATGATGCTGGCAGATATGGGGGCGGAGGTGATCTCGGTGACCCGAAAAACCAATACGCAACCTCGCCCCGATGCCATTAGTGAGCGTGGTAAACGCAGTATTGCCGTAAACCTTAAAAGCCCCGAAGGCGTTGAGATTATTCTCAAGCTGTGTGAAACCGCTGATGTATTGATTGAGGGCTTTCGGCCGGGTGTGGCGGAGCGACTAGGAATTGGTCCCGAAGCATGTCTTACTCGCAATGAAAAATTAATTTACGGCCGCATGACAGGCTGGGGGCAGGATGGCCCAATGGCTCACGCGGCGGGGCATGACTTAAATTACATTGCTTTATCTGGCGCCTTGCACGGTATGGGAAGGCCGGACTTACCCCCAAAGCCACCATTGAATTTGGTTGGGGATTTTGGCGGCGGTGGGATGTTTCTCGCTTTTGGCATCATGTGTGCGATCTTTGAAGCGGGTCGTTCTGGCAAGGGGCAGGTCATTGATGTGTCGATGGTTGAAGGCTCCGCCAGTCTGATGCATATGATGTACGCGTGGTTGGCGGCAGGAAACTGGCAGGATAAGCGGGGTGTCAATCTACTCGATGGTGGCGCCCATTTTTATGACAGCTATGAAACCCAAGATAATAGATACATCACTCTAGGTGCATTGGAGCCGCAATTTTATCAATTAATGCGCGAGAAAATGGCGCTGGACTCACCAGAGTATGACGACCAAAACAATATCCAGAATTGGCCAGAACTGAAAATAAAAATTGCCAATATAGTTAAAACAAAAACCCGTGAGCAGTGGTGTGAATTGCTGGAAGGCTCTGATGTGTGTTTTGCGCCTGTTCTGTCTATGTTAGAGGCACCAATGCACCCGCATAATCAATTTCGAAAAAGTTTTTATACCAGTGACGGCGTTGTACAACCGTCTCCTGCTCCTAAATTCAGCCGTAGCGTTCCGCCTCAACCGGAGTCCCCCTGTTTTGCGGGTGAAGATACCGAAGCCTTGCTGCTTACCTTGGGCTACCCAGCAGAAGACATTGCCGCGTTGCGAGAGCAAGGTGTATTGACCTGAGTCTATATGAGCAGAAATAAGAGATACGATAATGAATATGACATTAAGTGAAGAGCAGTTGCTTATACAGCATACTGCCAGAGAGTTTGCTCAAAAGGCCTTGGCTGGCAATGCCGCTAGTTTGGATAACGGCGAGGGTAAAGAAACGTTTTTTAGCAATCTTCGCAGCCTAGCCGAACTGGGTTTTATGGGCTTAAATATTGCGCCAGATTTTGGAGGAAGCGGCGCTGGTAGCATTGCGTTTAGTTTGGCGATTACTGAGTTGGCTCGGGCTTGTGCCTCTACAGCAGTAACCGTGTCGGTGACCAATATGGTGGCGGAGGTTATTCAAACGGTGGCGTCCGAGGCGCAAAAACGCCAGTACCTGCCCAAAATTTGTAGTGGTGAATATCCTGCTGCGGGTTTCTGTTTGACTGAGCCCGGTGCAGGCTCCGACCCTTCGGCCATGCGAACCAGTGCAGTAAAGGATGGGGGTGAATGGATATTGAATGGCTCCAAAGCTTACATCACCAGTGGTGAGTTTGCCGGGGTGTTTGTGGTTTGGGCGGTGACAGATAAAGAGGCCCCTAGAGGTAAAGGCATTTCCTGTTTTTTGGTAGAGCGAGAAACGGCAGGGCTGGAAGTGGGGCCCGCCGAAGAAAAAATGGGTCAGAAAGGCTCGGCTACCAATCCTGTCTATTTTGACAACTGTCGTATTCCAGAAAACGCCTTGATGGGCGAGCTAAATCGAGGTTATCAAGTGGCCTTAGGTGAGCTGGCGGGTGGCCGTATTGGCATTGGGTCGCTTGCTTTGGGTATTGGTTTGGCCGCCACTGATTACGCGAAAAGCTATGCCCAAGAGCGGGAGCAATTTGGTAAACCCATTTCCAGTTTCCAGGCACTGCAGTGGATGTTGGCAGATAGCTACACAGAGCTGGAAGCTGCCAGACTACTCCTTATGCAAGCGGCTTACCTTAAAGAGGGCGGCAATGCATTCGCTGCTCAGGCATCTATGGCAAAATTATTTGCCACTGAAGCCGCCAATCGTGCTTGTTATGCTGGCCAACAAATTTTGGGTGGCCATGGCTACAATCGTGAGTATCCCCTCGAACGCTATGCTCGCGATGTTCGAATCACCAGTATTTATGAGGGAACCAGCGAAATTCAACGTATGATTATTGCCAGAAACGCTTTGGCCCAATGATAAGGAATTGATAATGAGCCTTCCCGAAATATTTAAAGATCGGCTGTCGTTGCCGGTTATCGCTGCGCCGATGTTCTTGGTGTCTGGCCCCGAACTGGTTATTAACTGCTGTAAATCTGGCGTGGTGGGTAGTTTTCCGGCGCTAAATCAGCGCAGTAGTGATGGCTACGAACAATGGTTGCAAGAAGTTCAAGCCGCGTTGACTGAAGAGGATGCCCCCTTTGCCGTTAATCTGATTGTTCACAAAACCAATCCTCGATTGGCTGCGGATATCGCGCTGACGGTGAAATATAAAGTGCCCATTGTGATTACCTCATTGGGCGCAGCTAAAGACGTGGTGGATGCAGTCCACAGTTACGGTGGTCTGGTTTTTCATGATGTCACCAATGTGCGCTTTGCTAAAAAAGCGCTGGAAGCGGGGGTAGATGGCCTGATTGCGGTGTGCGCTGGTGCAGGTGGCCATGCTGGCACTTACAACCCCTTTGCTTTTATCTCGGAGTTAAAACAACTTACTGATAAAACGATTATTGCCTCAGGCTGTATTAGTAATGGCGATTCAATATTGGCAGCCCGGGCCTGCGGTGCTGATTTTGCTTATGTGGGCACCCGTTTTATTGCCGCTAAAGAAAGTCTCGCCAGTCAGCCTTATAAAGACATGCTGCTTGAAAAAACTGCAGCCGATATCGTGTATACCCCTAAAATTTCCGGGGTTCATGCCAATTTTCTCAAACCCAGTGTGGATGCTGCTGGCATTGATCTTGATAACACACCCACGCCCGCAATGGATGCCGAGCATGAGCTGAGTGGCGAGGCAAAAGCCTGGAAAGATGTCTGGTCTGCAGGCCAGGGCGTGGGGGCGATTGCTTCTTATGAAACCGTTGCTGAAATTGTGGATAAATTTAAAAACGAATATACCCAAGCCTTTCAGCGGCTTTCTGAATTTAAATAGCCAATAGCGCGGTTGATGAGCGCGGAGAACAGTAATGCAATATATTTATGGCGCGAAGCGCACTGCGCTGGGTGGACTGAACGGTCAATTTGCAAAGCTAAAAGCACCGGAGCTGGGTGCCGCTGCGATTAAAGGTGCATGTGCGGAAAACCTGCGGGCCAGTATCGATGAAGTCCTGATGGGAAATGTTATTTCTGCTGGGGTAGGGCAGGCGCCAGCACGTCAGGCATCGTTAGCCGCGGGGCTGAGCGAGTCGATTCCCTGCGTGACGGTTAGCAAGGTGTGCGGCTCAGGCATGCAGTCTATCATTACCGCTGCCGACCAAATCAAAGCTGGGAGTAGCAAGCTGGTCGTCGCTGGTGGTATGGAAAGCATGAGTGCTGCGCCGTATTTACTTGAACGTGCACGGCAGGGTTACCGCCTTGGCCACAACCAAGTACGTGACGCCATGTTTGTCGATGGTTTGGAAGACGCGTACTCGGGAAAATTAATGGGGCAAGTGGGTGAAGTGGTTGCCGCTGAATATCACTTCAGTCGTGAAGAGTTGGACGACTACGCATTGCTTTCTTTAGAGCGCGCGTTAAGCGCCCAGAAATCTGCTGCCTTCGACGAAGAAATTGTGTCGGTGAATGGCATCGCCAGCGATGAGCAGCCGGGCAATGCGCGTCCGGAAAAAATCCGAACGCTAAAACCGGCATTCTCTCCTGACGGCATCATTACTGCAGCAAATGCCAGTTCTATCTCAGATGGCGCTGCAGCATTGTTAGTGGGTAGCGAAGGTGTTGATGCACAACCCTTGGCTGCCATTAAGGGGTATGCCCGAGTTGCCGGTGCGCCAGAGCAGTTTCCTGTTGCGCCAGTACACTGTGTTAAAAAATTAATGAAGGACATCGGCTGGACAGTCGATGATGTTGACCTGTTTGAAATCAATGAGGCCTTTGCTTTAGTTGCCTTGTTACCTCATAAATTGCTGGGCATTCCACTGGAAAAAATCAATGTAAACGGCGGTGCATGTTCACTCGGTCATCCGCTGGGTACCTCAGGTGCCCGAATCGTTGTCACCCTGTTATATGCGCTTAAAGCCCGGGGTTTAAAGCGTGGCGTTGCAAGCTTGTGTATTGGTGGTGGTGAAGCGACGGCGATTGCTATTGAGTTAGTGTGATTTTTTGTAGCATGCTTGAAAGTGATCGTCTGTATTGTTGACGGTTAGTTGCTGCTTTTGACGCGACAATATTTTTTAAAATGTGTCTTTAGGTTTTTGCGCTGATGGATGTTCTCCTTTTACTGGCCAAGTGTGAATTGGATTGTGGTCGGCGCGGGTCCATTCTGGCGGCTTCCATATATGTTTCAAACGCTCATTAAATCTTCCTGGCGCAGCTACATCACGAAGCATGTCAATAAATTCATGGACGTTAAGCACTAAGAAATTATGGCTTTTTATTTGCTGCCGAATACCGTATCTCACTTTTTCATGTTCGATTTGATAGGTTCCAAATAGGTGGTCATATAACATAATGACACCGCCATAGTTTTTGTCGATGTAGGCAGAGTTGCGACCGTGATGAACACGGTGATTAGACGGTGTATTGATCCACCATTCGATCCAGTGATGAAGCTTTCCGACGGATTCGGTGTGTACAAACCATTGAAACGCAAGGTTGGCGCCTAGCAATCCAAGAATCAAATCGGGGTTAAAACCAATAAATACGGCAGGGGCATAAAAAATCCATGTACCGACGATGCCATTAAGAATACTTTGCCGGGCTGCGGTAGACATATTCATAATTTCCCCTGAGTGATGGGACACATGTTGAGTCCAGAACCAGCGCACGCGGTGTGACGTTCGGTGGTAGCAGTAGTAGCAAAATTCCTGTACAAAAAATGCCAATATCACTGTGCCAAAACTGATGGGAATAGTGTGTATTCGGTGTTCCCATACAAAGGCAAACACGGCGGCAACATAGAGGATGTTCATAATGGCACTGGATGCGTAATAAGCCGTACCTAATGAAAAATTGGCGATCACCTCACGAAGATAAAACGGCTTTCCCTGAGCTGTTCCCCAGCCTCCACTGTTAAGACGAAAGGATGACCACTCGACTAAATACCCTGCCACAAATAGCGGCACCATTGGGATCAGAATCATTTCATTGAGCGTGGGCTCTCGACCTAACACCGCTGCCATTAATTGACTGAGTTCTGCTGTGAATGACATAGGGCGACCTGTTCTGGTTTGGACACGCGCTCTGGAATGGCCAAAAGCTTAATTAGAGTGTTGCTAAATAAACTTTTAGCCTATTTTTGTTATTCACACCATCAAAAAGTCAAAGAATGTCTGGCTACATTCTGCAGCTAAAAAGGGTGGTATCCATTGGCTAGGCTGAATTTGGGTGGGTCAGGTTTGATTCGGCATAGAGGCTGTCTGAGATCTGCTGGTCGGAGTGAGAGGATTTGAACCTCCGGCCCCCGCCTCCCGAAGGCGGTGCTCTACCAAGCTGAGCTACACTCCGTAATTTATGTGGTCTTTGCTTAATTAGAAAAGATAACAAAGTGTTTTTATTCTCTCAATGATCGTTTTGTCACTAACGCTTAGCAAGCGAACATTAAAGTAATGCATTATTTATAAGCGTATGTAGCATTGCACCCATAAGGCTACTTTTCCGGGTAGCTCTAGTCTGAGGTATCGCCCAGAGGGGCTGTTTTGCAGGTTTCCATTGATTTGGGGGAGGTGCATTTATCATAAATACTGTTACTATGTGAACAGTTAATAAATTCATGTAAATAGATGAGTGGTTGGGGAAGCAATGGAGAAATCATCCAGTTCGAAAGGCTATAACGACGCCCTTTCTAGTGAGGTGCAGATTTCGGATGAAGATCAAAAGCTAAGGCTGGGGTTTTTAATTCACGATGCGGCTCGTCTGCGAAGAATTGTTATCGATGAGGTGTTTCGGCCCCTGCGAGTGACGCGTTCTCAGGCTTGGGCATTGGCATTTTTGTCTCGCCGAGATGGTTTGACTCAATCTGATCTGGCCGATGATATGAACTTGGGGAAAGTCACCTTGAGTGGTCTTATTGATCGCCTGGAAGACGTTGGCATGGTAGAACGCCGTTCTGATCCCTCTGATCGACGTATTAAGCGTATTTTCATTACTAAGGAAGGGCGTCGGGTTATTAAAGAGATGCGACAGTTGACTCTGGATAGCAATGAGAAGATGCTCAAAGGCATCGATTTTGATGAAATTTTGAACACCATAGAAACCTTGCGTAAACTTAACAGAAATCTAAAGTCGATTAAAAACGGCTTGGCTTGAAGTCTGAACGAGGCCTATTGAATAGAAGGCCTCGAAAAAATAAGCTAATAACAATAACTTAAAAGAACAACAGTGTTTGGCCAGATAAGCGTCGGCCTTGTCATCACAGCATTCAGCTTTACGTGGCCCTTACCTTATAAGCATTTTTGATAAATAGCAGTTGACGATAAAGTTTAATAAACTTACGATGCGTCTACACTGTATGTTATTTTCTTGAGCTGTAATAGGCTTTAGCCGGACAGTCCAAGTACACATAATGAATAAGGTCCAAGAAGATGAGCATCCCTTTTCTGTATAGACGGTTGGCCTATGTGGCTCTGAATGTGTCTGATTTGCAGCGTTCGAAGCTGTTTTACCGTGACATGATGGGGCTTGATGTGTCTGGTGAAGACGAAGGGCGTAGTGTTGCTATGCGCTGCGATACGCATGCGATGAGCTTGGCGCTCTACCAGTCTGAAAGCGTTGGCTTGCGGCGGGTCGGTTTTCAGTTAGCTTCTCTTGAAGACCTTCATAAAGCCCGTGAGTTTTTTTGTAGCAAAGGGCTGGATGTATGGGATGTCCCCGAAAGTGAAAAACCGTTTTTGAAAATTGATCAAGCCTTTCGAGTGCTTGAGCCTGAAACCGGTATCACCTTCGAATTTTTCGATAATATGATTGAGCCAGGTGAAGCGTTTGTACCTCGCTTGGCAAAAATCCAGCGTTTGGGTCACGTCGTTATTCGCACTACTCGGTTAGACGAATGCTGGGCGTCACTGGCTGAAAATTTCGGCTTACTTCCCTCTGATTATGTTGTTGATAAAGCGGTTTGGGCGCGCTGTTATCCCAACCCCTTGCATCATAGCTTTGCCTTGGTGGGGAGTGAGGAAGACGGTCTTCACCACGTTAACTTTATGGTGAGTGAGCTGGATGATGTCGGTCGGGCGAGAAACCGACTGCTGGATGCTGGTGTAGAGATTGTCTTTGGGCCGGGCCGTCATAAACCGTCTGGTAGCGTGTTTTTATATTTTCTTGACCCCGATGGAATGACCGCAGAATTTAGTTTTGGTATGGAAGAATTTCCTGTTGAAGGTGCTCGCCAGCCCCGAATGTTAGAAAACTCCGCAAGAACGATGGACCTCTGGGGTGGTCGCCCCAAACCTCAGTTTAGTAATAAAGGGGTGATTGCGGGGCCGGATAAATGAGCTTGAATGAAGCTGCTCTGGCTGATCGTTTAGCGGTGGTAACTGGCGCGACCAGTGATATTGGTCGCGCTATTTGCTATGGCTTGCTGGAACAAGGTGCCAACGTCATCTTGGCCGATCTAGATGAAGACAAGCTCAATGCGCTGCGTGATGAGTTTTTTGGTATTGGCGTGAAAGTACATATTCAAGCAGGTGATTTGTCTAGCCAGGCCGATGTTGAAACACTGATGGCTTTAGCCGCTGAGCTGGGTGGTGTCGATATATTGGTCAACAACGCAGGTGGCGGCGTAATAAAGCCTTTTCTGGAGCACACCCCAGAAACTTTGGAAGCAACAGTAAATAGAAACCTGTGGACGGCATTGTGGTGCTGCTGGTCGGCAATTCCGCAAATGAAAAAAAAGCAGTTTGGTCGAATTATTAATATTGGTGCCGACTCGGTGAGAAACGGCCTTGCTTCACATGCTGCATATAATGCGGCCAAGGGCGGCGTCCATGGTTTGACGACAGGGCTGGCCAGAGAGTTTGCTCCAGATAATATTACGGTTAACACGGTTGCACCTTGCGCGGTGCAGACGGCAATTTTAGATGAGTTTTTAGAAAAAAATCCCGAAACAGCAGCGAAATTTTTGAGCGTTATCCCCATGGGACGAGCAGCCAAAACATCGGAGGTAGCCTCTATGGTTTCTTATCTCGCTGGGGACGATGCTGCTTTTGTCACTGGTCAAGTGATCAGTGTCAATGGCGGCAGCACGATGCTTTGATGGAGTAAGAAATGAGTAATGATGTCATCGCCAGCACTGAACAAGAGTGGGCCTATCTTTGTGAGTTTGATGATTTACCTGAGGGTGAAATCAGCACGGCAAAACATCCTGGTGGCCTGGATTTGGCTATTTACCATATTGATGGCGAGGTGTTTGTCACCACAGACCGCTGCACACACGGGGCGGCCTCCTTGTACGATGAAGGGGAGCTGGAAGGCTACGTTGTGGAATGTGCTTGGCATAACGGTACCTTTGATGTGCGTACCGGCGAAGCTTTAACCATGCCTTGTCGTACGCCGTTGCGTAGTTTTGAAACAAAAATAGATGACGGCAAACTGTATATTCAACCTAAGCCCCGCCGCTTCAAAAAAACATAAATTTAGCATTGATGGAAAATAATTGGAGAATATAACGTGAGCACAAATAACCCTGAAATTGGAAAGCGCGCTGATCTTGGTGGCTACGAAGCGAATTATCTGGAAGCGGGCAGTCGCGAAAATCCTACCGTCATCTTATTGCATGGTTCAGGTCCTGGTGTAACAGGCTATGCTAACTGGCGCTTGTTAATGCCCCAGCTTGAAAATGACTTTCATGTATTGGCTCCTGATGTGATTGGTTTTGGGTATACCGATCACCCAGAAGGCTATGAGTACAACATGACTAACTGGCTGAAATTTACCTGCGATTTCATGGACGCGGTGGGTGTGTCTAAAGCCCATTTTGTGGGTAACTCCTTTGGTGGTGCCTTGAGCTTGGCCATGGCGGCCCGTCACCCTGAGCGAGTAGACCGCTTTGTGATGATGGGGGCGGCAGGCATCCGCTTTGAGATGACGGAAGGTTTGCGCGAAGTATGGGGTTATAAGCCTTCTGTCGAGGCGATGCGCAGCTTGATGTCGATTTTTGCTTATCGCCAAGATCTGGTTAGCGAGGAAATTATTCAATCGCGTTATGAAGCAAGTATCCGCCCAGGTTACCAGGAAGCTTATGAGCAGCTGTTCCCTGAGCCTATGCAAGAGAAACTTGATGGCTTGTCATTGCCCGAAGAGGAAATTGCCAAAATTTCTCATCCAGCTCTACTGGTGCACGGCCGAGAAGATGTGATTGTGCCAATGGAAAATTCGATTAAAGGCCACAAGCTTCTTAAAAATTCTGAGCTGCATATTTATGGCGAGTGCGGGCATTGGACGCAAGTTGAAAAACCGCAAGCCTTTGCTCAGCTGGTCAAAAATTTTCTTAGTTAAGACCGGCTCCGATTGCATTAGATGCTAAGAAACATGCACACGCTTAAAGGTGGGATATGAGTAAGAAAATGCGCGCGGCCATTATTGGGTCCGGTAATATTGGCACCGACTTATTAATTAAAATGTTTCGCTCCGAATGGGTGGAACCGGTTTGGATGGTGGGAATTGACGCCGAGTCAGAAGGTTTGAAACGAGCCGCTGACATGGGCATTAAAACTACCGCCGAGGGTGTTGATGGTATTTTGGCTCACGTTAAAAGCGATGGTGTTGATGTTGCCTTCGACGCCACCTCTGCCTATGTTCATGCTGAAAATAGCCGCAAGCTAACTGAGCTTGGGGTGAAAATGATCGACCTGACGCCAGCTGCCATCGGGCCTTTTTGTATCCCGCCGGTGAATCTTGAGGAGTTGCTGGCGGGCTCGGCGGACAACGTCAATATGGTCACCTGTGGCGGTCAAGCAACTATTCCCATGGTGGCGGCAGTCTCTCGAGTGCAGACGGTGAGTTACGGCGAGATTGTCGCCACGGTGGCATCCAAGTCTATTGGTCCCGGTACCCGAATGAATATCGACGAGTTTACCCGGACGACTGCCAGTGCGGTTGAAAAAGTAGGCGGCGCCAAGCAGGGTAAGGCCATTATTGTCATCAACCCTGCTGAGCCACCGTTGATGATGCGGGACACGATTCACTGCTTGGTTGAAGACGAGCCAAATAAAGAAGCGATTGAAGCGTCGGTGCAAAGTATGTTGGCTGAAGTTCAGCGTTATGTTCCGGGTTATAAATTGGTGAACGGTCCAGTTTTTGATGGTAAACGGGTGTCTATTTTTATGGAAGTTGAAGGTCTGGGCGACTACCTTCCCAAGTATGCCGGTAACTTGGACATTATGACGGCGGCAGCATTGCGCACTGCCGAGATGATTGCTCAAAAACAGCAAGAAATTGCAGCTGTTTAAGCTGGAGAACACGACCATGACTGAACAATATAAAGTAAAGCTTCATGATATGAGTCTGCGGGATGGCATGCACTCCAAGCGCCATCAGATCAGCATTGATGAAATGGTTGCAGTGGCGACTGGCCTCGATGAAGCCGGTATGCCGCTTATTGAAGTCACCCACGGCGACGGCCTTGGTGGCGCATCGGTGAACTATGGCTTTGCTGCCCATACTGACGAAGAGTACCTCTCTGCCGTTATTCCCAAAATGAAGCAAGCAAAGGTTTCTGCGTTGCTACTTCCGGGTATTGGTACGGTCGATCACATTCGCATGGCTCAGTCCTGTGGTGTGAGCACCATTCGGGTAGCCACCCATTGCACCGAGGCCGATGTATCACAACAGCATATTCAATACTCTGCGGAGCAGGGCATGGACACTGTGGGCTTTTTGATGATGGCTCATATGATTCCAGCCGATAAATTGTTGGCGCAGGCCCAGCTGATGGTGAGCTATGGCGCCAACTGTATTTATTGCACTGATTCGGCGGGCTATATGCTTCCGCAAGAGGTCACTGAAAAAATCGCTACCTTGCGTCAAGCCATCGATGCCAAGGTCGAGATCGGATTTCACGGCCACCACAATTTGGCAATGGGTGTTGCGAACTCGATTGCTGCCATTGAAGCTGGCGCTGCGCGTATTGACGGTTCGGTTGCTGGGCTGGGTGCCGGTGCCGGTAACACACCATTGGAAGTGCTGCTTGCCGTGATGGAGCGTATGGGCATGGAAACGGGTATTGATTTATACAAATTAATGGATGTAGCAGAGGATTTAGTCGTGCCGATGATGGATCACCCAATCCGTTTGGATCGCGATGCGCTCACCTTGGGTTACGCCGGTGTTTACAGCTCTTTCCTCTTATTTGCCAAGCGCGCTGAACAGCGTTATGGCATCTCTGCCAGAGATGTGCTGGTGGAGCTGGGGCGTCGTGGTACTGTCGGTGGACAAGAAGATATGATTGAAGATCTTGCGTTGACTATGGCAAAAGAAAAACAAAACAGCATGGCATCCTAAGGAGCGTGGCGGTGAGTTTGGACAATAGCAAAGTCGACGCGGAACAGCATCGAAAGCTGCGAATGGCGGCTCGGGCGCTAGGGCGTGCAGGTTTGGTTCACGCTTTTGGCCATTGTAGTGTGAGAACCTCAGATAATGAATTTTTGGTTTGTGCCGCACAGCCAATGGGCTGTATTCCTGCGGGGGCTGACAATACTCCAGTACCGGTGAGCGGTGACTTGCCTGATGGGGTGTTAGGCGAAGTGCGGATTCATCAAGCAATTTATCAGCGCCGTCCAAATATTGCTGCAGTGTGTCGCATTATGTCGCCAGCGGTCATGGCGCTGTCGACTCAGGGAGTAACCCCTAAATGCCGACATGGCTTGAGCGCTTATTTCGCCAATGATATTCCCCTTTGGCGAGATCCACGATTACTGCGTAATGATGAGGCAGCCCAAGCGTTGGCGGATCTGATGGGTGAACGAACTGCTTTGGTAATGCGAGGTAACGGCGCAGTGGTGGCTGCAGAAACTCTCGAAGAGGCTATTAGCTATGCATGGTTTCTTGAAGACACGGCAAGACTGGAATTAAGTGTTAGGTCAGCAGGCTTTTCGCCTGAAGAGGGGCTTTTAGATGAAGATGAAGTTCGTGATCGGCAGGTGATGTCTGGCAATGTATTTGGGCGGATGTGGCAATTTTTGACGGATGGTGATCCTGAAGAGAAAACCGAAGAAAATTGATAACTAAATACATAACAATGACTGATTATTAGCAATTCACTGAAAACAAAAGATAAGAACATTCTGGGAGGAGAGCATGCCCCATATTATTGATGACAAAGAGGCGGGTCGGTTTAAGGTTGCCCGTGCCACGTTTACAAGCCAGGAAGTATTTGAGCAGGAACGGGATAAAATTTTCCAGAACTGCTGGTTATATCTCGGTCATGAATCAGAGTTGAATGAATCGGGAGAGTTTGTTTCTCGTACAGTGGCAGGTCAAAACTTACTGTTCGTCAAAGGCCGTGATGGGGTTATTCGCGCGCTATTCAACGTCTGTCCTCATCGAGGCGCAACGGTTTGCCGGGAGAAAAAGGGCAAGGCGAAAAGCTTCCAGTGTATGTATCACGGTTGGGTTTTTAAAAATACTGGCGAAATTGCGCACCTGTCTGGTGAGCAGGCTTATGCAGATAACTTCAAAGAAGAAGGTAACTGCAATTTACGCCACGTGCCACGTTTTGATTCCTACGCGGGTTTTTACTTTGTTAGCTTTAATGAAGATATTGAGCCGCTGCCGGATTATCTCGCCGGGGCAAAAGAGTATCTGGATATTGTTGCCAACCAATCGACGGCTGGCATGGAAATTATTGGTGGCACACAGGAATATTCCATTGCCGCCAACTGGAAACTACTGGTGGAAAATAGCGTGGATGGCTATCACGCTGAGTCAACCCATGCGACGTATCTCGACTATCTGATGAATACCAATGGCAGTCTTACGGCCACTCGCCTGGCGGGTAAAGGCTATGACTTGGGTAATGGTCACGCGGTTATTGAGTACAGTGCGCCTTGGGGGCGGCCGGTTGCCCAGTGGATACCCATGTGGGGCGAAGATGGTAAGAAAGAGATCGATGGCGTTTATGCGGAATTGGTAGAGCGTTTGGGCGAAGAGAAAGCCAAACAGATGGCCGGACTTAATCGCAATATGATTATTTTCCCCAATCTTGTCATCAACGACATTATGGCAATCACGGTGAGAACCTTTTACCCCACTGCTCCCGACGAGATGATGGTAAATGGTTTTGCTCTGGGCGTGAAAGATGAAAGTGATTGGCGGCGTGAGTATCGCTTGTCCAACTTTTTAGAATTTATTGGCCCAGGTGGCTTTGCAACACCTGACGATGTGGAAGCCTTGGAAAACTGTCAGCGCGGTTTTCAGTCTGCTGCCAACGTCCCCTGGAATGATATTTCTAAAGGGATAACGGCGAAGACACCATCCTTTGATGATGAGCTACAAATGCGCGCGTTTTGGCGGGAATGGAACCGCCGTATTACTGAGTCGGAGGGCGAATAAGATGACAAATGATAAAGCGATTAGCGAGCTACTCCAGTTTCATCGCATACAGCATTTGCTCCACAAAGAAGCGAACTTGCTGGACTCCTGGCAGCTTAACGACTGGTTGGCGATGTTTACAGAGGATGGCAGTTATTTTGTTCCGCCCACCGATGTGCCCGCTGAGGTCGCCGATCCCGCCAAGCATTTGTATTACATTGCTGATAATCGCGCACGTCTTGAGGAGCGGGTCATTCGACTGGATAAAAAGACCTGTCATTCCGAATATCCCCGTTCAAAGGTTCAGCATTTGATCGGCAATATTTTTCTGGATAGTGAAGACGAACAAGGGCAGATGCATGTAAAAGCCGCCTTTGTTGTCTACCGCTCAAAAAATGGCACAACCGATACGTTTATGGGTAATTACGATTACGTACTGCGTGACGAGAAGGGTGAGCTCAAAATCGTTAAAAAAACCTGCAACTTGGCTTTGAATGGCTTACGGCCCCAAGCCAAAATCAGCATTATTCTTTAGATCTTATGCCTCGCTTGGCGAGGCGTGCGAATTTTCTGGACGCGATATATGGAACAGCAACAAATAACAGCGATTAGCGAGGAGCTTTACAGTGCTTTGCGTGAAGGCAAGGCAGTGGCACCACTCACTGATCGCTTTGCCGATATTAGTATCGACGATGCCTATCAAGTGTCGCTTGAAATGCTAAAAATGCGCGAAGCGGATGGCGAAAAATTAATAGGCAAAAAAATTGGCGTAACCAGTGACGCAGTACAAAACATGTTAAATGTGCGTCAACCCGATTTTGGTTTTTTGACAGATAAAATGATTTGCAGCGGCAGCTTGTCATTACAAGGCATGATCGCGCCCAAGGCAGAAGGTGAAATTGCCTTTATGTTGGGACAGGATTTGAAAGGTCCCGGAGTGACAGAGGCGGATGTACTGGCGGCAACTGAGTCGGTGATGCCATGTTTTGAGATTGTTGACTCTCGGATTGCCGATTGGAAAATTAAAATTCAGGACACCGTTGCAGACAATGCGTCTTGCGGTATGTTTGCTGTGAATCAAGATGATCAAAAAGACCCTCGCAGTGTGGATCTTGTTGGCTGTGAAATGATTGTTAAGAAGAACGGTAAAGAGCTGAGTCGAGGTCTGGGCGCGGCGGCCTTGGGCAACCCTTTAACCTGCGTGGCGTGGTTGGCGAATACCCTTGGCGAATACGGAATACCCCTTTGTAAAGGCGATATTATTCTTTCTGGATCACTGGTGCCGCTGGAGGCAGTACAGCCAGGTGATACGATGTCGCTGACTATTAGTGGTATTGGCGCGCTGGCCATTGAGTTTAAATAATCATCACTTCAAACGGGGAATAATAATGAATCAGCAAGAGAATATCGCACGCTGGAAACAAGCAGCTGAGGGCATCGATTGGTTTAAGGTGCCAACTATTACCCTTGATGATAGTCACGCTCCCCTTTATCGCTGGTTTAGTGATGGCGTTTGTAACACCAGTTACAACAGCTTAGATAGGCATGTGGCGGCGGGAAATGGTGACCGCACCGCATTGATTTATGACAGCCCGGTCACAGCAAGGGTGGAACACATCAGTTACGCACAGTTGCTGGACAGAGTATCCCGCTTCGCAGGCGCGCTAAAGGAACTGGGTGTTAATAAGGGTGATCGGGTTGTCATTTACATGCCAATGGTGCCAGAAGCAGCGGTGGCCATGCAGGCCTGCGCACGAATTGGTGCCGTTCATTCTGTTGTGTTTGGTGGTTTTGCGGCCAACGAGCTGGCATCAAGAATTGATGACTGCGAAGCAAAGCTGGTGATTTCCGCATCCTGTGGCATTGAGCCGGGCCGCTTGGTTGCTTACAAGCCGCTATTAGATCAAGCAATCGAATACTGTCAGCACAAACCTGAAAAATGCATCATCCTGCAGCGTCCCGAGTTAGCTGCAGAGATGACGGCTGGCCGTGACTTAGACTGGAGCGAGGTTGAGTCCTCTGGACAAGCTTGCGAATGTGAACCTTTAGCGGCAACTGATCCGCTGTATATTATTTATACCTCCGGTACCACGGGTAACCCCAAAGGGGTATTGCGTGATAATGGTAGCCACATGGTGGCGATGAACTGGAGCCTGGAAAATATTTACGGTATTGACCCGGAAGATGTGTTTTGGGCCGCTTCAGATATCGGTTGGGTTGTTGGCCATTCTTATATTGTTTATGGTCCGCTGATTCGCGGCGCTACCGCCATTATGTTTGAAGGCAAACCTGTTGGCACCCCAGACGCATTTACGTATTGGCGTTTAATTGAGCGACATAAAGTAAAAGCGATGTTTACTGCGCCAACGGCGATTCGGGCGATTAAACAGCAAGATCCCGAGGGCAGGGGGCCAGAAGATTTTGACCTGTCCAGTCTTAAGCATTTGTTTTTAGCCGGTGAACGTGCCGACCCGGATACAATTCACTGGGCTGAGCGACAGTTGGATATTCCCGTTATCGATCATTGGTGGCAAACCGAGTTGGGCTGGCCAGCGGTTGCTAACTGTGCGGGTCTGGGTTTATTTCCAGTAAAATACGGTTCTTCTGGTAAGTGTGTGCCAGGTTTTGATGTGGTGGTTTTGGATGAAGGTGGTAAAGAGTTGCCTGCCGGTGAAATGGGCGCCCTTGCTATTCGTTTACCTTTGCCCCCCGGTACCCTGCCTAGCTTGTTCAAAAATGACCAAGGTTTTATTGATAAGTACTTGAGCGAACACCCCGGCTTTTATAATGCGGGTGATGCTGGCTTTATCGACGACGAAGGTTACGTGCATATTATGAGCCGTACCGACGATGTGATTAACGTTGCTGGCCATCGACTGTCGACCGGGCGCATGGAAGAAGTGCTTGCATCATTAAAAGATGTCGCCGAATGTGCAGTATTTGGCGTTAACGATGATATGAAAGGCCAAATGCCATTGGGTTTGCTCGTTATCAATGCCGGTGTTGATCGCCCTGTTGAGGATATTGAGCAAGATGCGGTGGCTATTGTGCGCCAGGAAATTGGCCCCGTTGCTGCCTTTAAGCGTGCGGTGGTAGTGAAGCGCTTGCCCAAGACCCGGTCAGGAAAGATTCTTCGGGCAACCTTGCAGAAAATTGCTAATGGTGAAGAGTATAAGGTGCCGGCCACGATCGATGACCCTGCCATTCTCGATGAAATCGCTGAAAGGCTGTTTTCTTAACGGGGGTGCAGTGGGACGACGTTAGAATTTGTCGTCGCTTTTACAGCAGATAGGCCGCGGTTGCGGTTTATCTGCTGATTAATTGGCTTACCAGGTTTTTCCAGCGGGCAATCATTTGCTGATAAGAAGACATGTTGTCAGTGATCAGAAGTTTGATGGCATAACCTCGAACCAAGCAAAAGGAGATGTTTAAAATATCTTCGGCTTTGCTTTGCTCCCAACCTAAAGAAGCCAGTTTTTCAATCCATGCGTGTTCAACGGTGGATCGACTGTTGAGGGCGAGCCTGATTTGTTGTTCACGTAACTCTTCGTTTTTTCCTCCGGCCATAAGTATATCTAGGGCAACTAAAAAATAATCTGAAAAATAGAAATCCTCCGCATCTCGAAGTACCGCTTCTACTGGGTCCTCGTCAGCGGTGAATTTGGCGATATTTGCTTTAAAAATACGATGAGAGCGCTGATAAGCATACTCCATCGCCGCTAGCGTAAGATCATTTTTGGTGCGGTAATGGTGAAGTTGGGCGCCTTGGGAAACCCCCGCTTGTTTGGCGACAGCAGAAGTTCGAAAGTTCGCAAAGCCATTTTCTTTAATCACCTCAAATGCTGCTTTGGCCAAGCGGCTTCGCATTGTGGCTGTCCGTTCAGCTTGAGGCACTCTAACTTTTTTTGTTGTTTCTGCCAAAATATATAATCTCTTGCTTTTGTGTGTCACTGATGGAATTAGATAGGTCTATTATAGTGGTTTGTTGAGGCTATTTCGCTATGAATGAGACGCGATTTTGTTTACTTGCGGCTTCGGTGCCTGCCATTGTTACGCTGCTAGTATTAAAAGCCTAAAGCTGGGTTTAAGCTATTGACGGCCTTGTAGCTAAAAAATACTATTGAGCTACGTTATAAACTAAGTAAATAAACATAAATAGACCTTTGGGTTGCAGTGAATTCTAACAATTTTATCGATTGCGGCAGTACACTAAACAGCTTTTCATACCGGTGTGCTTGGTGGTTAGATTTGTCGACTATATAACTCGACTTGTCTTTATTTACCTCTGGATATAGGCTCTATATGTAAGGCTGTTTTGTAGCATATTTCTAAAGTAAGGCTTTAAAAATATGGACTCTAATAATCCAATCCATAACAGAGAAAGGAAGCGTTGGTAGCGTCATAAGAAATCAATAAACGACTGAAGAATAATTTTTGATTCTTAAAGGGGAGACACACAAGGTGAAAAATACTAATTTCAAATTCGCTAAGCGGCCGTTAGCTGCTTTTGTAGCCAGTATCAGTTCTATGCTCGTTGCCGATATGGCCTATGCGCAGCTAGAAGAGGTGGTCGTTACGGCGCAAAAACGCTCCGAGAGCGCTCAGGAAGTTCCAATTGCAATGACCGCTGTGTCTGAGCTGGGGCTGGAGAAATCGGGTGTTACCGGTAGTGATGAGCTGTCTATGGTTGTTCCTAACCTTCAATACACACGTCAGTTAGGTTCTGCAACGCCATTTATCCGGGGCGTGGGGACAAAGAATTCCTCGGCAGGCGATGAGAGTAGTGTGTCGACTTATGTCGATGGCGTTTACTATTCTTCAATGGTGGCCTCGGTGATGGAGTTCAATAACATTGAACGTATCGAGGTGTTACGGGGACCTCAGGGCACCTTGTTTGGTCGTAACGCAACAGGCGGTTTAATTCACGTGGTCACCAAAGATCCACAATTTGAAACCTCTGGCAAACTGAAAGCGGGCGGCGGTAACTACGATAGTTGGAAGTTGGGCGGCTATGCCACCACGGGCTTGAGCGACAGGGTTGCTGCGGATATTTCGGTGCTTTATAAAAAGCGCGATGCGGGCTACGGTAAAAATATTTTTAGCGGCAGTGATCGAGTCGGTGAAGAAGATCGCTCGCTGCGAAGCAAGTTGCTGTTTGATATGAATGAAAAAACATCAATGCTGTTCTCGGTTCTGTATGCATCGCGAATCAGTGATGTGGGTATCGCGCGTCAACCTGCAGAGGGAACCCTTGCGGCCGGTGGCGGTACATACACTGGCGATTACCAAGATATCAATTCCGATTGGACGCCAATGATCGACTCCAGTCAGCGTGCCTATTCTTTCAAACTTACCCACCAGTTCGAGGGTGTTGAGTTGATCGCGACGTCCGCATTGGCGGATGTGTCTTCTTACACACTGTTGGATCAGGACTCAGGGCCATCTCATGTGGTGAACTTTGTTGTTAACGAAAAGAACAATCAGTTTACCCAGGAATTTCAGTTTAATTCGACAGATGGTGGCGCCCTGCAATGGACTAGTGGGCTTTTCTTTATGCATTCTCTTGCTGAGAATGATCCAACCCAAACTACGTCCGCTACACCCGCGTTTAATATCAATATGGACACCGAGCAAGAAACCCGTTCTTATGCTGCTTATGGGCAGGTGTCATATGATTTTACTTCAGCAACCAAGTTAACCCTTGGTGCCCGCTGGACATTGGACGAGCGAGAATTTGAGGGGCGTACTACGAGTATTATTACCGGTGACCCGATTAACTCTTCGCAACCCTTTTTAGATAGACAAGAGTCTTGGGAAGAGCCAACTTGGCGTATTGCATTAGACCATCAGCTCAATGATGAGGTGCTTTTATATGCGTCTCATAATCGCGGCTTTAAAAGTGGCGTTTATAATACATTGACTGTGTTTGGTCAGGCGCCTACCCCGGTTGACCCTGAGATTCTTGATGCTTATGAAATCGGTTTTAAAGGCGACTTTTTTGATAACAGCCTGCGGGTAAATGCATCGGCCTTTTACTATGAATTCGATGATCTTCAAGCTCAGCAAGTGCTGGGTGGGGCGATTTTCCTATTCAATGTTGGCGACTCGGAAATGCAAGGGGCCGAACTGGAGACAACGTACTTCGTCAATGCTGACCTTGATTTGAACTTCTCAATGTCTTACTTGGATTCTGAGTACACTGATTTTCCTGATGGCCCTGTCATTGCTCCTAATCCTTCTGGATCAGGCAATGTTGTTTCTACAACAGGTAATGATTTGTCTGGTAATGAAATGATTCGAGCGCCGGAATTCACTTACACGGTGAGTGCGAATTACCGCCAGCATACTGATTTGGGTGAGCTGAACTACAATATTGCTTATTACTACAACGACGGTTTTTTCTGGGAGCCAGATAACCGTACCGAGCAGGAATCTTATGATGTGTTAAATGCCGAAGTGGCCTTAACCACAAAAGATGAAAACTGGCGTTTCCGCCTGTTTGGACGTAACTTGCTGGATTCTGAGTATTCTTACTATTCCCAGCAAAGTAGCTTTGGCGATTTTGTTGCTGCAGCGCCCCCACTTACCTTTGGCGTAGAAGTCGAATATCGCTTCTAAGCACCTTGGCGGCCGACTGGTTTCACTGGTCGGCCGCTCCCTTCATTCTTGACACAGCTAATGCCAGTGGGCAATGTAACTTTATAATAACGCCCCTGAGGTAGTGATGTACTGTATTCCCCCTGAGCATTTACGTGTTGGTCAAGAGTTAATGGGTCGTTCGGGTGCCAATAACTTTTGCCTGTTTCTGTTTCATACTAACCGTCGCCAGGGCGCGGTGAACTTTCTTTGTAATGAGGGTATGAGTGAGCAAGTTCGGCGTGATTACAGCGCGGGCTTATGGGCTCATGATCCTTTCTTACTTTCTATTAATGACAATCGTGAATTCGAACGCCCTACCTTGCTGGAAAGGCGTCAGCTGGAGGAGAAGGGGGATGCCTCCAGAGCATATTGGCGCTATATCGATAGTGCAGGCTACGGAGAAATAGTCGCGTCAATTCATCCATTTACAGCAGATATTTTCTTAATTGGCGGCTTAATGGGACAGCGTCGAGGAGCGAATTATTGTCCGGTGGATGGTGAGCAGGTGATGAGCGCGTTGGATGATCTGGTCGCACGTAGTGCCAGTGATATCCTTAATCACAGTATCAGTCGAATGTTCCCGATCGAAAATCAAAGCTTACTACCAGCCTCCTCCGAACATTTAACCCCTAAAGAAAAAGAGGTGGTGCTGGCGTTGAGTACTGGAAAAAGCAATAAGCAAATCGCCGCGCAATTAATGTTATCGGAATACACCATTCAGAATCATCTCAAACGGCTGTACCGCAAATTTAAGGTAAGCAACCGAACTGCGTTATTAGCTCATTTGCAAAACCAGTCTTTGTTATAAGCCTGCCTCCTGCAAACTAAGGATTGTTGAGCTTGGTGTTACTTCTGCTCCTGTTGCATTCAACTGAGGTGGATTTTCCTATAAGACCGGCGGAGGACTTAGTGTTCTTATCATTGCATGCGACAGCGTACTCATTTCAGGCCGATTATTAACCGCTATCCTGTCCTTCTTTATCTCAATAGCGATTATTGCTTCAACCGTATCACAGCTGTGCACTGATGGAGCGTGTGCCATCTTTGCTGTTGTATTTTCACGTTCCAGTGATTGCCGTAGACCTGTTTATCAGCAGTGACAGGCAGGGGAGGCAGCTTGGATTTCTTTGGTAGAAGGCATAGAATGCGCCTCGTTAATCTTCTTGCATTCTCGGTAAGGGGTTGGCTATGTATCTGTAATGAGTGGGTCTAGGGTAAATTTTACGTTTATAGAAGGTGTCGTAACTGTTTCGCAGTTAATTAGGAACCTTTTAAAATCAATGGTTTACGGGCTGTATTCGCAAGAAGTTGTGAGGCTTGGCTATTGTTAAATGGTTGATTTTTATCGCAATTCCCCTCCGAAGGTTGATTTTTAACTAGTAGACGATAATGGTGTGAGCATCATCATTGCCTACTAAGAACTCAAAACTCCGGGCATCCTTTTTTGTCGCGCTGACGGCAAAGCTGTTTGGAGTGATTTGGGACATGTCTGCTAAACTAGAAGGCCGACGGTCCGCAAAGGTAGAGAAAGCTTATGGCGGAACACGCAACAGCCCAAGACATCGTTCGCGATCATTTGGCGAGTCTTCAAGAGCAGCCTGTAATTCCTTCCGCGCAGCGCGAGGAATTGCGCCAGCGTATTAAGGAGCTGCTCATTGCTCGCGATGCGGTTTTAGTGGCCCATTACTATACCGATCCTGAGATTCAAGCATTGGCGGAAGAAACCGGTGGCTGTGTTTCGGACTCTTTAGAAATGGCTCGTTTTGGTCGTGACCATCCAGCGTCTCAGTTGATTGTGGCTGGGGTAAAATTTATGGGTGAAACCGCCAAGATCCTCTCGCCAGAAAAAACGGTGATGATGCCGACCCTGGAGGCTACCTGCTCACTGGATATCGGTTGTCCTGCGGATGAGTTTGCGGCCTTTTGTGATCAGCATTCAGATCGTACTGTGGTAGTTTATGCCAACACTTCAGCGGCGGTAAAAGCTCGGGCAGACTGGGTGGTGACCTCTAGTATTGCTTTGGATGTGGTGGATTACCTTGATAGCAAAGGCGAGAAGATTCTTTGGGCACCCGATAAGCACTTAGGTGATTATGTGCGCAGAGAGACCGGCGCAGATGTATTGCTTTGGGATGGTGCTTGTATTGTTCACGAAGAGTTTAAAGCCCAAGGCATTTTGGAGTTGAAGCAAGTTTATCCAGATGCTGCGGTCTTGGTTCATCCCGAATCCCCTGCATCCGTTGTTGAATTAGCCGATGTGGTTGGCTCTACCACTCAGATTATCAATGCCGCTAAAGACCTTCCTAATCCACAAATGATTGTGGCGACCGACCAGGGTATTTTCTACAAGCTTCAGCAGTTGGTGCCCGATAAGGAATTTATTATTGCACCCACTGCGGGTAGTGGTGCCACATGTCGCAGTTGTGCAAATTGCCCGTGGATGGCAATGAATGCGTTGGATAATTTAGTAGCGGTGCTAGAAAATGGCGGTAATGAAATTTTTGTTGACCCTGCCATCGCGATAGATGCAATGAAGCCGTTGACCCGTATGTTGGACTTTGGTGCTGGTAAGCGTTAAGCCTGCTGCCTTGTCTCAGGGTGAGATACGTTTATCGTTCTAATATGAATAAATAATACCGGCTATGGGGCCTCTGGCCCTTAGTTTAAGGTTTAGTTTGTTTTCCCCTCCGGATTTTGCATCAAACTCTGTCGCTTTATAACCGGCAGAAACACTCCAGTGCGCGCTTAATTGAAAATTTAAAAATCCCATTATGTTCCAATAATCATTGCGACCCAGGCCTAAGCCAGCGGCGTCGGCCTTTAGGTAAAGCCTGTTGCGTTGGCTTAATTGGTAGTGGCTAATAAAGCCGACGACCGGGTCTAGCCAGCGCTCTTTGGCTTGGTAGCTGTCGGGGAGGTCCGACAGGCTAATCAATAAACCTTCTAGACCGCCTTCGTTAATTTTTGCAGACACATTAAAGCGAGAATGACGGATCCCCAAATAAGGATCAAAGCCAATTGTGCAGTTTGTATCGAGGCGCTTGGAAGCGATGCAGAATTTGCGGCCATAACCGATTTCCAGTAACGCAATCTCAATATTTAAGCGTCTTTCTCTAAACTCACTAAGTCGGTCTTTATAGCGAACCCCCAGTCCATCAAAATATAAAAAATCCCGCCCCCGGTCCCACTGCAAATAAGCCAAACCGCCAAGATTGAGACCGCTTGCCAGTTCTTTTGCGTCATATTCAAATTCTGTTTTCATCTCAAGTGCTTCAGACCTGCCCTCTATCGAGGGGATGAAGGCATAAGGCGCTAGCAATAAACGATTGTGCTTGGCGGAAGTTGTAGGGCAGATCGCGGCGTCACATGAGGATGGCTCATTTTTGCCAAGAGCTTGCTGACTCGCAAGGCTTATGCAGAGGAGCATAGAAAAGATGAACGATATATATTCAGACTTTAGCATTGTATTTGTTATTGGCACTGGCTTTTTATTTTGGCTTCAAGGTTACGCGATAACTCGAAAATATTCCTCTTTTGTACAGGGGCTCTTGTGAGTCAGTGCTCACTACAGATCTATGTCAGTTTTCTTGCTCTTTTTAGGATTTTAACTGCGTTTTCGTTGCTTTTGTTGTGGTTTCAGGTTTCAGCAGCTTTGCTGCTGAGATGCTTAAACGTAGGCTGCAGAAGCTTTGGTGGGCTTGTATTTAAATAGACTCATTAGATAGGTGGGGTGAATATAAATGTAAGCTAAACTCATTAGTGATGGTAATATTTTACTGTAAAAACAAATTTCGTATTGATTAAGTGAGCTTTACTCATCTATACTGAGTTTCAGCTGCTTTATCGCCTCCAGTGGGCTGATCGTGATGCCCTTGATGCTCACGGTGGCGCGCAATGTTTGAGTTGGGTGGTAGGCAAAAGGGCGTAACTGATCGTTGGAGCAGTTTTCGTTCTTCAGCAAAATTGATTGAGGTATGTATGAAACCTTATGTGATGGGCGTGGATTTTGGTTCAACCACGGCAAAGACGGTCATCTTAGATGCCAATAAAAATATTGTTGGTTCATGTATTAAATCTATGGGTGCGGTGAGTAACGATGGCGTTTTGGCTTCTATTAAAGGGGCCTTGGACGAAGCCGGTTTAGAACAGCAGGATATGGTGAAAACGGTATCCACGGGCTATGGCCGCCGCATGCTGGATATCGCAGATAAAAATTATACCGAGATCACCTGTCATGCCCGAGGCGCGCTGGAGATGGTTCCGGAGGCAAGATTGGTTATCGATATAGGCGGCCAAGACAGCAAGGTTATCTCTATTGACGATAAAGGTGTGGTTTCTCAGTTTTCGATGAATGATCGCTGTGCTGCGGGAACGGGTAAGTTTTTAGAAGTGTTGGCTAGGGCGATGAATATAGAGCTGGCCGATATGGGTCCCGAAGCCATGAAGGCCGAAAACACCCTGAAGATCTCCAGTATGTGTGCAACCTTTGCTGAAAGCGAAGTGATTTCCTTGCTTGCCGAAGGGCACGCCAAGCCAGATGTTTTAGGTGCCGTTCATGCCTCAATAGCAAACCGAACTCGAGGCTTGGCTTCCCGTGTCGGGAAGAAGGGCCCCGTCGTGATGACTGGTGGCGTCGCTAAGAACGTTGCGGCGGTTCATTACCTTGAGCAAGCATTTGGTGCTGAATTTTTGCTGCCGAGCGAGCCGCAAATAGCTGGTGCTTTGGGCGCGGCATTGTTGGCGATGGAAGAATATGTGAAAAGCCAGAAGGAAATTAAAGCCTTGGACGGCAGCGATATGGCGCTGGAAGGTGAGATGGACGGTGCCATGGCCGCTTGCGTACCAAAATGTAAAGGTGATCCAGAAAAGGCGGGCGAAGAAAGCACGGTTCAAGTAGTAGAAGTTACTACAGTGAGTCGTAATTGAGTCCAAGATAGACAGTAAACAAATAACGTTACAGAACCATAAACGCAGTATGTAGAGCTCACGATTTGGCTTGGCCGAAATAGAGACAGGAGAGTGCAATGCAACACGAAAAAGGTGTACACGCTAGTGATAAAAAGGCGAACCGTCTTAAAGCAACCAAACTGGGCGGCAAGCTGGTTAATGATTATTGGGAAGGCTTATTTAGAGCCAAAGAAGAAGGTAAAAAAGTCGTTTGGTATAACGGCACATATATACCGCCTTTTTTCCACGCCCATGACCTCGCATGGGTTCATGGCGAAGCATGGTCAGCATATTTGGCGGCTAAGCATTTAGAAGGCGACGCACAGCAAGCAGGCGAAGATAAAGGCTTTGATCGAGAATTATGTTCTTATGCCCGCACTCATATTGGGCAAGCCTTGATCGAAAAAGGCATGGTAGAAGACGGCACTATTGCTGCTTCTGATCCACGAGCAGAGGATATTAAAAAACTGCCTTTGCCGGACATGATCATTAATGCCTACCCCTATTGCAGTTCAGGGCAGCAATGGGATGACCTTATGTACCGTATGCATGGTAAAAAAGTCCCCATCTTTAACGTCAATATCCCACTGTTGTGGGGAGGCAAGCCAGACGCCGACTATCTTTACGGACAAGAGTGGGAGGAGAAGTCTGACTACGTCTCTATGCAGCTTGTCGAGATGACCAAGTTTCTTGAAGAAAACACCGGTAGAAAATTTGACTGGGACCGACTTAGCGAAGTTATGGGCTACATTAAAAAAGCCGCTGAATTACGCTTAGAAGCTATGGAACTTTGCAAAGCTAAACCCGCTCCCGCTAGTTTTTTTGATTGGATTGTCAGTATCGCCCACGTCAATTTTCTGCCAGGTGAGCAAGCCCTGGTTGATTATTTTCAGTCTCTTAAAGACGAGATACAGGAACGGATCGAGCGCGGTGAAGGCGCGGTGCCAAACGAGAAGTATCGTCTCTTCTTTGATGGCATGATGAATTGGAACAAAGTGGGTTGGTTGGCTGACAAGTTTGCGGCAGTCGATGCCACCGTTGTCGCAGGTCGTTACACGCATATGTCTTTCTGGCAGCAACCAGATCTGATTGATTTAAGTAATCCAGTGCGTGGGATGGCTCAGAACTATCTGATCTGTCCAAACAATCACGGTGCACCAATCATGATCGGTGAAATTGAGAAAGTCTGCGATACCTTTGATATAGATGGTGTTGTCTGCCACGCCTCACGAACTTGTCGTGGTATGACAAATCAGCAGTTTTTAATCACCGAGTCGGCAGTGCGCAACAATAGACAAGCCATCTTCTTTGAAGGCGATGTGGCAGACGAGTCTTTCTATAAAGATGAGCTATTGAACACTCGCTTAGAAGCCATGGTTGAAGCCATGAGTGAGAAAAAAGACGTCGCCTAATATTTACCTCTTTTAGTGGTTATGAGTAAGCATGTTCATAGCCACTAAAACGATGGTGTGGTTATGCCAAAATTATAAATAATGAAATGAGAATTATCTGATATGAGCAAGTCTGCGCAGTATGAGCCCAAAGAAATTTCTGAATCAGGTGTGTTGATAACAGGTGGTACCTCGGGTGTCGGCTTATCTGCAGCATTGTTATATGCGAAAGCCGGTGCCAGAGGCATTGTTGTCAACGGCCGTAATGCTGAGCGTGGCGAACAAGCTTGTGCTTATGTTAAAGAGCATTATCCCCAGGCGAATATAAAATTTATCGCCGGTGACTGTAATACAGAAAGTGGTGCCGACGATGTGTGTAATGCAGCGTGGGATTTCTTATCTGGTGTCGATATTTTAGTGAATTCGACAGTAGGTTTGGCCGGCCCGGTATTACTTAAAGATATTCCTGTACCTGAAATACAAGGCATTATTTTTGATCAAGTAATGGCGCCCATGCTCACTAGCAGGATTTTGCTACCGATGATGTCAAGTAACGGTGGTGGTGCCATCGTTAATATTGCTTCAGATGCGGGTAAGACGACAACGCCAGGAGAAACAGTGCTAGGCGCAGCGATGGCGGCCATTATTATGTTTACCAAAGCGATGGCAATGGAAACCAAGCGCAACGGCATTAGAGTTAATGTTCTTACGCCATCGGTAATCGAAGGCACGCTGACTAATCAACGCATGATGACCCAGGAGTTTGCGGGAAAATTGTTTTCCAAGGCAACTCAGGCTGCACATTTAGGTGTGTGTGTGCCAGAGGATTTAGCAAAAACCATTATATTTCTGACTAGCCCAGAATCATCAAAAATTACGGGGCAGGCCATTAGTGTCAATGGTGGGATTTCAGCAGCGTAATGTACGTCGTTTAGCTGCAATCGATAAGTGATATCGCCATCTCAATGGCAAGGTCACATAGCAATATAGCGTCGCAGCTAAGTATAAAAAGAGGGGATAGGCGTGGAGCGATTAAAAGGTAAAAGAGCAATAGTAACCGGTGCTGGCAGTGGAATAGGGCGAGCGACTGCAATACGTTTTGCCTCAGAAGGTGCTGCGGTACTTGCAGTAGGCCGAACCCGAGAAAATATTGAAGAAACGGTTTCCATCATTAGCGAGCAAGGCGGCATAGCAGACGCTTTTGTTGCTGACGCAACTAAAGAAAGTGATATTTCTGGAAGTGTTGATTATTGCGTAGAGAAATTGGGTGGTTTGGAAATTTTCTTTGCTAATGCGGGTAATACCGACAGTTTTGTTTCTCTACTCGATCAAACGGTTGAGGCGTGGGAAACCCAGTTTAGAGATAACACCATTAGCGCCTTTCTTGGGGTGAAATACGCAGGTCGTCATATGAAAACGACCGGTTACGGTTCGATTGTGCTGAATTCCTCAACCGGCTCGCTTAGAGCTAATGGCGGAACAGCGGCTTATAGCGCCTGTAAAGCCGCTGTTAATAGCCTGACTATGAATGCGGCTAATGCCTTTGCGGGTACACAAATTCGCGTTAATGCAGTGTTGCCAGGGTTGTGCGAAACCAAGTTAACCGCATCTACTTTTGAGATGGCTAGGGCACGAGGCTCAGAAAGTAAAATGGGCCAGCTGACAACATTAAAAAGAACAGGTCGGGTTGAAGAAATTGCCGCGGTGGTCGCATTTTTGGCCAGTGATGACAGCTCATATATGGATGGGCAGCTTCTGGCAGCGGATGGTGGGATTAGTAGTACTCATCCTTACGGCAGGTTTGCATAAGGACAAAAAAATTCTGTGCACTTGATGTGTCACTTACTCCCAAGTGCGAGAAATAGTTTATGTCCATGTCGTTTGAATTTTATATGAAGGTAGAACGTTAATGTCAATCAACGATAGTTTAATGGAAGACTTCATTTTTGCTGCGCAACATCCTTTGGATTACGCCAAAAAATGGAAAGAAGAGCATAAACGGCCAGTCGTTGGCATTTTGCCAATGAATTTTCCTGCGGAATTGGCCCATGCTGCAGGCGCTCTGCCAGTGGTGCTTCAAGAAGATGACGAGCCAGTTACGATAGGGCTGAAGCGTATATTCAGCTTTTATTGCGGCTTTAATCGCAGTTTAGTGAATCAGACAGTGAGTGACGCATTTCAATTTTTAGATGCGATTTTATTAGGCGATCATTGTGTTCAGCTTCTGGGTACTGCAGATGTCATGCGTAATCATATGCCAGAAGTACCGGTTTTGTATGACCAGCTAGTGTCGACCATTGAGGCGCCCTGGGCCTTCAATGAAAGTCGTCGCGTTGTCGGTGAGCTAAGAAATCAGTTGCAAAACGTGCTTGGTGTGACAATTTCCAACGACGATATAAATGCCAGCGTTGAGGTGTTTAACAAGAGCCGTGCATTATTAAGAAGCCTTTATGATATGCGTATGACAGGCAAGATACGCATTTCTTCAAGTGATCTTATGCATATTGTGCAGGCCAGTATGACGATGGACCGTGCCGAACATACGGAAAAGTTAGAGAAAGTGCTGGATGCGCTTCAAGAACAAGGCACCGGTGAAAACTCTTCCTTCGCAGACAAGGTACCCGTATTTCTGTCCGGACATATGTGCCACGCACCTAAAAAAGAACTTCTTGATTTGGTCGAGGAGTGTGGCGGTTTGGTTGTCGCCGACGATTTATATACGGGTTACCGCTACATCTCTACCGATGTGGAGATAACAGATGAGCCCCTCGATGCATTAACAAATTGGTATTTGGAGCGTAACAAGCGCGTGCCGTGCCCCACCCGCTCTGCCAGAGAACACGATTGGCATACCTACTTGTTAAATTCTGTTAAAAACGCAAAAGCCCAAGGTGTCATTATCTTGATGGTGAAGTTTTGCGAGCCTCATATGTATTTTTATCCAGAGATAAAAGAAGCTTTTGAAGCAGTGGGGATTCCCAACTTGCTGATAGAAACTGAGCATGAAGAAATGCCTATGGAGTCAGTAAAAACACGCTTAGAAACCTTTATGGAAATGGCAGGTAGAGCGTCGACTATCTAGAACAACTAACACCGCTAATTGAGCTGATGATTTCGGTGGCATTGAAGTAACAATATTAATAATTGGAGTATATGTTAATGAATTTTGAATTACCGGTAGAGATTACTAACAAACTTGAAGAGCTGGACAAATTTATTGAAGCGGAAATAAAGCCGCTTGAAGAAGAGAATATTCAGTTTTTTGATTACCGCCGTGAACATGCTCGCACTGACTGGGATAACGACGGTGTGCCTCGCAAAGAGTGGGAAGACCTGATTGCAGAAATGGAGCGCCGTGCCGATAAAGCGGGTCACTTGCGCTATTGTTTGCCCAAATCTTGTGGCGGACAAGAAGGTTCTAATCTAGCTAATGCAGCTATTCGTGAACATTTAGCAGCAAAGGGCTTAGGTTTACACAACGACCTGCAGGATGAGTCATCTATTGTAGGTAACTACCCTATCGTCCCTATCATTAATGAATATGGCACCGAAGATCAAAAGCAATACATCGAAGGCATTATCGGCCGAGAGAATCATCTTGCTTTTGCGTTGACTGAACCGGGCCATGGTAGTGATGCAACCTGGATCGATACTACGGCCCATAAAGAGGGCGATCAATGGGTGATTAACGGCATTAAACGCTGGAATAGCCAAGTGTATCGGGCCAAGGCCGACTTGGTATTTGCGCGTACGTCAGGCAAAGATGGCGATGCTAAAGGGGTGACAGCGTTTATTGTTCCCATGTCTACACCGGGTGTAGAAATATTGTTCAATCACTGGACATTCAATATGCCCAGTGATCACCCTGAAGTGGGCTTTACCAATGTGAAAGTGCCTGACTCAGCCATTCTTCACAAGGAAGGTGAAGGTCTTATCATCGCTCAACGTTTTGTTCACGAAAACCGCATTCGTCAAGCGGCTGCCAGTATTGGCGCTGCCCGTTACTGTATTACGGAAGCGGCAAAATATGCCAGTGAGCGTATTGTTTTTGGTAAACCTTTGGCCGTTAACCAGGGTATCCAATGGCCGCTTGTTGAGCTCTATGCAGAGTGTGAAATGCTGCGTAATTATCTGTTTAAAACCGCGGCATTGATGGATGAGATTGATCCTATCGAGATTAGTGACAAGGTGTCGATATGTAACTTCCGCGCCAATCGGCTGTGCTGTAACGCAGCAGATCGAGCGATGCAGGTTCACGGCGGTTTGGGCTATACCCGGGCGATGCCCTTTGAGCATATCTATCGTCATCATCGCCGTTATCGCATTACCGAAGGCTCTGAAGAAGTGCAAATGCGAAGAGTGGCCCAATACCTGTTTAACTTTGGTAAAGCGGCACGATGATGAGTAACAACGAATTGCCACTCGACGCGGTGTCGGATTTTTTACGGAACAATTTTACCGGTCTTCAGGGGGATTTATCTGTCTCTCGAACGGCAGGTGGATTTTCTAATCCGACGTATTTTGTCAAGGTGGGAGATTGGCAGGCGGTGTTGCGGAAGCAGCCCGCGTCCGTTTCCGTAAAGTCAGCTCATGCTATCGATCGAGAATTTCGTGTCATGAGCGCCTTGCATGGTTCAGGTGTTCCCGTTCCGGAGCCGATGCTGTACCACGCCGACAAAGATGTTCTCGACACGCCATTTTACATTATGGAAAAAATCGACGGTCGGGTGTTTGATGAATATGAGCTGCCGGGAGTCGTGGGCAGTCGGCGAGGTTATTATCGCGCTATGTGCGAAGCAATGGCCGCAATGCATAAGTTTGACTGGCAAGGTGCAGGTTTAACTGATTACGGCAAGCCGGGTAACTACTTTGTGCGGCAGTTCCATGGCTGGTCTAGGCAGTGGGAAAAATTCGACGTTGATGAAAATCCCTTTATTGACCAGATGATTAGCTGGCTGGCAGACAATATTCCCGACAGTGAGTTACTCAGCATTTGCCACGGCGACTTCCGGGTGCCGAATGTCATGTTTCATCCGCAATCCACTGAGGTCGTTGGCATTCTGGATTGGGAGCTATCGACCCTTGGGCACCCACTGGCCGATGTGGCGTTTAACACTCAGGCCTACCATATGGCACCGGACGAAAACGGGGGGCTGCTGGGACTGGATTTGTCGGCCCTGGGTATTCCAGAAGAGTCTGAGTATCTCGACTGGTATTACGAGCTGTCGGGGTGTGAGGAGCGAGTTACAACCTTCCATAGAGTGTTTGCCATGTTCAGGGCGGCGGTGGGTAGCGCAGGCATTGCGGCAAGAGGTATAGCGGGTAATGCCTTTACTTCTGATGCAACAAAAACAGGAAATCGTCTTGCTCAAGCTTATGCCAAGCGTGGCATCGATATTTTAATGAAAGAAGCGTAAGTGGGTTATTAATATGGGTTATCAATCAGTATTTGCAGCAAGCTTATTTAAGGATCAGACCATTATTATTACTGGCGGTGGTAGTGGAATCGGCCGGTGTACTGCCCATGAACTGGCGTCTTTAGGCGCTAATATTGTCATTGTTGGGCGCAGCCAAGAAAAGCTGGATGAAGTAAGAGACGAAATTGTTGCTGATGGTGGCGAGGTTATGACCTTGACCTGTGATATTCGCGATGAGGAAAACGTTAAGTCTGTTATTGATAAAACGCTAGAAAAATATGGCTGTATCCATGGTTTGGTTAACAATGCCGGCGGACAGTACCGGACACCGATGAATACTATTTCTACTAAAGGTTTTGAGGCTGTGGTTAAAAATAATCTCACTGGCGGGTTTATTTTTATGCGTGAAGTCTATAACCGTTGGATGGCGGAACATGGTGGCAGTATCGTTAATATGATTGCCGATATCTGGAATGGCTGGCCTGATTTTGCCCATTCTGGTGCGGCCCGAGGCGGCATGCTGACACTGTCTGAAAGTGCTGCTTGCGAATGGGCAGCGGCAAATGTACGCGTCAATTGTGTAGCGCCAGGTGGTATTGCCTCCAGCGGTTTTGATACTTACGCGCCCGAAATCAGAAAGAAGTTATACGAGTACCCTGAGCGTGTACCTCTACAACGTTACGGCACGGAGTCTGAAGTCTCAGCAGCAATTACTTACCTGCTCTCACCGGCTGCCGCCTATATTACGGGTACTTGTATTCGAGTTGATGGGGGCGCCCCAAATTCCAGACAAACTTGGACGTTGGAAAAGAGTGAAAAAAATCAGCCTTTTGATGGCTTTCACCGTTCAGTGCTACCTAAAGTTTTAAGTGATAGATCTTCCTAATGTTAATAAGTGGCAAAGCTTTAGTGTGAATGGTCATAAAAAATTAAGAGACTTACATTAAATCATTTGCCCGAATATATAGCTAAAAGGCAGCCTAGCGCAGTCGCTACGGAGAATAAATTATGACTGACCTTGCGAGAAAATCGAATCCTGTAGAAAGCAATGACACTGGCTGGACGCTGAAGGGTTATCCCCAGTGTGATCGTGTTATTTCTAAAATAATTGATGACAAAGCCAAGGCGCTACCAAATCACATCATTTTTCAATTTGGTGATGAGCCGATCAGTTTTCAGCTGTTAAATGCCAGTATTAATCAGGCCGCAAATGGCTTTCGAGAGCTGGGTGTGGACGAAGGTCAGAACGTTGCCGTCATGCTGCCAAATTGTGCCGAGCATCTGTACTGCTGGTTTGGATTAAACCGGATTGGCGCTGTCGATGTGCCCATTAATACTGCTCAGCGAGGGTCATCTCTCGCCTATCAGATCGATTATGCAGACTGTGTTGGTCTCGTTATCTATCGCGACTATTTAGAGCATGTTGAGAAGATTATTGATCAGCTGCCAAAACTTGGTTTTATTGTGATTGTCGATCGTGAACAACAAACTACTGAGGCTGGCAATTATCCAAATTTGAAAACGCTGTTGTACTCAGAATTTAGCAAGCAACCAGACACTGCGGCAGAAGCATCGGGTTGTTTTAAAGACTTATCGAGTATTTTGTACACATCGGGTACCACGGGCCGTTCCAAAGGCGTGATGATCTCGCACCATTATTGGTATCGCGCGGCAATGTCACTGGTGGAGTTCTGCCGTATTACTAACGAAGATGTGCTGTATACCGCGATGCCATTTTTTCATTCTGCTGCTAGAGGTATGACAATCTTGCCAGCGATATTGGCTGATAGTAAGGCGGTCATAGTCGAGCGGTTTTCTGCCAGTCAGATGTTTAATGATGTACGGCGCTGGAATTGTACGGTGGTAAATTACATCGGCGGTATGGTGTCTATTCTCATGAAACAGGATGAAAAGCCTGATGATTGGGATAATCCAGTTCGTTTGATGGTAGGTGCGGCTGCGCCGGTGCAATTGTGGGATGCCTTTCAAAAACGCTTTGATGTGAGTTTACTTGAATTGTATGGCGCTACCGAGTGCCTGTTTAATCTCGTCAACCCCTATGATGCCCGGCGACCAGGTTCTTGCGGTAAGCCGATTAATGGTTATCGAGTCAAACTGGTCGACGAGAATGACGAAGAGGTTGAAACTGGCACCGTTGGTGAGGTTATTGTTCAGCCTGAAAGTATGTATTTGGGGACCTCGGGGTATTACAAAATGCCTTCGGAAAGTATGGAGCTAATGAAAAATTTCTGGTTCCACACTGGCGACCTGGCTCGCCAGGATGAAGATGGCTATTTCTATTATGCCGATAGGAAAAAACAAGCAATCCGGCGCAGGGGAGAAAATATCTCGTCCTTCGAAGTTGAGGGCGTCATCAATGAGCATGATTCTGTTATGGAGTCTTGCGTAGTTGGTGTGCCGTCTGACTTAGGTGAAGAGGATGTCAAAGCAGTGGTGGTATTGAAAGAAGGACATACCTTGCCCTATGCGGATTTAATTGCATGGTGTAAAGCGCGGATGGCCTATTTCTGTGTGCCTCGTTACATTGCCTATCGCGACAGCTTGCCAAAAACACCGAGTGATCGAGTAGAAAAATATAAGCTTAAGGACGAAGGTGTTACCAAAGACTGCTGGGATGTAGAGCTTTCGGGCATTAGCGTTAAGCCATAAACATAGTGCTTAACAGACGATTTTAATAATAAACCAAAGGAAGACCTTTGTTGCCACAGAGCTGCACTACAGTTTTGTAGACACAGCTCTGTAAGTATTGCTCTGTAGCAACGCGGGTCTTTACGACAGGTAAAAAATTGAATAATAAGCTGCTCGATACGCCATTTGCAGAGAAGCCAAACTACAAATTCTATGTTTTGGCATTAATTTTTTTGCACTACACCCTGAATTATATGGACCGGCAGTTGATCGCAATACTTGCTGTGCCGATTCAAAATGAACTAGGACTAACTGATTTCCAGTTGGGCTTGCTGGGTGGTTTCGCCTTTGCATTATTTTATTCAACGTTTGCAATACCGATTGCTCTGCTGGCAGACCGATCTAATCGCAAGCGTATTCTTGGCGCTTCAATTGCGATTTGGAGTGGCTTTACAGCGTTATGTGGTGTCGCAGCAAACTTTGTGCAGTTATTTGGGTTCCGCTTAGGTGTGGGGGTAGGGGAAGCGGGAGGTGTCGCGCCTGCGTACTCTATTCTGGCGGATTATTTTCCTCCTCATCAACGCACTCGTGCATTGGCAGTGATGAGCTGCGGTATACCGATAGGCTCGGCACTCGGCTTAGTGGTTGGTGGGGTACTTGCAGCAACTTATGGCTGGCGGGTGGCATTTATTACGCTCGGGCTTGTTGGTGTGTTGATTGCGCCATTAATTTTCTGGACGGTAAGGGAACCCAAAAGAGGGCGTTACGATAATATCTCAGACCAAATTGAATACAGTATTCCAGCCACATTTCGTCACGTGTTTAGCTGTCCGAGTTTTTGGCTTTTATCCTTGGGAATGGCGACTGGTGCAATGGTTTTATACGGCTTTGGTTTTTGGTTGCCAACGTTTTTTCAGCGTAGCCATGGTCTGGGTCTGGAATATACGGCCTGGCTGTTTGGCGCGTTGGTGTTGATCGGTGGTTTGTTGGGTAACTTTTTAGGTGGTTGGTTTGGTGACAAACTAGGAAGTGCGAAACCTGCTTATTACGGCTATATACCCAGCCTTGCTTTTCTTATTGGTTTGCCACTGTTGTTGGGTGCGCTGTGGGTGAATAATCTTACTTTGGCATTTTTGCTGTTTATTATTCCCCAGGCCTGCGGAGTGATTGCCTCTTCACCGGTTGCGGTGGCCATCCAGAATCTGGGGCCACCTGCAATGCGAACCACCATCGTTGCCTGCTATTTATTTGTTGTTAACCTCATTGGTCTGGGTTTGGGTGCGACGATTTTGGGGGCATTGTCAGATTTCTTTGCAGATCGTTATGTTCAAGAGTCCTTGCGATACTCATTATTAAGTTGTGCCGTGGTGCTTTACCCATTGGCGACTATCTTTTATGGATTGGCTGGAAAACGGCTAGCTAAAGATTGGTATGGTAATTAGCGTCAAGCCGTGATCGGGGGATTACCATGGGAGCGTGGGCTTGGCTATTGCTGGGTTGACGATGCATGTATCACATTGGCTGAGTCTTTGAGTAAGAGGGATTGCTGATTACGTTAATCGTTGACGTTTTTTCTAGCGATGCATTTATAGTGAGTTCGGTGTAGTAGGACAGTAAGGCCCGCTCAGCGGGCCTTACTCAGTTGCTGGTGATTACTCATTGCCTCGCCAAGCAAGTGTTCCTGCATCGATCTGGTAGATCGAGCCAGTAAGAAACGAGGCTTCTTCGGAGGCTAGAAAACATACCAGCTTTGCCACTTCTTCCGGCTTACCAAGCCGTTTAATCAAATGAGGTCCAGAGAGTCTTGATTCGGTAATGGCTCGCTCTTCAGATGAAAACGTATCAAGGCTATGGGTAAGCATGGGCGTTTCTATGGCGCCGGGTGCGTAGGCGTTGCAGCGGATATTATAGGCTGCTAAATCAACCGCCATGGATTGAGTCAGGGATTTTACCGCGCCTTTGGTAACCGAGTAAGCAGGAATTCCTGGGTAGGCCACTGAGCTGGCCACAGATGCTGCGTTAACCACTGCGGGAGATAAGCTTGAGTTTTTAAGGTGGGGCAGGGCAAGTCGGGTTGCTCTCCAGATGGCTTTAACATTAATGTTCATTAGCAAATCCCAGGTCTCTTCTGTTAATGAATCAAGGGTCTGGGGGCCGCCTGTAGCACCGTCATCGGTTAGGCCAGCATTGTTGATTAATACGTCAATGCCACCTGCAGCCTCTGCGGAACTGTTGATCATATGTTCTATATCTGACAGTTTGCTGAGGTCTGTTTTTATAAATAATGCCTGACAGTCCATTTGCCGGATTTCATTGGCGGTATCTTCGCCGCTGTCTTTAATGTCTACAATGGTAACGAAACTGGCACCCTCCCGGGCGGCCTCAATAGCAATAGCGCGACCCATACCTTGAGCAGCGCCAGTAACGATGACCTTTCTGTTGCTTAATTTTCCCATGTTATTTTATCTCCTGTGTTGTTTCTTGGTACTGCGCCTCGTGAATGGCGCGGTGGATGACATAAGCTCGAATATCTTCAACTTGGTCGGCGGTAAAGTTTTCTTTAAAGGACACCATCCCGATTGAACTTAAAACTCCGTTATAAACCACCTCTTTCCACGCTTCTTTGCTGGCTAAAAAACCACTGTAGCGCAAGTCTTGCAGAAGGCCGCTTCCCGCCGCGCCGCCACCGTGGCAAAAAGTGCAAACGGCATGGTAGTAGCGTTTTCCCCGAGCGATGGCATCGGCATCACCAACTTGGGCTGGGGGTGTCAGCTTGGGTTTTACTACAGGCACTTTCTCTGGAAGCTGGTTACTTGCGCCGATTTGAAAAGTGAGCACGCGACTTTTATTGCTTTTAGGGTAGGTGCTATTAGCGAGTAATTCTCCGGCATTCATTGGCATGCTGCCGCCATAACCCACAACGATGGAGATGTACTGCCTACCATTAACGGCGTAAGAAATGGGTGGCGCTTGAATGCTGGACTGAGCATCAAATGTCCATAGCTTTTGGCCGGTAGTGGCGTGATAGGCGCTTAAAAAACCATCGCCATCACCTTGAAATACTAATCCCCCCGCTGTGGCAAGGACGCCGCCATTCCAGGGACCGCTGTGTGTGACTCGCCATACTTCTTTTTGGGTAACCGGATTCCATGCGATCAGCCTCCCTTTTAGGCTTTTTTTAATTTTGGCAATGTCTTTTTTGTCTGTAGGAGGGGTAAAGGGGGCAAGATCAATACTGAGATTCATGCCTTTGGCCATGGGTTTAAATTCGGGATCTGTTTTATATAAACCCGGTACTTCTAGGGTGGGGATATACACGAGTTGTGTTACGGGATTATAGGCCATGGGTTGCCAGTTATGGCCGCCGAGGGAGCTTGGCAGGGCCAGCCAAGGCTTACCTGTTTTTGAATATCTGGCTTGGGGCTTTATGTTCGGTCGCCCTGTTTTTGGATCGACACCCGTTGCCCAGTTAAGGGGGGTATAGGGTTCTGCGGATATGAATTCACCTGTTTTTCTATCCAAAACATAAAAAAATCCGTTTTTGGGGGCTTGCATCAAGACCTGCCGAACTTGACCTTTGATTTTTAGGTCGGTCAATATCATGTGCTGGGTAGCGGTGTAGTCCCACTCCTCGCCGGGGACTTGTTGAAAATGCCAAACGTACTCACCGGTATCCGGCTTTAAAGCGAGAATAGAGGAGATAAACAGGTTGTCTCCTCCGCCGGGGGAGCGAATGGCCCGGTTCCAAAATGAGCCATTGCCAACGCCAACATACAGAAGGTCAAGCTCGGCATCGTAGGCCATAGAGTCCCAAACCGTTCCGCCGCCGTAACCGCCTTCTTTAGACCACCACTTGCCGCTCCAAGTAGCTTGGGCAAGCTTTTCTAAAATGGGATCGGACGCCGCGTTGTCTTTAACGCCTGGCTTACCGGGGACGGTGTAAAAACGCCATACTTGCTCGCCGGTCTTAGCGTCGTAAGCACTGATGTAGCCCCGGACACCAAATTCGGCGCCACCATTACCAATAATAACGTTGCCTTTAACAACTCGGGGCGCGCCTGTAATGGTGTAATTCAAGTCGGGGTCGACGGTCATTGTTGACCAGAGTTGTTCACCCGTTTTTGCATCTAGAGCAATTAAGCGTCCATCAAAGGCGCCAACATAAATGTGACCATCCCAATATGCCGCCCCTCGATTAACAACATCGCAACAGCCTTTTGCGGCCGCTTCGCCGGGCACTTCTGGATCGTATTGCCAGAGTAGTTCCCCCGTTGTGGCATTAAAGGCTTGGACCTTTGACCAGGCACTGGTGGTGTACAGAACGCCATCTATGGCAAGGGGCGTCGATTCTTGCCCCCGGCTGGTATCTAAATCGTAGGACCAGGCTAAGCCCAAATCGTTAATGGTTTCAGTATTAATTTGCTTAAGGGGGCTGTAGCGGGTCTCACTGTAATTACGACCGTGGCTCAACCAGTTCTGGGGCTCATTATCTGCTTGGGCTAGCCGTGTTTTAACATTGGCAGTGTCACTCTCATCGGCAACGGAGGTGGTTGCTGCAATGAGACTGCCAGCAAAAAGGGCGGTGAGTAAGCTCTTTTTTATCAGCGTGCTAGTCAATCCAGCAAGTCGACTTGTTATTTGTAAAGACATTGCACTCAAGCCCCTTATTTATGAATATTGAGCGTTGAGCAATGCGGTGTCATAGTATTCTTCAAATGATTCTACTTTACCGTCTCTAAAGCGAAATATTTGCACATAGCGACCATTGTATCGAAGGTGCTTGTTTCCCCATGTGTCGCCAGTTTGCACATCAATTGCACTCTGGGCTTTAGTGACAATCGTATTGGGGTCTTCCCCGACAATAAAGTCATCAATTGTCCACTCAAAAGAACCCGTCATTTCATCAAATATTGGGTCCCAGAAGGCTTTGACAGCGTCCCAGCCGGAGTGGACACCAATTTTACACACCGCAACATCATCACTCACAAAAGGTGTCAGAACGCTAGGGATGTCGTCTACCCAGAGCGTGTAAAACCGAGCCTTGTCTTTTAAGTAAAGTGAAAAGAATTCCTTAATGATTTCAATGTTTTGCAGCGCGACTGGATTGCGGGTGTGGATTGTTGTGGTGGTTGAGTCGTGGTTTTTATTCATGGTTTCGTCCTTTGTTGATAAAACGTTATTTTGTTTAAGTTATTGTATTTATTTGGTTTTTATAGATTTTCTTCGGTCGATCACGATACCGCTTACCGGTGTTGGTAAGCGGTGAGGACGCCGATTTATGCAAGTAAGTATAGCTCATTTAATTTGTTTTAATACATGTGATGCGCAAAAATAATGTTGACATAATGAGTTGAGCTTACTAGCATGAAATGGCTTCCTAGGTATCTGCATCGAAATCAAAGCTTGGTGGCCTAATAGATAATCAAAATAAAGTGTAGTCATTACAAAAAAATAATTTGTGACGGAGTGTAAGCAGTCAATGAAAATCAATTATGAGTACTATTCCAGCAACAGTATTTCCAAGGGATTGGTTCAAGAAGTTTCTGTGTCAGCGAAGTTTCAGCGTCATAAACCCAAGCTTGGATACGGTGGATGCTTGCTTATGGCTGCAGCGGCATTATCTGCACATAGCGCCAATGCCGCTGAACCTGAGAAGAAACTTGTTTTAGAAGAAATAGTCGTTACTGCACAGAAGCGAGAAGAAAGTGCAATGGACACGCCGCTGTCATTAACAGCGCTTAATTCCCAGTCTATGGAGGATCGACAGGTTGATTCTCTTGAGGATATTAATCTAGTGGCTCCCGGTGTGAGGAGCGGTATGACCAACGGTGTGAATCGGCTATTTATTCGTGGTATTGGTCTGCAATCCTTTGCGTCGGGAAGTGATGCCAGCGCCGGGTTTTATGTTGATGGTGTGTTTGTAGGGCGTCCAAGCTTTCAAATTACCTCTTTCTTTGATGTCGACCGCCTTGAGGTGGTGCGAGGTCCTCAAGGTACACTTTATGGGCGAAATGCCACGGCTGGGGCTGTGAATTTGTTAACTCAGCGTCCGACTGAAGAGTTCAGTGGCTATGTGGATATTACGGCAGGTAACTATAAGTTGTTAAGTACCACGGGCGCTGTCTCTGGTCCTCTCAACACTGAAGGTAGCGTTCGTGGACGTTTGGCCTTCAATACCTTGAACCGTGATGGTTACGGTACTGACCTTGCACAAAATCATCCTGTGAATGACGCCAATCAACGTTCGTTTCGCGGAACATTAGAGTTTTTCCCCTCCGATGATCTGGATGTTACTTTAATAGCTGAGCATCACCTTGAAAATGACAATAACTATTACACCATGTCATTTGGGGCCTACCCCGGCTATACCTTGGAGGGGGTCTCTGATACCGGCGATATTCCTGCGGGCATTGAAGAAAGTAACAGTTTTGACGCGGCTACGGACTTACGTGGTAATACCAACACACGAGAGGCATCTGCTCTGACGGCGTTGGTGAATTATGATATCAACGATATGTTTTCATTTAGCTCTATTACCGGTTGGCGAAAAGGCAGTCGTGTCAATGACACCAACTCTGACAATACTTCTGCGGGTTTGATTAACACTTATTACCATGAAGATAATGAGCAATTTAGCCAAGAGTTTCAGCTGAACTACGAAGCTGCAGATTTGAGTGTAGTGGCGGGTTTGTATTATTACGAAGAAGACATTACTAACTACGTATTGGTGCCTTTTGTGCAGTTTGATGAGCCAGGGGAGCCACCTGTTGAGTATATTCAAGATGGAACAATGGATATATCTGCAATAGCGGCATTTACCCAGGCAACGTATTCTGTAACGGATAAATTTAGAGCGACTTTAGGGTTGAGGTATAGCCGTGAAACCAGAGAGCATGTGGGCCAGTTTACGGGGCTGTTTGTTCCTGTTTACAACACCGATGCAGATAAAACCTGGTCTTCTGTAACGCCAAAAGTCGGATTTGAATACGATGTGACACCCGATACCTTGCTATATGCTTCTTGGACTGAAGGCTTTAAAAGCGGTACCTATAATGTAGGTCAAAATAATTCTTCAGAAAGTAATCCAGATGGTGTTGTCAATCCGGAAGAAGTGCAAGCCTATGAAGTAGGGTTTAAATCCCGTCTCATGGATGGCCGTGTGGAGTTATCTGGTGCAGGTTTTTGGTATGACTACACTGACCTTCAAGTTAACAAAATCATAGGAATTGCGACGCTGACAGTGAATGCGGGTGAAGCAGAAAACAAAGGTATTGAATTGGCTACCCGGGCTCAGCTTACAGAGCGTATTGCCTTGGATGCTAACCTCACATGGATTGATGCAACGTTTACAGACTTTAGTTCTACTAACCCATTATTTCCGGATGAAGGAGAGCAAGATTTAACGGGCAACCAGTTGCCTGGCGCACCGGAGTATGCTGCTGGCATAGGTCTCTCTTATACGGTTCCAATGGATAGTGGCGCTTTAGTTACCGCACGATTGGATGCATCTTACAGCGACAACATTTACTTCTCTGAGTTTAATGACAAGGCAATTTCGCAAGAGAGTGTGACCAAAATAAATACCCTTGTTCGCTATGAAAGTGCTGGTGGTGATTATTCCGTTACGTTGTGGGGTAAAAATATTACCGATGAGTATATTGCCAGCAATATCACCTTGGGTGTTGGCTTGTCGGGTTTCCCGAGATACGGTGCGGTTGAGCCGCCAAGAACATTTGGTGTAACACTGGGTATGAAGTTTTAATAACAGGCTGATTATTTGCCGTGCTGGCCGGTGTTGTATGTGATAAGTCATATGCAACATCGGTTTTGAGTATTTTAGTCATTGGTATTATAGACAGGCAAGTACCATGTTTTCATTGATTGTCTGTATTAAGCGTAAGCAAGGGTGGTCGGCTGTAAAATTTTCTGAATATTGGCGTGATATTCATGCCGATTTAATTAGAAAAAATACGGAATTTTCACGCTATCTTGTTGACTACAAACAATACCATCAAGAGTCTGATATTGAGGGTAGTGTTAAAACTTTTGGCGATGTTATTCGTGATTTTGACGGTATCGCAGTGCTCACTTTTTTATCACGAGAGCATTGGCAGTTGGCTATTCAAGAGCGACAGTACATAGATAATATTCGCCCCGATGAATTTCATTTTATTGATATTAAACGCTGTAGAACATTTTTCATGAACGCGGTAAATGCCTTGTCGATAAATGATGGCGACTAGCAGTCAGAGTTGCGTGGCCGACAAGTATTGAACCTGTGTCACATGCGGCCTTGGAGTAAAGAATGAATACGAAAATATCTCATGCAGAAGTGCCACTTGCGCATCCAGATTGCCTTTTTATAGACGGAGCTTGGGTTAAGCCTCTGTCAGGTAAAATGTTTGATATTAAGTCACCGGCTACTGAAGCGCTTTATATGCAAGTTGCAGAAGCATCAGAAGACGATATTAACTTGGCCGTTACCGCCGCTCGCAATGCCTTTGATAGCGGGCCGTGGTCGCAAATGACGCATGCCAAGCGTGCATCTTATCTCCGAGCAATGGCTGATGAATTGGCTAAGCGATCTGATGACGTTGCCAATATTTGGCCAAATGAAATGGGTATTGTTCATGCGGTTGCCGGTGCTTTTTCAGCGACGATTCCCGATGTCTACCGTTATTACGCGGATTTAAGTGAGAGCTTTCCCTTTGAAGAGGCGTTTCCTAATCCTCCGGGCGGGGGGGAAATTGCACTATTGGTAAAAGAGCCGGTTGGTGTAGTCGGTACTATTATTCCTTGGAATGCGCCGATTAATATTATGGCGTATACCATTGCCCCCGCATTATTGGCGGGGTGCACTGTGGTTCTTAAGTCCTCTCCAGAGGCGCCCGGAGGTGGCTATATCATGGCGGAGATTGCCGAGGCGATTGGTCTACCCGCTGGCGTACTTAATGTGGTGACTGCTGACCGGGAAGCATCGGAGCGGCTGGTGCGCCACCCTGGCGTTGATAAAATCAGTTTTACGGGCTCAAATGTTGCGGGCAGAAAAATTGGCGCCATTTGTGCGGATCGCATAGCTCGATGCACTCTAGAGCTGGGCGGAAAATCTGCGGCGGTGATTCTCGACGACTACGATTTAAAGGAAGCGGCAGAAGCTATTGGAAGCTTTTCTTGTTTTTTGAGTGGTCAGGTTTGCTCATCGCTAACCCGGGTTATTGTGACTAAAGATAGACATGATGAATTTGTGGCGGCGCTAACGGCGGTTTATGCCAATATAAAAATAGGTGACCCCTTTGATCCAGAAACGCAGTTAGGGCCTTTGGTTTCCGAACGCCAGCTTGCCCGAGTTGAAGAGTATATTGAAATAGCAAAAAATGAAGGTGCGACTCTTGCGTTTGGTGGCGAGCGTCCAGCCGATCTTGATCAAGGTTTTTATATTCAGCCAACGCTGTTCTCTAATGTGGGCAATGATTTTCGGATTGCAAGAGAAGAGGTCTTTGGCCCTGTTCTCTGCGTAATACCTGCCGAGAATGAGGAGCATGCCATCGAATTGGCCAACGATACCGTATTTGGATTAAACAATTCGGTGTTTACCAATAATATTGATCGCGCTTACGCGGTTGCTCGGCAATTACGGTCTGGAACGGTTGGTCACAATGTTTTTCGCAGTGACATGATGATTGGGTTTGGTGGGTTTAAACAGTCGGGTATTGGCAGGCAAGGTGGGGTAGCTGGACTTGCTGCCTATTTGGAAAATAAAACCGTTATCTTGAATGATATTCCGTCGCACGTCGTATAAGTCTGAATTAGCAGGGTAGTATTTTATGAACAGTGAAACTTTAAAGAGCGTTGAGCCTGTTGTTCCGGAGGACATTGCCAGGATTGTGGTTTCGGGTAAATCTTATGCTCACGATGATGTGATTTATCCAGCTTTTAAATGGTTGCGGGGTAATATGCCTTTGGGGAAAGCTTACCTAGACGAGTATGACCCTATTTGGCTGGTAACCAAGTACGATGATGTGATGGAGATTTCCCGGGATGCAGATACCTATAAAAATGGTATTCACAATGTTTTGCTGCAAACCCGAGAGAGTGATGAATTTACGCGAAAAATGATGAATGGGAAGATCCGTAGCCTGAATTCGCTGGCTTTTATGGATGCCCATGAGCATAAAACCTACCGCGATATTACGGCGAAATGGTTTATGCCTAACCTGATAAAGCGTTATGAACAGCGTATTCGTGAAATAGCCAAAGAATCTGTCGATGAGTTTTTTGCGCTTGGTGGCGAGTGCGACTTTGTTAAAGACTTTGCGCTTTATTATCCGCTCCGCGTCATTATGGATTTGATCGGCATTCCCCGTGAAGACGAAGCTATCATGCTGAAGCTGACGCAAGAGTTGTTTGCGGGGGAAGATCCTGATGAGCGCCGTGAGGGGGTGGATCTTGGCCCTGACGCAGTGGCCCGTGCCTGGCATGCGACGATGATGGAGTTTTATGATTATTTTCGGGGGCTCAGTGCTGAGCGACAAAAGAACCCTAAAGATGATCTTATTTCATTGATTGCCAATCATCGGGTTGATGGTGAGCGAATTGATGAGGCCCATGAGTTTGATTACTACATCGCGGTTGCAACAGCGGGGCATGATACGACTTCTACTGCAGCTTCGGGTGGGGTGTTAGGTTTGATTCAATATCCTGAGCAGTTTGATTTGTTGAAATCAGATATTGGTTTGGTCGACAAGTTTGTGACCGAGTCGATTCGCTGGACAACGCCAATAAAGCATTTTATGAGGACGGCGTCGCGGGATGTAGAGCTGCGTGGGCAGTTAATCCACAAGAATGACCGCTTAATGCTTTGCTACCCTTCGGCTAACCGGGACCCTGATCGGTTTACTGATCCGGATGCATTTGTTATTGACCGTCGACCTAACCAACATTTGGCCTTTGGCAATGGCTTGCATATGTGCTTGGGGCAGCACCTTGCTCGCCTGGATATGCGGATACTGTTCCAGGAGTTAATCCCTAGGTTGAATTCCATCGAGTTAACGGGCACCCCCAAGTTTATAGAAGCAACATTTACCAGCGGTTTAAAAACAATGCCGGTGCGCTATACGGGAGGGTAAACACAGACTTTTGCGGGTGTGCTCTGCTCCAGGGGCGTAAGGGTGTAGGGCACTCTAGCCTTGGCTTGTCTAATTAAGTGATAATGACGCCTCTAACGGTACCTGTGATAGAGCTACCTGTATTAATGTTTTTGATTGCGGCAAGGTTTTAATTAATGGCAGCTAATAAAAATTCGAGACCCGCCACCCGGCTTTCTGCGGAAGACCGCAAAGCAGAAATTTTGCATGTTGCGCGCAAGGTCTTGGCAGAAGTGCAATTTGAAAACTTTTTACCCTCGGTGGTGGCGGATCGTTGCGGCTTATCTGAAGGGTCGATTTATCGTTACTTTCCCTCTAAGCAAGATTTACTGGTTTCGATTGCTGAGCAACGTATGCTCGAAGTTATTAAAGCAGACCCGGAATTAGATAAAGTAGGCGATATATTTACTCGCTTGAGAAATGTGATTTTTCATAGTCTTGAGGTTATTCATCAGGAACCGGCCATTACCCGGTTTATTTTTGTGAATGTTCGGATAGACAGTAATTACCCCAATACCAAACTCTATGCCTTAAATGGTGACTTTACGCGACGTACGACTGACGTGGTAAGGGATGCTATCGATACCGGTATATTTAGAAATGATATTGCTATTCCAGTTGTTCGGGATATTATTTTTGGGGCGATAGAGCATCAGATGTGGCCGTATCTCAGGAAGGATCACGATGCACCACCGCTGGAAAAGGTCGCGGATGATATTGCCAATACCGTTTACAGAGGGTTGGCTGTCTCCCCCCCTGTTAACACTGAGGTGATTGCTGATGCGCTTGCGAGGGCAAGGGTGGATATGCGAAAAATTGAAGGCGAACTGGCTTTTATTCAAGATACCGTGGGTATTCAAGACGACAGCATTTGATTACTGTTCTGTGGTTTTGGGGCTGGGCCGTCACGCCGTCTACCTAGATTGAATAACAGGCCATGCCAATTATTACATTGTTTCTAGAAACTCACGCATCTCATCGACATCTCGTAGTCTTTCTCGAATACGGCTACGTTGAATACTATTTTCTGGGGCTTCTTTATAGGCGTAGCGCAATTGTGATTGGGCACGTTGAAACTGGCCGTTGAGAATGAAGTATTCGCTTCTGGCCAAATGAACTCCCAGAATATTACCTGCCAGCCCTCGGACTTCTGCTAAGTCATACCACAGTTGCGGATCACCCTCCCGGTGCTTGCTTTGTTCGCTGAGTAGAGCGTCTGCTTCATCGAAACGATCGGCTTCTTGTAAGGCCTCAGCTAACATCATTGTGAGGGGATGGTTGTGAGGAGAAATATCCAGCCGTTTTTTCAGTAGAATGATGGCATCGCGGTAGTTCTTCTTGCCCATTTGTATTTCGGCTTCTGCCAGTTGATAGGCGATCCGGCCGCTGTCTTGCTTTAATAATGGCTGCAGTTGCTCCTCGGCTTGATCCCATTTTTTCAGCTGAATGAGGGCAAAGGCGATGCCATAGCGTCGGGCTTCACCGTTGCTACCTTCCTCGTTTTGCCATTGCTTAATAAGGTTGGCTTTGTTGCTGCTGTGGTGCACTTCCATCCGCTTTTTAATGAGTTGGTAGTTCAGGTTGTCGGTGTAGACCTTGCGAGGATATTGCCGGGCACGGTTGCGGCTGTCGTTAATACGGCTTTCTGTGAGCGGGTGGGTGAGCAGAAACTCGGGCGGATTCGCCCCCCGAAACCGGTACTGGGCATTCATGTTCTCAAACATGGTGGGTATGCCATTGGGGTCCATGTCTGAGCGCGTCATGGTTTCCATGCCCACCCGGTCGGCTTCTTGCTCGTGTTCCCGGCTAAAGCGCAGCTGTTTGTCCAGTGCGGCTGCTTGGGTGGCGGTGATGGCGGCAAGCCCTGCATCGGTACCGGTGGTGGCAGCCAATACTACCCCGGCAAGAATCCCCGCTAGTGTAGGAATCGTGCTTTGTGCGGCTTTGTCCAGGGAGCGGGAAAAATGGCGTTGGCTTAAGTGGGCAATCTCGTGGGCGATAACGCCTGCCAGTTGGGCTTCGTTGTCGGTATTCAAGAATAGACCGCTATGTATACCGATGACACCACCGGGAACGGCAAAGGCGTTAATGGTAGGGTTGTCCACTAAAACCGTTTCTAAGCGGCGATCTTTTAGCTCGCTATTGGCGGCAAGCTTGTACAGTAGCGATTCGATATAGTCCTGGGCCAAAGGATCGTTTATGGTTTCTGCTTGGCTGCGGAAGATTTTCAGCCAAGTACGGCCCAGTTTGTACTCCTGTTGGGTGGAGTAGCGGGAGGCCGTTACATCGCCAAGGTCAGGCAGCGCCAGTTCATCGTTGGCACTGGCCAGAGAACTGCTTGTTATAACCAGCGTGCTGCTCGTGATAAGCAAAGCAACAATACACAAAAAACGTTTCAACACGATTAACCCTTAAGCGGTTTCACTCTTTTATACGATCTAGCTGATCATACTAGAGCACTGACTGTTCGACATAATTATTCGCTATAAGTGCCTGTTTGCTGTTGCCGGTAGCGAGCTATACTGGGCGCCGTTTAGGCATTTTTATTTATTGATTGTGTTTAGGTACATCATGCAGCATGTGGATCAGCAACTGGACGCGCAGGGCTTAGATTGCCCTATGCCGTTACTAAAAGCCAAACAAGCACTGAATAAATTGCTGTCTGGGCAGGTTTTGGAGATTTTGGCCACCGATGCCGGATCGCAGCGGGACTTTGATGCGTTTGCACGGCAAAGTGGCAACGTTTTGTTGCTAAGTGAGCTGGAGCATGGCGTTTTTCGATATTTGATACAAAAGAAGTAGCTGCCCCGTCTATGTGATGTTGTGCTGGCTGTAAAGGAGTTTCAATGTTAGCAACCTTTCGTTCATGGTTTGATCGCCTGTTTGCGGAGGAAGAAACCGTTGTTCTGCTGCTGATTTTGGTGGGCAGCTTTTTACTCATGTTTGTATTGGGTAATGTGTTGGTGCCGCTAATTGCCAGTGTTGTGCTGGCGTTTATGATTCAGGGACTCATTGCGCGACTCGTCAGGATGGGGGCCAGTCACTGGTTGGCTCTTGCTGTGGCGTATGGGGTGTTTTTGGTGGTGTTTTTTGGCGTGTTAACGCTGCTGTTGCCCTTGGTCTGGCAGCAGTCCACCAACCTCTTTCAAGAGGCGCCAGCAATGATGCGTAAGTTGCAGCAGGCCTTGTTGGTGTTGCCCGAACGCTCTGAGCTTTTTACAGAGGCGCAAATTAAGGAGTGGATGGGGGTCATTACCACTAAAATGGGGTCGGCGGGGCAGTATTTGCTGTCATTTTCCATTGCGCAGCTGCCCAATGTGGTGGGGCTGCTGATTAATATTATCCTTATCCCTATATTGGTGTTCTTTTTCTTAAAAGATAAACGCACAATTTTGAATTGGTTGTCTGGGTTTCTTCCTGACCGGAGGCCGTTGTTGACGGTTATCTGGAATGAGATGAATGTCCAGGTGGCCAACTACGTCAGGGGCAAAGCAATCGAGATTGTCATTGTTGGCAGCGTCTCATATGTCAGTTTTGTGGTTATGGGGCTGAACTATCCGGCTTTGTTAGGGCTGTTGGTGGGCTTATCCGTGGTTATTCCGTATATCGGCGCTGCCGTAGTCACCATTCCGGTGTTGCTGGTGGGGTATTTACAGTGGGGCTGGGGAGGGGAATTTCTTACCCTTGCGATTGTCTACGGAGTGATTCAAGCCCTAGACGGCAACGTGTTAGTACCCCTGTTGTTTTCTGAAGCCGTTAATATGCATCCTGTGGCGATTATTGTCGCGGTGCTGGTGTTTGGCGGTTTATGGGGCTTATGGGGCGTGTTTTTTGCTATTCCCTTGGCGACGCTGGTCAAAGCTATTCTCTACGCCTGGCCGACACGCGACCGCCTACCCGATGTGTCGACAGCGGAAACTAGCCATGATTAACGTATCGTCTCGATAATAAGCCGTTATTTGAAGAAAGGAAGTTTTGTGACGCAGTTGAAAAAGCTCTTTATCGCATTTGTTGTTTTTCAGGTTGCTGCTTGCAGTTGGCAGCCTTTTTCAGGAAAAGATGAGAATGTAGCCAAACCCCTTGCGGATAGCCGGGACTACCGCTTTGTTGAGCTAGACAACGGCCTTAAAGTGCTGCTGGTCTCAGACCCCAATACGGACAAGGCGGGTGCATCTTTAGATGTGAATGTAGGCAGTCGCCAAGACCCTGCCGACTATCAAGGCCTGGCGCATTTTCTAGAGCATATGCTGTTTTTGGGTACCGCTAAATACCCTCGTGCGGGAGAGTATCAGGAGTTTATTGTTGCCCACGGCGGCAGTCACAATGCTTTTACTAGCTTTGAGGATACCAATTACTTCTTTGATATTAGTGCTGACTCCTTGGCGCCTGCGCTAGATCGCTTTTCACAGTTTTTTTCGGCGCCGCTGTTTAACGCTGAGTTTGTTCAGCGTGAAGTGAATGCGGTGAATTCCGAGTTTAGCGCCAAGCTGAGGGACGATCGGCGCCGCGAGCTGTCGGTTTTTAAAGCCCAGCTGAATAAAAATCACCCGTTTTCTAAGTTCTCCGTTGGTAACCTGCAAACCTTGCAGAGCCAAAAACCGGATGCGCTTCGAGAGCAGCTGCTGAGCTTTTATCAGCGGTATTACTCGGCGGATTTGATGACCCTGACGGTTGTCGGTAAAGAATCCCTCGATGAGTTAGAGGCGATGGTGCTACCTCGCTTTGAAACGATTGAAAACCGCTATGTCGATATCGAGCCGATTACCGAGCCCTTGTTTGTAGCTGATACCTTACCTCGTTGGTTGGAGATAGAACCTATACAGAACAAGCGAGTCCTGTCTATTGGTTTTCCGGTACCCGATCCCCAGCCGTTCTGGCGTACCAAGCCTCTCAACTACATCGGCAATGTGTTAGGACACGAAGGCCAAGGCAGTTTGTTGTCGGTGCTTAAAGCAAAAGGCTGGGCTGAGTCCCTGAGTGCGGGCCAAAGTTTTTCTTACAAAGGCGGGGCGGTGTTCGGGCTGGAAGTGAATCTCACCCAAGCCGGACAGGAAAAAGCCGACCAAATTGTGGCGTTGGTCTTTGAAAACATCCGCCTGCTTCGAGAAGAAGGGGTTGAGGCGTGGCGCTTTAAAGAACAGCGAGGCTTATCGAATCAGCAATTTTTATTCCGAACGCCACCGGCGGTGATTCAGGATGTAGTGGGGCTTTCTATGGCCCTGCAAGAATATCCTGCAGAAGAAGTGATTCGTGGCAGCTACGTCATGAGTGATTTTGAACCCGCTATTATTGATCGCTTTCTCGATGCGCTGCGTCCTGATAACAGCTTTATTACCCTGGTCGCGCCGGGGCTGGAAACAAGCAAAAGAGTTGAGCGTTACAAGGTGGCTTATGGCGTTCGTGAGCTAACGCCCGCACTATTTCAGTCGTGGAAGCAAGCGCCCGCATCTGAACTGGGGCTGCCGCCGGTAAACCCCTTTGTGGCTGATGAGTTTGATTTGCTGAGCAATGATAACGCCAGTGGCCCAAGGTCACTTGGGACAGTGGACGGGGTGGCGCTGTGGTTAAACACAGATGATACGTATGAGGTGCCGAAGGGCCGAAGTTATTTGCTGCTGCAAACACCTGAAGCTGAAAGCAGCTTGAACCAACAGGTCAAAACAGCTTTGTGGTTGCGCATGGTGCAAGATCAGCTAAATGAGCTTTCTTATCCTGCTCAGCTGGCGGGATTGAGTTTTTCGCTGTCCTCCAGCTGGCGAGGGATTGAGATTAATATTGGTGGCTATAATCAAAAGCAAGCTGAGTTGCTAGTCGCTGTTATAGACGCTCTTAAGCACACTGAATGGGATCAAGCTCGGTTTGATCGTATTAAAGCCCAGCGTTTGCGGCAGTTTGAAAATGCGCGTAAAAGTGGTCCCTATGAGCAGCTCGTGACGGATTTGCCCCGGTTGCTGATGAAAGACCAGGCAAGCTTAAAGGCCACGCGCGAGGCAACCTCCCAAGCTGACATGGCCGCAGTGGCGGCGCACTCGGAGTCATTGTTGAAGGGGTTTTCTTTGACAATGTTGGTCGATGGTAATTTTGATGAGTCCAGTGCCACAGCCTTGGCTGAGGTTGCGGCTCAAAACCTACCCCAGGCAAAACTAACAAAACCGGTTCAGCAGGTCACAAAGCTGCCTGTGAATGAATATTTGTGGCCGGTAAAGACCCGTCATGATGACGCGGCAATTCTCCAATATCTGCAGTCATCCCAAACTGGCAATACTGCGAGAGTGGCAATGGGGCTAATGGCGCAAATTATGAGTGCCGATTTCTACTACCAGCTCCGCACAGAAAAGCAGTTGGGCTATATTGTTAGTGCCGGGGTCTACCCTATTCGTGAGGTGCCTGGTATTTATTTTATTGTTCAGTCACCCGTGGCCGGGCCTGCAACACTGCAAAAGGAAGTGGCTGGCTATTTAAGCAACTGGCTAGCGCAGGGCGTCAGCCCCGAGGTGTTTGCCAAGCATAAGCAAAGCTTGATAAAACGTTTAGCCGAGCAGCCAGAAAATATTTGGGAGGCTGCTGACCGGCACTGGCGTGATTTGCTGGAGCACTATCCTGAGTTCGATAGTCGTGAGCAGTTAATCGCGGCACTTGAGGCGCTGAATTATCAGCAGTGGTGGCAGATGGTGTCTCAGGATTTGCAGCAACGTCGGGGTGTGTTGCTCTACACCCAGGGTAAGTGGCCGGATGAACAACCTTCGGGTAAGGCGGTTAACGCGTTACCAGCGTTTAAATCAGCGCTTCCAGTTGAGCAATTTCACTGATTGAAAAATGCGCTAAGTGATTGTTTTTGATAATGGAAACTATATGTATTTTTTAAATAAATACCTAGGTTTTCTTGATTTATAATGCGGCGGCGGTAGAATCATTGTCGCTGCTGCAAGGTGGAACGTGACCACCAAGCTGCGAAATAACACAGATAATAGGGGTTTTTCTGGCTCAAAAGGCCGGATTCTCGCCCGGACCTAGCCAGGTGATAACCGTCACGAGCAGGCTGACACACATGATTGAACGCTGATCGCGGGCAATCGAGCCGGTTGTAAACGGAACACGCACAAGCGCGATGCTTGCTGGTCTTAGGTGCCATCAGCCCACTTAATATCGAGTTAAGGACTGTGCAATGTATCAAGATCCCGATTTGCGTGAAGATCAAGATCCCCAAGAAACTCAAGAATGGCTTGAAGCGCTAGAAGGCGTTTTAAAATATGGCGGCCGGAGCCGGGCCACGTTTTTAATGCAGCGGCTGGCCAAGTATGCGGCCCGTTCAGGCACCCAGTTACCCTCTGCCATCACCACCTCTTTTCGAAACACCATTGAACCTCGCGATGAAAAACGCATGCCTGGCGATTTGTTTATGGAGCGTAAAATTCGCTCTTTAATACGCTGGAACGCATTGGCGATGGTGATGCGGGCAAATGATAATGAAGACGCATTGGGCGGTCATATATCGTCGTTCTCCTCGTCAGCCACATTGTACGATGTGGGATTTAACTACTTTTTTCGCGGCGGTGAAAAAGCCGATTTAATTTACTACCAAGGCCACAGTTCACCGGGGATGTATGCCCGTTCTTATTTAGAGGGACGTCTGGAAGAATCCCAGCTGGATAATTTCCGCCGTGAGGTGGATGGTAATGGCTTGTCTTCTTATCCCCACCCTTGGTTGATGCCGGATTATTGGCAATTTCCCACAGTGAGCATGGGGCTGGGGCCGATACAGGCGATTTATCAGGCCCATGTTATGAAGTATCAGCACAGCCGTGAGTTGCTTGACCACGGTGACCGAAAAGTGTGGTGCTTTATGGGGGATGGTGAGTGCGATGAACCCGAGTCTTTGGGTGCTATCGGGCTGGCAGGTCGTGAAGAACTCGACAATTTAATTTTTGTTATTAACTGCAACCTCCAGCGTTTAGATGGCCCGGTGCGGGGTAATGGCAAAATTATTCAGGAGCTTGAAGGGGTTTTTCGGGGCGCAGGTTGGAATGTCGTCAAGGTTATATGGGGCCGACTCTGGGATCAGCTGCTGGAAAAAGACACCACCGGTTTATTGCGCAAACGCATGAACGAGGTTGTCGACGGTGAACTGCAGAACTACAAAGCGAATGGCGGTGCCTATACCCGGGAACATTTTTTTGGCAAATATCCAGAACTGCTGGAGTTGGTTAAAGACCTGTCCGATGACGATATTATGTATCTGAACCGGGGTGGCCACGATCCCTATAAAGTGTATGCCGCCTATGCCAATGCGATGGAAACCAAGGGGCGTCCTACCGTCGTGCTGGCGATGACGGTGAAAGGCTACGGTCTTGGCGAGGGCGGTGAAGCCCAGAATGAGGCCCACTCCGTCAAAAAGCTGGATGTTGAGGAATTAAAGAAATTTCGAGACCGTTTTGGGGTGCCGATTAGCGACGACGATCTGGCAAACGTGCCCTATTATCGGCCGCCTGCAGATAGCCCAGAAATGGCGTATATGCATAAACGCCGTCAAGAGTTAGGTGGCTATTTACCGGCCCGGCAAGCGGATTTTGACGCACTGGAAACACCTGCTTTGGACAAGTTTGCCGCGCAAACGAAAAGTACTGGCAAGCGCGAAGTGTCCACCACAATGGCATTCGTCCGGATACTGTCTTCATTGGTTAAGGACAAAACGGTAGGCGAGCGCATCGTGCCGATTGTGCCTGACGAAGCCCGTACTTTTGGCATGGAAGGTATGTTTCGGCAGCTGGGTATTTACTCCTCTCAGGGCCAGCGCTACACCCCGCATGATTCTGACCAGATCATGTTTTATAAAGAAGACAAAAAAGGCCAAATTCTTGAAGAGGGCATCACCGAGTCTGGCGCCTTTTCAGCGTGGTTGGCGGCGGCGACCTCGTATAGCAACCATCATTATCCAATGGTGCCGTTCTATGTTTTTTATTCGATGTTTGGTTTCCAGCGGGTGATGGATTTAACCTGGGCCGCGGGGGATTCTCAGGCCCGAGGCTTTTTGATCGGCGCGACCTCGGGGCGAACTACGCTGAATGGTGAAGGTTTACAGCATCAAGATGGCCAGAGTCATTTAATGGCCAATATGGTGCCCAATTGTGTGTCTTATGATCCGACCTATTCCTATGAGTTGGCGGTGATTGTTCAAGATGGCATGCGACGGATGTATCACGAGAAAGAAAACGTGTTTTATTACATCACGGTGATGAATGAAAACTACTACCACCCGGACCTGCCAGAAGGCGCTGAAACTGGCATTATTAAAGGTCTGTATTGTCTTAAAGAATCCACCGTTAAAAAGCCGAAGCTCAAAGTACAGCTAATGGGCAGTGGCACTATTTTGCGTGAGGTCGAGGCTGCTGCCGAGATACTGAAAAGCAAATTTAAAGTGGATGCTGATGTGTGGAGTGCCACCAGTATTAATCAGTTGCGCCGGGATGGTATGGATTGCGAGCGTTGGAATATGCTCCATCCAGAAGAGTCGCCGCGTATTCCTTATATTGGTCAGCAGCTTAAAGGGCGTCAGGGTCCGGTGATTTGTGCCACCGACTATATTAAGAGCTATGGCGAGCAGCTGCGGCCCTATATTGAGTCGCGCTATGTTGTGTTGGGTACCGACGGTTATGGTCGTTCGGATACTCGCGCTAAGTTGCGTCATCATTTTGAAGTAGATCGAAATTATGTGGTGTTGGCTGCGTTAAAAGCCCTCAGCGATGATGGTCAATTGCCAGCGGCTGATGTGGCCAAGGCGATAAAAACGCTGGGTATTAATCCTGACATCTCCAGTCCTCTGTACCGATAGGCAAAGCGAAAAGGATTCTGTTGTGGCTAATGAAACCATCAAGATTCCCGATTTGGGTGGCGCCGACGGCGTAGAAATTATCGAAGTGAGTGTGGCGGTGGGTGACACCATTGCCGCAGAAGACTCGCTACTGGTATTGGAGTCTGACAAGGCTTCTATGGAAGTGCCTGCCCCAAAAGCCGGAAAAATTAGCAAAATCCTCGTAAATGTTGGCGATACTGTCAGCGAAGGGGACGACATGTTTGAGATCGAAATCGAGTCAGCGGGTGAAGATGAGTCTGCCACTGACGACGCTGGCGACGAGGAAGAGAAAGAACAAGGCGAGGTCGAGGAGGATGAAAAAGCATCGTCAGACGACCAAGGAGAAAAAGCCGAGCAATCTAAAGCCGCTAGTGATAAACCTAAGAGCAGCTCGGTGCGCAAAATTGAAGTGCCTGATATTGGCGGCGAAGCAGAGCTGATCGAGCTTTGTGTTGCTGAGGGCGATGAGGTTGAAGAAGGTGACTCTCTGGTTGTTTTGGAGTCAGATAAAGCATCCATGGAAGTGCCTTCGCCTTACACTGGCGTAATACGCAACTTTAAATTGAAGGTAGGCGACAGTGTTGCCAAAGGCAGTCTGCTAGGAGAAATAGAAGTACAGGCTGAGTCCGAAACAAAACCTGATACAGCGTCGGCAGAAGACCGCGACAGTACCCCGGCACCAGAGCCTGAAGCAAAAGAGTCTGCAGCGAAATCTGAGAAGACGGCTGACTCTGGCGATGACTCATTCCAGTCGTCCAATCCTGCTATGGCGAAGGGGTCGGAGGCCGTATCGGGCCCTACTGTCGAGACTCATCCCGGTGTTTACGCGGGGCCTGCTGTAAGAAAAATGGCCAGAGAGTTTTCTATTCCTTTAGAAGAGGTCAAAGGCTCGGGGCCTCGCGGTCGTATTGTTAAGGAAGATTTACAGGCCTATGTGAAAACATTAACTGAGTCGGATGGCGCTGGGTCTGGCTCGGGTCTGCCCGTTATTCCCGATGTTGATTTCTCCCAGTTTGGGTCGGTGAGGCTTGAAGCGCGCAGCAAGTTAGCCAAACTTACCGCCAAAAATATGCATCGCAGCTGGGTGAACCTGCCCCATGTGACGCAATTTGATGAAACGGATATCACAGAACTTGAGGACTTCCGTAAGAGCTTGAAAGCTGAGGCAGAACAACGGGGCGTGAAGATTACGCCCTTGCCATTTTTACTGAAAGCGGCTGCCGCTGCGCTGCGGGCCCACCCCCAATTTAATGTTTCGCTAAGCAATGATGGTGAAGACATTATCTACAAAGACTACGTGCATATCGGCATCGCAGTGGATACGCCAGCAGGATTGGTTGTGCCAGTGCTGAGAGATGTCGATAAAAAAAGTATTTGGGACTTGGCTGCAGAGACCGCTGAGCTGGCTCAAAAGGCGAAAGACAGAAAGCTCCGGCCCGCAGATATGCAGGGTGGCTGTTTTACTATCTCTAGCTTAGGCGGTATTGGTGGTACTGGGTTTACCCCGATTATTAATGCGCCGGAAGTCGCTATTTTGGGTGTCTCTAAACTGGCAGTAAAACCCGTTTGGGATGGCGAAAGCTTTCAGCCGCGTAAAATGTTGCCGCTGTCGTTGTCCTACGATCATCGCGCGATCAATGGCGCGGATGCAGGCCAATTTTTGACTGAGTTAAATCGATTGCTTGCTGATATTCGTAGATTAGCTTTATAACTCGATTTGCAGAAGCCGTGGCATACACGTGGCATATAATGTATGCCACTTTTTTAGGGCCTAATTTAGGCTGGGTACTTCGCAGGGACGGCTTCTGTGCGCTATATTTGTAGTGTTGCGGCGCCGTCGTAACACTTTTCCCTCTTGGGAATTGCTGCGGAGGTCCGGCTTGATTGTTCAACCCCCAAGCAGTACATCTTTGCTTGCCAAGCCTCGGCCTGGCGACGCTCAATATCGGTTGTTATCCACCGTATCGCAATGGCGATTTCTCCGAATGCCCCTCACTTTTCTTGTGCAAGTTGGCGCATCGTTTGCAGGCATAAATTTAAGCATGTTCATTGGGCGGATCATTTCCTGGGTTTGCTGCGCTGCCCCAGTGCGTAGTCTTAACTTTGATTGCCCTTTCACAGTGCATGAAGGCATGTCTTGGGTTTTCACATAGGCTGGAATAATTATATATGAGTACAGGTAAGGACAAGGATTCTGTCGGCATTGACTGGAGCAGTTACCCCCTTGGGGAGTTTTTTGATGAAATGATTTCTGAGAAAGGCAATCCTCGAGCCGCCAGCCGCAGTGTTGTGAGTGCGTTATCCAAACTGAGTGATGAAGAGTTAGAAAGCCGGCGGGTGGCTGCAGATCGAACCGTGCGGGATATGGGTGTTAGCTTTACCGTGTATATGGATGGCAGCAATATTGATCGGGCTTGGCCTTTCGACCTTATTCCCCGGGTGATTGGTGAGGCTGAATGGAAGCGCACCGAAGAAGGCTTAAAACAGCGCGTTAAAGCGCTGAATATGTTTATCAACGATGTTTATCACGACCAGCAAATATTTAAAGATGGCGTGGTTCCCGAAGATCTACTCAAAGATTCTAAAAACTTTCGCCCGGAATGTGTGGGTATTAATCCCCCAAGAGGGGTGTGGGCGCATATCTGCGGCTGCGATTTGGTGAAAGACATCGATGGCAAATTTTATGTGCTGGAAGACAATTTACGCGTGCCCTCGGGCGTGGCTTATATGCTGGAAAATAGGGAAATCAGCAAGCGGGTGTTGCCTGAGCTGTTCGAAAGCATCGATATTTTACCTGTAGATGATTACCCCGAAAAACTCTTTAGCATGCTGGCGTCGGTTTCTCCCCGCAAAGTACGTCAGCCAGAGATTGTTATTTTAACCCCCGGAATTTTTAACTCCGCGTATTTTGAGCATGCCTTTTTGGCCCAGCAGTTAGGGGTGGAATTGGTGGAAGGCAGCGATTTGCTTGTGGCTGACGACGACTGCGTTTATATGCGTACCATCTCGGGTCTTGAGCGGGTAGATGTGATTTACCGACGCATCGACGATTTGTTTCTCGACCCTGAGGCATTTAACCCCGACTCCATTCTTGGTTGTGCCGGGTTAATGCGGGCGTGGAAGGCGGGCAATGTTGCGCTGGTGAATGCACCGGGAGCGGGGGTGGCCGATGACAAGGTAGTCTATGCCTACGTGCCCAAAATGATTGAATATTATTTGGGCGAGAAAGCGATATTGCCCAATGTGGAAACCTATCTTTGCGATGATCCCGAGCAGCTGGAGTATGTCCTGGCAAATATTGAAAAGCTGGTGGTTAAACCCGCCAATGAATCCGGTGGATACGGCATGTTGGTGGGCCCCCACGCTACGGAAAAAGAGCATAATGCCTTTCGTAAATTGGTGAAAGAAAACCCCCGCAATTACATTGCCCAGCCGACGTTGCAGCTTTCGACCACCCCGGTCATTACTGGGCCGGGCCAAGTTGAGCCTCGGCATTTAGATCTGCGCCCCTTTGTCCTGCAAGGTAAAACTACTACCGTGACCACCGGCGGTTTAACCCGAGTGGCTTTAACAAAAGGGTCTTTGGTGGTGAACTCCTCGCAAGGGGGAGGCAGTAAAGATACGTGGATAGTGGCTCAGGGAGGTAAAAAATCATGATGTTATCTCGAGTTGCTGAGCGGGTTTACTGGTTTGCCCGGTATTTAGAGCGGGTTGAGAGCATGGCTAGGCTGATTAATGTCTATACCTCGCTGTTGTTTGATTTACCCAAAGATACCGGCATCAGCTGGCATAATTTGGTGGTTGCCAGTGGGAGTCACCAGGAGTATGAGCGACGGTTTTCGGTAAAAGATGAGAAGCGCGTTATTAAATTTTTACTGGAAGATACCAGTAATTTGTCGTCATTAACGTCATCACTGACCATGGTGCGGGAAAATATTCGTACCACACGGGATATTTTGCCCGCTGAATGTTGGGAGCTGGTGAATGAGTTTCAGATTTTTGTTAACGAGAATATGCAGCAGGGCATCAACCGCCGCCACCGTAATGAATTTCTCGGCGATATCATCAAAACCTGCCAGCAAATTAATGGTTTGATCTCTGACACCATGCGCCGAGACGATGCTTGGCATTTTCTGGTGTTGGGGCGCAGTTTGGAAACCGCAGATATGACCCTGCGAACGCTGGAAGCTGGCTCAAGAATGTCGGTCGATTGTTTTGAGCATGACAGCGTTCACGTCACCGATGCGGTTTGGAGCAGTGTGCTGGGCACCCTCAATGCGATTATGCCCTTCCGTCGGACCATGAAAGTGTCGTTGAACGGCGAGGATTCTGCTCGATTCTTGTTAGAAGACACCTTGTTTCCCCGGGCTGTTGCGGCATGCTTATTGGATATGCGTAGCTCTGCAGGCGTCCTGCCGGGCGGAATGCCGGTGGGCAAATTCTTGGATCAGTTGATCAAAAAGGTTGAAAAGGGTGACCATTACGACGATGTTTTTGAGGGTTTGCCCGCCCATCTGGATGAATTGCAACGGAGTTTAGGGGGGCTGAATAATGTCATCAATGACACCTGGTTTACGCCCAGCTGAAGGCTGGTTACCCTCAACAGAGCAGAAATTTGCGGTGTAATGCGTTTGCTGGATGTGGGGAACTGCGGTAGTCTGCTTTCTCGCGATTGCCCGCTATTAAGGGACCCGCGGCCCTTACTATCGTAATAACTGTTATCGTAATGACCGTCGCGTCGCGGAAACCCGAAACTCATGCAAAAAACGGCGACTCAATCCCAATCTGGCGGTTCCAATTCTATGCCTTTAGACCGCTTTAACTACACGCCCAAACATAACCAGTACGATGAGGTTGTCGATAAGCAGGGCGCGATTCGGGAGCATTGGCATTACCCCATGCAGGTTTTACGCAGCATGGGACCCGAAGCCTTGCTTGAGCGTCAGCGCACTGCAAAACGCATTCTTCGAGATGATGGCGCCAGTTACAGCCCTGGCGATCAGCTTAATATCAGTCACACTTGGAACCTGGACCTGCTGCCGCTGATCCTGTCCAGTCAAGAGTGGGAAGTGATAGAAAACGCCCTGAGAGAACGGGCAGAGTTGCTCAACCTGATTCTCGATGATATTTACGGCGAGCGAAATCTACTCAAACATCGAATTATCCCTCCTGCCGCGTTATACGGGCATCGGGGCTTTATGCGAGCCTGTGACGGTATTCGCGTGCCCGGCGAACATCAGCTGATTTTTCATGCCTCCGACCTAGTGCGGGATAACAACGGCGAGTGGCTGGTGATTGGCGATCGTACTCAAGCGCCTTCAGGAACAGGGTATTCACTTGAAAACCGCACCGTGTTGCGGCGGGTAATGCCCAGTTTGTTCCGGGATGCGCATGTGCATCGTCTGTCTAACTTCTTTCTGGCTTGGCGCCGGAAAATGGCCGAACTCAGCCAATCGAAAGATTCGCCCTTGGTGGTTTATCTGACCGAAGGTGCGTTTAAAGAAAACTCCTTTGAAGATGCCTATCTGGCTAACTATCTTGGTTACCCGTTGGTGCAATCCCGAGATCTCACCGTTCGCAAAGGCAGTGTGTGGTTAAAGTCGCTGGACGGCTTGCGCCGGGTCGATGTGGTCTTGCGGCGGGTGGATGATGCTTATACCGATCCTCTAGTGGCGCGCCAGGATCTGTCTCTGGGGGTGCCTGGCTTATTGGAAGTGGCTCGCAGCGGCGGAGTGGTCATTGCCAACCCAGTGGGGAGTGGCGTACTGGAAAATCCGGTATTAGCGAAATATATGCCCGCTATCGCCCAGCACTTTTTAGGGCGAGAGCTGCGGCTGAACTCGGTACAAACCTGGTGGTGTGGCGACCCGGCCGATTTGGCATATGTAAAAGCGCATTTTAATGAACTGTTAATACGACCGACATTCCGTTTGCCGGGTAAGCACAGTCTTTTTGTCAGTGATTTGCCGCCAGAAAAGCGCCAAGAGCTGTTAAATCACGTTTTGGCCAAACCCAATGATTACGTTGCTCAAGCTGCGGTGACGCCCTCTCAGACGCCGGTTCTCAGTGGCGCCTCGTTTAGTAGTCGCCCTTTGGTCCTGCGAGGTTTTACGGTTGCCAGTGGCAACTCCTATAACGTGATGCCCGGCGGCCTGACCCGTGTGGGCAGTAGCGAAGATACCTTGCATATTGTCAGTCAGTTTGCTGGCGCCAGCAAAGATACGTGGATACTCGAATCCGAGCCAGAGGTGCAAGACGCCCAGCCTGATGACTTTATGGCTCGGCAAAAAATGGATCGCAGCTTTAGCTTGCCTAGCCGGGTTATTGAAAACCTGTATTGGTTTGGTCGTTATGCGGAACGGGCGGAGTCGGGTTTGCGCCTGGTGCGCACCGCGTTTGAAGAACTCAATAGCATTGAGCCCTTACGTGAGAATATGCGCCGATCATTGTTGCGAGCGGTCACCCATTTGACTGCCAGCTACCCCGGTTTTACTGCCAAAAATGCGGATTTTTCCGCCCCTGAGCAAGAGCTTTTAGATTTGGTGGCAAACCGTGCCCGCCAGGGTAGTATCGCCCATTGCCTAGAATCCATACTGCATTCTGCAGGTGGCGTAAAAGAGCTGTTGTCCAATGATATGCTGCGGCTGATAAACGATGTCAGAGACGGCATGGAATATCTGAATAGCAATTTGGCCTCTAGCTTACAAGCGGCACCAGAAGAGCTATTAGATCCCTTGATTACCACCTTGCTGGCCTTGTCGGGTTTAAGCCAAGAAAGCATGGTGCGCAGCCGAGCTTGGCGGTTTATGGAAATTGGTCGGCGTATTGAGCGCGCCCAACGCACCGTGGAATTGCTGCGCCACACCTTGGTTGCCGGGGCCGACGGTCACGGGGTGCCACTGCTCAAACCGGTTTTGGCCAGCTTGGAATCGAGGATTGTGTATAAGCGCTATTATCGGGTGGGTTATCGTTTGGATAAGGGCTTGGAATTGCTTATCTTCGACCCCGAGAACCCCCGCTCGGTACTGTTCCAGTTAGAAGCATTAAAAGGCCACCTTGAAGATGTAACCGGGCCAACTCGTGGCGTGCAGGTGGGTGATGATATGCGCTGTGTTATTCGAGCCATTAATAGCTTGCTGCTGTCTTCTTTAACCGAGCTGTCTAAGCTGGATACCGAAAGCGGTCATTTCCTGCAGCTCGATATCTTTCTGAAAACCTTGGATGAAGACCTCAAGGCCGCAGCTCGTTGTCTGGCAGATCGCTATTTTGAGCACGCGTCTGGTCCCCAGCCTATCGAGATGAGTGGCAGGGGCTTGCAATGAGATATCGCATCAGTCACACCACTAAATATAACTACGCCGATCAAGTGAGCCAGGGCTATAACATCGCCTATTTGATTCCTAGAGATTGTCGTGGTCAGCGGGTGATTTATAGCAATATCAGTATTGATCCTATCCCGGCGACACGAATCCGCCGAGAGGATTATTACGGCAATGTGGTGTGCCATTTTTCGGTAGAAAAGCCCCATCGGAGCCTTGAGGTGACGGTAGAAAGTGAAATAGAAGTCGCTCCCTCTGAATCCAGATTGCTTAGCAGCGGTATTACCTGTGGCGAGGTGCTGGCAGCTTTAAATAGCGGTCAGTCCCAAGATGATATAGAAGCGTCGGAGTTTTGTTTTGACTCGCCGATGTTGAGTGGCAGCCAGGAAATTGGCGATTATGCTCGGGATCTGTTTTTGCCAGAGAATGCTTTTGTTGAGGCGGTGACGGCGCTCAATAGCCGTATTTATAAGGATTTTCAGTACGACCCCAGTTTTTCTACCGTGGCCACGCCGTTGGCGGATGTTATGAAAAACCGACGGGGTGTTTGTCAGGACTTTGCTCATCTTGCTATAGCTGTGCTGCGAAGCCTTGGCTACGCAAGCCGGTATGTGAGCGGTTATCTGGAGACCCTGCCGCCACCGGGGCAGGTGAAGCTGCAAGGTGCCGATGCCTCCCATGCGTGGTTTTCTGTTTTTGTGCCGGGTGATGACTGGTTAGATTTTGATCCGACGAATGACATTATTCCGGCAGATCAGCATGTCACCACTGGCTGGGGTCGAGATTATTCAGATGTGACCCCGCTCAAGGGCATCGTGTTTGGCGGCGGCAGCAATCAAAAACTGTCTGTGGCAGTTGATGTGGAAAGAGTGTCCTAATCGCTGGCAACATCACTAAATCTGTTAATGTTTGGCCTGGGTTGCAATCCCTTTTCACCGCGTTTTGCGTTACCTGTCTCAGCAGCGGATGTCTTTTACCTTTTAAGCGTGAAAGGCTTGTTCTAGTCTATACTCCTAAAGCGCTTTATTGTGTAGTGTGCAGGCTTTTGCATCCGTAGTGGTTTCTGCTGGAGGTGGAAAATGTCAGTTTTAGACAAAAAGGTCGCACTCGTTACCGGCGGCGGGCAAGGCGTTGGGGCGGGTATTGCGTTGGCCTTGGCGGCGGAAGGTGCAGCGGTTGCAGTATTGGGTCGAAACCTGCCGAGCTTGGAAGCGACCTGCGCTGAAATTCATCGCCGAGGTGGCCGGGCGGAAGCCTTTGTGTGTGACGTGATGGAGCTTGAGGATATTGAATCAGCGGTGCAAGAGGTTGTTGATGAGTTTGGCGGCATCGATATCCTGATCAACAATGCTCAAATCCTGCCCTTGGGCGATATTCTGGAACTCAGTGAAGACGAGTATCACCTGGGGATGGATTCCGGTCCCTTGGCCACCTTTCGTTTTCTTAAAGCCTGTTACCCTTTTTTACGCGGGGAAGGTGCTGTGGTCAATGTAGCCAGCTCTGCTGCAGTTAAAGCCGATTCTGCTGGTTATGGTGCTTACGCTGCGGCTAAAGAAGCGATTCGAGCGTTAAGCCGGGCAGCAGCTTGCGAATGGGGTGTCGATAATATCCGAGTGAACTGCATCATGCCTTTGGCTAATTCACCGGCTATGGCCAGCTGGGTAGAAAGCGGTGAAGACGAGGTCGCTGACTTTCTGGAAACCGTCCCATTGGGGCGCGTAGGTGATTGCGAAGAAGATATTGGCCGGGTGGTGGTGTTTTTGTGCAGTGCCGATTCGGCTTATATCACTGGTCACACCATACCGGTCGATGGCGGTCAGGCCTTATTGCGGTAATGCTGTTGGGATTAACTCCACTGCGTTAACGCATTGATGCTATCCATTCAATCCGCCCATTCTATCCACGTGGTTACTGCAATCAAAAAGTGTCTGATACTTCGTGAAATAGGCTTGTTTACAGCCAATGACAGACTTCCTATCGAAGCCCTCCGTGAACCTGTGTAATATTGTAAGTCTGTTAAACCTCCCATTGAAATAAGGTTTTATTCTCCATGCGTCGAACCAAAATCGTAGCTACGGTAGGCCCCGCCTGTGATTCTCCTGAGTTGTTGGCCGAGATGGTCCGCGCAGGCGTGAATGTTTTTCGTCTGAATTTTTCTCATGGTACCGGTGATGAGCATAAAGCCCGGGCGGCATTGATTCGCGAAATTGCGGCGAAGCAAGAACGCTATGTGGGTATTTTGGGTGATCTGCAAGGTCCCAAAATCCGGTTACGCAAGTTGGCTGAGGACCCCATTCGTTTACAACCGGGTCTGGAGTTGGTGCTGGATACCCGCCTGGCCGATGGCGAGGGTGATGCAACGCATATTGGTGTTGATTATGAGCCGCTCGCCCGCTCTGTTGCGGCTGGGGATATTTTACTGCTGGATGATGGTCGCCTGCGATTGTTAGTAGATCGTGTGGAAGGAGAAGAGGTGTTTTGTATCTCTGAAAGCGCCGGTAATTTGCATTCCCGTAAGGGCATCAACCGACTGGGTGGTGGCCTCTCGGCACCGGCGCTGACGGAAAAAGACATGGTGGACATTGATCTTGCTGCCGAGTTGGGGCTGGATTTTATCGCGGTGTCCTTTCCCAGCAGCGCTGAAGATATTCGTGATGCCAGAGCTAAACTGCAACAGGCTGGCTGTTTTGCCCATATTATTGGCAAAATTGAGCGGGCTGAAGCCGTCGCTAATGACGAGCATTTAGATGATTTGATTCGCGCCTGCGATGGGGTGATGGTGGCTCGCGGTGACTTGGGCGTCGAAATTGGCGATGCCAGTTTGATTGGTTTGCAAAAGCATATTATCAAACGCTCGCGGGTGTTAAATCGCCCAGTGATTACCGCGACGCAGATGATGGAGTCGATGATTCAGAACCCGGTTCCGACCCGGGCAGAAGTGTTTGATGTCGCCAATGCTGTTCTGGATGGTACTGACGCGGTGATGCTGTCAGCTGAGACCGCTTCGGGGCAGTACCCGGTGGAAACGGTTATCGCCATGGCAAGAAACTGCGAGGGTGCCGAGCTGTATCCCTCAGCGCGCAAGTCCAGTTATCGATTGGAACGACAGTTTGAGTCGGTGGAAGAAACCCTGGCGATGAGCGCCGTCTATGCTGCTAATCATCAAAAAGGCGTTAAGGCGATTGTGTCGCTCACGGAAACGGGGCGCACGGTGTTATTGATGTCGCGCTTAACCTCGGGTATTCCTATCTATGCCTTTAGTCGCAACCGGGAAACCTGCACGCGAGTCAGTTTGTATCGCGGAGTATATGCGTTGCCAACAGATAGCGCCGATGCGTCTATCGATGATTGCGTAACGGCCTTGAAGGCCCGCAGTGAAGTAAGTTGTGGTGATTTGATTCTGGTGACCATGGGCGACACGGTAGGAGTCGATGGCCACACCAATACCTTAAAAATGCTTCGGCTCAGTTAGTCAGTCAGTCTCTTTGGGTAGAGAAAGCCGTCTTCTGCTTTCTCGCCGCCATCTCCGCTATTGGGGTGGTGACCACTAATTAATCGGATATCAATGTGTTCTCCATTGTAACCCCTTTACTGCCGGTTATTTTACCTGTGATGCTGTGTGCCGGCCTGGGGATCGTTTGGGCGCGGACAAATCAACCCTTCGATCAAGAGTTTGTACGTCGCTTGGTCATGTGGGTGGGTGCGCCTGCATTGATTGTGGGTACCTTCGCCACGGTGGATGTTTCACTGGAGCAGTTGCGTATTTCGGCTCAGGCAACCCTACTACTGCTGTTTTTATCACTGTTGATTGCGGCGGTTATTTGCCTGGTGTTTCGTTTTCCTGCGCGGGATTTTTTGGTGCCGCTGGTATTTGGCAACTACGGCAATATGGGCTTACCACTGTGCTTATTTGCTTTTGGTGAGCCGGGTTTGGCTATTGGACTGGGGATTTTTGTTGTTACTACGCTGGCGCATTTTTCCATTGGTGTGGCAATACTGAATGGGCCTGGAGCAATCGGTGCAGTGACCCGCTCACCGATTGTCTATGCTGGTGTGTTTGCGGGATTGATGGTGATATGCGCCTGGCAGTTGCCCAAGGCGGCGATAAACACCTTGGATATTCTGGGCGGGGTGACAGTGCCGTTAATGCTAATTACGCTGGGTGTGTCGCTGAGTAGTTTGCGTCCGGGTGGTGTGGCTAAGGCTCTTCTTTTAGCCTGTTTGCGGCTGGCAGTAGGACTGGGAGCAGGGTTGTTGACCGTACATTTGCTGGATTTGCAGGGCTTGATGAGAAAAGTGATTTTGCTGCAATCGGCAACACCCGCAGCAGTGTTTAATTACTTGCTGGCGTTGCAGTACCGGCGTCAGCCCGATGCGGTGGCGGGAATGGTATTGTGGTCAACGCTACTGAGCTTTTTTACCATTCCCTTATTGTTGTATTTCATTGGCCTTTGATTTTGTGACCTTTTATTCAGCAGCGCCTGAATAAGGTTTAATGAACAATAATTTTTTTACGAATTTGGGCGACTTCCTTTTCTAGCTTATCGTAGATGGCTTGCACATTAATGTCGGCGCCGACGGCAGCACGACTGGAGATTTGCGTCACTGGGAAAATAAAATCTTCTTTAAACGGCACTTCCAATGCCCGGCTACGCCCGACATTGTCGACGTAGATAACCCACTTAAGATTGTGGGCTTTTTGTAAATGTTGGGCCATCACGATGCCCATCGCCTGCATGAGCTTGGTGTCGTCGCCATCTACCAGGTTGCGGTCTAACATCAGTTGCAATAGCTCCAGGTCTCGCTCCCGCTCACCACTGAAGCTACGCCCTGTCTTAATTTGAGCTAAGCTGTTCAGTTCGGCGGTGGCATTGTCCATAAATCGTTGGTCTAAGGGCGTTATTGGGTCGACCCGTAACGGCTCTGCGGCCTGGGCCAAAGGAGTCAATAGTAAAATCAGGCTCAAATACAGTAGACGCATTATTTTATTCTCCGGTTAAACTCAGCTTTCGGTGGCGAAGCTTTTGATCATATGGCGGCAATTATAGCCATAAGTGTTAGATGGGGGATCAAGCGAATGGTTTCAAGACGCATGAATCCCTCGGATAGTGTTGATTTGTCCCTTGAGCTGGGCTGCACTGGCCAGTACCATTAGCGGCTTGCATTAATTCTGGAGATACAGGCATGGTTAGGGGCAGTATAGTTGCCTTAGTTAGTCCGATGCACCCTGATGGCAGTATTGATTGGGCTGCATTGTCGCGCCTGATCGACTGGCATGTCGAGCAGGGAACCGATGGGCTAGTGGCAGTGGGCACCACAGGTGAGTCAGCAACGTTGGGTATGGATGAGCACAAAATGTTCATTAAGGCCTGTGTTGATCAGGCTGCAGGTCGCCTAAAGGTGATTGCGGGTACCGGTGCGAACTCCACTAGTGAGGCCATTGAGCTGACCGAAGTGGCTAAAGAAGTCTGCGCAGATGCCTGTTTGCTGGTAACGCCTTATTATAACAAGCCTACCCAAGAGGGTTTGTATCGGCATTACATGGCCATTGCTGATGCGGTAGACATCCCGCAGATACTTTATAATGTACCGGGCCGAACAGCCTGCGATATGAGCAATGCCACCACGATCCGCTTGGCAGAGCACGACAATATCATCGCGATTAAAGACGCGACTGGGGACGTGGCGCGGGGCAAAGAGCTTATAGACGCGGTTGGCAGCAAGCTCGATGTGCTGTCGGGTGACGATGCGACGGCCATGGAGTTAATGTTGGTGGGCGGTAAGGGTAATATCTCCGTTACGGCCAACGTCGCCCCGGCAGGAATGAAAGCACTTTGTGTTGCCGCTATGACCGGTGACCGGGCAGCCGCTGAAGCGGCTAACAGGCCATTGCAAGCATTGAACAAAAAACTCTTTCTTGAATCCAACCCGATTCCAGTCAAGTGGGCTCTACTTGAAATGGGTATGATGGAAGAGGGGATTCGCCTGCCCTTAACACCCCTCAGTGAACAGCATTACGCTGAGGTTCGAGCTGCACTTAAAGAAGCAGGATTAATAAATTAAATGAGCATGTCTATGCGCCGTTCCGGTTTCCGTCTTGTCACCATCGGTTTGTGTTTTTCTCTAGGAGCCTGTGGTTTATTTTATGATCGCGGGGAAGACTATCGTCAGGCTGAATTGAGTCAGCCCCTTAAATTACCGCCGGGTGTGAGTAGTGAAACTTTAGGTGATAAATACGGCGTACCGGGTATTGAGAAACATAAAGGTTTGCCGGGTCAATTTGAAGTGCCGCCGCCAGAGCCTATCTCTCGAAATGTAGGCCGTGCAGAAATTCGTATTCAAAGTTTAGATGATAAATCTTGGATTTTGATGGATGGTTCTCCTGGGCAGGTTTGGCCGCAGGTTCGTGGTTTTCTGAATGAGGCCAAGATGAACGTGGCGCGCTCAGATGTGGACCAAGGCATTTTGGAAACAGAATGGCTAAACCCACGCTCAGGTAATGTACCAGAGCGCTATCGATTTCGGATTGAAGAGGGTGTACAGGCTAGCACTGCTGAAGTTCATGTCACCCAGTCTAAGCAAGACGGCACAGACAGTTGGCCTGAAAAGTCACCTGATCCGGCGCGGACCCAAGAGTTGATTAAGTTATTGGCCCAGTATATGGCGAATAGCGAGGGCAAAAACAGTGCTGTGTCAGTGTTGGCCAAAAAAGGTGGTACCAAGGGCAAAATCTTCTTGGAAGGTGAAGGCGAGTACTCCCATCTGCGGGTGCAACTTCCCTATGACCGTGCTTGGGGGGCATTGGGGCTGGCATTGGAAAAGGCCGGTTTTGAGATTGAGGATTCCTCGCAAAATGTCAATAAATTCTGGGCCAGTTATGTTCCTCCTCAAACTGAAAAGCCCGGTTGGTTTGTCCGGTTCTTTACCGGGGCAACAAAACCCCCTGTTGCTCGTTACGTGATTGAGATGAAACCGATTGCTGAAGAAGAGTCGCTGGTTTACCTCAATTATCAGAAAGGCCGCCGTTTGCGTGAAGCAGAGCGGCAACAAGTTTTAAGCCGCATTATGGGCTATCTGTATTAATTGAGCCGTGCGATTCGCATCTTTAGGTAGTGGCAGCAAAGGCAATGGGACGTTGTTGGAAACAGCGTCCCATTGCCTGCTTGTAGACTGCGGTTTTACCATCAAAGAAACCGAGCGGCGGATGGCTCGCTTGGGTCGTTCACCGTCCGAGTTGACCGCCATTCTTGTTACTCATGAGCACAGCGACCATATCAAAGGGGTGCTGCCCTTAGCCCGTAAGTACCAAATTCCGGTCTACTCAAGTGTGGGTACCGCCCAGTACGGCCAGCTGTCCACCTCACCACTGTGGCAGGGTTTATCATTAGGGCAGGTTTTTGAGCTTGGTGATGTCACCGTAACACCTGTGGCAGTGCCCCACGATGCTCGGGAGCCCTGCCAATTTGTGTTTCGTCATCACAAAAAAACATTTGGCCTGCTCACGGATTTGGGTAGTATTACGCCCTTCGTTCGGGAGCACTATCAAAATTGCGATGCACTGCTGCTAGAGTGCAATCACGACGTGGAAATGCTGAGGATGGGGCCTTACCCGGCAATGCTAAAACGTCGGGTAGGCGGCGATTGGGGACATTTGAATAACCAGCAAGCAGCAAGTCTTTTACAGACTGTATGCGTAGAGCGATTGCAGCACCTGGTGATGGCCCATCTTAGTGAGCAAAACAATACCACGGCCCTTGCCGAGCAAGCGGTGGCACCGTATTTAAACGGCAGTCAGGCATTATTATCGGCAGATCAGGAAGCTGGCTTTGAATGGCTGGAAATTTCGTAGTTAATATTAATTTTTAAGCGAGTGTTGACGAGGCAGATCATGGAAAAACGCGAAGAGTTATATGCCGGAAAGGCCAAGTCGGTATTTAAAACCGATGATCCGGATCGCTTTGTACTTAGCTTTAGAGATGATACATCGGCATTTGACGGTCTCAAAGTTGAGCAGCTGGCTCGTAAGGGCATGGTCAATAACAAGTTTAATGCGTTTATTATGCAAACGCTGCAAGCGGCGGGTATCCCCACCCATTTTGAAAAACTGCTCAGTGACAATGAGGCTTTGGTAAAGCGTTTAGATATGCTGCCAGTAGAGTGTGTGGTACGTAATATCGCCGCGGGTTCGCTAGTAAAGCGTCTGGGTGTTGAAGAGGGTAGTAATCTTACGCCCCCTACCTATGAATTGTTTTTGAAGAACGATGCGCTTCACGATCCGATGATTAATGAGTCGCTGGCTGAATCCTTTGCTTGGGCCAAGCCTGAGCAGCTGGCCAAAATGAAAACCCTGACCTATCAAGTCAACGATGTGCTTAAACAGCTGTTTTTAGATGCGGGCATGCTGCTGGTGGACTACAAGCTGGAATTTGGCGTATTTAACGATGGTGAAATTTACTTGGGCGACGAGTTCTCCCCCGATGGCTGTCGACTATGGGATAAAGACACACGTGAAAAACTGGATAAAGACCGCTTCCGCCAAGGTTTAGGCAATGTAGTGGAATCATATGAATTAGTAGGTCGTCGCTTGGGCATCGACTTTGATGCTTAAGTGACGCGCGTAGGCTCCTCCAAAACCACATGATGTTACGCAATTTGCACCGTAAAGCGACTGTACTCGCCCTCTTGCTATTTTGCTTGAGTGGCTCGTTGTGGCTGCAAGGCGAACATATCCATCTTCAGGACCACGGTCCTGTTCATGATTGCGCGGTGTGCCACCATGGTTCTGCCGCCGCTGTCGGCCAGCTTTATGTCGGGGCGATGGACGCGCCGACGTTGCACTCCGTCACGCTGCCGGTTATGTCGGCTATTATTGACGGTGCTCGATATCATCCTCCCGCAAGAGCCCCTCCGTTTTATTCCGTTTAATGGCTTAGGCCACTTCCAATACGTTTTTAAATTAACTTCGTAAACCGCTTGGTTTTTACGGTTGCCGTGTGTGAACCGTGACACCGTCATGGGGTTTGCAGGAATAAACGGAACAAATTATGAACAACAAAGTTACGTTGCTGGTGTCTGTCTGCGCAGCAGTCAGTGCCCCTGTGTTTAGCCAAGTTTCTCAGGATGTTGAGAAACTTGGTGCAAAAGAACGACCGCCAATGGAGCATGTCATTGTCTCTATTCCCGCCCATCAAAAAGATGCCCGCACCGCTATGCCGATCACCGTACTTGAGGGTGATGAGCTTAATCAGCGGGCGGCAGCGACGCTAGGCGACACGCTACGCCAAACACCGGGAATGGCCAGCGCTAGTTTTGGTCCGGCGGTGGGGCAGCCGGTTATTCGGGGTCAACAAGGACCTCGGGTGCAGATCTTGCAAAACAGTTTGCCAAGCCTGGATGTGTCTACTAACAGTGCAGATCATGCGGTCTCGGTTGAACCGGTTTTGGCAGACAGCATTGAAATACTAAAGGGCCCGTCGACGCTGTTGTATGGCGGTGGCGCGATTGGCGGCATTGTGAATGTGTTGGATGGCAGAATTCCCAGCAGGGCCATTAATGGCGTAAAAGGCAGTACAGAATTTCGCCACAGCAGCGTTGATGATGGCCGCACCGGTGTTTTTCGGGTCGACGGCGGGAATGGTGATTGGGCTGTGCATGTCGATGGGCTCTACCGTGATTGGAGTGATCCGGATATTCCCGGGTTAGCGATAAACCCAAGGAATGTTGCCGATATTGAAGAAAACAGTGATGGTTTTGTCGCCAATGCCGATGGCCGCACCCGGCGCTTTAGCATTGGTGCTGCGCATCACTTTGACACGGGGTATTGGGGGCTTAGTTACTCAGAACTCAGTAATGATTATGGTATTCCGGCCGGTGTTCACCACCATGACGAAGACCACGAGCATGAGCACGAACACGAAGAGGATCACGAAGAGGACCACGATGAGGAGGGGGGCGATCATGATGATCATGAGGAGTCCGCCGAGGGAATTCGGCTCAATATTCAGCAAAAACGCTGGGATGTGGCAGGGGATCTACATCTGTCGAATTTCTGGGAACTGATGCGCTGGAGAATGGCTTACAGCGAATATGAACATGTCGAGGTTGAGCCCAGCGGTGAGACCGGTACCCGCTTTCAGCGTGATGCCCTGGCCGCGCGGCTCGAACTTAGCCATCAGGCGATAGGAGACTGGCATGGCGTAGTGGGCATGCAGTGGTTAGATAATGAGTTTTCTGCGGAGGGAGAAGAAGCGTTTGTGCCTGCGACCGATCGTCAAAACCTCGGCCTGTTTTGGCTTGAAGATTACCATAGCAAGCATTGGCAATTAGAGATGGGACTCAGAGGCGAGTTAGATCGTCTTAGCCCGGATGCTGGAGCATTTGCTGATGCCGATATTTACAGTGTAAGCGGATCGTTGGGGGCGTTATATGACGTGAATGATTTTCTTACTTTGGGTGTGTCATTGGCCCAGTCTCGACGCGCACCCACTGCAGAAGAGCGATATTCCAACGGGGTTAATGATGTTGACAGCTATGTTGTTCATGGCGCGACGGGCTTGATTGAAGTAGGGGATGAGAACTTAGGCCGGGAAAAAGCCGACAGTGCGGATGTCAGTGTGAAATTACATTATCAGCGTCTGCAAGGGTCGCTAACATTATTCTACAAAGCCTTTGAGGATTTTATTTATCTGCAAAATACCGGGCAGCAAGTTGATGATATTGAGGTACTAAGCTACCGGCAGGAAGATGCCGACTTTCGTGGCCTGGAATATGAACTGAGTTACCTGTTGTGGCAGGGAGCCGGTGAAGTCAGCGTGTCGCTCTATGGTGACCGGGTCAGTGCCGAGTTAGACAGGGGTGGTGATATTCCGCGGCTGCCCCCCCAGCGCGATGGTTTACGGCTAGAGTGGCGCCACGGTGCCCTAACCGCCGGGCTGGATTGGCAACGAGCGGCAGCACAACGTCGGGCGGGCTTGAGTGAAGCGTCAACAGCGGGTTATCACCGCATGGATGCTAGCGTGGCGTGGCGCTATGAAACGGTCGCCGCCACCTACACGTGGAGTGTGCGGGGCAGAAACTTGAATGACGAATTGATTCGCAGCAGTAGTTCGTTTATCCGAGACTATGCGCCTGAGGCGGGCAGAAGCGTGGTGCTGGCGTTGAGAGTGGATTTTGGTGACTAAGCCATAATGTGGTTTGACGCCCTGTAACTGAATTAGAAAAGCGAGGCAGAGTCCTCGCTTTTTTGTTTTTATGAGCTGCGTAAACAAGGCGGTGATGGTACTGCGAAGGGGTGGACTGTGATCAAAGCGCAAAATAGGTCAGGATAAGTGAATTTTGTTATTCACTACCGGTCACAGAAATATGCAGCAAAACAACAGCGGAATGTTACTCACTAATCGCGAATACATAGAAACAATATCGTGTTGCAAGGCTGAGGTGATCAATGGAGCAGCCTGAGCAGGTGCGAGAAAAAAGACGCGCCCAGGACTGGGGCTTGCTGATTTGGGACTTGGCGATCATTTTTTTGGTGGGGCTTAACCTATCGTTGATCTTGGTTGACAGCGTATTTGTTATCGGTCCAATCAATAATGTCGTTCAGGGCCAATGGCCTGATTTCCATCAATGGTACGACGACAATATTCATAAAAACTTTCAGCAAATCGATTTATATTTTGTCGCAGTTTTTCTTTTGGATGTCGCTTCTGGCTGGGTTTACGCGATAGTTCATCGCAGTTATCAACGTTGGTGGTTTTATCCTTTTGCCCGCTGGTACGACGTGCTGGGGTGCATTCCTCTGTCGGGATTTCGCTTGCTCAGAGTGCTGAGAGTCTTGGCGATACTGCTACGACTGCAGCGTATGGGTTTGATAAATATGCGCAATTGGCGGGTATTTGCGCTACTCAAACGCTACTACGATATTGTTCTGGAAGAAGTCTCAGATCGGGTCGTGGAAAATGTGTTAACCGGGATACAAAACGAAGTGCGTGGCGGGGGATCCACTCTGCCGGCAAAAATTGTGGATGACGTTATTTTGCCAAGGCGGGAGGCGCTAAGCCGCAGTATTGCCAGGAGCATGGGCGGAACCTATCAAAACGTCTACCAGGATAATAAAGACGATTTAGAAAAATATCTCACGCAATTAGTTGCCAAGTCCGTGCAGCAAAACGCCGCTGTAAAACAGCTGGAACGGGTACCAGGAATCGGTGATGCCATCGTGGATGGCATTGCCCGCAGCCTGTCTGGCAGCAGTTTGGGTTTGATGGAAGAGATGATTAATAGCCTTGATTCACCGGAGTTTGAAAAGGTGATTGATGATGTGCTGGGAAGCTTGCTGGGCGATGTTGCTGATAAACCCCCACAGTCCAGTCATGAGGTGGGCGACGTTATGGTTGAGATTATCGAAGTTATTAAAGTGCAGGTGCGTAAGCGCCGCTGGCTTGATGAAATTTAGAGTGTGTTAATTGAGTGTCAGTTTATACGTCATTACCAAAGTGTTTTACCGCAAAGGCAATGCTTTCTTGGTGATGGCGGAAACGTCAGGCTCGGTAACGGGCCGTAGAAGTGGAGAGCCGATATGGTTGATATGAAAGTGCAGCAGCTAATGAGCCGCAAACCTGAATACCTAGAAGCCTCAGCCACCATTGGTGAAGCCGTGGCGCGAATGGGCGATCAAAATCGTGGTTTTACTCCCATTGCAGATAGAGAGAAATTGGTTGGCGTGGTGACAGATAGAGATATTGCGTTGCGTGGCCTTGCCAAGGGCAAAACGGCCGATGATCCTATCAGTTCGGTGATGAGCCGTCAGCCGCGTTACTGTTATGAGGACGACGATATTAAAGACGTACTGCAAAATATGCAGGATCAAGGCGTGCAGCGCCTGTTGGTCATGAATAACTCTCGAAATAAAGATTTTATTGGTGTGGTCTCGTTGGCAGATATTGCCGAAGCTTGTAATGAGCCAGAGTGGGCGGGCCGCATTGTAAATTGCTGTCGTCATTATTCTTAATTTCTAAGTTTTATTTGGCGTTTCGTTAGGGCCAGTTAATGTTAACAGGCCCTCCGCATCGCCAATTGAAAGCATGGGCAGCGGCGGCACTTTCGCCTATGATTGCGAGCTTTACTTTTTAACGACTGAGCTTGAAATCTAACGACTATGTCTGATGCCGCCGCTGTTCAATCTGTTTTGGTGTGGAACCCCGATGGCGAGCCCCGAAGCTCGGCGCTGGCGGCGCATCTGAACCTGCCTGAAGTTGCAGACCGGGATGGCGGTTCTGAGCAGCTTTACCTTTTCTTTCAAGACCAACAACTGGTAGTCGGACGTAACCCCCGATTGCGTGAAAAGCCGTTTGCCATTGATTTTGCTAAGCAGTTTCGCGATCGACACCGGGGTAAAGAATTGCTGTTAAAGGCGATTGGTGGTCGACGAGCTGAGTTGCGGATATTAGATGCCACGGCAGGTCTGGGGCGGGACAGCTTTTTGCTGGCCAGTTATGGCGCGACAGTTACCCTGTGTGAGCGCAACCCCATTGTTGCTGCCATGCTGGCGGATGGTATTAGCAGGGGGCAGTATGACCCTGACATCTGCGAGATGGTATCGAGGATGGAGTTACAGACGACGGGAGCCCACAGTATTTTGGCTGCTATGTCAGAAACTCAGCAGCCCGATGTGGTGTATTTAGACCCGATGTTTCCCGAGTCCGGTAAATCTGCTTTGGTCAAAAAAGAGATGCGTCTCTTCCACAGCCTTGTGGGTATGGACAACGATGCAGATGCGTTGCTGGATTTGGCCCTGCAGGCGGCTAAGCACCGGGTCGTGGTTAAGCGCCCCCCTCACGCGCCTCCTCTTGGGGGAAGGCCGCCTCAGTTTGCGGTGACAGGCAAGGCGGTGCGCTTCGATGTGTATCCTTTAAAAGCCTTTAATAAATCCTAGTACTAGACCGCTTCAAAAATGGTTCAGCATCAATAGGCGTATAGGCTTTTAGGTGAGCAGTCTCCCCAGCATCACTTCATAGATTTGCGACAAGGTGTCGAGGTCGGCGGCGCTCACTTGCTCGTCGACTTTATGAATGGTGGCGTTGACTGGTCCCAGCTCCACCACTTGTGCTCCAGTCGGGGCAATAAAACGGCCGTCAGAGGTGCCGCCCTCAGTGGAGAGAACCGCGTTGCGTCCTGTGACGGTGGTGATAGCCGCTTGGGCAGCTTCTACTAGCGGGCCTTCAGCGGTGAGAAAGGGATGGCCACTTAACGTCCAATCCACTCGGTAATCCAGGTTGTGGGCGTCTAGTATGGCCAGTGTCCGGCGCTTTAAATCGTCTTCGGTCAGTTCGGTGGAAAAACGGAAATTAAAAACCACTTCCAGTTCGCCGGGGATGACGTTGGTTGCCCCGGTGCCGCCGTTGATATTGGAAATTTGAAAGGATGTGGCGGGGAAAAAGTCATTGCCCTCATCCCAGACTTCCTGAGATAGGGCGGCCAGGGCTGGTGTGGCAGTGTGAATGGGGTTAACGGCTAAATGGGGGTAAGCCACATGGCCTTGTACACCACGCACTTTGAGTACTGCCCCTAAGGAGCCTCGACGCCCATTTTTGATAACGTCGCCTACTTCCTCGCTAGAGGAGGGCTCGCCGACGAGACACCAAGTGATTTTTTCCTGTTGGTTTTCTAACCACTCCACGACTTTGACGGTGCCGTTAACCGAAGGCCCCTCTTCGTCACTGGTTATTAAAAATGCGATGCGGCCCTGATGCTTAGGGTGCTCTGCTATAAACCGCTCACAGGCGGTGACCATTGCCGCCAAGCTTCCCTTCATGTCGGCTGCGCCCCGGCCCAGTAACATGCCGTCTTTGATGATGGGCTCAAAAGGGGGTTGCTGCCAGTTTTCGGCGGGGCCAGTGGGCACCACGTCGGTATGCCCTGCAAAACAAAGCAGAGGACCGCTGTCGCCTCTGACCGCCCAAAAGTTATCGACGTCTTCAAAGCGCAGGTTTTGGCATTGAAAGCCTATGGCCTCAAGGCGGGCCATCATCAGCTGTTGGCAACCGGCATCTTCCGGAGTAACAGATTGGCGGCTCATTAGATCGCAGGCGAGTTCCAAAGTAGGCGTAAGGCTTGTCATAGTATGGGGGACCAAAAGCAAAAGCGGGATTTTAACAGATATGTGACCATCACTGGCTATAGTCGAGCCTTGCGGGTGAATGGGAAAAGTAATGATCACTGGATTGGCGGGCTGCGAGAGCAGGGCGGAGATAAAAAAGTGATGGCTGCTGTTGCCCTGAGATTGTCATAAATTTATCGCAATTTTGTCATCGTCGGGCACTAGTCTGATTGGGGTCGCAGCAGCGGCTTTACATTAGATGATTGAACGATGAGGTGAAAACATGAACCGATTCCAGAAAATCCACGGTAGCCATTCCCCTGGCCATCAGCAAACGTTGCGCGCCGAAATTTCTCGTCAGATAGATGAGTTTCTCGAGCGTGGTGGCCGTATTGAGCAATTGGCAGGACCTAGTTTTCAGCCCCATCGCGAGGTCAGAATCAATGCCGCGATGAAAGACAGCATTTAGCCCCGGCTGTTTGGCGTCACCTGTTGAGGTGGCGCGCTTTGAGGGGATGCGTCCGCGCTTCAGCAGTGGCTGTCCCCACACGGTTTATATAAGACTTTCTGGACGATTTTTGTACGACATGCTGCCGGTGTTTGCATGACGCTGCCCGTGCTTATACAAATCACTGCTTATACAAACCAGTGCTTATACAAAATAGTACCGTTATTTGTTCAGCTCAACGTCAGAACCCTCGCTCTAAGCTAACGTCTTAGTTAGACGTATGGGTCATGAAGGAGAGTTGAAATGAAAAAGATAGGCATTGCACTTGCCGTCGTCATGGCGTGCTCAGTGTCAGCACCGCTAATGGCAAAGCCCCCTGGCGGCTTGCCTCCCGGTCTTCAGAAAAAAGCGGCCCAGGGCAATTTACCTCCAGGTTGGCAGAAAAAACTTGCGGTAGGGCATCGTTTGGACCGGGATATTTACCGGCATGGTCGTATTATTTCGCCGGTGGATAAGCACGGTTATGTGACGGTGCAAATTGAAGATCGCCGCCTTCGTTTGATTGCAGCCACCCTTGAGATCATCAATATTCTTAATTAGCCGCTGAGTAATATCAGCTAATGGCTGCTGTTCGGCTGAAAGGGAATCACAGAAACTATTCAGGCGGGCCTTTCAGTTCGACTCTGTTACCTTCTGGGTCATAGATGTAGATAGACGGACCAAAACCCTTGGCGCCATAACGACGTTCAATATCGCTGCGGCTAACACCTTGCGCATCTAAAAATTGTAAAATCTCAGGACCGTTAAAAGGGCTGAGCTGTAAGCAGACATGGTCCATATTGTGGCCTTGCTCTCCGGGCGGAGGGCCACCTTCTTTGCCTAACGGACTGTTTACAGGAACAATATCAATAAGCGCATCCCCGGCTCTCAGTTGATACAGGCCGATGCTTTCTTCGCACCGCTCTGATTTACACCCCAGAATGTGTTGGTAAAAATCGAGCATTGCTGACAATTTGTCGGTGCGCAGCACGACGTGATCGATGGTATGAATGTTGATAACGCTCACTCAATCCTCCTTGGCTTATATGGCCCAGTCACCTAGCCGCAGCTGTGCTTGAATTTCTAGGCTAGTGTTTTGATCTGATACCCAAATCGAGTCCTCGTCTAAAGTAAATTGCAGACGCATATTCCGTTGGGCCATTTCGGCCAGTGCCTGAGATTCGGTTTGGGCAATCTCAATGAGGCTAAGGGATTTAAAACCCCGTAATTCACGTTCATTTTCTAGCCACCATTGTTCAGCGGTGCGGCCTCCGTAGCTGACAACCATAATCTTTGAAGCCAAACTGCGGGCACGACGCAGCCGCTTACTACTGGGATTACCAAGCTCTACCCAGAGTTCAATTTCGCCACTAGGCGCTTTTAACCATAGGTCTGGCTCGTCAGTATCGCTAATGCCCCGAGTAAATTCTAAATCTTGATGGGCGAAAAGGGCGAAGGCGAGCAACCTAAGCATCATGCGCTCGTCAGTTTCTGAGGGATGGCGTGCAATAGTGAAGGCGTAGTGCTGATAGTGATGGCGGCGGAGGTCGCTGATATCCAGCGAAGCTTTAAAGACAGTTGCAGTTAAGGCCATTTCAGAACACTCTTGAAATAGCGCTATTGTACGCGGCTAGAAGGCGTTGTAACCAAGAATAAGTAGAGCGTAGCGGGCACTTTTACCGATGCCAACCAGTAAAAAAAACTGCAGTGCTGGCACTCGCATCATGCCGCCGATAACGGTCAATGCATCGCCCCCCACTGGCAACCATGTCATTAATAAGGTCCATTGGCCGTAGCGATTAAACCAGTTTTGGGCCCGGAGTAAATCGCTTTGGCGGGCAGGAAACCAGCGTCGATCAGAGTACTGCACCAGACGCTCCCCTAGCCACCAGTTCACGCCGGCGCCTAGCGTGTTACCAAGGCTGGCAAAAAACCACAGCCAGAAAGGATCTAAACCAGACCGAAGCTGTGAAACAAGCAAGATCTCTGAATAAAATGGCAGAATAGTTGCGGCACCAAAAGAGGCAGCAAAAAGCAGAAAATACTGAAACAGCATTAGTTAACCGCCTGAACTAAATGCTGGAACAGCCTGAGTTGCTCGGTCTTTTGGGGAAGGTATTCAGGGTGCCACTGTACCCCCATTCTAAAGCGGTGTTCAGGGCTCTCTACCCCTTGAATAATTTCATCCAGATCTCTGCCGCTAACCACTAAGCCTTCTCCCAAGTCGCGGACAGCTTGGTGGTGCAGGCTATTTATTTTGCAGCGCGCAGTGCCGAGTACTCCTTGCAATTGGCTGTTATCTAACACGTTGAGGGTTTTGCGGGGTAGCAACATTCGTCGATTAGAGGTTTTGATGCGCACTTCCCTAAGATCGCTAAATAAGGTGCCGCCAAGCACTACATTCATCAGCTGCGCGCCCCGACAAATCCCAAGGATAGGCATGCTTTTGCCCAATACACTTTCTAAAATAGCGATTTCAAAACGATCCCGTCTAGCATTGATGGGGGCAACGTCGGGGGCGTCTGGTAAATAGAGTTGCGGGTCGATATCGTCGCCACCGCTAATGATGATGCCATCGAGATTGTCGGGGAGCGTACTGCGATCGGGCGTCAGCCGCCAGGCTTTAGCGCCACAGCGCCATAGTGCCCAGCGGATAAACCACCAAGAAAATCGTAGGGTTTGATCGTCGCCAGTGACGCCAATCAACGGACGAGTCATAGCAGCTCCGGAAACAGCCAGCGATAAACCGCGTGTCCCCAGTCGCCAAACAGGCTATCGGTAAAGCTGTCCAGGTGCTTCAGATAAGCTTCGCACACTTCGGCCAATAATTCGGGTTGGTTGGCCAGGTTATCCACCTGCAGCCAGTCTCGCCATGGGGTAATTAAGCCCCATTGAGGATCATCAATTAAGCTGTTGGGCAGACGGTAGTGCAGTGTTGGCCGGGGCTTCACTCGGTCATCGTCGACTTTGGCCCGGACTCTAGCCTCATCAATATGAGTGAACAAGGGCAGCATATCCAGTGCCCGGTTACGGGTGGGATTATGTTTTAAGTAGTCGTCGATCAGTGTGTCCATGTCCGGGGCATAGTCTGGGTTAAGCACCAGGCGGATATACTCTTTGCTGAACGGATCAACATAGGAGGTCAGGCGGCGAGTCAGATCAACCTTGCTGCGTTCTTTGAGCCAATCAAACAAGCAAAAGAATGCCCGCAAATAATTGACGATAGTGGCCGCTTCGCAATCAGGCATTTCCGGGTTGAGCTGCAAACCAAAAGCGTTGGTGGCGGAGCTGCCTGTCCCTTCGGCACCCGCTAGTCGCAGGGCTTTAAACAGACTTTCCAGCTTCCACAACTCTGGCATTGCTACCGGTGGCCCGACAACCTCAAAGGGCACTAGTTGCTTGGCAATGGTGCCGACAAGGTTTTCGGCGAGTTCATCAAAATCATTGCCTTTGCCGTTTTCACTGCGTTCCCGACCAAGCTTTTTGATATAGGCAAAATCCAGTTCGACTCCAAAGCTGCCTAATGAGGTGTCTTCAACATTAACCTCATAGTCAGAGACCGGCGCGGCCTTGCCGCCAAGTTCTGCTTTGATGATCTCGACAATGGCGTCGATTTGCAGGCCAGTAAACTCTATTTCTACGCCTACGCGCCGGTATTTTTTGTTGGCTGTTTTTGCCTGAATGGGCAGCGGCCATAACGCTTTGCGGTAGGTATCCAGATCCGTCATGTCATTCGTTTCCTATCATGTGTGCAATCGGCGTGAGTCGATCTACGTGTTGGCAAATTACTTGGAATAAGGTGAGTAGTGGCACGGCAAGCAGAACGCCCGGTGCCCCCCACATCCAGCCCCAAAAGAATATCCATAAAAAGACGACAATGGCGTTAAGGCTAAAGCGGTAGCCGTGGACAAAGGGGTCGACAAATTGTCCGGTAAAGGATGTGAGTAAAGCAAAGCCAAGTGGCGCGGCCAGAATCATTTCCGTTGAATCAAAGCTCACGGCACTGATGATGGCTAGCAGCATGATTGTAATGCTGACGCCCAGATAGGGTATATAACGCAGAACAGCAGCAACGACTCCCCATAAAGCCGGATCGGGAAACCCCAGCGCCCATAATGCCAATCCGGTAACAGTTCCCAGGCCAATATTGACGGCGGTAATGGTTACCAAATACCGGGACATTTGCTCTTGGGCGTGTTTTGCCACGTCAATTACCGTGGCCTTGTCGCGCTGGCTGGGTAATATGTGAATAAAGCGCTTGAGCAGTGCTTCGCCGGAGGTGAGCAGAAAGAACAGCATGATGATGCTCAAGGTGCCGTAGACGCCAAAATTTTTGCCTATCTCCCAGACTTCTGCTCGCCAGCCAGGCTCAGTAATCACTACTTGGGTAATTTGCGGGTTGCTGGGTTCGCTACTCAGGGTTTTGGCCAACGAGTCGATGCTGCGGCTTGCCGCATCGACTTCGTTGCTGCCACTGTCGACGCTGAGTAACTCATCTTGGATGATGTTGATTGCTTCGGGGGCCTTCCCTAACCAGTCTAGCGCGGGGGTGGTCAGCATATACAAACCACCAGCAAAAGCGCCCAGGCTCAGGGTGAGTAGCGCGAGAGCACCTAAGCTTCTGGGAATGCGGTAGTCTTGTAAGCGAGTCACGGCAGGACCCAGCAACAAGGCAAAAATAATGGCTAAGGTGATGGGTAGCATCACGTCTCTAGCAACTTGTAAGGTGTAGAGCACTGCCAGCACGGCGAGAATTTTTATCGCCCAGTCAGCCGATTTGGGTGTTTTGGAAACGTCCATATTTAGTCGTTATGTCTCTTAGTCTTGGCCCAGCGTTTTACGGGTACCAGTAATCGAAGGGTCAGAAAGGTCATCAGGCTGACGACAATGGCTATTTCATATCGCTGCCAGGCAACGGCTGTACCGATTGCACCAGTGGACCAGATAGCCGATGCCGTGGCGGTGCCTGAGACAGAATCGCCCTGTTTTAATATGGCGCCACCGCCAATAAAACCAATACCGCTCATCAAGCCATACATTAACCTGGCGTGGGATTCGTCACCGCTAAGCACGTCCCGGCCAATAAGCAAATAAGCGCAACAGGCAATAGCAACTAAGGGAAATGTACGTAAACCAACGCCTCTGGATTCCGCTTCGCGGTTAAAACCTATCGGCAGTGCCAAAACATAGGCAATTGCGAGCTGAGTGAGGTGGTGGACGATCAGTGGCCAGTCGATCTCAGAAACAAGATACACGGCGTAGCTATGGCTCTCGTGGTCCAGCAAACCACCAGATGAGCAGGCCCAATAGTGGCAGAACTAGAATGAGTACAATCCACAGTAATTTTGTGCCTGAGCTTTCTCGGCTCTGAATAACATTGAGGATTGCCCAAATATCGGCAATAAAAATAATAAAGCCAAGAATACCGGTAATTTGCAGATCCATCTCTATCTCCTTGTCGCCGCTGAGGCAGAAATAAGCCGGCTTGTCTAAGTCGCTGTTTTATAGACAAGTTGCCTTTATAGAGTAGCCGCTTGGCAAGGAGTTCACCAGTGTTTGCAAAAAGCGACATTGCGGCGGGTTACCGCAATGTCGAGTAGGAAGGTGTTGAATCACACTTAATTGTGGGCGTGCAACATCTCGTTCAAGGCGATGGCTGATTTGTTTGTCAGCACCTCAATGGCGCCGTTTTTGGAGTTGCGGCGGAATAACAGGTCCGACTTGCCAGCCAAATCTCTGGCTTTAGTGGTGGCCGCAGCTTCGCCTTTGTCGTCGACCATGGTGACGACAGAGCCAGCAGTAATATAAAGGCCAGCTTCAATGGTACAGCGATCACCAAGGGGAATGCCGACACCGGCGTTGGCGCCAATGAGGCATTCTTTACCAACGGAGATGATCACATTGTTGCCACCCGATAAGGTGCCCATAGTTGAGCCACCGCCGCCAAGATCTGAACCGGCACCAATCATAACGCCGGCAGAAATCCGGCCTTCGATCATGCCTGGGCCTTCGGTGCCCGCATTAAAGTTCACAAAACCCTCGTGCATGATGGTGGTGCCTTCACCCAAGTAAGCACCAAGGCGCACGCGGGCAGTATGGGCGATGCGAACACCAGTGGGGACGACGTAATTGGTCATTTTGGGGAATTTGTCTACCGACATCACTTCTAGCAGTTCGCCTTTCATGCGAGCTTGTAGCTGTTTTTGAGGTAGTTCTGCCAAATCAACTGCACCTTGGTTGGTCCAGGCGACATTGGGTAGCACGCCAAACATCCCGTTTAGATCCAGCTGATGTGGCTTGGCCAGACGATGAGAGAGCAGGTGAAGTTTGAGGTAAGACTCGGGAACCGAGCTTGGCGCTTCATCGCTGGCCAGTATCGTGACCACCAGTGCTTGGTTGCTGCTGGCTAACTGCACGGCAATTTCGGCCAAGGCATCTTCGCCGCAACCTTTAATCGCATCGGCCAGTGCTGCCATTGTGTCGGCATTGACTGCAATGGCGGTGTTGCCGCCGGTGTAATTTACGACGGGTGTAACCGCCGCGATAAGCTCAGCAGAGGGCGAAAGCAGGGGTTTGGGATAAAAGCTGTCTAGCCATTCGCCTTTGTTGTTTTGGCTGCCGAGGCCTATGCCCAGGCTAAAAATAGAGTCGGTCATGCTGAGATGGCATCCTGTGTTGTTGGGGTGAGTGTCATATTGATGTTTAAAATCGCTGCCGGCTTCACAATGTGTGATGGGTGAAAATGCGCTGATAATCAGTGTCTTTAAAGCCCAGATGCAGTTCTTTTCCTGTATCCAGCAGCGGCCGTTTCATTAGTGTCGGGTGGGCAAGTAAGAGCTTGGCCGCGCGGTCGCTAAGTTGCTCTCGGTCGGCTTCGTCCAGCTGTTTCCAGGTGGTGCTGCGTTTATTAATCAGTTTGTCCCCCAGTTTGTCCAACCATTGATTAAGCTGGTCTTCACTGAGGGCTTGCTCCCGAACATCGTGGAATTGGTGTTCAATGTTTTCCGCATCCAGCCATTTTCTGGCAGCGCGAACGGTATCGCAGTTTTTTATGCCGTATAAAATCACAGTCATAGTGCGTGTGGTGGCCTCCAGTTTTGGGTCGCTAAGCTTAGCAAAAAGTGCTTGTATCTTCAGGCTTTTCGGAGTTTCTTGGCCGTTTTACGCTCGGGGTAGCAGGTGGTGCAAATTTCGCACACTGTGCCATCGCAGCCTCTGGCGCTGCAGTATTCGCGGCCGTAGTAAATAATTTGCAGATGCAAACTGTTCCAGTTTTCTTTGGCAAACAGACGTTTCAGATCTTTTTCAGTCTGGGCGACATTTTTGCCGTTGCTCAAGCCCCAGCGTTGGGCCAAACGGTGGATATGGGTGTCGACAGGAAAAGCGGGTACCCCAAAGGCCTGGGACATGACGACGCTGGCAGTTTTATGACCGACACCGGGGAGACGCTCCAAGGCCTCCCAGTCTTGGGGAACTTCGCCGCCGTGGTCTTCCATAAGCATCTCGGATAAACGCTTTATGGCTTTTGATTTTTGTGGCGATAGGCCGCAAGGGCGAATAATCTCGCGGATTTTTTCCACGCTTTGCCGGGCCATATCGGCTGGGTTATCGGCCAGGGCAAACAACGCAGGCGTGACTTGGTTCACTCGGACATCCGTACACTGGGCGGAGAGCAACACGGCAACCAGCAAGGTGTAAGGGTCTTTGTGATCCAGCGGTATGGGCTGCTCAGGATAGAGTTCATCCAGGCGGCGTTGAATAAACGCCACCCGCTCGGCTTTCAACATACCTTAAGCCTCCAGCGACTGGCAGAAGGCCTTAATGCGACGGGCGGCTTCTAGGCAGTCATCCAGCTCTGCCACCAAGGCCATACGCACATAGTTAGCGCCGGGGTTAATACCATCAACTTCTCTTGAGAGGTAGCTGCCCGCTAATACGGTGACATGTTGTTGATCAAAAAGCTGGCGGGCAAAGTCGGTGTCGGCAATGGGCGTTTTTGCCCATAAATAAAAGGACGCGTCGGGTTGGCTTACTTCCAGGCAGCCGTCTAATGTTGCCAGAACCTTGGCGAACTTCTCTCGGTAGAGGTCGCGGTTGGCTTTGACGTGATGCTCGTCAGACCAGGCCGCCGCACTGGCAAGTTGGTGTTGAACCGGCATGGCACAGCCGTGATAGGTCCGGTAAAGCAAAAAGTCTTTGAGAATGTTGGCGTCACCGGCGACAAAGCCAGAGCGCAAGCCGGGTAGATTGGAGCGTTTTGACAGGCTGTGAAATACCACGCAGCGGCGATAATCATTGCGGCCCATATCCGCGCAGGCTTGAAGTAGTCCCGGTGGTGGTGCGTCTTCGTTAAAATACAGCTCGGAATAGCACTCGTCACTGGCAATAACAAAATCGTACTGGTCTGCTAATGCAATTAGCTTTTGCAGACTGGCAATGTCCATTACGGCGCCGCTAGGGTTGCCCGGCGTGCAGATGAACAGCAGCTGGCAACGCTGCCAAATGTCAGCAGGCACCGCGTCAAAATCGGGAATAAAACCATTGCGGACATCGCAGGCTAAAAAGTGCGGCTGGGCGCCAGCCAACAGCGCTGCACCTTCATAAATTTGGTAAAAGGGGTTGGGCGTGCAAACCAGTGCGTCGGGGCTTGCCGCTACTACTGTTTGGGCAAAGGCGAAGAGTGCCTCTCGGGTGCCATTAACGGGCAGTAACTGGGTCTCGACAGATAACGCAGGCAGGGCAAAGCGCTGACAAGCCCAGGCCGAAATAGCTTCTCGAAGCTCGGCAATGCCCTTGGTAGTGGGGTAATTGCTAAGTTTGTCTAAGTTACCCGCCAACGCGTCAAGCACAAAACTTGGCGCGGGGTGGCGGGGCTCGCCTATGGAGAGCGGAATAGGTTTGCAGTCTGGTGGATTCGTGTCTGCCAGTAAGGCCTTTAGTTTTTCAAATGGATAGGCCTGAAGGGCCTGGAGCCGTGGATTCATTCTGTTTACTCACTTGCTGGTCCAGCTCCTTGCAGATGCTGTCTTGAATTTCCCGGCATAACACTGGGTCTTCCACGGGCTTCTGCTCGCTGTTGGTAATAAAGAAAACGTCTTCTACTCGCTCGCCCAAGGTGGCAATTTTGGCGTTTTGTAGACGCAAATCGTATTGGTTGAAAATTCGGGCAATTTTAGCCAACAGTCCGGGGCGGTCCGGGGTGATGACTTCCAGAACGGTATGGCCTTTGTTCAGATCCGTCGCCATGCTGGTGCGAGTTGGAGTGCTAAACAGGCGCATTTGCCGAGGAGTTCGGCGGCTATTGGCTTCCGGGAAGCGTTCTGGGTGTTCGAGGCGCTCCTGCAGGAACTGAATGATCTGTTCAATGCGGTCGTTGTTGTCGCCCAGAGACTCGCCATTGGCATCGAGTACGTAAAATGTATCTAAGGTGTAACCAGAACCGCTGTTGTATATACGGGCATCTTGAATACTCAGGTCGAGCTGCTCCATAGCCGCTGCAAGCTGAGCAAAGAGGCCGGGGCGACCCTTGGTGTGAACAAAGATCTGGGTCGCGCCTTCGTGGTCTTGCAGGCCCCCTTCTTTTACCAGTACCAAGGAGGCGTCTGCCCGAGTCCGCTCGGCAATAGCCCGAGTGTGCCAGACAATATCGTCGATCTGTTCGCGGATAAAATAGTCTTCGCCGGTATTTGCCCAGAGTTGTTTAGTCTCGGTGTCGGTAAATCCGTAATCTTCCAGTTTTTCGATGGCGCCAAGCTGGGTTTCGGCAATCCACTCTTGTTTGTCGATGGGGTTTTCAAGGCCCCGGCGCAGCGCCCGGCGGGTCTCGGCGTAAAGCTGGCGCATTAATGATGCTCGCCAAGAGGTCCACAGCGTGGGGTTGGTCGCGTTGATATCGGCCACGGTCAGGCAAAACAGGTAGTCCAGCCGGGACTGCTCGCCTACCATTAGGGCAAAATCGCGGATAACTTCGGGGTCTTGAATATCCTTGCGCTGAGAAACAGAGGACATTTCCAGGTGTTTTTCCACCAGCCACGCAACCAGGTTACTGTCGCGCTTATTGAGCCCCAGGTTTTCGCAGAAGTGCCGTGCATCGACGGCGCCGAGGGTGGAGTGATCACCCCCTCGGCCTTTGGCGATATCGTGAAACAGGCCGGCCAGAAATAGTAATTCCGGCTTTGCCAGACGCTGCATAATGCGGTGCGCCATCGGAAAGGTTTCGACCATATCCGGGTAGCGGAAGCGGCTGATATTTTTGATCAGCACCATGGTGTGGGCGTCGACGGAGTAAATATGAAACAGGTCGTGCTGCATCTGCCCCATAATTTGACCAAATTCTGGAATGAATTCGCCCAACACACCCCAGCGGCGCATTCGCCGTAATTGCAGTGCAACCCGTTGCGGTGACCGTAGCAACTCCATAAATAAACGCTTGGTGCGGGGGTCGGCACGAAACCGGTCATTGATTAAATATTGAGATTTCAGAATGAGCCGGATGGTGCTGGCCCGGGCGCCGTCAATGGAAGGGTTGCTGGCCATCAGCACAAAAATTTCCATTAATGCGGAAGGGCTTTTGGCAAACACTTTGTCGTTGGCGACTTCGATATGACCGTTTCTCACTCGAAACCGGGTGTTGAGTTCGATCAGGGTTTCAGCTTCACAGGCTCTTAGTATGGTTTCATCAAAGTGTTGCATCAGTACATCGTTGATGACACCAAGATTCATCGCCCAGCGATAATACTCCTGCATAAACCGCTCAACAGCGAGTTTGCCATCGCTGTCTTCAAAACCGAACATGGTGGCCAGCGTGCGCTGGTGATCAAACAGGAGGCGATCTTCTTCCCGACCGGCGACTAAGTGCAGGGCAAAGCGCAGACGCCAGAGAAAGTCCTGCCCATCTTTGATTAGTGAGAGCTCTTCCAAACTGAGGAACTGACGCTCGTAAAGTTCGCCAATTGACTGGGCGCCGAAGTGACGTTTTACCACCCAGCCAATCATCTGTATGTCCCTAAGACCGCCGGGAGAGCTTTTTATATTGGGTTCAAGGTTGTATTCGGTGTTAGCGTATTTGCGGTGGCGTTGAATTTGCTCGTCCCATTTCGCCCGGAAAAAATCAGCGCTGGGCCAGATAGTCTCGGGGCCTGCCAACCCCATTAATTCTTCGTGAAGGGCGCTGTTTCCGCTGAGGGTGCGGGACTCCATTAAGTTGGTGGCGATGGTGATGTCGTCAATGGCGGCTTGCTGACATTGGGCAATGCTGCGGGCGCTGTGGCCGATATTCAGGTTTAAGTCCCATAATTGGGTGATAAGCCGCTCGATATTGTCGCGGTACTTGTCAGTATCACCTTGGGTCAGTATCAAAATATCGATGTCGGAGTAGGGGTGCAGTTCACCTCGACCATAGCCGCCAACGGCGATGAGTGCTATGTCGTTATCCCATTCAAAACGGCTCCAGAGGTCTTGTAGTAACTCGTCAATCTTATTGGAGCGCAGCGCGACCAGGTCTCGCACCGGCACGCCATCATGAAAGCCTTCTTCGAGCTCCTTCTGCAGGGCGTGGAGAAAGTTTTTATAGTGCGACAAAGTGCTGCTCGCATTTTGATCGAGTTTCTCGCGGTCTAGCTGGGGCATTTATTAGCCTTGATAAAAGGGTTCGTCGGGTCTGGCGGTTAAAACTTCAACGCCATCAGCGGTGACTGCCATGGTGTGTTCCCATTGGGCAGACAGGCGGCGGTCCTTGGTGGTGACCGTCCAGCCATCTTTCATATTGAGTTTGGTATGTTTTTTACCGGCATTGATCATCGGTTCGATGGTGAAAGTCATGCCTTCTTCTAGTTTCAGGTCATTGCGGCGGTTATAGCCTTCGCCATAATGTAAAACTTGAGGGTCTTCGTGAAAGCCTCGGCCAATGCCGTGACCGCAGTACTCTTCAACGACGCTATAATGGTTGGCCCGGGCGTGCTTGGCAATAATAGTACCGATGTCGCTTAGCATACAGCCCGGCCGAACCAATTCAATGGCTTTATATAGGCATTCCTGGGTGACGCGGCAAAGGCGCTTGGCGTGATCTTGTACCTCGCCCACGTAATACATGCGATTGGTGTCGCCATGCCAGCCATCTTTAATAACGGTGACATCGATATTAAGCAGATCGCCTTCTTTCAAAATCTTTTTATCTGATGGGATGCCGTGGCATATCACCTCATTGACGGAGGTGCAGATCGATTTGGGAAAGCCATTATAGTTGAGTGGTGCGGGAATCGCGTCTTGAACCTCAACAATATATTGGTGGCAGATACGGTCCAGTTCTTCAGTGCTGACACCGGGCTGAACGTAAGGGGTGATCATTTCTAATACGTCGGCGGCCAAGCGTCCAGCAACGCGCATAGCGGCAATTTCTTCGGGGGTCTTCTTTGTAACATTCATAAACGTGAGGGCACCAGCGTCGGTGGGGCAATTTTAGCCAAAGGTCGATATTGTAAACCATTGCTTCTGGACAGGCGAAGGGCTCTGCTTTTTAACAGCGGTTTTTCTTTAAGCTGTTGGGCAGTTGTGGTATAAAGACGCGCCTGTTTGTCGGCCTCAGTTGACAACAGCATAAACGACGCGCCGTTACCGACACGTAATCCCGGGTGCTTCAGCAATGGCTGGGGTTGGGTTGCGGGGTAGCTGCAAGTTAATAACCCGATGTTTATTAAGGAAAAATCATGTCACAAGTAAGCATGCGCGAAATGTTGCAGGCTGGTGTTCACTTTGGTCACCAGACCCGTTATTGGAATCCTAAAATGGCACCGTACATCTTCGGTGCTCGTAACAAAATTCATATCATTAATCTTGAGCACAGCGTTCCTGCAATGAACCGTGCCCTCGATGCTATGGCTAAAATGGCCGCAAACAAGAACAAGATTCTGTTTGTTGGTACCAAGCGCGCCGCCGGTAAAATTATTGGCGAGCAAGCCGCACGTGCCGGTATGCCGTTTGTTAGCCATCGTTGGTTGGGCGGTATGCTGACCAACTACAAAACGATTCGTCAATCTGTGCGTCGTCTGCGTGAGTTAGAAGCTCAAAGCCAAGATGGTACCTTTGACAAATTGACTAAGAAAGAAGCGCTGATGCGCCGTCGTGACATGGAAAAGCTTGAGCGTTCCATTGGCGGTATTAAGGATATGGCTGGCTTGCCAGATGCGTTGTTTGTTATTGACGTAGACCACGAGCGCATTGCGATTCAAGAAGCGAATAAGCTGGGCATTCCAGTATTTGGCATTGTTGATACCAACAGCAACCCCGATGGCGTTGACTATGTTATTCCCGGTAACGACGATGCAATTCGTGCTATTAAGCTTTACGTCACTGCGATTGCCGACACGTTGGTGGGTGCGGTTGAAAACGAAGTGCCCGTTAAAGATGAGTTTGTAGAAGTGGCTGCCGAAGGCGAAGAAAACGCCGCCGAGTAAGGTATTTTTAACAGGTAGTCTGCGAAAGGGGGCCAGGCCCCCTTTTTTAGATACCTATTGAGCAGGCCCAGTGGTTTGGGTCAGGTTAAAGCCCAATATATAGAGGATTTAGAGATGGCTGTATCAGCAGCGATGGTTAAAGAACTGCGCGACCGCACAGGTCTGGGCATGATGGAGTGTAAAAAAGCACTGAACGATGCTGGTGGCGATATCGAGCTGGCAATCGAAGAGATGCGCAAATCTAGCGGCATGAAAGCGGCTAAAAAAGCAGGTCGTACTGCGGCGGATGGCGTGGTTGCCGCTAAAGTAGCTGAAGATGGTAGCTTCGGCGTTATTGTTGAAGTGAACAGCGAAACTGACTTTGTTGCTCGGGATGAAGGCTTTTTGGCGTTTGTTAACTTGGTGCTGGAAAAAGCATTTGCTTCAAAGCAAGAAGATGTTGCTGCGCTGATGGATGGCGAATTGGAGCAGGCTCGTGAAGCACTGGTTCAAAAAATTGGCGAAAATATCTCTGTACGTCGTTCGCAAGTGCTGGCTGTTGAGGGTGGCGTAGTTGATAGCTATGTTCATTCCAATAATCGCATTGCTGTGTTGGTGGCCTTGAAAGGCGGTGACGCTGAGTTGGCTCGCGATGTGTCCATGCACGTTGCAGCGGTCAACCCTCAGGTTGCCAAGCCTGACGATATGCCCGCTGAGCTGATTGAGAAGGAGCGTGAGATTTTTACGGTTCAAGCTCAAGAGAGTGGTAAGCCTGCTGAAATCATCGAAAAAATGATTGATGGTCGTATTCGCAAGTTCCTTTCTGAGAATGCACTGGTTGATCAAGCTTTTGTGAAAGACCCTGAAGTGACGGTCGGTAAATTGCTGAAAAACAACAGCGCCGACATTCAATCCTTCCTGCGCTTTGAAGTTGGTGAAGGTATTGAAAAAGAAGAAGTGGATTTTGCTGCCGAGGTAGCGGCCCAGCTAAAGGGCTAAGCCACTTGAAAAACTGGGGCCTTCGGGCCCCTTTTTGTATGTGCGGCAAAAACGCAGTGGAATCCTTGGCATTATCGCCGTTTAGATTTGACGCGATTTCGATGAAATTCCTGTTAGAATACGGCGTTTTTTGCCGATAGCACTTTTTGGGTGCCGGTAATGCTGGGGCGCTGCTGAAATATTTGGGCTGGCGTTGTATTGGATGTTGGTTCACGTGGGGTTCTGCAAGGCATGTCTAGCCAAAGTCGCGACAAAAAATACAAACGAATTTTGCTGAAGTTAAGCGGCGAAGCACTGATGGGAAAGCAGGGGTTTGGTATTGACCCTAAAGTCCTTGACCGCATGGCGCTGGAAGTGGGGCAGCTAGTCGGGATTGGTGTTCAGGTCGGCTTGGTTGTTGGCGGTGGCAATCTCTTTCGTGGCGCAGCACTGCAGACAGCTGGGCTTGACCGGGTAACCGGTGACCATATGGGGATGCTGGCGACGGTAATGAATGCGCTGGCTTTACGTGACGCGCTTGAACGCAGCAATATTAAATCTTCTGTCATGTCGGCGATACCGATGAGCGGCGTGGTTGATCATTATGATCGTCGAAAGGCGATTCGCGCGTTGTCTCGGGGTGAAGTGGTGATTTTTGCTGCCGGTACCGGCAACCCTTTCTTTACCACCGATTCAGCGGCTTGCCTCCGGGGTATTGAGGTTGAGGCTGATCTGGTGCTTAAGGCTACCAAGGTTGATGGCGTGTACAGCGCTGACCCTATGGTAGATGCCAGTGCTGAAAAATACGCGTTTTTGACCTACGACGAAGTGTTGGATAAAAAGCTTGAAGTGATGGACCTGACCGCTATTTGTCTGTGCCGGGACCACAGTATGCCGTTGCGAGTGTTTGCAATGGAGCAGCAGGGTGCACTTTTGAATATAGTTGTTGGTGGCAGCGAAGGCACGCTAGTGGCCACCACCGACTACGAGGAGAAATAAGGTGATTGACGAATTTAAGCAAGATGCGAAAGAGCGCATGGAAAAAGCAATTGACGCGCTGGGCAGCAATTTCAACAAAATCCGTACGGGTCGTGCGCACCCCAGCTTGCTCGATGGTATTCGTGTGAATTACTACGGCTCTGAAACGCCACTGGGCCAGCTGGCTAACATTGGTGTTGAAGATGCGCGAACATTGACGGTAACACCGTGGGAAAAAAATATTGTTCCCGATGTGGAAAAAGCCATTATGAAGTCAGATTTGGGTTTAAACCCATCGTCGGCGGGTACGGTAATTCGTATCCCTATGCCTGCACTGACGGAAGAGACGCGCAAAGGTTATATCAAGCAAGCTAAGCAAGAGGCGGAAAGTGCAAGGGTCTCAATTCGTAGTGCCCGTAGAGATGTGCTTGCCGACATTAAAGATTTGCTAAAAGAAAAAGAAATTAGCGAAGATGAAGAGCGTCGCGCCCAGGATGATATTCAAAAAATTACCGATAAATATATTGGTGAAGTTGATAAGGCGTTGACGGCAAAAGAAGCCGATTTGATGGAAATTTAAGTCGGCTTTAGCTGCGACTGACTAAAAGGCTGTATTACGCATGCGGAATCCCGCTAGCCCGCTGGTGCCTAGGCATGTTGCTATCATTATGGATGGCAACAATCGCTGGGCGAAAAAACGAGGTTTGAACGCCGCCGCAGGCCATCGTGCCGGAGTTGAGGTGATTCGTAGCCTGCTGAAACACACCAAAAGTCGGGGCATCGAGGTCGTCACCTTATTCGCCTTTTCAAGTGAGAATTGGCAACGCCCCACTTTGGAAGTACAAGCACTTATGCGCTTGTTTTCCAGCTATCTGGATAGTGAGACCAAGCAACTCCATGCGGATGGTGTGCGGGTTCGGTTTATTGGCAACCGCGAGCAGTTTTCTGCAGGTTTGCGCAAGCAAATGGATTATAGCGAGCAGCTTACCCGCTTTAATAAAGAAACAACGCTGGTGATTGCGGTCGATTACGGCGGCCAATGGGATATCGTTCAGGCTGCGAAAGGGCTGGCTACGCAAGTTGAGCAGGGTGCGCTGTCGGTTGACGATATTGATGTTGAATTATTTGACCGGTTTGTCGCGCTAACGGAGCTACCCCGTCCCGATTTGTGTATCCGTACTGCTGGCGAGCAACGTATTAGTAATTTTCTATTGTGGCAGCTTGCGTATAGTGAGCTGTATTTTGCTGAATGTCTGTGGCCCGATTTTGATGAGGCCGAAATGGACAGGGCTATAGAGGCCTTTGCGGCAAGAGATCGTCGCTACGGTGGTAGAGATGGAGACGAAGATGCCTCCCATCAACATTAGGGCCGAACATGCTTAAACAAAGAGTGATAACCGCCGTATTGATTGTTGTTGCGTTGTTTGCTGCGTTGGCATTTTTATCGGCGAGTTGGCTGGCGGCGGTGTTTGCGGTACTGATTTTAATGGCGGCATGGGAATGGTCTGACATGAGTGGCTTTGAAAGTCGCCTGGGCCGTGGTCTTTTTGTTGCTGGGTGTTTTACGGTCATGCTGGCGCTGGCCTTAAATGTGGCGCTGTTTTCCGATGTGAACCCGCTAAAGGTTCGTGATGTGATGGTCGCTGCATGTGCTTGGTGGGCTATTGCGTTGCTTTGGGTTAAAGCTTACCCCGCAAGCGCCGGGCTTTGGGGTTCTAAAACCATGCGGGCATTTATTGGCCTGTTGGTATTGGCACCAGGTTGGTTGTCGGTTAGTTATCTGCGGTTTCTCGAAGGCGGAGTGTGGTTAATATTACTGGTCATTGCCCTGGTGGCGGCAGCAGATATTGGCGCGTATTTTGTCGGTCGGGCTTGGGGTAAAGCCAAGCTTGCGCCTTCCGTCAGCCCCGGCAAGTCCTGGGCTGGGTTTTGGGGCGGGCTAGGTTCGGCAATGTTGTTGATGACCGTGTTGTTTGTGATTTTTGGCGAAGCGATGCCTGCGGGTTTCTTGTCGATGTTGGTGTTGGCAGGTTTTACTGCGCTCGCGTCTGTTTTAGGTGACTTGTTAGAAAGTATGGTTAAGCGTCACCGGGGAATTAAAGACAGTGGCCAGTTGTTGCCGGGACATGGCGGCCTGATGGACCGAATCGATAGTTTGACTGCAGCTATTCCCGTCTTTACGTTGGGCCTGTTGTCGGTGGGGGCAGCTTAGTGCAGCGTGTAACGGTACTGGGTTCAACCGGCTCAATAGGCCATAGCACCCTGGATGTTTTATCGCGTCACCCAGAGACCTTTGAGGTGTTTGCGCTGACGGCTAATCGTAGCGATAAACAACTGTTTGAACAGGTGAAAACCCATCGTCCTCGTTACGCTGTGCTCCGAGATGAGAGTCTGGTACCGGCTTTTGCGAAGCGTTTAAAGCAAGAAGGCTTGCCTACTGAGGTGCTGGCTGGCGAAGCTGGGTTACTTGAGGTGGCCGCCAGTGCGGATGTTGTCATGGCGGCCATTGTGGGTTCTGCCGGGCTGATGCCAACCTTGGCGGCGGTGGAAGCGGGACGCAAAGTCTTGCTCGCCAATAAAGAGTCGCTGGTGATGGCGGGTGGCCTGTTTATGGAGGCGGTGGCCCGCAGTGGCGCTCAATTATTGCCGATAGACAGTGAACACAACGCCATTTTTCAGTGTTTGCCAGCAGTGGGTCGCGACGGCCTGGTGCCATTAGGCGTGCGCCGGGTGTTGTTAACGGGGTCCGGGGGGCCGTTTCGCACCCGTGCTTTAGATGAATTAAATAGCGTTACTCCTGATGAGGCTTGTGCCCATCCCAATTGGTCGATGGGTCGAAAGATATCGGTAGATTCGGCCACCATGATGAATAAGGGCTTGGAGCTGATAGAGGCTTGTTGGCTTTTCCACACGCCACCCGAGAGCATAGAGGTGGTTGTTCACCCCCAGAGCGTGATCCACTCTATGGTGGAGTATGTCGATGGCTCAGTGTTGGCGCAGCTGGGTAACCCTGATATGCGAACCCCTATCGCCCATGCCTTAGCGTGGCCTGAGCGTATTGTCTCAGGCGTGGCACCGTTAGATATTATTGCCCAGGGCCGTTTGGATTTTGAGGCGCCCGACGAGACGCGTTTCCCGTGTTTGCGTTTGGCTAGGGAAGCAGCGGAAACCGGGGGCAGTGCCAGTGCGGTACTAAATGCAGCCAATGAAGTGGCCGTTGCAGCATTTTTAGAAAAACGCCTGTCTTATGTCGATATTCCAAAGGTTATCGATGCCATAATGAACCGCGTATCCATTATTGAACCGCTGTCCCTGGAGGATGTCCAAGACGCCGATGCGCAGGCGCGTCGTCTTGCAGAGGAAGTGGTTGCCCGTCGTTCGACGGCGTGAGGGCGAGAAGATGCTAGAAGTCTTACAAACAATACTTGTTACTGTGGCGACCTTGGCGATTTTGGTTGCTATTCACGAGTTTGGACATTTTTGGGTGGCTCGGCGTTGCGGCATTAAGGTGCTGCGTTTTTCTGTGGGCTTTGGCAAGCCGTTATTAAAATGGACTGATCGCAGTGGTACTGAATATGTGCTCGCCGGTATCCCCTTGGGTGGTTACGTCAAAATGCTGGACGAACGCGAAGGTCCGGTAGCTGATCATGAGCTAGACCAGGCTTTTAGCCGAGCGTCACCTGCTAAGCGTATTGCTATTGCCGCAGCGGGGCCTGTGGCAAACCTTATTCTCGCGGTGTTGGTATATTGGGCGGTGTTTCTTAATGGTGTGAATGGCGTTGCCCCCATTATTGATACGGTCGTTCCCGGCTCGTTGGCTGAGCAAGCGGGTTTGCAGACCGGACAAGAAATTGTTGCCGTTGATGGCGAAGAAACCCCAACCTGGGAAGCGCTGCAAATGCAGTTGCTCGAGCGTATCGGTGAACAAGGTAAGCTGGCATTCGCTGTTAAGCCGAAAGGCAGTGACAATGTGCAGCACACCGAGGTTCAGCTTGAGCGCTGGATGAGTGATGTCGATGAGCCTAACCCGCTGAAAGAGCTTGGGGTGCAGCTGTATGTGCCCAAGGTCGAAGCGCAAGTGGATGAGGTGGTTGCTGGCGGCGCAGCTGAGCGGGCGGGAATGCAAAGCGGTGATTTGGTTGTCAGTGTCGATGGCCAGCCGATGGCAGATTGGGCTGAGTGGGTAGACTTAGTTAGAAGTAGCCCCGGAGTCGAGATGATTTTACTTGTAGAGCGGGGAGATGCGCTTGTCTCTCTGCGCTTTACACCAGATAGAAAGTTAGATGAAGAGGGCAAGGCTTTTGGTTTTGCTGGAGTGAGCGCAGTCATGCCAGAGTGGCCTGAATCCATGCGCAGAACGGTGGATTATGGCATTTTTAGCGGATTTTCAGCTGCGGTAGCTAAAACCTACAAGATGAGTGCCTTCACTTTAGAGTCCATAAAAAAAATGATCACTGGGCTTCTTTCTCCGAAAAACTTGAGTGGCCCGATAACCATTGCTAAAGTGGCCAGCTCTTCGGCCCAGTACGGGGTTTTCGCGTGGTTGAGCTTTTTGGCTTTATTGAGTGTTAGCTTAGCGGTTTTAAACCTGTTACCAGTGCCGGTTCTCGATGGTGGTCACATCGTTTATGCGCTGATTGAGTGGGGCAGTGGTAAGCCCGTGACTGAGAAAGTGCAGGCCCTAGCCAATCAAGTAGGTTTGCTGTTAGTGGTTTGCTTGATGGTATTTGCTTTATATAACGACGTATTGCGCCTTTGATTTTTGGCGCACAGCGTATTCGAATTTGAATAAGTGGCACCCGGGATGATGTTTTCTTGGGGCCCTAAGCCTTGGTTTTTTGTTTTTGATGAAACGCATTGTTGCTCTTAGTTCTCTTTTGCTGTCGCTAAGTTTTGGCGCTATGGCCCAAAACTCCGTGGTGATTTCGGACATTCGTGTAGAAGGCTTGCAACGAATCTCTGCTGATACCGTGTTCTCGGCAATGCCGATCAGTGTCGGCGATTCGGCGTCATCGGCATCGATGGCCAATGCCACCCGGGCACTATTTCGCACGGGCAATTTCGATGACATTCGTATTGGTATCGATGGCGACGTTTTGGTGGTCGGTGTTGAAGAACGGCCAGCCATTAGCGAAATTACGATTGAAGGCAACAAGGCACTAGAAACTGAGGCATTGTTAGACGGCCTGAAAGGGGCGGGCTTGTCGGAAGGGCAGGTCTTTAAGCGCGCGACACTGGACAATATGCGTTTAGAGTTAACGCGGCAATATGTGTCTCAGGGCCGCTACGATGCGAGTATTGAGACTGATGTTGTGGCTCAGCCTCGTAACCGAGTGTCCTTGTCTATCAATATTGATGAAGGCAACAATGCCAAAATCAAACATATCAATATTGTCGGTAACACTGTCTATGACGACGATACACTTTTAGACGAGTTTGAGTTGAAATACGGCGGTTTGTTTAGCTGGTTTAGCAGTGCGGATAAATATTCCAGAGAGAAGTTAAGAGGCGACCTGGAAAAACTGGACTCTTACTACTTGGACCGGGGTTACCTGAAGTTTAACGCTGACTCCGTGCAGGTGGCGATTAGCCCTAATCGAAAGAGCGTTTATATTACGGTTAATGTCATTGAAGGTGAGAAGTACGAAATCAGTGGTACAGAGCTCTCTGGTGATTTGGTATTGCCTGAAGATGATCTTGAGCGCTTTGTTTTAGTGAAAAAAGGCCAGGTATTTTCCCAGGCATTGGTCACCAGCACAGAAGAATTCCTTACCAAGCGATTAGGTAACGAAGGGTATAATTTTGCCAAGGTTCGCGGCATTCCAGAAGTGAATGAAGAAGATAACTCGGTATTAATAAAGTTTTTTATTGATCCGGGTAAGCGCACCTATGTTCGCCGCATTCAATTTAAAGGCAACTCCAAAACATCTGATCAAGTATTGCGACGGGAAATGCGCCAAATGGAGGCTGCGCCAGCGTCTTCCGATAAAATTGAGCGCTCTCGTATTCGCCTGGAGCGGCTAGGCTTTTTCAAAGGTGCAGAGGTGAAAACGAATGAGGTTGCCGGCACCGACGACATGATCGACTTGGTGTATGAGGTTGAAGAGCAAAGCTCTGGTAGCCTCGGTGCCAGTGTGGGCTTCTCTCAGGATAGCGGCTTGTTGTTGAGCGCTAATATTCAGCAGAACAACTTCTTTGGTAGCGGTAAACAGGTTGGCTTTGGTGTTTCACAAAGTGCATATCAAAAAAGTGCCAGCTTTAATTATTTAAACCCGTATTACACAGAAGATGGTGTTTCACGTGGTTTTACCATGTACTTCCGATCAACGGACCTGGAAGAAATTAACGTTGCCAGTTACACCAGTGACACTTACGGTGCCACCGTTAACTTTGGCTACCCCTTGTCTGAAATTGAGCGGATTAATTTTGACCTTGGTGTCAGTCGTACTGAGATCGATGCAGGCGCGACCGCGGTAAAAGAAATTATTACCAGCCCGCGGTTATTGGACGATATTAATTTCTACATTGAGTCTGCCCAGAATGACGATGGTACCTACAGTGGTCCGGAAACCCTGACGCCGATAGAGAACCTTGATCCAAACGCCCTTAGTCCACCTGAAGAAGAAGGCTTTCTGGATAAGTTCGGCAGTGAGTTCGATAACTTTACAACGGGTGTTTCCTATCGTCGCTCGACCTTGAATAGAGGTATTTTTGCGACCCGGGGTTCTTCGCAAACCGTCGGTTTGTCGGTGGCTGTACCCGGTTCGGACCTGGAGTTTTTCAAGCTGAATTATGAAGGGCAGATTTATTTTCCCATTACCAATAGTTGGACCTTGCGGTTTAAAACCCAGTTAGGTTATGGCGATGGTTATGGGGAGCTGGATCAACTGCCTTTCTTTGAAAATTTCTATGCCGGTGGTTTTGGCTCGGTCCGCGGTTATCGCAGTAACACCTTAGGACCACGCAGTAGCCCGGCAGATATTTATAACTTTAGGCGTGCGGTTGTCGCCTTGGATGCCTCAAACAATGCGGCTACCTTCTCTGATGATGCTGGCTATGTGTTAGACCCGACCACCAATAAACTAGTGGTTGTAGGTACTCGCCGGGATACGGATCCGTTTGGTGGTAACGTTTTGGTGGAAGGCTCGATTGAGTTGCTGTTTCCCTTACCCTTTGTCAAAGATCAGCGTTCAGTACGAAGCGGCTTGTTTTTTGACGCGGGTAATGTGTTTAGCACTAGTTGTGGTATAGCTCAGATTAATTGCTCAGAACCTGATTTGGGGCAGTTGCGTTATTCAGCAGGGATAGGGGTGACATGGTTGTCAGGCTTTGGCCCTCTTACCTTTAGTTTGGGCCGGGCACTTAATGACGAGAAAGAGGATGAAACTGAAATCTTCCAGTTCTCTCTTGGACGTACTTTTTAATTCTCAACACTATATAAAAGCAGGAGTTTACAATGAAGTTTCTTAGAGTTGCAGTAGTCATGTTGATGGCCACGTTTGCTGCTAATGTGATGGCCGAAGGCCGCATTGCGGTATTGGATTTGGAAGCCGCAGTGATGAATACCGATTTGGCGAAAGGCCGAATTAATGCATTGCGGAACCAGTCAGACTTTCAAAATAATGTGAAAGAACTAGAAGGCATTAAAAAAGAGTTTGAAAAGTTGGTTCAACAGTTTCAAAAAGACATGGATATTTTGAGCAACGAGCAAAAAATTACCCGGAAGAACAAAATTGATGCCAAGCGTGGTGATGCTGAGCATATTGCTAAGAAGCTAGAGGCAGCTCAGAAGCAAGAAATGCAGTCAATCATGCAGGAAGTTGGTCCTACTCTGCAGAAAATTTTGCCGCAGATCATCAAAGACGAAAATATTGGCTTGTTGTTACCACGTCAGTCTGTAATGCATGTCGAGAGCGATTTTGACATCACGGCGAAAGTGGCAGATAAGCTTAATCAGTCCAAATAATGCCCGGGCCCACTTATAGCGTGGCAGAACTTGCTGCCACTCTTGATCTTCCTTTTCGTGGGCAAGGCGATGAGCTTCTCACCGGTTTGGCGCCCTTGGCGTCAGCCGGTAAAGGGGAGCTTAGTTTTCTTTCCAGTGTTAAGTTTAAATCCAGTTTAGAGCAGAGTGCTGCCTCTGCAGTGATTGTGCATCCTGATATGGCAGATTTGTGTCCCACAAATGTGCTGCTGTCTACTAATCCTTATCTCAGTTACGCCCGCGTTAGTGCGTTGTTTGATGCTTGGCAGCGACCTCGATTAGGTATTCATCCTAGTGCGGTAGTGGCCTCTGATCAGGTACATCCATCGGCGTCGGTTGGGGCGAACTGTGTGATAGAGGCCGGCGCTGAAATCGCGGAAGGTTGCGTTATTGGTCCGGGCACGGTTATTGGGGAGAATGTACGGTTAGGTCGCAATTGCTTGCTACATGCCAATGTTACTGTGTATCACAGCGTCAGCATGGGCGATGACTGTGTCATCCATTCTGGCACCGTTATTGGTGCTGATGGATTTGGTTTTGCTCCCAGTGATGAAGGCTGGATAAAAATTCACCAGCTTGGCAGCGTTAAAATTGGAAAACGGGTAGAGATAGGGGCGAACTCCACCATTGATAGAGGAGCGCTAAGCGATACCATCATTGGCAATGGCGTGATTCTAGATGATCAGACAATGATTGCTCACAACGTTGAAATTGGTGATAACACTGCAATGGCCGGATGTTGCCAAGTGGCTGGCAGTACCAAGATTGGTAAAAATTGCACTTTTGCAGGGAATGTTGGGGTGATTGGTCACGTAGAAATAGCGGATAATGTACAGATTACTGCTCGCAGCTTGGTCTCCAAATCGATTGATAAACCGGGCTCTTATTCCGGTGGCGTCATTGCTATGGCATCAAATTTGTGGCGGAAAAATTTTGCTCGCTTTAGCAAGCTGGACGAGCTGCATCGCCGGGTCGTGGGTTTAGAAAAGCAATTAAAAAACAAAGAAGGAAAAAATTGAGCCATGGTGATGGATGTCAATGAAGTTAAAGAATATTTGCCCCAGCGTTATCCTTTTTTGCTGGTAGATAAAGTCATCGAATTGAATTTGGGGGAATCTGTTGTCGCGGTAAAAAATGTGACGGGAAACGAACCACATTTTAATGGCCACTTCCCCAGCCTACCGATTATGCCAGGGGTGTTGATTATCGAAGCCATGGCTCAGGCTGCGGGTATTTTGGGCTTTAAAACGCTAGACAAAAAACCTTCTGACGGTTCTATTTATATGTTTGCAGGCGTCGATAATGCGCGCTTCAAACGCCAAGTTGTGCCGGGTGATCAGTTAATATTAAAAGCGCAGTATGTCTCCGATAAGCGGGGCTTATGGAAGTTTGAATGTCAGGCCTATGTAGAAGACCAGCTGGCCTGTTCTGCGACTATTCTTTGTATTGATCGGAAGCGCTAATCGTGGCGGGAAGTATTCACCCCAGTGCAGAAATTGACCCCCGGTCGATTATTGACCCGGAAGCAATTATTGGTGCCAATTGCAAAATAGGTCCTTGGACGATTGTTGGTCCTCAGGTTGAGCTTGGTGAGGGCTGCGATATCCGTTCTCACGTTGTGCTTAAAGGCCCTAGCCGGATAGGCACAAACAATACCATTTATCAATTTTCCAGTGTCGGTGAAGATACACCAGACTTAAAATACAACGGCGAGCCCACTGAGCTAATCGTTGGTGATAACAATATCATTCGCGAATGCGTCACGATTCATCGCGGCACGATTCAGGATCAGGGTAAAACCATTGTTGGCAGTCATAATTTGATTATGGCCTATGTGCATATTGGCCATGATTCAATAGTGGGTGACCATTGCATTCTAGTGAATAATACGGCTTTGGCAGGTCATGTCGTGGTGGGGGACTGGGCAATTCTGAGCGGCTATACCTTGGTGCATCAGTTCTGCCAAGTGGGAGCCCATAGCTTTACAGGTTATGGCTCAGGTATTAGTAAAGATGTGCCTGCTTACGTGACGGTGAGCGGCTCCCCAGCCGAAGCGAAAACCATTAATGCTGAAGGTCTTCGGCGTCGAGGTTTCTCGTCGGAAGCTATTACTGCCATTCGCAAGGCCTATAAAATTATTTACCGTCAAGGTCTTACTGTGGCCGAGGCGGTGGAAAAATTGAAGCCTCTTGTGGATGAGTTTTCTGAAGTAGATTTATTGTTAAAATCGCTAACAGAGTCTACCCGCGGTATTACGCGATAGTTTTTTTGCCCCGTAGCACCACAACCTCCAGGTACTTAATACTATTATGGCTGCACTGCGTATCGGCATTATCGCCGGAGAGGCATCGGGAGATATTCTGGGTGCCGACTTAGTTAAGTCGATCCGCGCCAGAATACCCGATGCTCAGTTTGAAGGGGTGGGTGGTCCACTGATGATCGAGCAGGGGTTTCACAGCCTTTGCGAGATGGACCGTTTGGCGGTAATGGGGCTAGTTGAACCCTTAAAACGGTTGCCTGAATTATTGCGCCTTCGGCGCTTGGTTAAATCACATCTGCTAAATTGGCAGCCCGATGTGGTTATTGGCATAGACTCTCCTGACTTTAATCTTAATATCGAAAAATTCCTTCGCCAGCGGGGCATAAAGACGATTCATTATGTGAGTCCGTCGGTGTGGGCATGGCGTCAAGGTAGAATAAAAACCATCGCTCAAGCGGTGGATCATATGTTGACGCTATTCCCCTTTGAGGAAGCCTTTTATCAAGAGCACGGTGTGCCAGTGAGTTGTGTTGGCCATCCTCTTGCCGACCAGATTCCAATGGAAGATCAGCAGGTCGCCGCCAGAGCTGAACTGGATTTGTCTGCAGCGCAGCAGGTGGTTGCTATTCTTCCCGGCAGTCGCAGTGGTGAAGTGGCACAATTGATGGTGCCGTTTTTAGGCGCTGCTGAATGGTTGCGGCGATCTCACCCCGGCATTGAGTTTTTGATTCCCGCCGCTAACCCTGAGCGAAAAGCTCAAATTTTAGAGATTGTGGCAAGCCAGTCAAAAGATTTGCCTGTCAGAGTGATACTCGGCCGCTCTCGGACGGTGATGGCTGCGGCCGACGCGGTATTAATGGCGTCGGGTACGACTAGCCTGGAAGCACTGCTGCTGCAGCGGCCGATGGTGGTGGCGTATCGCTTTGGTAAGTGGTCTTACAAAATTATTTCCCGAATGATAAAAACGCCACATTTTTCACTGCCAAATTTACTGGCCCAGCGAGCGTTGGTGCCTGAGCTACGACAAGATGAAGTCTGCCCGGAAGTCATTGGCCCTTTGATATTGGAGCAGCTGGATAATGCCAATCATCGAGAGGCATTGCTTGTTGAGTTTAGGGCAATTCACCAAGGCCTTGCCCGCAAGGCCAGTGATAGAGCGGCGGAGGTTGTTTTAAGGTTGGCTGGGGTGGCCGAGGTCACGGATGCCTGAAATGGATGATTTATTTTCCGTTCAGGATTACCCGCTACTGACGGCGGGTGTTGACGAGGTTGGGCGCGGCCCACTGTGTGGTGATGTGGTTACCGCAGCGGTGATTTTGGATCCTCACAAGCCCATTTTGGGCTTAAATGATTCTAAAACCTTAACGGCAAAACGGCGTGAAGCGCTGTTTATCGAAATACAGGAGAAAGCGTTGTGTTTCAGTATTGCTCGGGCCAGTGTAGAAGAAATTGATCAGTTAAATATTTTACACGCCAGTCTTTTGGCGATGCACCGGGCGGTTCAAGGCCTGAGCCCACAACCCGAGATGGTCTTGGTGGATGGCAATCGTTTGCCTAAGTGGCCTTATCGCTCAGAAGCGGTTGTTAAAGGCGATAGTCGAGTGCAGGCTATTGCTGCCGCTTCAATTCTGGCCAAAGTCACCAGGGATCGCGAAATGCAGGTCCTGGATGAGCAATACCCTGGCTATGGTTTGGCTGGCCACAAAGGCTATCCCACCAAAATACATCTTGCGGCGCTAAAACAATTGGGTGTTACAGCCATTCATCGGCGTAGCTACGGCCCCGTCAAAGCTTTATTGGAGGACGCAAATGACAAGTGAATTTGTTCACCTGCGGGTGCATTCCGAATATTCCTTAGTCGACGGTGTTGTCCGGGTTAAATCGTTGTGTAAGTCGGTGGCAGCAATGGGAATGCCAGCGGTAGCCTTAACGGATCTTTGCAATTTTTACGCGCTGATTAAATTCCAGAAGGCCGCGCAAAGCGCAGGCTTAAAACCTATTTTTGGAGCCGATTTCTTTTTAAAAGAGGACGAGGATTCCGATCAAGTATCGAGCCTGTGTTTGCTTGCGCAAAATGTAAAAGGCTATAAAAACCTTACCGAGCTGATTTCTCGTGCCTACCTTCAGGGCCAGCATCTAGGAAAGGCCTATATTTTTCGAAGCTGGGTAGAAGAGTTGAATGAGGGGCTCATCGTACTGTCGGGTGCCCGAGACGGCGATGTAGGTCAGCTTCTTGTTGGTGGCAAGCAGGATTTGGCCAGTGCGGCGCTGGCACGTTGGCAAGGGGTATTTGGTGATCGCTACTATTTAGAACTACAGCGCACCGGCCGCCAGTATGAAGAAGACTATATCCACGCGGCGGCGAGCCTTGCGGCGCAAAGTGACTGCCCCGTGGTTGCCACCAACGATGTACGGTTTTTAGAAAGTGATGAGTTTGAGGCCCATGAGGCACGGGTGTGTATCCGCGATGGTCGAGCCTTGGATGATCCTCGTCGCCCCCGCAGTTACAGTGATCAGCAATACCTGCGCAGCCCCGACGAAATGTTGGCGCTTTTTGCTGACATCCCAGAAGCCTTGCAAAACAGTGTCGAGATTGCCAAGCGCTGCAACTTGGAAATTGAGCTGGGTACCTACTATCTACCCGAGTACCCCATTCCTGAGGGAATGACCCAGGAGGTTTTCTTCCGCAAGCTTTGTCACGACGGTTTGACCGAGCGTTTAGAGTTTCTCTTTGATCCCAATGCCCCCACTTATCCCGAAACGGAAAAAGAGTATCGGGAGCGGCTGGATTTTGAGCTCAATATTATTCTGCAAATGGGGTTTCCCGGTTACTTCCTCATCGTAATGGACTTTATTCAGTGGGCCAAAGATAACGCGATTCCGGTGGGACCGGGGCGGGGGTCTGGTGCGGGGTCCTTAGTGGCGTATGCGCTAAAAATTACCGACCTTGACCCTATTGAATACGATCTGCTGTTTGAGCGCTTTCTGAATCCTGAGCGGGTTTCTATGCCCGATTTCGATGTCGATTTTTGCATGGAAGGTCGAGATCGGGTTATCAGCTATGTAGCCGATAATTATGGTCGTGATGCGGTGAGCCAGATTATTACTTTTGGCACCATGGCGGCCAAGGCGGTGGTGCGGGACGTTGCTAGGGTACAGGGCAAATCTTATGGCTTAGCCGATAAGCTTTCCAAATTGATTCCTTTTGAAGTGGGGATCACCCTTGAAAAAGCCTTTGAGCAAGAGGGTGAGCTGCGGGACTTTCTTGCGGCGGATGAACAGGCCCAAGAAATTTGGGATATGGCCCAGCAGCTGGAAGGTGTAGTACGTGGTGTTGGTAAGCATGCGGGGGGGGTTGTTATCGCGCCCTCCAAACTCACCGATTTTGCACCGCTGTACTGTGATGAATCGGGAGCGGGCCTGGTAACCCAGTTTGATAAAAACGATGTCGAAGACGCCGGGCTGGTTAAGTTTGACTTTTTGGGGCTGCGTACCCTCACTATTATCGACTGGGCGCTTAAAATAATTAATGCTCAACGAAGCAAGGTCAATGAACAGCCCTTAGATATTATGGCTATCCCATTGGAAGATGTGGCCAGCTTTGATTTGCTGAAGAAAGCAGAAACCACGGCGGTATTCCAGTTGGAATCCCGGGGTATGAAAGATCTTATCAAGCGGCTGCTACCTGACTGTTTTGAAGACATTATTGCATTGGTTGCTTTGTTTCGTCCCGGCCCGCTGCAGTCAGGGATGGTCGACGACTTTATTAATCGTAAGCACGGTCGCGCCGAGCTGGCCTACCCCCATCCTCAGTACCAGCACGACTGTCTAAAGCCGATTCTTGGGCCGACTTACGGCATTATTCTGTATCAAGAACAGGTTATGCAGATTGCTCAGGAGATGGGCGGTTACACGCTAGGCGGCGCCGATTTGCTGCGTCGGGCGATGGGTAAGAAAAAACCCGAAGAGATGGAAAAACAGCGGGTCCTTTTTATGGAAGGCGCGGTGAATAAGGGTTTTGACAAAAACCTCGCGTCTAACATCTTCGACTTGATGGAAAAGTTTGCCGGCTACGGTTTTAACAAATCTCATTCGGCAGCCTATGCACTGGTTTCCTATCAAACCGCATGGTTAAAAACCCACTATCCCGCGCCGTTTATGGCAGCAGTAATGAGCTCAGAACTCGATAACACCGATAAGATTGTGATCTTTATCGAAGAATGTCGGGACATGAAGCTGGAATACAAGCTTCCTTCGGTGAACGAGGGTGAGTATATGTTTACCGTCAACGATCGGGGACAAATCGTTTACGGTCTGGGGGCGATCAAAGGCCTGGGCGAAGGCCCTGTGGAGAATATTATTGCCGCCCGCAACGCCGGTGGTGATTTCAAGAATCTATTTGATTTTTGCGAGCGTACAGACCCTCGCAAGGTGAATAAGCGCGCTATCGAGGCCCTGATTCGTGCCGGCGCCTTTGACGATTTGGGTGAAGATCGAGCGGTGCTAATGGCCGCGATGGGCGAGGCCGTGCAAGGCGCTGAGCAGTCTGCCAAAAATGCAGAAAGTGGCATGGTTGATTTATTTGGCGACACCTTGGCAGTGGATAATCGCGATGTCTATCAGAGTTTTCGCAGTGTCCGGCGCTGGAACACCAAAGAGCGCTTACAAGGCGAGAAAGACACGCTGGGACTCTATGTTACCGGTCACCCCATTGATGATTACGAGGATGAGCTAAGACGATTTGTGCCGCGAAAAATCGTCGATTTAAATCCAGATAAGCAAGCACAGACCATCGCCGGTTTGGTGGTGAATATGCGTACCATGAAAAACAAACGCGGCGATACCATGGCCTTTGTCCAGCTTGATGATCGTACGGCACGCATAGAGGTGGCACTATTTAGCGATAGTTATGAATCAAACCGTGACAAGCTACTCAAGGACACCGTGTTAGTTGTTGAAGGTATTTGCAGTTTCGACGAGTATAGCGGTGGCAAAAAAATGCGGGTTAAATCGGTGCGCAGCTTGGCTGAAGCGCGAGAGCAAAATGCCAAGGAACTGGTACTGAGCCTTTCTTCTGACAGATTGCTGGCAAGCAATGTTGAACAGCTTAAAGGGGCATTGACGGTAGCTAAAGGGGGTCGCTGCCCGGTGGTTGTGCAGTATCAACGGCCCGAAGGCTATGCCCGGTTACGCTTTGGTGAAGAGTGGAAAATTCTTCCCAAAGATGAATTATTACAACGATTAAGAGATGACTATGGCACTAATAACGTGGTCATCAATTACGAATAACGTATAATCACCACCTCACACTGCCAGGTATTGCAGGGATTTGTAGTACTTAGGCCACAGACGGTGCAAACAGCGAAACAAGAGAAGAAATGAATCCTAATTATCTCGATTTCGAACAACCCATCGCCGAGCTTGAAGCCAAGATCGAAGAACTGCAGCTGGTGGGCAATGATAACGACATTAATATTACGGAAGAGATTGCCAAGCTTCGGGAAAAAAGCAGCAAGCTGACCGAAAAAATCTTTTCTAATCTGACGGCCTGGGATGTGGTTAAAATTGCCCGTCACCCCATGCGCCCTTATTGCCTTGATTATATTCGTCGGATTTTCACGGATTTTGACGAGCTGCATGGCGATCGCCACTTTGGCGACGATAGCGCCATTGTTGCAGGTATTGGCCGCTTAGACGGTATGCCAGTGATGGTTATCGGCCAAGAAAAAGGTCGTGGCGTACAAGAAAAAGTGAAGCGCAACTTTGGTATGCCTAAGCCCGAAGGCTATCGTAAAGCACTGCGTCTGATGGAAATGGCCGAACGCTTTAATATGCCGATTGTGACACTGATCGACACGCCGGGAGCGTATCCGGGCATCGACAGTGAAGAGCGGGGCATTAGTGAAGCTATTGCCCAAAACCTGGCGGTCATGTCCCGATTAAAAACGCCTATTATCTGCGTGGTCATCGGTGAGGGCAGTTCGGGCGGTGCCTTAGGTATTGGTGTGGGTGATCATATTGCCATGCTCCAGTACTCAACCTACTTTGTGATTTCTCCAGAAGGCTGTGCCAATATTATTTGGAAAAGCTCTGAGTTTGCCCCGGATGCCGCAGAGGCCATGGGCTTAACCTCAACGATTTTGGAAGAGCTGGGTATTGTTGATGCCACTATTGCTGAGCCAGAGGGCGGAGCCCATCGAGATATCGATAAAATGGCCGAGCGGGTAAAAGCGCATTTGCTCAGTGAATTGGCGCGCTTGCAAAGCTTGCCAGAAAACGATCTTTTGGCGACTCGCTACGATCGCTTGATGTCTTACGGTAAAAGTTGATTAAGCGCGACAGCGCACTCTGGAACCGGTAATGGACCAGTTGCAATCAGAGCTTGACCGACAGCTGCGGCCCTTTATGGGCCGTTCGCGTTTCTGGGTGGCCTTCAGTGGTGGGGTGGATTCGACGGTTTTGCTTCATGCCACAGCCGCATGTCTTGCCCTGTGGCCCCAAACTCAGCGCCCGGAGTTACGGGCAGTGCATATTAATCATGGCTTGCAGTCTCAAGCAGATAGTTGGCAGCAAGCTTGTGTGGATTTTTGTCAGACGCTTAATATTCCCTGCGACACGGTATCGGTATCCATCAGCGGTAGCCGGCAAGGTCTTGAAAAGATGGCCAGAGAAGCCCGCTATCAGGCTTTTGAAGCCTTAGTCGAGAGCAATGAGCTGTTGTTGCTAGGCCACCATCAAGACGATCAAGTAGAGACTTTTTTTATTCGACTTCTTCGTGGCAGCGGTCCTATGGGCTTGTCGGGCATGCCGCCATTTCGAGATTTAGGTCGGGGGCAGTTGCTGCGGCCTTTGTTAACTCAGCGCCGTCAGCAACTCAAAGACTACGCACATCACGCGGGATTAGAGTGGCAGGAAGACCCGAGCAACGATGATGTTCGCTTCACTCGTAATTTTCTTCGCCATAAGCTGATGCCTGTGCTGGCCGAATATTGGCCGGATTACGCTGGGCGATTATCAAGAGTAATGGGTTTGCAGCGCGATGCGGCCCAGCTATTAAGTGAATACCTGAGCGAAGACCTGGCAGCTTTGTTGAACCGCGAAGGGGGGCTGGATTTGCGCGGTTTGGCGGGCTATTCGTCACAACGTCAGCGGGCGCTGTTGCGGCAATTTGCTTTGCAATTTGCCGGTGTCAATTTGCAAGTGGCGCAGCTGGAACAGCTCTGTCAGCAAATGCTGGCCTCAGAGCCTGATGCCCAGCCGGAGATGCAAATAGCCGGGCATCGGTTTTTACGGTTTCAGCAGTGCTTGTTTTGCTTGCCGATGACCGCTGGTGTTGTGGAGCCACAATTGCTGCCATGGTCCCTGAATGACAAGCTTAGCTTGCCAGCTGGGGGAAGTTTGCTGCTTAGGCGTGAAGGGCATTTTCGTCCCCAGGGTCAGCTTGAAGTAAGTTTCCGGCAAGGTGGTGAACGTTGTCAGCTTCCGGGTCGTAATGGGCGCCACAAGCTTAAAAAATTACTGCAAGATTGGGGGGTCCCCCCGTGGCTGCGAGAAAATGTGCCGCTTATCTACTGTGATGGCGAGCTGGCGGCAGTGGCTGATTTGGCCGTTTGTCAGCCGTTTTATGTGGCAGACCCGAAGCAGGGTTTGACCGTCGTTTGGCATCGTCATTAATACAATTGTGGGACTAACACTGCTCCAATTTTTGTTTTAAATGCCTGTAGAGTCCGTTGATGGCGGCTTCTGGGAGCCTTGCGGCGGGTCAGCTGCTATAATGCAGCCCGAGATTGGAGTAATAGTTGAGTAATTTACTAAGGTTTGTCACAATGTAAGCTCATGTTTGGGCCGCGACACTCGGCCCTGTCTGGTGACAATCGCCGCGCTAGTGATGGTCGACATATTGCTAGCAGATTGAAATTCATAGATTTTTGAGTCCATAACCATGTCACAAAGTGAACAGGCGCAAATTGATACGCTGCTGAAAAACGACTATGAAGCCGGTTTTTATACCGATATTGAGTCGGATACTCTGCCGCCTGGGCTGAATGAAGATGTTATTCGCTTCATTTCTGCCAAAAAAGGTGAGCCCGAATGGATGCTGGAATGGCGCTTAGATGCCTATCGGGGTTGGCAGAACATGCAAGAACCTGGCTGGGCCCATGTTAAGTATCCGCCGATAGATTTGCAGGCGCTGTCGTACTTTTCAGCACCTAAAAGTATGGCTGACAAGCCCAAGAGCTTGGATGAGGTTGACCCAGAGCTGTTACGCACCTACGAGAAACTGGGTATTCCCCTGCATGAGCAGGAAATGCTGGCGGGGGTAGCGGTTGATGCGGTATTTGACTCGGTATCGGTGGGCACGACGTATCGTGCAAAACTGAAAGAGGCTGGGGTCATCTTTTGCTCCATTTCTGAAGCTGTCCACGACTATCCCGAATTGATAAAAAAGTATTTGGGAAGCGTTGTGCCCCGCAAAGATAACTACTTTGCGGCCCTGAACAGCGCCGTGTTTAGCGATGGTTCCTTCGTGTATATCCCTAAGGGTGTGCGTTGTCCCATGGAGCTGTCGACGTATTTCCGTATTAACGAAGCCAAAACCGGTCAGTTTGAGCGCACGCTGATTGTTGCCGATGAGGGCAGCTATGTGAGCTATCTGGAAGGTTGTACGGCACCGATGCGGGATGAAAACCAGCTCCATGCTGCGGTGGTGGAATTGGTTGCCCTTGGTGATGCTCAAATTAAGTACGCCACGGTGCAAAACTGGTACCCCGGCGACAAAGAAGGCAAGGGCGGCATTTACAACTTTGTTACCAAGCGTGGTGTTTGCCACGACAATGCCAAAATCTCCTGGACCCAGGTTGAAACAGGCTCTGCGGTAACGTGGAAATACCCCAGTGTTGTGCTGCGGGGCGATAACAGTGTCGGCGAGTTTTACTCGGTGGCGCTGACCAATAATTTCCAGCAAGCCGATACCGGTACCAAAATGATTCACATGGGCAAAAACACGCGCTCGACTATTATCTCCAAGGGGATATCGGCGGGTCGCAGTGAAAATGCCTACCGGGGACTGGTGCGTATGAGCCAGCGTGCCGAGGGGGCGCGCAACTATACCCAGTGCGATTCACTGCTGATTGGTGACCGCTGTGGGGCACACACTTTCCCGTATATAGAAAGTCGCAACCCCAGTGCGGTAATTGAGCATGAGGCGACCACCTCAAAGGTCAGTGATGACCAGCTCTATCTTTGCCGTCAGCGTGGCCTCGACCCAGAAAAAGCGGTGTCGCTTATCGTCAACGGGTTCTGCAAAGAAGTCTTTAAAGAGCTTCCCATGGAGTTTGCGGTAGAAGCCGGCAAATTGCTTGAAGTCAGTTTAGAAGGGGCGGTGGGCTAAACGCCACACGCTACCTCATTTCGGAGAGAAGTTTCATGTTGTCTATTAAAGATCTGCGTGCAAACGTGGGCGAGAAAGAAATTCTGAAGGGCCTCAGTCTGGATGTTAAGCCAGGGGAAATTCACGCCATTATGGGACCGAATGGTTCTGGTAAGAGTACTTTGGGTCATGTGCTAGCTGGCCGGGAAAACTACCAGGCTACCAGCGGTAGCGTCACTTTTGACGGCAAAGATTTGCTGGAAATGGACACTGAAATTCGGGCCCGTGAAGGCTTGTTTCTCGCCTTTCAGTATCCGCTGGAAATTCCTGGCGTGAGCAATATGGAGTTTTTGAAAACGGCGGTGGACTCGGTGCGTGAGCATCGTGGACAAGAGGCAATGGACGCAATCCAGTTTATGAAGTTGGCTCGAGAAAAATGCAAAGCCGTTAACCTGGACGACCAGTTTCTTAAGCGCGGTGTTAACGAAGGCTTTTCTGGTGGCGAGAAGAAGCGCAACGAGTTAATGCAAATGATGTTGCTTGAGCCCAAGCTCTGCATTCTTGATGAGACTGACTCTGGCTTGGATATCGACGCCCTGCAAGTTGTAGCCGATGGTGTTAATGCTATGCGTGCTGCAGATCGCTCTTTCATTATGGTAACGCATTACCAGCGGCTGCTCAGTTATATCAAGCCCGATTTTGTTCATGTTTTATCGGGTGGCCGCATTATTAAATCTGGTGATAGTTCTCTGGCGCTGGAGCTGGAAGAAAAAGGCTACGGCTGGATTACCAAAGAGGTGGCCTAATGGCAGCGTTTACTCAACAAGCCGCTGAATTACAATCCACCGCTTTGCCGTGGTTGTCTGAGTTTAATCAGCGCGGCCGCGAGCGTTGGAAAGTGACAAACTTCCCGACCCGCAAGACCGAAAGTTGGAAATACACCAGCCTGCAATCCTTGGCAGACGGTAGTTATTTGCGGTGGCCCCAAAGCCAAGGGGCAGAGCTGTCTGAACAAGTGGATGCCATTAAAGGGCTTGAAGCCTGCGGTATCGTGTTTGTAAACGGCGTTTTCTCTTCGTCTTTATCCTGTGAGAAATTGCCTGATGGCGTGGAATGCGTGCGATTTTCGGAAGCCAACGACGCTCAGCAGCAAGCAATTCAGACGCATTTAGGCAATATTGCAGACAGTGAAAAGCACTTATTTGCGGCGCTGAATGACAGCTGGCTGAATGAAGGAGTTTACCTGCGGGTCGCTAAAAACACGCAAGTTAAAACGCCTATTTATGTTCACCATATTACCGCGACAGAGGCGGAAAATTTTGTGGTTAATCAACGGCTGCTGGTGCACGTAGAAACCGGTGCCGAGGCGACGGTGGTTGAGCATTTTAGCAGCACTGATGAGGCCCAAAACTGCTTTAGCAATGCGGTGACAGAATTGCAGCTAGATGCCAATTCAAAGCTCACCCATTATCACCTGCATCTTGAAGAAGAGAACACGCTTCATATTGGTGGTGTGCATGTTAATTTAGAGCGCGATGCCGTATTAAACAGCTTTATGGCCAGTTTGGGTGCCATCTTGCAGCGTACCGATGTGGTGGTAAACCACCGCGGCGAAGGCGCGCATTGTGGCCTGAACGGTATTTATTTGCCCAGCCACAAACACGTGGTGGATTACCACACCTGCATTGAGCATATTGCACCACATTGCACAACGAGTGAGGTGTTTCGCGGCATTATTAGTGATCATGGCAAGGCGGTTTTTAATGGTCGTATCCATATTCATCCGGATGCCCAAAAAACCCAGGCTGATTTAAGCAACAAAAACTTGCTGACTAGCCTTAATGCCGAAGTTGATACCAAGCCCGAGTTAGAGATTTATGCTGACGATGTTAAGTGCAGCCACGGTGCTACGGTGGCTCAGTTAGAAGAGAAGGCACTCTATTATTTGCAGAGCAGGGGTATGGACAAAGCTCAAGCAGAAATGATGTTGAGCTTTGGTTTTATCAATGAGCTATTAGAGCAATTACCCCATGTGCCTGTGCGGGATTACTTGACCCCATTGGTGTCTGAGTTGTTTGTGCGTAAATTTTCTCGTCAGCGGAGTGCGGCATGACCTTGTCAGCGGCGACGAACGCGCAAACTTTTGATGTCGAAGCGTTGCGGGCTGCGTTTCCCGCATTGGCGCAAAAGGTCAATGGCCAGCCGTTGGTGTATTTGGATAACGCGGCTACAACCCATAAGCCCCAGTCGGTAATCGATGCGGTATCCCACTTTTACCAGCGGGATAATTCAAATGTGCATCGCGGCGCCCATGCTTTAAGTGATAGAGCGACAGTGGCTTTTGAAGAGGCCCGGAAAAAAGTGGTGGGGCTGATAAATGCTGCTTCTACTACCGAAATCATCTGGACTCGAGGCACTACCGAAGCTATTAACTTGGTTGCCAATAGTTATGGCAAAAGCGTGCTTAAAGCCGGTGATCGGGTGTTGGTGTCGGCAATGGAGCACCATTCTAATATTGTACCTTGGCAGTTGGTTGCGCAAAGCTGCGGTGCTGAGGTTGTGCCGATTCCGGTTTCCAGTGACGGTGAGCTGGATATGTCTGCTTACCAACAATTGCTGGACGAGCGAGTAAAAATTGTAGCAGTCGGTCATGTTTCTAATGCGCTGGGTACAGTCAATCCCATCGCAGAGATAATTGCTTTAGCCCATCAGGCGGGTGCCAAAATATTGATTGATGGCGCCCAGGGTGTACCGCATTTTGCTGTGGACGTGCAGGCATTGGATTGCGATTTTTATGCATTTTCCGGCCACAAAATGTATGGCCCCACCGGAACGGGTGCGCTCTACGGTAAAGCGTCTCTGCTGGAGACAATGCCGCCATATCATGGTGGCGGTGAAATGATTAAAACCGTCAGCTTTGATGGCACCACGTTTAATGAGCTGCCCTTTAAGTTTGAAGCAGGTACCCCCAACATCGGCGGTGTGATCGGCTTGGGTGCGGCAGTGGATTTTTTACAATCGATAGATCGTTCGGCATTAGCTGCCCACGAGGCCGCGTTAATGCATTACGCCCACGACAAAGCTGCAAATTTTGAAGGGATGCAACGAGTAGGCCGTGCGCAAAACATTGCTGGGGCATTTTCCTTTTTATTGGAGGGTGCTCATCCGGCAGATATCGGTATGTTGCTGGACCAGCAGGGTATTGCTGTTCGTACCGGCGACCACTGTGCTCAACCGATTATGAAGCAGTTTGGCATTCCCGGTACGGCGCGGGCGTCGTTTGCCTTGTACAACAATGTTGACGATGTTGATCGCTTGTTCGCCGGTTTGGAAAAGGCCAAAACCTTTTTGTTGTAATGCCCTCTAAGCTAAGAGGATAAAGCATTTTTGGAAAGTTCGGGTTCTCACATTCACACAATGTAACCCGAGGTTTTGTTGAAAATTGGAGTACGCAAATGAGTGTTGAAACGTTTACACCCGAGCAGGCACTGACTGTTACTGCGGCTGCCCAAGAGCATTTCCGTAAACAACTAAGCAAAGCAGAAGACGCGTCTATACGCTTGTCAGTAAAAGAGAGTGGTTGTACGGGCTACAAATACGTTATCGATATTGTTGAGCAGGGTGAGGCCAGTGATGTCGTCTTAACCTTGGATAACGGAGTTAAGTTGTTGGTGGCCGCCAATGCACTGACAATGATGCGCGGCACTCAAATTGACTACACCAGTGAAGGTCTTAACCGCACACTCAAATTTATCAATCCGAATGTGTCGGATGAATGCGGCTGCGGCGAAAGCTTCAGCGTGAACTGAGTCAGGGCGAGCAGAAATGGAAAAAAAAATGGTGGTTACGGTCAGCGATTGTCCTGGCCGTATTGTTCCGGTAGGCACGCCGATCACAATTCCGAAAGATAATTTTGTCACCATCACTCAGGCATTGGGCGGCAATTACACCGTGACCTTTAACGGTAATATGGTCCGGGTAGATGGAACCGATGCGGCGGCGCTGGGTTTTGAGCCGCAGTTATTAGAATTTGATGATCCCGGCGGCGATGACATTTTGGAATCGCAAGTGTGGGATGCGCTGAGGACAGTATTTGATCCTGAGATTCCGGTGGATTTGGTGAATTTGGGGCTGATTTATAAGGTTGAAATTCATCAAGACAACAAACGGGTCGACATTGAGATGACCCTGACGGCACCGGCTTGCGGCATGGGACCGGTATTGGTAGGAGATGTGGAATACCGCGTTGCCCAAGTGCCCAATGTTGATCGAGTTGATGTCGAGCTTGTGTTTGATCCGGCCTGGAGCCGAGAAATGATGTCGGAAGAAGCCCAGCTTGAAACCGGCATGTTTTATTAACCGCACTTTTTTAAACTGCTTAGACCGAGATTTATGAATACCTCTGTGAGTGAAAACCCCTTTGGCCGCAGTATTGGCCCCACTGATATCGTCGATACGCTAAGCTTTTTTGATAGCTGGGAAGATCGCTACAAGTACATTATCGACTTGGGTAAAGAGCTGCCTGCTATGTCTGATGAGCTTAAAACCGAAGATCGCTTAATTCGGGGTTGCCAAAGCCAAGTGTGGTTGGAACACGCGCAGGCGGGGGAGCATTTTCAGTTTCAGGCAGACAGTGATGCTTTTATCGTTAAAGGTTTGCTGGGAGTGATTCTCAGTGCCTACAACAATAAAAACGCAGCCGATATTTTGGCCTTTGATATTGAACAATATTTTGAACAGCTAGACTTGATGCGCCACCTGAGTCCAACTCGGGGCAATGGTCTGCGAGCGATGGTTCAGCGTATTCGCGATATCGCCTCGGAGTAAACAGATGTCTTTAGACAGTATTCGCATCGTTCTGGTTAATACCTCTCATCCCGGTAATATTGGCGCTGTTGCGCGCGCCATGAAAAACATGGGGATCAGTGATTTGGCCTTGGTTGAACCGCGTAAATTTCCCCACGACGAAGCCACATGGCGAGCGGCTAGCGCCAACGATATTTTGGAAGCTGCCCAGATTTTTGCCACCCTGGAAGAAGCCATTGCCGATTGCGGCTTGGTGGTGGGGACCAGCGCCCGTGGTCGTACTATTCCATGGCCATTGCTTGATCCTCGCCACTGCGCTGAGCAAGCCTATGCTGAAACCCGTCGCCACAAGGTGGCGTTGGTCTTTGGTCGCGAAGACCGGGGTTTAACCAACGAGGAACTGCAGCAGTGTAATCTTCACGTGAATATTCCCGCCAATGAAGAATACAGCTCGCTAAATTTAGGCATGGCCGTACAGGTGCTTTGCTATGAATTGCGGATGGCTCATTTAAGCGGTGACTTAAGTGCAGACCCGCTGGCAGAGTGGGATCTTCCTCCGGCAACACCGGAGGCCTTGGCGCGTTATTTTGATCACCTTGAAGAAACTTTGTTAGAAATGGGTTTTTTGAACCCCAAGGCTCCCAAACAATTAATGACCCGTTTACGGCGCCTTTACACTCGGGCGCGTCCAGATGAGATGGAAGTGAATATTTTACGGGGCATTTTAACGTCTACCCAATATCAGATCCGCGAACAAGCAGCAAAAACAGCAGCAACGAAAGAACCCGAGGCTTGAATAGGCTTATGACAGGGTTGCACACCGTCATACGATCGACTGGCCGTCTGCTAGCGGCAACGAGGTACTTACTACTATGCGATTAACCACCAAAGGCCGTTATGCCGTAACCGCCATGCTGGATCTGGTGCTGCACAGTGACCAAGGCCCGGTAAGCTTGTCGGCTATTTCTGATCGCCAACATATCTCGCTGTCTTATCTTGAACAGTTGTTTGCCAAATTGCGGCGACGGGGCCTGGTAAAAAGTATTCGCGGCCCCGGTGGCGGTTATTGCTTGGTTATGTCCACTCAAGATACCTATGTTGCCGATATTATCGACGCGGTGGACGAGAATGTGGACGCCACCAATTGCTCTGGCGAAGCAAATTGCCAAGAGGGCGAGGTGTGCTTGACCCATCATTTGTGGACTGATCTCAGTGATCAAATCCACAGTTTTTTAAGTGGGATCAGCTTGGCTAGTCTTGTTGAGCGCCGTGAAATTCAACAAATCGCCTCCCGGCAGAATCTCCGTGAACGCAATCAGATTGTTATGACCATGGTGGAATAAATGCAGTCACCCATCTATTTAGATTACGCGGCCACTACGCCGGTTGATCCTCGCGTGGCCGAGAAAATGGTGGCGTGTTTGACCCAAGAGGGTAATTTTGCAAACCCTGCGTCTCGCTCCCACTTACCCGGCTGGAAGGCCGAGGCGGCTGTTGAGAGCGCCCGTCGGCAAGTGGCCGACCTGATTGGGGCGGATGCTCGCGAGATCGTTTGGACCTCGGGTGCCACTGAAGCGGATAACCTCGCGATTAAAGGGGTGGCAGAAGCCTACTCCGAGCGTGGTCGGCATATTATTACCTCGCAAATAGAGCACAAAGCCGTACTGGATAGCTGTGCTTACTTAGAGTCTAAAGGCTTTGAAGTGACATATCTTGCGCCTGATAGCATCGGTGTGATCCATGCTGAGCGCGTCGCTGAGGCTTTGCGGGATGACACCATTTTGGTCAGCTTGATGCACGTCAATAATGAGTTGGGCAGCGTCATCGATCTGGCGGCTATTGCTGAGCTGCTGCAGTCACATCAGGCTTTCTTCCATGTTGATGCGGCCCAAAGCTTAGGGAAATTACCCTTGGATATGGCCGTTCTTGGCATCGACTTAATGTCCTTGTCTGCCCACAAGTGCTATGGCCCAAAAGGGGTTGGTGCCTTGTATGTGCGGCGGCGAAGCCGCTGTCAGCTGGCGGCGCAGATTCATGGCGGCGGTCACGAGCGGGGGATGCGTTCTGGCACCCTGGCAACCCATCAAATTGTCGGTTTTGGTGAGGCCTGCGCCTTAGCTCAGGATTCATTAAGGGATGAGCTTGAGCGGTTAACGGTGTTGCGGGATGGGTTTCTGACGTCGGTTTTGGCCCTAGATGGGGTTTACCTCAATGGTGCAGACAAGGGCTGGCCGGGAATTGTCAATCTGAGTTTTGATGGCGTCGATGGCGAAACATTGCTGATGGCGATTAAAGATTTGGCGGTGTCTACCGGCTCGGCCTGTGCCTCGGCAAGCCTTGAGCCTTCTTATGTGTTGCGTGCTATTGGCCGGAGTGAGTCTTTGGCCTTGAGCTCCTTACGCTTTAGTTTTGGCCGCTATACCCGCGCGGAAGATTTGAGCAGCGCCGCCGAGCAGGTCTGCGCGGCGGTGCAACGCTTGCGTGCGGCCCGGCGAGAGGCGGGTTGAGGCCAGAAATAAGGGCGCTGTAACGTATTCATTTGCCGCTGATGCGCTTATAATCAGCGGCTTTTGCAATTTGGGTCTGTTGTTTAACAGGCTTTTTAGAACATATTGATTTTATTGGAGAATATTACGATGGGCGTTGAACGCACCCTTTCTATTGTCAAACCCGATGCTGTCGCCAAAAACGTGGTGGGTGAGATTTATAGCCGCTTCGAAAAAGCGGGTCTGAGCATTGTTGCAGCTAAAATGTTGCGTCTGAGCCGCGAGCAGGCAGAAGGTTTTTATGCTGAGCATAAAGGACGTCCTTTTTTCCCTGCGCTGGTAGATTTCATGACGTCTGGCCCGGTAACGGTTCAAGTCTTGGAAGGCGAAGGTGCGGTGTTAAAAAACCGTGAGCTGATGGGCGCAACCAACCCAAAAGAAGCTGAAGCCGGTACTATTCGCGCAGACTTTGCTGAGTCCATTGATGCCAACGCCGTTCACGGCTCTGACTCTGAAGCATCTGCTCAGCGTGAAATTGCGTTTTTCTTCGCGACAAGCGAAATCTGCGAGCGCGGTTAAGCGCTCACTCCGGGAGGTAAGGTCGTGGATAATGGCGCGATAATAGAAGAGGTAGCTGTCCAGCGGACCAATCTGCTAGGCATGACTCGACCAAAACTGGAGGCGTTTCTCAGCTCCATTGGCGAGAAGCCCTTTCGCGCCCAGCAAATCCTTAAATGGATTTACCACGCGGGCATCGATGACTTCGATGAAATGACCAATCTTGGTAAATCGCTTCGGGCTAAGCTGAGCGATATGGCCGAGATTCGCCCTCCCAATGTTGTCCGCCAGCTGGACTCAAAAGACGGTACCCGTAAATGGGCTGTTGAAGTTGGCGGCAACAATCTTGTAGAAACGGTTTTTATTCCCGATGGCCAGCGCGGCACGCTTTGTGTCTCGTCCCAGGTAGGCTGCAGTCTGGATTGTAGTTTTTGCGCTACGGGCAAACAGGGTTTTATGCGCGACCTGACGGCCGCCGAAATTATTGGCCAAGTGTGGCTTGCCATAAAATCCTTTGATGCGTTTAAGCAGGGTAGTGGCCGAATCGTCACCAATGTCGTGATGATGGGCATGGGCGAGCCACTGCTGAATTTTGACAATGTTGTTGATGCCACTGCCTTGATGATGGATGACTTCGGTTATGGCTTGTCAAAGCGCCGGGTTACGCTGAGTACGTCAGGCGTGGTACCCATGTTGGATAAGTTGGGTGATGTTTCGCAGGTTTCCCTTGCGGTGTCTTTGCATGCTCCCAACGATGCGCTGCGCAACCAATTAGTCCCCATTAATCGTCGCTATCCTATTGCCGAATTGTTGGCTGCCTGCCAGCGGTATTTAGATAAGCAGGCTGATACTCATCGAGTGATTACCATTGAGTACACCTTGATTGCCGGGGTAAATGATAGCCAAGACAATGCGCGTGAATTGGCGGTCGTGTTAAAAAATCTGCCCTGTAAAATTAATTTGATTCCGTTTAATCCTTTTTCATTGTCGGATTATAAGCGTCCCAGCAACAATGCGATTAATCGTTTTTGGCAGGTGCTGACTGAAGCGGGATACGTTACCACGGTGCGCACGCCCCGGGGTGATGACATCGACGCTGCCTGTGGGCAGCTAGCGGGTGAATTTCAAGATCGGACCCGGCGCAGTGAACGGCATCGCCGCCGAGCCGAAACCATTGCCCAGCCTGTGCGGTTGGTTTGAGGATATACCTGATGAGCAAGGTCAATATCATGCCTCGGCATATTGTTACGGCGCTATTGATTAGCGCCGTCTTGCTTTTAACCGCCTGTGTTACCACTAAATCTGGCGGAGTGGGAGAGAAGGCCGACCAAAGCAAAGCCTTGGAAACTTCTTTGCAATTGGCTCGAAATTACATCTCCTTGGGGAATTGGGATCAGGCCAAGCGGCATTTGCAATACGTTGAGTCGGTGAATAAAAACAATCCCGAAACCTTGGAGACCTTAGCGGTGGTTTTTCAAAACACCGGTGAGCTAGAGACTGCCGAAGAGTATTACAAACGCTCTATCCAGGCGGCGCCAAACGTAATGCGCACCCGCAATAATTATGCAGTGTTTCTCTACGATTTGGGGCGCTACGAAGAAGCTGCCGCACAACTCGAGATTGTTGCTCAAGATCTCTTGTATGAACGCAGGGTCGAGGCTTTTTTGAACTTGGGCCGTTGTTACGTAAAATTAGACAAGTATGCCGAGGCTGAGGCCACATTCCGGCGAGCCTTTTTAATGGACCGCACTAATCCGGGTGTGGTGCTGGCGCTGGCTAATATCTATTTTCAGTTAGACGAATTTGCTGAGTCCCAGCGTTATTTTCAAGCCTACGAAAGTATCGAAACAAAGCCCAGTGCCTCGGCACTTTGGTTGGGTATTCGCTTAGCGGATACATTTGATGATAAAAATGCCCGCGCTAGTTATGCGCTGGCATTGAAGAACCTGTTCCCAAAATCGGAAGAGTATTTACTGTATAAAGCCTACATCGAACAGGATAGCGGCAATAGCCGTTGAGGAAAAACATGCCTGAAATAAAAGAGTCAATTCCGGGTCCACCCGGTTCTGTCTTGCAGGATGCACGTCTTAATGCAGGGAAGTCGGTTGTAGAAGTCGCCGAAGCACTCAATTTGCTCAAGACCTATGTTGAGGCCTTGGAGGAAAATGACTACTCGCGATTTAATTCGCCGTTGTTTGCCCGGGGCTACATAAAAAGTTATGCCCGGTATATGGGGCTTGATGAAGTGCCGTTGCTCAATGATTGTGACCGCATTTGTCGTCGCAAAGATGAAAGCAGCAACCAAGTACGGCAGCGCACGGCCGGGGCCAAGGCACCTGCACGCGGTGGAGTCTTTGTCGCCCTGATTATGGCGCTGATTGTGTGGAGTTTGAGTGTGTGGCTTTTGGGTGCTCAGCCAGAAACGACACTATCGGTGGAGCTGCTGCCTGAGCGCCACGCGGGACTGCCCGAACTTAAAAAAACCGCGCCTTTAGGTGCAAGCTTGCTTAAAGGCGAGAATTTAGAAACCAGTATCCCAGTTGACTCGGAGGGTGATATCAGTACCCATTCGGCAACGATTTCCTTACATGTCAAAGAATCGGTATGGCTGGAAATTCGAGATGCTCGCGGTGCTGTGGTGCTTTCAGGTCAGCAGCCTAAAGGCAAGCAACTTAGCCTGGCAGTAGAAGGACCTATTTTTTTTAGTGTAGCGTACTGGCCAGCGGTGGTGCTGGAATACAATGGTAAGTCGGTTCAATTAGATGATATTGCCAAGAGCAAAGCAGTGCGCCTGCAGGTGGGTGAAATATGAATATGGAGTCGCCGATTAAGCGTCGTAAGTCACGACAAATTCATATCGGTAATGTAGCCGTTGGTGGCGATGCGCCTATTAGTGTGCAGAGCATGACCAACACAGAAACTTGTGATGTTGAGGCAACGGTTGCCCAGATTCGTCGCTTAGAAGAAGCCTGTGCTGATATTGTTCGCGTTTCAGTGCCTAGCATGGATGCCGCCGAAGCATTTCGTGAAATCCGCAAGCAGGTTTCTGTACCGCTGGTCGCGGATATTCATTTCGATCATAAAATTGCGTTAAAAGTCGCTGAATATGGCGTCGATTGCCTGCGTATTAACCCCGGCAATATCGGTCGTGAAGACAAGGTGCGAGCGGTAATTGATGCAGCTAAACATCACAATATCCCATTGCGTATTGGCGTTAACGGCGGGTCATTAGAAAAAGAACTGCAGCGAAAATATGGCGAACCCACACCAGAAGCACTTGTGGAGTCGGCCATGCGCCATGTTGATATTTTGGACCGCTTAGATTTCCAGGATTTTAAGCTCAGTGTTAAAGCCTCCGATGTGTTTATGGCCGTTGCGGCTTATCGACAAATCGCCACGCAAATTGAGCAACCTTTGCATTTGGGGATTACCGAAGCGGGCGGGCTGCGGGGCGGCACGGTTAAATCTTCAGTGGGTCTAGGCATGCTGTTGATGGACGGTATCGGTGATACCATCCGCATTTCGTTGGCGGCCGACCCTGTAGAAGAAGTAAAGGTAGGATATGAGATTCTTAAGAGTCTCAAGCTGCGCAGCAAGGGCATTAATTTTATCGCCTGTCCCAGCTGCTCCAGGCAGAACTTTGATGTGATTGGCACCATGAACGAGCTGGAAAGCCGTTTAGAAGATGTCACCACAGCACTCGATGTGGCGGTTATTGGCTGTATCGTTAATGGTCCGGGTGAGGCCAAAGTGGCGGATATCGGTTTAACCGGCGGTACGCCCAATAATTTGATATACGTGGGCGGGAAGCCTGACCACAAAGTAAAAAATCCCGAGCTGCTGGACCATTTGGAAGCACTCATCAGAGAAAAGATTGCTCTTAAAGAAGAGCAGGATAAAGATCTTATCGCCCGGAATTAATTCTGGGTGGCTTGAACAGGAAGAAAGCAGTAGTGGCGCGAATTCAGTCAGTGCGGGGTATGAACGACATCCTGCCCGAAGACAGCAAGCAGTGGCAATATCTTGAGGACGTCGTTCGCCGGCTTCTCGGCCGATATGGCTATCAGGAAATCCGCTTTCCTATTTTGGAGCAGACCGAGCTTTTTAAACGCTCTATTGGTGAAGTCACCGATATTGTTGAAAAAGAGATGTACACCTTTGACGATCGCAATGGCGATAGTCTGACCCTGCGTCCAGAAGGTACTGCCAGTTGCGTGCGGGCCTGTGAGCAAAACGGCTTGCTCCACAATCAACAACAACGGCTGTGGTATGCCGGGCCGATGTTTAGACATGAGCGTCCGCAAAAGGGGCGCCTGCGTCAGTTTCACCAGATAGGCGTTGAAACCTTTGGTATGACCGGGCCGGACATTGATGCGGAACTGATTGCCTTAACCGCGCGACTCTGGAAAGAATTGGGTATCGCGGATGCATTGACCCTTGAGTTAAACAGTATTGGCAGTAGTGAATCCCGGCGCCGTTACAAGGCGGCATTGCTTGAGTATCTGTCTGGCTTTAAAGACGAGCTGGATGAAGACAGCCTGCGTCGCTTAGACACTAACCCGTTGCGAATTCTGGACAGTAAAAACCCCCGTACTCAGGAACTCCTGGTGCAGGCACCGGTACTAAGTGACTACCTTGACGAGGTCTCTCGGCAACATTTTGACGGTCTTTGCGCGCGTTTAGATACGGTGGGTATCAGCTATAAAATCAACACCCGCTTAGTCCGTGGACTGGATTATTATGGGCTGACAGTGTTTGAATGGACCACCGAAAAACTGGGTGCCCAGGGTACGGTGTGTGCTGGTGGCCGTTATGACGGCTTAGTGGAACAACTGGGTGGCAAAGCTACGCCAGCAGTCGGTTTTGCGATGGGTATTGAGCGTTTGGTACTGCTGCTTGATACCTTAAATGCCTTACCGGCAGCAATTGGCCAGGCAGACATTTATATTGTCGCAATGGGCGAGGCGGCTGAACTAGCTGGACTGAAACTGGCTGAGGACATTCGTGAAGCGGTGCCGCACTTGCGGGTGCAGAGCCATTGCGGCGGCGGCAGCTTTAAAAGCCAGTTCAAAAAGGCCGATAAAAGCGGTGCCCGCTTGGCGATTGTGATCGGTGAAGATGAAATCGCCAAAGGCGAAGTGGCGGTCAAACCGCTGCGGGATGCCCAAGCGCAACAGCAGATGGTTGCACTAAGTGATGTGGTCAATCTGTTAAAAAATGATTAACGAATAAGCGGCGCCTGTTGCGCTGTAGAGGATGTTTTGTGGAAAGCTATCGTACAGAAGAAGAACAAATTGACGCGCTGAAAACCTGGTGGCAGGAAAACGGTAAGTCGACGGTGTTAATTATTGTTGTAACCTTGGCCGCGGTGTTTGGCTGGCGAGGTTGGCAAGATCATCAACAGAGTCAAGCGGGGGACGCGTCGGCTATGTTTGATCAGCTTTTGGCTGCCGATGCCGCAGTACAAAAAAATGGTCAAGTGACGGTTACGGCAGAAACCCTGGCAGAAACGATTAAGTCTGCTTACGGCTCCTTGAGTTATGGCCAGTTTGCGGCACTGTACAAGGCAAAATACGCTGTTTTAAAGGGCGATAATGCTGCCGCTGCTGAAGAATTAAAATGGGTGATAGACCAAGGTCCAGAGGCCGCGGTGAAGTCCCAAGCCGAAATGCGTTTGGCGCAAGTGTATTTTGCCCAGACCGAATATGACCAGGCTCTAGACTTAATTAAAGGTTTGGAAAGTACCGGTTTTGGACCAGATGCCCTGGAGCTGAAAGGTGACATTTTACTGAAGCAGGGCGATTCCGATGCGGCTCTGGCAGCATATCGACAAGCTAGAAAAACCCTTGCAGCTCAGCAGAATCCAAGTCAGCACCCTATGTTAGAGATGAAAATTAACGATCTGTCCACGACAATACAGGGAGCCCAATCATGAAGTTGATGCGCTTAGCTTCTGCACTGTTGGCAGTGGCGCTGTTGGCAGCCTGTAGCTCAACACCTACAGATAAAGAGCCTGCTGAACTGACCAGTTTTGATGCAGAAAAACGCGTGAAGGAAGCGTGGTCTTATTCCATCGGTGACGGTCAGGGTAATGCCTACTACCGCATCACGCCGGCGATTGATGGTGAAGAAATTATTATTGCGTCTACCGACGGAAAAGTCGCGGTATTGAATAAAACCAGCGGCAAGCGGGTTTGGAAAGAATCCTACGACCTGCGCATTTCAGGTGGTGTCGGGGTTGCCTCAGCCATGATCTTTGTCGGCACGGCAGATGGTGAAGTGGTTGCTCTGGACCGGATCACTGGCGATATTGTATGGCGCAAAGCTGTTAACAGTGAAGTGTTAGGTGCCCCTGCTTCAGACGGCCGCGTGGTGGTCGTGCAGACTTATGCTGGCGATATCATGGGGTTGAACATTGAAAATGGTGAGCAGCTTTGGGTCTATAATACTCAGCCGCCTCGGTTGACGTTGCGAGGCACCAGCTCTCCGGTCATTATTCGTGATACCGCCATGGTCGGCTTGGCCAGCGGTCGTTTGGCCGCGTTTAATGTCGATACAGGCGCCTTGCTTTGGGAACAACGGATTTCTGCCCCCCAAGGCTCCACCGAAATTGAGCGGTTAGCTGATGTGGATGGTCGTCTGTTGATTTCAAGTGATAGACGTTCTGTGATTGCCACGGGTTACCAAGGCAATGTCATGGCAGTGAATATCGCCAATGGACGTCCACTGTGGTCCAAAGAAGCGTCTAGCTATGTTGGCCCCAGCACTGCGCTAGGCTACGTTTTTGTCGCATTGGCCGATGGTAGTGTGACGGCGTTTGAAGATGACGGCCAAGGCGTACGTTGGAGTCAAACCGTACTCGCTCGTCGAGAATTGACCGAACCTGCGGCGTTTAAAGGCACGGTAGCCGTGGGTGATTTTGATGGCTATTTACACTTTTTGTCTCAGCTTGATGGCCGACTTGTGGCGCGTACCAGAGTTGATAGCGACGGTCTTCGGGCGCCCATGCTGGTCGATGACAAATTGCTTTATGTTTACGGAAACAGCGGCGAGCTTGTTGCCTTAAAACTGCAAGATCGCTGATCTGCTATTTTGGGCCCGCGGCGCGGGTCCCCTTCCTCTTACGGTAAAATCATGATTCCTGTTATCGCCCTAGTTGGCCGACCCAATGTGGGTAAATCAACGCTGTTTAACCGGCTTACCAAAAGCCGGGATGCCTTGGTGGCTAACTTTCCGGGGCTGACCCGAGATCGCAAATATGGCGAGGCGCTGTTTGGTGATCGTCGTTTTATGGTTATTGATACGGGGGGGATTACCGGCGACGAAGAAGGCATCGATTCAGCCATGGCCCAGCAGTCTTTGCAGGCGATTGATGAAGCCGATGCGGTTTTGTTAATGCTGGATTCCCGTGCCGGGCTAATGCCTGCAGACCAAGGCCTGATTCAGCATTTACGCAGCTGTTCCAAGCCGGTGTTTTTTGTTGCCAATAAGGTGGATGGCACCGACCCTGATGTGGCAATGGCCGAGTTTTATCAAACCGGTGCCGCACAAATCTACCCGCTTACGGCAACCCATGGTAAAGGGGTGCGTAAATTATTACAGGATGTTTTGGAGCAGTTCCCAGAGTCGGACGAAGCCGATGCGGCGGCGTTAGCCAGCGGCAAAAAAATTGCTGTGGTGGGCCGCCCCAATGTGGGTAAATCTACCTTGGTTAACCGCATGCTGGGTGAAGATCGGGTGGTAGTTTTTGATCAGCCCGGCACCACCCGCGACAGTATTTATATTAATTATGAGCGGGACGGCGAAGACTATACCTTGATTGATACTGCCGGGGTGCGCAAGCGTCGGCATATTCATGAGACCGTAGAGAAATTCTCTATAGTTAAAACCCTAAAGGCCATCGATGACGCCAATGTGGTGATATTGGTGATGGATGGCCAAGAAAGTATTGTTGATCAAGATCTTCATTTACTGGGGCAAGTGATAGACGCAGGTAGAGCCGTGGTGGTGGCTATCAATAAGTGGGATGGCTTGGATAGCGATAAAAAAGCCCATATTAAAACCACGCTAGACCGACGCTTACAATTTATTGATTTTGCAGAAATTCATTTTATCTCGGCACTGCATGGCACAGGTGTTGGGCATTTATATGAATCCATTGAGAAAGCCTATGAGTCGGCCACTCGACAGCTGGCAACCCGTAACTTAACCATGATTCTGGAGGGCGCGGTATACGACCACGCGCCACCAATGATCAATGGCCGCCGTATTAAACTGCGTTTGGCGCACCCCGGTGGCAATAATCCGCCCATCGTGGTGATTCACGGTAATCAGACTGACAAGGTGCCTGCCAGTTATACCCGCTACCTTGAAAAAGTGTTTCGCCGTGAACTGAAGATGGTTGGCACGCCGATTCGTATCCAATATAAAACATCAGACAATCCTTACGAGGGTAAGAAAAATACCCTGACTAAACGGCAGATTGATCGCAAACGGCGGTTGGTGAGCTTTGTGAAGAAAAAGGATTCCAAGAAAAAGCGCGGCAGATAAAGCGGTGTTTATTAGCTAAAGGGCGGGTGTTGTCGGGTGAGGATTGCCATGCCGAGCGCCCAAGCTTATTAGCGAACGGCATGGCGACAAATATCAGTTAGTGGGGGTTGTTGTCTGGCTCTGCCTTCGCATCGGGCTCGGGTTGACGAATAATGTATATCGTCACCGCAGCGGCGATAAGCAACATGGTGACGGATACCCAGGCAATTTTGACTATCAACAACGCACTGCTCAGCATCATTATCCACAATAAACTGAGTATCATCACTTTGGCTCGCCGGGGTATACCTTCCCCATTCAGGTAATAGCGAATATAGCGGCCAAACCAGCGATGGTTTACTAGCCAGTAATAAAACTTTGGCGAGCTTCTTAAAAAACACGCTGCACTCAAAATAAGAAAAGGTGAGGTGGGCACCACAGGCAAGAGCAGGCCGATCATTCCCAAAATAAACGATACCCAGCCAATCACCAGCAAGCTGTAGCGAATAAAACGGTTTTGGTGTTCAAAGGGTTCTCGGTTCAAGTGCATACCGCAATAATTGATGACTTATAGCTAGGCTGTTGATGTGTCATTGCCTAAACACAATCATATCAGCAAATTTCACGCTGGGGACACGAGACTGCCTTGTTTAGCAATGCTTGTGCTTATCCGTATAACTCGTAATTGCTTTCCTGCTGGTCAGGCGTCTTAATTAATAGCTTCGTAGTGTCTGTGTCACAGTGATTGAAATTTGTAAGATTAACGAGACTTTATCGATAGATTTCTTGCATTGCGTTAAAGTCAGCTGTGTCTTAGTGAATAAATTTTGCGTTTTAAGTTGTTTTGTTAGATACCGTTTTGAGCGTCGTTGATGTTGGCCATGATAGTGGTTCTGTATTGCTAAGAGAGTGAGTATGGAGTTTAACCTTGCGGATTTGTTTGAGGCGGTGGCCAAGGAAGTGCCGAGCCGGGAAGCCTTGGTGTGTGGTGAAAGCCGCTTAAGCTACGGGGAGTTGGATAAGCGGGCGAATCAAATTGCTCATTATCTCTCGGAGTTAGGCGTAGGGCAGGGTGACCACGTGGGTTTATATCTCCTTAACGGTACCGAATATTTTGAGCTGCTTTTAGGCTGTTTCAAAATTCGCGCAGTGCCCGTCAATATTAACTACCGTTATGTGAAAGATGAACTAAAGCACTTGTTTGATAATGCGAATCTGCAGGTGTGTATTTTTCATCGGCGTTTTGCGCCAATGGTTCAGGAGCTACATTGTAGCGGCCACGCCTTTCGCTTTTTGATTGCAGTGGATGATGGCAGCGGTGAAGAGCTCACTTTGCCCGCTGCAGACTATGCCAATGCCAGGGATCGGCATGAAAATTCGAGCGACTTTCCCAGCCGCTCCGGCCAGGACTCTTATGTGTTGTATACCGGAGGCACGACGGGCTTGCCAAAAGGAGTGCTCTGGTCCCACGAGAATGTTTTTTTTGCGGCGCTTGGTGGTGGCGGTTATTTTTCTTCTGAAGGCGCATGTAAACAACCCGAAGATATCGTTCAACGAATAAATACTCCGGCGTTTTGTAGTATTGCCATGGCGCCGTTAATGCATGGGGCGGCTCAGTGGTTTGGTCTAATTCAGCTATTGGCTGGAAACAAACTGGTGCTGATGGGGTCGAGCTCCTTTGATGCGGAACAGGCATGGCAATGTGTTGCTGACGAGGGCTGCAATTTAATTCAAATTGTGGGAGACGCCATGGCGATACCGCTGCTGGATGCCTTAGAGGCCAACCCGGAACGTTGGGATTTGTCGCGCCTTTTTGCCTTGGGGACTGGTGGTGCGCTTCTTTCGCCTTCTAGCTCAGAGGGGTTGTTGGCGCATTTCCCTCAGCTTTATTTAACGAATAGTTACGGCTCATCTGAGAGTGGCCAAGTGGGCGCGGGCATTGGCAGCTCCGCCGGTTTGGGGCTGGTTAAAATAGAGCCGCGAAGTGATACGGCCGTACTGGTGTTAGATCGCTATGGCACTCGTGTAGCAGCAATTGGTGAGCCGGGGATTTTAGCCCGTTGCGGGCATATTCCCGAAGCTTACTTCGGCGACCCTAAGGCGACCGCGCAGGCTTTTGTGATGTTTAACCAGCAGCGTTGGCTGCTAACCGGGGATGTGGCAGAACGCGGTGAAGACGGCAGCATCACAATTTTTGGCCGTGGTAGTAGTTGCATTAACAGCGGGGGTGAAAAGGTCTTTCCAGAAGAGGTTGAGATAGCGTTGAAGAGCCATCCCGCAGTCTACGATGCTCTGGTAATGGGTTTAGAAGATGCCCGCTGGGGGAGTAAGGTGAGTGCGGTTATACAGTGTCGAGAAGAGCAGGCAGTGGATTTTGAGGGCTTGCTTGCCCATTGCCGTCAGCATATTGCCAGTTACAAGTTGCCTAGGGAAATTCATGTAATAGACGAGCTGCCTCGCAGCCCCAGCGGCAAACCCGATTACGGTTTTGCGAAAGCCTACGCCTCCAGTCACGGTGGCTGGACGGCGTAGAATCAGTGGTTTGATTTAAGAGGCTCAAAGCTTACTAACGTGGTGGCTGCAGTCCAAAACCTCGGTAGGCTGTTGGCGTGACGTTTTTCATTGAGCCAATAAACTCATTGACGCCCATCGCGAAAGAGCTAGGTAAATCCTCTTTGGTTTTAATGCCGTAAATTTTGTAGTCGTAAATCGGCAACCAATAGTTATCAGAAAAGGGGCGGTCTACCCGAGCCAAAACCTCCAGGGCAACGGCGCCGGTATACAGAACATGACCGCCAGCTTGCTCAGGCGTATCACAATGAAAATTGCTGACAATGCGCATGCCGCGCTGGTTGGGTGGAATAACCGGGTGCGGCGCGCGGCTAAGCTGCTGGCCTAGCATATTAATCAAGCTCTGGTCTGATATAAATGGGCAAGTGGATTTGCCGCCGATGGTGATGCCATTGATCTCTTGGGTTTGGGTTTCGGCAAGGCTTGTGCCTGCGGATAAGATGAGACCCAGAGTCAGTAATAGCGTTTTCATGCCTTTTATCCTTTTAGTTTTCTCAGTTTCCGTGATGTGGGCTGTGTTGAGTATTGCTTTTGAGGCGACTAGATAAATCAACTTTAGTACGTGCTGGCAATAATGGCAGAAGTGCTGGGGCGGGGCTAGGGGTACTGATCAGGGACAAGCCGGAACGATGTCAGCATCACATTTGAGCTAGAATAGATTGGCGATGTACTGGCGATGTAAGGCTGCTGAAATAAAAAGCCCCCCTGCTGTTTTGGCAGGGGGGCTTGATCGTTGTGGTGACGTGAGTACAGGCTTATCCCGCTTTACGTTGGCTTTCGGCCTCTGCCTGAGATTGGGCTGCAGCGTTGATCACGGCCTGCATAGAAGCGCTAACCACGTCTCTGTGAGCGGCAACACCAATATAGCGCGTGTTGTTTACTGACAGCATTACGTAGGCAATGGCTTGCGACGAGGTGCCAGAATTCAGGGCGTGTTCGCTGTAGTCCAAAATCTCAACGGTATCGCCGTAGTGATCGCGCCAGCCGTTAACCAAGGCACTGATAGCCCCTTCGCCCTGACCGGTAATCTCCACCGACTTACCTTGGTAGTCAAAAATCAACTTAAGGGCGTCGCGGCCGTCGTTTTCGGCGTTATCTTGGCTTAATGCAAAGTTTTGCATGGCGCAGCCATCAACGGGTTTCAGGTAGTTTTCTTCAAACAGCTCCCATATTTGCTGAGGGCTGATTTCGCCAGAAATCTCCTCGGCGGCAGCTTGGACTTTACGGCTGGCGTCAATTTGCATCCAGCGGGGCAAGTTCAGGCCGTAATCATTTTCCAGTACCCACGTCACGCCACCTTTACCCGATTGGCTGTTGATACGAATAACCGCTTCGTAAGTCCGCCCCAAATCGGCGGGATCAATGGGCAGATAAGCCACTTGCCAATGTTCGTCGTCGCCCTGTTTGCTCATGCATTTGCGAATAGCATCCTGGTGGCTGCCAGAGAATGCGGTAAAGACCAGATCGCCGGCATAAGGGTGGCGAGGGTGCAGTGGAATATTGGTGCAATGTTCGGCAACGGCAATAATCTCGTCCATTTGAGACAAGTCCAACTCGGGGTCGACACCTTGGCTGTAAAGATTCATTGCCATGGTGACGATGTCCATATTGCCGGTGCGCTCACCATTACCCAGCAAAGTGCCTTCGATTCGGTCGGCGCCAGCCATCACGCCCAGCTCGGCGGCGGCAATTGCGCAGCCACGGTCATTGTGGGTGTGCAGCGATACAATAATATCTTGGCGGTGTTTTACATTGCGGCAAAACCACTCAACCTGATCGGCAAATACGTTGGGAGTGGTGCACTCCACCGTGGCAGGCAGGTTAATGATGATCGGTTTACCGGTGTCGTGCCATTCGGCAATAACAGCGTCGCAGACCTCGGTAGCATACTCTACTTCGGTGCTGCTAAAGCTCTCGGGGGAGTATTGAAAGCTCCATTCTGTGTTGGGGTATTTTTCGGCGTACTCTTTTACCCAGCGTGCGCCCTGCACACCAATGGCTTTAATGCCTTCTTTGTCCATGCCAAAGACCCGCTCACGTTGCACCGGGCTGGTGGAGTTGTATACGTGGACAATGGCTTTTTTTGCGCCATCCATTGCCTCGTAGCTACGGGCAATCAATTCTTCTCTGGCTTGGGTCAGCACCTGAATAGTGACGTCTTCGGGAATACGATTGCCATCAATCAGTGCTCGAACAAAGTCAAAGTCAGGTTGTGAAGCGGAGGGAAAGCCGACTTCAATTTGCTTGAATCCCAGTTTGACCAGCAAATCCCACATCCGCAGCTTTTGATCAACGGTCATGGGCTCTACTAGCGCCTGGTTACCATCGCGTAAGTCCACTGAGCACCAGATGGGCGCTGTGGTCAGACTATTGTTTGGCCATTGACGGTCGCTGATGGCGACGCCGGGAGTGGCTTGGTATTTGCGATGGTCGAAGCTCATGTCTATTCCCTGCTGGATGTGTAAAAAGTTTAAAAGCCCGGCGAGCCGGGCATCTTAAGGTTTCGGGTAGAAGCCTGTGATCTCGTTAATGATTGGCGGGGTGTTGCCAGTCATCTTGAGTATTTGCAGAGGGGTAACTCCACGGTGAACAGTATAGGAAAAAACCGACGGCAGAAGATTGCGAAGTTTGCGTAAATAGAGAGGAATATTTCATGTTTATGCTATTTATCTTTATTTTATTGGCATATTATTTCAAATAAATGAATATGCGTGGTTTTTTTATGAAGTTAGATCGCTACGATAAACAGATTCTGCTTGCCCTGCAAGAAAATGGTCGGTTGAGTAATCAAGAGCTGGCAGATCAAATCGGCTTGTCGCCATCGCCTTGTTTGCGCCGCGTGCGGCGTTTAGAAGAGGTGGGGTTGATAGAGGGCTATCGGGCCTTGGTGAATGCCCGCGCGCTGGGTTTAAGTTTAATGGCGTTTATCCATATCAGCATGGATCGGCATACTCCAGAGCGCTTTGAAAATTTTGAGCAGCATATTAAAAGTTGTCCGGAGGTGTTGGAGTGCCATTTAATTACCGGGCAAGAGGCCGACTATCTGCTTAAAGTTATCGTCGCTGATATGGATGGGTTTCAAGCGCTTTTGTTGGAGCGTTTGACCCGAATTGAGGGGGTGACCGGGGTCCATTCCAGCTTTGTTATGAAATCGCCATTGCAGAAAACCGCATTGCCGATACTATGATACGAGCAGTTTTATAAAAAGAGACATCACAGGAGAGTAACGGATATGAACAAGGTCAAGCTTGCCAATATAGATGAGGTGCCTGAAGGTCGTTTTTTATCTTGTCAGGCAGAGGGAAAAAAACTGCTGCTGACCCGTGTGAACGGTCAAATAGCCGCAATTGAAAATCGTTGTCCTCACTTGGGTTTACCGCTGTCAAAAGGCAAAATTTGCGATGGCGCGGTGACCTGTCCATTTCATGGCTCTACATTTGATTTGTTGAGCGGCAACAATGTGGAATGGACCACCACCTTTTTTGGTATTCCGCTGCCAGTGTGGATGCAAAAAATAGTCGCACTGGGCAAGTCTCCCCAGCCGGTAGAAACCTTTCCTGTTGAGTGCGAAGGCGAGGCGGTTTACGTCCGGATATGATTGCAATAAAGCGGGGGTTCCCCGCTTTATTGGCTTAAAATAACTAGCGTTGGTAAACAAGAATGGCTGCAGATATTGCCGTAATGGCGATTACTCATGCAATACAACAAGCTGTCGCGCCCGTGTTTTTATTAGCAGGTGTGGGCGCTATTTTAAATGTGCTCGCCAATCGTTTGTCCCGTATTGTGGACCGTAGCCGAACATTACACGCCCGTCTGGAAACCGCAGACGACCCGCGTCGACAAGGCATTGACCGGGAGCTGGCGGTATTGGTCCGGCGGGGGCGCGTGGTACACAGGGCGATTGGCTTTGCGACCACCAGCGCCTTGCTGGTGTGTATTGTGATTGCCACGCTGTTTATTAGCGCGGTGGCGGAGTGGAATAGCGGGCTAATGGTGGCCGCACTGTTTGTATTAGCGATGCTGTTTTTAATTAGTGCCTTGATTGGTTTTTTGCGTGAAATTCAGCTGGCAACAAGAGTCATATTAAACGGACCTTGAGAGCACCTTTAACGGTGACGGAAAAACCGCGGAAAGTGGGATTTGATATAGAGCTGTTCGCGGATAACTTGCCGAAAACTAATACCGCGTTTGAGTAATATCACCGCGCCCCGGTCGTCCAGGCGAAATACTGTGCCACTAAGGTATTCTGAGCTCATATCGTGAAAGATAATCTCGCCTGCCAAGGGGGTGTTTACTGAGAGGCTTTGCTCAGAGCTGAGCTCCAGTAAAAGGCTGTTCTCGGCAATTTCCAACACGCGATAATTGTCTTTGCCATTATCGAGCTTAAATGGCGGTTGAGAGGTGTCGGGGTAGGGCAGACGAAAATATTGCCGTCTTTGTGTTGTCTGTTCAGCCATCATCACCAGCAAAATACCCTTAGTCTTGTGGGGCCTCTTATTGTTGCCTCCTGTATTGCCTTTGCCTATCAGCAATATAAGCATACTAATGCTCAGGTCAGTATACGCGTTTGCCGATGCTAAGACGGTGTAGACGCCTTGCTGTTATGAACAAAACGGTCACGGATTACGGGCGTTTAGCGGTATTGAGACTTGTGAGCTTGTTCTTGCCCTTGCGGGTTTTGCTTACTTACTCCACTATTTACTTATAGGAAATGCGCTATTCCCCTCGATCTATAAGCTTTTTGAATGTTGCCTCGGCTTGCGCTGTTATTTACCCGGCTTTGAGCATTCAGCATCTTTTCGTGTCTAACCGCGTTTCATCCTAGCTCCCTCCATCTTGGAGCGGTGAAACCTGTTGGCCGGTTCTGCCAAATTCTAATGTCTGGAGGTGTCTTATGACCGATCATATCGTGATAGTAGGTGGTGGTGCCGGTGGCCTGCCCTTAGCGACTTATTTGGGGCGTAGCCTCGGTAAGAAGGGTAAGGCTAAAATTACGCTGGTAGACAGTAGCACCAGCCATATTTGGAAGCCGCGCTACCATGAGGTTGCCACCGGCGCGATTGATGCCGACCTGGATGCGGTCGATTACCGGGCCCACGCCCATCAAAACCATTACCGTTTTGCCCTTGGTGAACTCAGTGGCATTAATAGAGAAGATCGGCACATTATTTTGTCGCCGTATATTAATTCCGAAGGGGAAGAAATATTGCCGCTGCGCCAAATAAACTACGACTATTTGGTGCTGGCGATTGGCAGTGTGGGCAACGATTTTGGCATTCCTGGCGTGTCTGAACACTGCCTCTTTCTTGATAAGCGCACTCAGGCAGATCGTTTTCATGAGATTTTTCTCGATCACTGCCTCAGCGCAAATTATCGAGACCATCCTATTTCCATCGCCATTGTCGGTGGCGGCGCCACCGGCGTTGAGCTGGCGGCAGAGCTGCATCATGCCGTGTCGTTATTGAAGCTTTACGGCCATGACAAGCTGGACCGCAAACGCCTTAATGTGCAACTCATTGAGGCGGGGCCGAGAATACTGCCCGGCTTGAAAGAAGAGCTAGCCGCCAATGCCCAGAAGCAATTAGAAACTATGGGCGTCACTGTGCGGGTCGATACCATGGTGGCAGAGGTTCAGCAGGGTGTGATGACGACTAAATCTGGCGAGCGCATAGAGGCAGAGTTATTAGTCTGGGCGGCAGGCATAAAAGCCCCCCCGGTGTTAGATGAATTAGGACTGGAGGGCGGCAAAGCCTCTTTGCTCAAGGTAGACGCGAGCTTACAAACCAGCGACCCCGCTATTTTTGCCATGGGAGATTGCTGCGCCTGTCCTTTGGGAGACGATAAATTGGTACCGCCACGTGCCCAGTCAGCACAACAGATGGCACTTCACCTCGCGAAAACATTTCGTCGCCTGCAGCGCGGTGATTCACCCGTTCCCTTTGTGTACAAAGATCGCGGCTCGCTAGTGTCATTGTCAGAGTATTCGGCAGTGGGGCAGCTAATGGGGAATTTACGGGGCGGCAACTTTTTTGTCGAAGGCTGGCTGGCCCGCATGATGTACGTCTCTTTGTATCGACTCCATCAAGCGGCCTTGTATGGCTGGCCCCGCACCCTTATGTTGCTGCTGGCTGGGCGTTTTAACCGGCTATTACGCCCGCGACTGAAACTGCATTAATATAGCGCGAGATAAAAAGCTTGCCGCCAACCCTCGGCGGGCGAGCTTTTCTGTTAAAACACACCGCAGTAGTCGGTTATCTGCGGTGGTAATGAGGTTGAATGATGCTGAAGCTGGAGAATACCGGATTAATTATTGTGGACGTGCAGGGCAAACTCGCCCGTATTGTCGATAATAGTGAAAGTGTTATTAATAATATTGCCAAGCTGATTCAAGGTGCCCAGGCGCTTTCCGTGCCAGTGGTTTGTTTGGAACAATATCCCCAAGGCTTGGGGGAAACGGTAGATGAGTTACGAACGCTACTGCTGGGGCAGCCCATAGCAAAAACCACATTTAGTGGCTGGGGAAATGAAGAGTTTAGACAAGCGATTCACCATAGTGGCCGAAAACAGTGGCTAATCTGTGGAATCGAAACCCATGTGTGTGTCTATCAAACTGCAATGGATATGTTAGAGGAGGGTTATCAACTGGACATTGTTGAAGATGCAGTGTCATCTCGAACCGTCAATAATCGCAACATCGCACTACAAAAACTAGCCAGCGCCGGAGCGGGGTTAAGCTCGGTAGAAATGGCATTGTACGAGCTGGTTGGTGATAGTAGCAGCGCAGCTTTTAAAGCGATTTTGCCTATTGTTCGTTAATGGTCAATTGATGGTTGTAAATTAACACCATTAAATGTTTGAGTTGACCAACGTATGGTGAAAAATTAGCGTTGGTCATTTTATGGTTAAGCCGGTTTGGATTGGTCTACTAAAGGACGGTGTTGGTAATAATCGGCCTATCACGAATCCCGAACTCGACGGAAATAGGTAAGTATTTATAAGGCCTCAACGCCGTAATCTACGGCGAGCGGGTGCGATTGAGCCGAATAACATAACTATTTCTTACCTTCGGACGACGACCCGCCTTTGGAAGTTGTTCCTGTATTAGGGGCCTGCTCCATTGTCGGCACATTGGCGCTATTAGTTGCGCTGTCTACAGGAGTTGATACTTGCTCCATGCTTGGAATGTTTGCACTTTTTTCAATGCATGTTCCAGATGACTTTTCTTTGGACATTTCGTTTTCTCCGTTAGTAATATTGATGCTGATAAAAACCACGATAATAGTAATAGCTATTGCTAGCAAAAAGCCTGTAATTTGATTCAAGAATGTATTGATCGATGCATAGATGTTTTTTCTAGTAAAAGCATCCTCAATACCATTTTTGTAATAGTCTCTCGCATTGTTGAGTTGCGTTTGGATTGCCTTATTGCTTATGAGATATGCTGATAGCGAGAGGGTTACACTTAAAACTAAAAGTGACCAGCAGAGGATTAATAGCCAAATATGAATGGAGGTATCGACAGGGACTATGAATTTAATAACGGTCAGGGAAAAGCCCAAACTAGCCGAAGATAGTGCCAAAATTGCCTTGTCGTAGCTTTCGCTATTTGACAGCTCGCGCTTAAGAAGATCATCTCTGAACTTGTCAAACATCTCATTGGCGACTTTTTGATCTTCTAAGCTGCGATTCACTCAGCTCTCCATAAAGTTAGAACGGCCAAAGCAGCTACGTGTTTTTAGCATCGGCTATCTTTGATTGTTATAGGTCAACTGTAAATAGCTCATAGCTTGTCGCTCCGAATTTAATTTTTTTAAATATCGGAATATGCTTCCTATTCTCAAAGATAGCTTTAACCGCCTGGATTTGATTTTCCGGCATTAAGGCACCAAAAATAATTTCTTCCAATGAATCCGGGGAATGAGAGTAAAGGCCATTTGTTGGGTTGCCCGGTTCTATAGCAGCTCTAGGCTCAATCACTATCCTGTACTCGTTTTCACGCTCGAAACTGACGTGCTTCGTTGCGAAGATTTTGATTAATTCAGGGTCTTTCTCTGAAAATTCCGTACTTATAAGTCGATCAGAATCAATAGACCTATAAGGGGTCTCTCTATATTGAACCTTGTATACACGTTTCAATGCGTCTGGTTCTGTTGTTTCCAGAAGTCTTTTTGTTGAATATCCAACACAAAATCCCTTCAGGGCGCCACCATAGCAGGACCACATTGGTACGGATGTCGAAGAGTCGCTCAAACACAGAATTCCGGAGTTTTTAAGCTGATAATATATTCTCTCCTGAAAGGGGGATTTATCCAATGCCTTCACCGGCTCAAAGGGATCGTTAAATGAAAATGGATCTGAAAAATAGAGGCTCGAATTGATAAGCCCCTCTAAGGCGTACCCGCTTACCTCTCGATACTTGTACAATATCAAAGGTGAATTAACGGCCTCTCCTGCAAAATGGACGCAGTTTATGTTCATGCGCAGACTACCATTATTAACTTATAAGGCTGCCAGCACGCCTGGCATTGGAGTGGAGGCGAAGCCGCAACGGAAAAGCCATCGCTGTGATTGGCCTGGTTATGTGTTTTGGTTACGAGCACGGCTTTCTCGTAGTTTTTCTCGTACCTCTTCCCTATGTTTTTCATAGTTCAGGTCGAGTGTCTTGAAGTGGCCTAGCGCGACAGTGGTAGCCACTATTGCCGTAGAGGCAACCCACGTAATCTTATCCTCAAACAACCTAGTCATTTCAAAAACGGCTCCACTTGGCTCTAAGATTCTCAGATCAAATATCGCCGCCATGTTGTCAGATAGAGTTATTGCCGCACCGACAAAAATCATCACAACAAAAAATCTGCCGAACCAGTGAAAAAGGTGTACTGCTATATCAATAGATTTGATCGCGACATCAAGACACCAAAACACAGCTGCCTGAATGGATAGCAGAGCATTTTCTGACCATTCGCGGACCCAGCTAGGTGCGAAAAACAAATACCACAGTAGCAGGCCGATCAGCCCTACTATCTTTATTGTACTAACTACTATATCCATGATTTCAATACATAATAGTTGTTATGAAGACTCGAGCCATACATCACTCCGGCCCCCTTATCAGGAAATGGGCTTAATTGTTGATTGATAAATTCTAGGAAATTCAATGAGATGTAGGTCTCGCTATAAGCGAGCGTCGATCAAGCGAAGATGAATTCCCTTTAATTCTGCCAAGTATTCCTTTGCCTTGATCTTATCGCGGTTTTTATAAATTTCAATGAGTTAAGTAACTGGCCATGTAGATAGTGGGCTACTTGGTCTGATTAAACAATAATAGGCATGTTAGTGAATTAACTCGGCGCGGGCGTTTTAGTCGCAAGTAGTATCCGCGCCAAGCTAGTTATTCCCTGTAGCTAAAGCTACAAGGCTAGTGGTTTTGGTGCTTGCGGTCCGGCAATGGCCATGGCTTTTTGATAGGCGGGGCGCTGACTCACGCGCTGCACGTAGGCTTTTACATTGTCCAGGTCTTCTATACTGCGGCCACCAAATAAGGGCAGTGAGGTGAGGTTAAACATAATCATAATGTCGGCGCAGCTAAATTCTTGGCCAGCTAAGTAGGGTACTTCGCCAAGCCGTTGGTTTAGGTAGCTGTAAAAGGCATGTTCTCGCCGGGTCATGGCGCTGAGAATCAAGGCGTTGTGTTCATTCTCGGGCCCAGCGGCTTTTTGGGCAAAGAAAATGTTCTGTAGATTGTTGTTCATCTGCATCCAGTACAAATAGTCTGGATAGTGGTCTTCTTTTGGGGCAACGCTGAGTTTGCCGTCTGCGTAACGCCAGCAAATGTATTCGCAGATGGCTGAAGACTCGGCCATGACCTTGTTGCCGTCTTTGATAATGGGTGCGGTGGCGGCAGGATGAAGTGCGGTGTATTCGGGGGGTGCCAGCCCGTCGGGGCCGCGATCGAACCATTCGAGCTGGTAGGGCAGTTCTAACTCTTCCATTAGCCAGACTATGCGGTCAGATTGGGATACGCCCAGGTGGTAGATGGTAATCATAATGACGTCCTTTTTTATAAGAATGACGGGCTTGCTGAAGTGAATAGCTGGGCCTCTTTAGAGGGATCATAACAAGTTTGCCGGGAGATCATAGTCAGGGCGAGAGTTTTCCCGAAATGGCAGATGTGTTAAGGTGCGCGTCGATTTGCTGCGCTATGTGGCAACCGCTGTGCCTGTTTTTCATCCTGCGTTTTTCCATGCTGACTAAGCCTGAATGTTAATCTGTAGAGGCTTGTGTCTGCTCAAGAGACCTAATAGCAGCTTATTTATCTGACAACGCGGCTTGCCGGTTGACCCACTCATATTGGGTGAGGGAACAGCGCCATTAATTGACAACACGAGATCGAGAGCATGATAGAAACCTGGAAGCGAGATTGGCTATCCAATATTCGCGCTGACTTATTGGCGGGCACCGTTGTTGCTTTGGCTTTGATACCTGAAGCCATTGCCTTTTCTATTATTGCCGGTGTTGATCCCAAAGTGGGGTTGTACGCCTCGTTTTGTATCGCCGTGATTACGGCAATCACTGGCGGCCGTCCGGGTATGATCTCGGCTGCTACGGCAGCGATGGCGCTGCTGATGGTGACCTTGGTTAAAGATCACGGTCTGGAATATCTGTTGGCGGCGACAATTCTCACGGGTGTACTACAAATTGGAGCGGGCTTTTTAAAGCTGGGAAGCCTGATGCGATTTGTGTCGCGGTCGGTGGTGACCGGTTTTGTGAATGCCTTGGCCATTTTGATTTTTATGGCCCAGCTCCCTGAGCTGACCAATGTGACGTGGCATGTGTATGCCATGACAGCGGTGGGTTTGGGTATTATCTATTTGTTTCCCTATGTACCTGTTATTGGCAAATCACTGCCATCTCCCTTGGTGTGCATTGTCAGCCTTACCGTTGCTTCTTTATTTATGGGTTTGGATATTCGGACCGTGGCAGATCTAGGGGAATTACCTGACGCGCTACCGGTATTTTTGTGGCCAGAAGTGCCATTAAATTTTGAGACCCTGCAGATTATTTTCCCCTACGCGGTTGCTATGTCCGTGGTGGGTTTGCTGGAGTCGATGATGACGGCCACGATTGTCGATGACTTTACTGATACGTCCAGCGACAAAAACCGTGAGTGTAAAGGTCAGGGCTTGGCGAATATCGGCGCGGGCTTGCTGGGCGGTATGGCGGGTTGTGCCATGATTGGCCAGTCGATTATCAACGTAAAATCGGGTGGTCGGGGACGGCTGTCTTGTTTTGCGGCGGGGGTTTTCCTGCTCATTATGGTGGTGTTTCTTGATGATTGGATTGGTCAGATTCCCATGGCCGCATTGGTCGCCGTTATGATTATGGTGTCAATCGGTACCTTCTCTTGGGATTCTATTCGCAATCTTCGCAAGTATCCTTTATCCAGTAACATTGTGATGCTAGCGACGGTATCGGTGGTGGTGATGACCCACAACCTGGCCTTGGGCGTGTTGGTTGGGGTGTTGCTGGCGGTGCTGTTTTTCTCCAATAAAATTGCCCGGCTTATGCTGGTGAAAAGTGTGATCAGTGAAGACGGTAGTGAGCGGCGCTATACCGTAGCGGGCCAGATATTCTTTGCTTCGGCAGATGCGTTTATTGACTATTTTGACTTCAAGGAAGCGTTAAGCCGTGTCATTATCGATGTGAGCGACGCCCATTTTTGGGACATTACCTCCGTCTCTGCGTTGGACAAAGCGGTTATTAAATTTCGCAGAGAAGGCACAGAGGTGGTTGTGCTGGGAATGAATGAAGCCAGTGCCACGATTGTTGATCGCTTTGGGGTGCATGACAAACCCGAAGAAGTTGAAAAGCTACTTGGTGGTCATTAAGTCGCCGCTGAAGAATAACAACAAGGAGAAAGTAGTATGCAGGTTTATGCGTTTATTGACGGCTCTCCCATTGCTTCTGCGGTGTGTGATGTGGCGGCGTGGACCAGTTTGCGTCTAGATGTTCCGCTCAAAATGTTGCATGTGCTGGAGCGTAGCGAATCGGCCTTGGCCGGCGACCTGTCTGGTAGCCTTGGGGTGGACAGTCGAGAGCATTTGCTGGATGAGCTGGTCGCGCTTGATGAGCGTCGCAGTCGCTTAGCCTTGGAGCATGGTCAGCATATGTTGGCAGAAGCTGAACGCCGGGCAAAAGAAGATGGTGTTGAGCAGGTGTCGAGTTTGCAGCGTCACGGTAGCCTTGTTGATACGGTGGCTGAGTTAGAAGACGATATTCGGGTTATCGTGATTGGTCGTCTAGGCGAAGGACATGAAAGCTCAGCGCATACCATCGGCTCCCATTTAGAAAATGTTATCCGCACATCCCATCGGCCCATTTTGGTGGCGGTGCCCGATTTTTCTGTACCCACGTCGTTTATGATTGCCTATGACGGCTCCGCCACGGCTGAGAAAGCGCTGGATATGGTTATTGCCAGCCCTCTCTTAAAGGGCCTGGAGTGTCATTTGTTAACGGTCTGTCCGGAAGGGGATGAGCGGCTTAAGCAAATGGCTCAGGCAGAAGAGAAGTTACAGGGCGCTGGTTTTGCTGTAAGGAGTCAGCGTTTGCAAGGCGATGTGCATTCGGCCTTGCAGCAATATCAGCAACAACATAATGTTGGGATGCTGGTGATGGGGGCCTACGGTCACTCCAGGATTCGACAGTTCTTTGTGGGCAGTAATACCACTCGTACCGTGAGCCTCAGTGATATTCCGGTTTTACTGCTGCGTTAATCCTCTGCTTTAATTTACTGATTACCCAACGTACTGATCTCAAGCATAGTGATACAGGTACGTTGGGGACAGTTTGTTCTGCGTTTAATCGACCACCTTTCCTCTTAGCGCTTTAATCTTGCCGCGCTTATTTTTTGAGTCCATGCGGCGGGCTTTGGCGCGCTTGCTGGGCCGAGTTGGGCGGCGCTTTTTAGGCACAATAGTGACTTGGCGAATGATCTCGGCCAGCCGGGTAAAAGCATCTTCCCGGTTCTGTTCTTGAGTGCGAAACTGCTGAGCCTTGATCACAATCACCCCATCTTTGTTTATGCGTTGGTCTTGCAGGGCGAGCAAGCGTTCTTTGTAAACAGTGGGTAGCGACGACGCTTGAATATCAAAGCGCAGATGAATAGCCGAAGACACCTTGTTAACATTTTGACCGCCCGAACCTTGGGCGCGGATGGCGTCCAGTTCAATTTCTCGTTCGGGGATAGAGATCGTGTTGGAAATTTTCAGCATTGTTCAGGTAATACACTCAGTAGCAGCCAATCTGCTACCAGTGTAACAAGCTATGGACGGGTTAGCAGCGAAGTTAGTGGTGGGCTTTAGTGCATAGGGCCCACTGCTGAACTTTAGCCACAGAGGACATGGGTAGCGTTAACGCAATGCGACGCCGATGTGTGCGATGTTGGTATATCGTGGCTAATTCGTGGTGCTGGGCATTTTCAAATACCGTAGCAGACAAACGGATTCGACCGAGGCCCGGCACTTTTACACTGGCAACCTCTTCGATATGGTTTATCAGGCGGATTCGAGAAAGGTAGTCGCGTAAGCGCAGGCTTAATTTTCTAGGATCTCGGCGGGGCCGAATAGCCAGTGTGCCACCTAGAATGATGCGGGCAAGGACGGCCAGCTCGACAGGGTTTTCTGCATTGGCGACCGGCCAAACCAAGCTGCGAGAAAAGCTGTCGCGACGACTTTTGCCTTTGCGACTGACGCGCAAGCGGATAAAAGGCTGGTTTTTTAGCAAGCCGGGCATGGCTTCTACGGTGTATTGAATGTCATCGAGGCTGATGTCGTCAATTAGTTGATACGGCCCCAACCCTTGTAGAGCAGTGCAGGCGTCAGTAGGAATAATCAATTGCTCAAGCATCATATGCTGGCGTCCTTACCGTAATGGTGGCAGTCCCGTCTATCCGCATCAGGCGGCAACACTCGTATTCTAATGTGCGTAATAGCTGCAATTTATATGCCCTTACATGAAGCTATTGCACGTTTTGTTACTAGGGCGGTTAGCTTGGTTTTGTAAGCAGAGCTATACCCTTGATTGTTAAAAGATTGTCCTAAAAGTATTACATTGTCGTGATGTTGCTTCAAAACTTCTTGGATTGCAGCTGTTATTTACGTCCGTCCAATTCTGTCGGCTCTGCCCTAAAAGCACGCAGCTTTTGTCTGTCGCGAAGACTAATAGCTTATTGTTGCCAATGGCTTTCTGGCTGCCGTCGCAGGTGTATATGTGCGGCAAGGCGAATGCTGGGCCTTGCTAAAAACTGTGCGCTGCCGACAATAAACAGGGCAATGGCGAGTTTCTCTTTAGTGGGGTAGAGAAACAAAATGCTGCCAAGTAAAAACCAGATCGCAACCAGAAAATCATTGAAGATACTCAGGGCTTCATAGCGTCGGCGAATAAGAAGCTGTTTATTGCCTACGGTCAAGGTTAATGGGTTATCGGTCAGCCTAATTCCCATAGTCTCTTTTCAACATCCCCTGGATAGTGAGTCGAAAATCAATAATAGTCTGTCATTTGTTGGGCAAGATTTTTTGTGAAATGTTCGCACGCCATCGTGCTTTAGTAAGATTTTTAGCCCGCGGTTTTGGCAATACCGCATCGATGCCCTTATCTAAGGCTGTTTATTCAGTGGGGGACTGCCCGAAGCGGTTTGTTTAGACGCGGTGGTGTTTTGCCGATCGGCGGCGAGCACCTGCCGCAAATCTTCTAGGCGCTGCCTTACGGCAACCCCATAGCTTCGATCATCTCCCCAGAGTTCTGACAATACTTTTAGCGACTGCTCGTCGTGCTGGCGAAATAATTCACCGGCCCGTTGCGCCTGTTCTGCTGAGCGGCCCATGAGTTTCAGCGCATCCAACCCCAGGTTTAAAGCTGAATCAAAGGTTTCGCGACGGAGTCCCGCAATTCCGCTGCGCATTAGTTCATAGGTATGGCGTCTATCTATGGCTCTCGCCAGAATTTTTAAATTAGGAAAATGCATTTGCGCAGTTTTAATGATGTCTAAGGTTTTATCGGCTTCGTCGACGGCAATAATTAATATCTGGGCGTCTTCTGCGCCAGCGGCGGCCAATAGGTCTTTGCGGGAGGCGTCACCGTAAAAAACCGTGTTGCCAAATCGGCGCACCATTTCAACTTGTCCGGGGCTGTGGTCCAGTATGGTGAGTTGATGGCCCTGGGCGGTAAGCAGTCGGCCGATCACCTGACCAAAGCGGCCATAGCCTGCCAAGATAATCTGACAGCTAGGGGTGATTTCTTTGTCGTATTCGGCCTGGGCTTTTTGGCCGGGACGGCTGAATAGCTTTTCATACAGCAAAATCAACAGCGGTGAGATAAGCATAGAGAGGGCAGCCACCACGATTAAGACATTGCCGATGTGTTGACTGAAGACGTTGCTTTCTCTCGCGACAGAGACCAGAACAAAGGCAAATTCGCCACCCTGAGCCAAGGCGAGGGTAAAGAGCAATCCGTGTTGGTAGCCCATCTTGAAAATGGTGGCGAGCAGGGCAAGTACGGCGGCTTTAGCCAGTAGTAGCGCCAACACTGCACCGCCGATGAGTAGGGGTTGTTCAATCATCAGCGGGAAATCAATGTTGGCGCCCACGGTGATAAAAAACAGCCCCAATAGCAGACCTTTAAAGGGTTCGATGTCGGCCTCAAGCTCGTGCCGAAACTCGCTTTCTGCCAACACGACACCGGCGAGAAAAGTGCCTAGGGCCGGTGACAGGCCGATATTGATCATCAATGTGGCAATAGCCACCACAATTAATAGTGCAAAAGCCGTGAAGATTTCTCGCAGGCGGGTTTCGGCAATAAATCGAAACATGGGCGAGGCCAGATACTTGCCGCCAATAACAATGGCGGCAATGGTGCCGAAGGTAATACCGACTCGAGCTGCGGCAGGTAAATCGTGAATCCAGCCGCCGTGATGTCCGCCGCCAGACAGCTCGGTGCTGCCGTTGCCTACTGCCAATAACGGCAGCAAAGCCAAAATGGGAATGACGGCGATATCTTGAAACAATAATACGGCAAAGGCGTTATTCCCGGCTTGGGTTTTGAGTAGCCCGCGTTCGGTTAAAGACTGAATAACAATGGCGGTAGATGACAGTGCCAATGTCAGGCCAATCGCCGCGGCGGTTTGCCATGCCAGTGATTCGATAAAGGACAGCGCGAATGCAATAAGTGCGGCCGTGAGAATAAGCTGCAGACCACCAAGGCCAAGAATGGGGCGGCGCATTTCCCATAACCGACTGGGGCGAAGCTCCAAACCGATTAAGAACAGCATCATGACTACGCCAAATTCGGCAAAGTGCATCACCTCGGTTTGCTCGCCGACTAAATGTAAAAGATGGGGGCCAATCAATACCCCAGCTAGCAGGTATCCCAACACCGCTCCGAGTCCAAGTCGTTTAGCAATGGGGACAGACAGAACGGCGGCACACAAATAAATAAGGGCACTACTCAGCATGGTGTTGTTCCTTTACGTGGCCGAGTGGCCCGATTGTTTAGAGTTTTGCCCGATTGTGGGGGGTGGAAAAATCGATATCCGGGCCGACGGGCACAATGCGGCTGGGGTTTATCGTGTCATGGCTGTAGTAATAATGACGTTTAATATGGTCGATATTGACGGTTTCTGCCACTCCGGGATGTTGGTATAAGTCCCGCAGATAATGACTGAGTGCGGGAAAGTCTTCCAGACGCTGGCGATTGCATTTGAAGTGACCGTGATAAACCGCATCAAAGCGAATCAGGGTGGTAAACAGCCGCCAGTCGGCTTCGGTTATCTCGTCGCCGCATAAATAACGCTGGGTTGAGAGTCGAGATTCCAGTGTGTCCAGTGCTGTAAATAAATCTGCATAAGCGCTCTCATACGCGCTTTGGCGAGTGGCAAAGCCGCAGCGATACACGCCGTTGTTGATATTGGGATAGACCACATCATTGACCGCGTCGATATCATCCTGAAGGGCAGCGGGATAGTAGTCATCATGATTTCCGGTGATGTCGTTAAAGGCATTATTCAACATGCGAATAATATCGGCAGACTCGTTGTTCACAATGCATTGTTGCTGCTTGTCCCACAGCAAGGGCACTGTGACCCGGCCGGTGTAGTCGGGGAGTTGGCGGGTATACAGTTGGTGCAGATGGTCGAAGCCGTAGAGGTCGTCACCGCTGCTACCTTCGTCTTTCTTAAAAGACCAACCCTGTTCCAGCATAAGCGGGCTGACTATCGACACCGAAATGAATGATTCCAATTGCTTAAGCTTGCGAAAAATCAGGGTGCGGTGGGCCCAAGGGCAGGCCAGTGATACATAGAGATGGTAGCGATCTGCTTCAGCCGTAAAATCGCTCTGGCCAGTGGGGCCAGCGTTACCGTCGGTGGTAATCCAATGACGAAATTGCGCGGATTCCCGTTTAAATGCGCCGTCGTTAGATTTGGTGTCGTACCATTTGTCTTGCCACTGGCCGTCTACTAATAGTCCCATTTACGCCTCCACAGAGTAGGATTGTGAGATGCTGCTTGTATGGTGACACTAGTATAAGAACAGAAAAATTAATTAATATCGCAAATATCTGCCGGTAATGTTCTACAAATTCGATGAATTAATGTTGGCGCTGCTGCCAAGCGGCTCACTGCGCTTGGGCATGTGGCTAACATATGCAGAGATCAGCTGAAAACCTGGCGTAGCGTAGACTATGCCGTTAGGGATAACGGCACTTCCCTACCAGGATCTCCTTTGAGTAAACCGCAAAAGCGCGTCGCATCTAGGCTTCGTACTGAGCTAGATGGCTTGGAAAGTAGTTCCATTGCAGAAAATTTGGTATTCAATACCATGGGCGGCAGGGAAATCGACACGTAAATTGATGTAGAAATTATTCTCTTAAAGCTTGATAAAATCGGCTTGTCCGACGATATTAAGTTTTATAAGCAGGAATATTTAACAGGTGTGACTTTTAAGGAAATGTCTAAAGCGCTATGGCGGTAGTAGCGATAAATACCGTAAATTAGTAAAGCGAGCACTAGAGAAAATAACGAACTAGCAGTGTAGTGCGTAATCCACCGGACGTTGGAAATGGCGGCAGGCCAGAAAGTTCTTAAAGCCGGTAAATACCCACGCAAAAGAATTGAATCAGCCAAGGCCAACTATCGATTTATCCGCCTAAATTCTAGAGGGCTAGCCCTCCTCTTCACGTGTTTATATCCTCGCTCAAGGGCCTCGTTATCGGATACAAAGGTGTTATATTTCGCCTTAGCAGCATGGTTATCGCTGATGTGGTGGCAGCTGCTGTATCTTGAGCTGAGTATTTATAATACCTAGCTGCACGGGCGCTGGAATTGGCTGCCTCTGGGAGCGTTTTTGTCGACTCTGCGAGCGATGGATTCGCCCGCAAATGCTGTCAGCAATAGTGAGCAATTGCTAAAATTGTGCCCATAACAATGATTAAGACCCGATATAGCGTGTATTGACAAGGAATGTGGCTGAATGGATAAAAAAGAAAAGCAAGGTCTCAGCGAAATCGACATCTGCGACCTGTTTATAACCCCTTCTATCAAGGGTGCAGGTTGGGATCAATTACGCCAAATTCGCCGTGAAGTTACTTTAACCCCTGGCCCTGTTGTTGTTCGGGGCAATATGTCGTCACGCAACACCAAGAAAAAGAAGTTTGCCGACTATGTACTGCAGTGGAAGGCAGGCGTGCCGGTTGCAGTAGTCGAGGCCAAAGAAAACACCAAAACCGTTAGTCACGGCATGCAGCAAGCTCTCGGTTATGCGGATATTCTGCAAGTCCCAAGTGCCTTTAGCTCTAATGGTGATGCCTTTGCCGGGCACAATAAAGTGCCAGCAGCCGGTGAAGACATCGAACACGAGTTCCCGCTAGAGGCTTTTCCTTCGCCGCAAGAGCTTTGGAACCGTTACAAAGCCTATCGCAATATTACCGAGGATGAGGAAGAGCTGGTACTAGAGCCATACTTTGATGATGGTTTGGGCAAGTCGCCACGTTACTACCAGTCCGAAGCCATCAACCGCACGGTAGAGGCAGTAGCTAAGGGCCAAAAGCGTCTATTGCTGGTCATGGCGACCGGTACCGGTAAAACCTATACGACTTTTCAGATCATCTGGCGCCTTTGGAAGGCTAAAAAGGCCAAGCGCATCTTGTTCTTGGTTGATCGCAATATCCTTGCTGATCAAACCTTGGTGAATGACTTTAAGCCCTTTGGCTCGGTCATGACCAAAATCAAGAACCGCAAGATCGACCCGTCTTATGAGATTTATCTAGGCCTATACCAAGCACTGACTGGCCCAGCAGAAGAAGACAAAATCTTTAGAAACGTGTCACGCGACTTTTTTGATCTCATCGTGATTGACGAGTGTCACCGTGGTAGCGCCGCCGATGACTCCGCGTGGCGGGAAATTTTAGACTACTTTGATGGCGCCTATCAGCTTGGCTTAACCGCCACCCCAAAGGAAACCGAGTACGTATCGAACATTACGTACTTTGGCGAGCCAATCTACACCTATACCCTAAAACAAGGTATTCAAGACGGTTTTCTGGCGCCCTATAAGGTGGTGCGCTACGACCTAGACAAAGACGTACTGGGCTGGACGCCGCCGCCGGGCATGGTAGATGACCTCGGCAAGGAGCTTGAGCGCCGAGAATACAACCAGAGAGACATGGATCGAATTTTGGTGCTGAACAAGCGCACCAAACTGGTCGCCAAATGCGTGGTAGATCTGCTTAACGCCACCGACCTGTATTCAAAAACCATCATATTCTGCGATGACATCGACCATGCCGAGCGTATGCGCATTGCGATTGTGAACGCCGCTGGCCGCATTGCCGTCGATAACCCCAAATACGTGATGCGTATTACCGGCGACAGCGTCGAAGGCAAAGCCGAGCTCGATAACTTTATCGACCCCGAAAGCCGTTTTCCTGTAATAGCCACCACCTCTGAGCTGCTGACCACAGGGGTAGATGCTAAGACCTGCAAGCTAATCGTGCTGGATAAGAACATCAGCTCCATGACCACCTTCAAGCAAATCGTTGGTCGTGGTACCCGTATAGATGAAGAGAACAATAAATTCTTCTTCACCATCATGGACTTTAAAAAAGCCACCGAGCTGTTTAAAGACCCGGACTTTGACGGTGAGCCGGTCGTTATTTACGAGCCAGGCGATGGCGACGATCCGGTACCGCCAGACCCAGATCCAGTTGATGGCGAAGACGATGAAATCAGCGAACCAGAAGGCGTATACAAAGTACGAGTCAGCGGCGTCGACGTTAAAATTCTCGCTAAGCGGGTTGAATACCTTGGTGAAGACGGCCAATTGGTCACAGAGTCCTATCGCGACTACAGCCGCAAGCACATCCTTGAAGAGTACGCGTCGTTGGACGTGTTCATTAACAAATGGAATTCGGCTAAGAAAAAAGAAGCCATTATTAATGAGCTGGCGGAGTACGGCATCGAGCTGCCAAAGCTGGCCATTGAAATTGGCGCCGACTATGGCGACTTCGATCTGATTTGCCATATCGCGTATGATCAGCCGCCGCTGACCCGTGCAGAGCGCGCGAACAACGTCAAAAAGCGCAATTACTTTACCAAATACGGCGATCAAGCCCGCGCAGTGCTAGAAGCGCTGCTGGATAAATACGCCGACGAGGGTATTACCACCATCGAAAGCCCCAAAGTGCTCAAGCTCAAACCCTTTGACGCCATGGGTACACCGGTAGAAATCATCAATAACGTATTTGGCGGCAAAGCCAGCTACGAAAATGCCTTACAAGAATTAGAAAGTGAGCTCTTTAAACAGGGCGCATAATCCCCCCTTTAGGAATCTACATGAGTAACGTAAGCGGTATCATTAAATCTATTCAAGACATTATGCGTAAAGACGTCGGTGTCGACGGTGACGCTCAGCGGATCAGCCAATTGGTGTGGATGTTCTTTTTAAAGATCTACGACGACCGCGAAGAAGAAATCGAGCTGCTAGAAGACGACTACAAATCGCCGCTTCCCGAGCATTTGCGCTGGCGTAATTGGGCGGCCGACCCTGAAGGCATGACTGGCGATGGCCTTAATGACTTTGTGAACTTACAACTCTTCCCCACCTTAAAAGAAAAGCTCGATTTGAATGGGCCAACGGGGCAGCGAGCCTTAGTCATTCGCAATATCTTTGAAGATGCCTACAACTACATGAAATCGGGCACCTTAATACGCCAGGTAATTAACAAGATCTGCGAGATAAACTTCAATAACACCGAAGATCGCCACACCTTTGGCAGCATTTACGAGCAAATCCTCAAAGACCTACAAAGCGCCGGTAATGCAGGTGAGTTCTATACGCCCCGTGCAGTGACTCAGTTTATCGTTAATCGCGTCGATCCTAAATTAGAGGAAAGTGTACTCGACCCCGCCTGCGGCACTGGTGGCTTCTTGGCTTGCACCATCGACCATAAGCGTAACAACTACGTTAAATCCGCAGCGGACGAAGGCACATTGGTTAACAGCATTCACGGCGTAGAGAAAAAAGCGCTGCCGCACATGCTCTGCACCACCAATATGATATTGCACGGCATCGACGTGCCTATCCAAATTGAACACGACAATATGCTCAGCCGCCGCTCTTTTGTGGATTACGGCGAAAAGGATCGGGTAAACGTGATTATCACGAACCCGCCCTTTGGCGGCACGGAAGAAGACGGCGTAGAGAACCAGTTTCCCGCCACTTACCGCACCCGTGAAACGGCAGACCTCTTTATGGCGCTAGTCGTCAAGCTGTTAAAGAATAATGGTCGCGCCGCAGTGGTTTTGCCAGATGGCTTTTTGTTTGGTGAGGGTATGAAAACCCGCCTTAAGCAAGATCTGCTTGAAAAGTGCAATCTGCACACCATTGTGCGTCTGCCCAATGGCGTGTTTGCGCCCTACACCGGCATTAAGACTAATATTTTGTTTTTCACTAAAAAGCCGGAAAGCGAACAGCTTGCCACTAAGCACATCTGGTTTTACGATCACCCTTACCCAGAGGGCATTACCAGCTATAACAAAACCAAGCCCATGCGCTTTGAAGAGTTCCAGACTGAAATCGACTGGTGGGGCAAAGAAGAAGATGGTTTCAAAAGCCGAAAGGAAACCGAGCAAGCTTGGCAGGTCAGCATAGAAGATATCGCCGCCCGCAATTACAACCTCGACATTAAAAACCCCCATGTTGGTGAGCAGGTCAATCATGACCCAGAGCAATTGCTTGCTGAATATAGTCAGCAACAAGCCGAAATCCAAAGCCTGCGTGATCAGTTGAAGAGCATATTGGCTGAAGCCCTAGCGGGTGCCAAGTAATGGCTGCTGTAGAACAACTGATTACCGACAACCTTGATATTTGGTCGTCTGCTGTAAAAGCCAAATCCAGCGCGGGCCGTGGTACCAGTAAGAAGATCGAGCTGTACGGCATCAAAAAACTGCGGGAGTTGATTTTAGAATTGGCTGTGCGGGGCTTATTGGTGCCGCAAGATCCGAATGATGCACCAGCATCCGAGTTACTGAAGGCGATAACCGCAGAAAAAAGTCGATTAGTTGAGGCGGGAAAGCTCCGACGATTTGAATCATTGCCACCAGTTGGAGACGAAGAAAAACCATTCGAAGTACCTGAAGGCTGGTGTTGGGAGCGTCTTGGTAATGTCGGACTCACTCAAACAGGAGGCACCCCTAAAAAAGCCGACGCCGATCATTACGGTGATTTTTTACCATTTATTAAGCCAGGTGACATTACTGATGGTCGAATTAATTCGTACGAAAATGATGGCTTATCTGAGGTCGGAGCAAAACAACTGGATCGCATTGCCGCATCTGATTCTGTATTGATGGTTTGTATTGGTACCATTGGTAAATGCGCAAGAGTCGATCGGGCTGTGTCATTTAACCAGCAGATCAACTCTGTTACGCCATATGTCCGAATCGGCGGTTATGTTGAAAAGGTATTACAATCGTCGTATTTCCAGAGAATCGCATTGGAAAACTCTTCAAGCACAACCCTCGCGATTCTCAATAAAGGTAAGTGGGCATCGATACCGTTTGTTATTGCTCCAGAAAATGAGCAGCGCCGCATTGTTGCCAAAGTCGACGAACTCATGGCCCTTTGCGACCAATTAGAGCAGCAACAAGAGTCCAGTATCGGTGCCCACCAAACGCTGGTTCAGACCTTATTGGGCGCACTCACTAAGGGCTGCGACCGAGAAGGCTTCGCCGCTGCGTGGGCAAGAATCGCCGAGCATTTTGACACCCTCTTCACCACCGAGTGGAGCATCGACCAACTCAAACAAACCATCCTCCAGCTCGCTGTTATGGGAAAGCTCGTCCCCCAGAATCCCGATGATGAACCTGCAAGCGAACTCCTTAAAAAAATCGCTGCTGAAAAAGCCAAACTGATAAAAGAAGGCAAGATCAAAAAGCAAAAGCCATTGCCGCCGATCTCGGACGAGGAGAAGCCGTTTGATTTGCCGAAGGGGTGGAGTTATACGAGGCTTGATGATATTTGTGCTTGGATTACATCTGGCTCTACGCCACCGAAGTCGGATTTCCACGAAACGAACGGTGTACCGTACTTGAAAGTCTACAACATACGAAATCAAAACATTGATTTTGAATATAGGTCACAGTTTGTCTTGCCTGATTGTCACGAGGGGCGGCTGAAGCGCTCGATCTTGTACCCGGGAGATGTGGTAATGAATATAGTCGGGCCGCCACTTGGCAAGGTTGCCATTATTCCAAAAACGTATCCAGAGTGGAATTGTAATCAAGCAATTGCTTTTTTCCGCCCAATTTATTCAAGGGTGAACTCCTTTCTGTACACATATCTAAAGGCCGGTATTTTCCTAAATTATATTGAGCTTATTGGGACGGCTGGGCAGGATAATATTTCAGTTACAAAAAGTCGAACTATCGTTTTCCCGTTTCCGCCCATAGAGGAACAGTGCCGCATAGTTTCGAAAGTTGACGAGCTTATGAAGCTGTGCGATAGCCTAAAAACTAACCTATCTATTGCGCAGTCTACTAGATTGAAGTTTGCCGATATACTCTGCAAACGGGCATTAGTGTCATTATGAATAAGATGTCTAATATACAGCTGAAGCGAGATGTAAATTTTTCAGAAATTGAAAAACTTGCAGAAAAAATATTAGCTGAGAAGCCCGAAAAGCTACAAATACCAAACTCACTTTCTTTTTCAGGTGGTTTTGGTATGGAAGGTGCCATATTACAATTGCTAGGCACATGGTTTAGAGCTTCAAGTACTCATACTCTACATACATCGATTCAGGATTTAAAGCCTGACAGTTTCAATGATCTTTGTAATAGTCTTTTTGGCTTAATTGCGTTGCGCCTTTCTGATTCGATTCTCTTGTCGGGTAAGCAAGAAGTAAATCTTGTAGATGCACTGAGACCTGCAATACCCATACTAAATAATATTCGAAGTGAGGAGTTTAAGTCGTCATTCAAAGGATTGTATTTGGCATTGCCTGCAATAAAATCGCCAGTTATAAGAGGTGGACGGGATCGAGAGTTTGACAGTCCGCTGTACAACAAAGAAGAAGTGGTGGGTGCGCTAAAGTTCAATAAAATCACTTTTAATGCTTTGTCCGCGATTATACCTCGTGCTAGAGATATCGATTCTTCTGTTGTTTCTCATTTGTCGGAAATAATTAGAGAGCTATTTACGAATACACACCGCCACGGTAGAGCTGATGTTTACGGTAATCCTTTAGACAAAAACTTTCGAGGGATTATCTTCAACTCGATGAGTATGAATAGTAGTCGGTTGAAAGATATAGCCAGATCCGGTGGCGGAGATTTGACTCTGTTTATTGCCGATTGGAAGCCGGAGGGAAATAAGCAGTTTAAAGCTCTTGATATTACAGTAGTTGACTCGGGGCCAGGTTATGCTCGTCGGTGGCAAAAGCTAGACAAAGATCAGCTGACTATTGACCTTGAAAAGGAATCCATTCTTGCTTGCTTTACCAAACATAAATCAACTGGTAGCGGAGACTCATCGGGCTCGGGCTTATCAAATGTTTTGAGTGATCTTAAAGCGTTGCGTGGCTGGTTTAGGTTGAGAACCGGTAGGACGCTAGTTCAGAAATCTTTTTTCAATCATGACGGCGTTGATACCATTGAGTTAAAGGACATCAAAGAAAAGAAAGATTTTCTTGAGGGTGTAGTATTTAACGTTGTTATACCGCTTGAAAGCTTGCTTGGAGATCGATGATGTATTTTTTCGAAGCTCGGGTAAAGCTAGGCAGTACTGAAAAGGAAATTCTAGTTGTTTTCTCAGGCCAGCTGGAGGGGGGCGAATTAGCGTACTCGCAGTTAATCGAGAGTGGATATCAGAAATTCAAGAATCGTCCGGAAGAGGTGATTTTTGTTTATCCGGAATACATTAAAAAAGCGGTCACCAAAATATTTATAAAGGATGGTCAAGCTTATAGGAATATCGTGAGGTATGGCGATGAAATTCCCGTATCTCTTGCTCCATTCGATATCAGGGGTGATGTTGTTCTTGAGTCGATAAATCAGATGTCAGCATTAACTGATGATATAAGCTCCTTAAGAGATCAGATTGTTAGTAAGGGGGTATATAGCCTTGCTCGAACAAGAAAAGATCAAGTGATACAGAAGGCTCCTTCGGGTACGGTTTTTATTAAGCCTTCCGCTAAGGAGTATGATGAATTTATCAAAGCTAGCGAGCTTGCAGTGGGTTACGCAGAGAACCAATTTGTCGGATTTTCGCTACTTAGCAGAGCACCCAGAGAACGTGATATTCGGCGAATTTATATAGATACGAACAGCATTTCAAGCTTCATTGAAGCTTTACTCTATTACTGGGTAAAATTTACCGGAGCTGAGTGCAAGCAAGCCACATATCATAGCTATAGTTCCTACGGAGGTAAGGACAAGGCCAAGCCTGAAGATAGTGAGAATGTATGGCTAATCATTTCTGCATCAAGAAGTAATAGTATGGGAATTGATATGGCCGCTGACTGGAAGCTTGAAAATGATCAGGTCATAACGCTACTTTCTTATACACCAACTCAGCAGGGAAATGTTGGCGATGAAATCTTAGTCAATATTGCATCTTTGTCGGAATCTGCGGAAAGAGAGATCGTCAACGGTTCGTTGATGAAGGTAAAGGTTTGGGGCGAAAACTTCACCGCAGAGGTAGAAAAGCCTAATCCTGTTCATATTAGAGCCGAGCACAAGACACCGGCGATATCAAAGCTGATTGTACCTAATATCCAAAGTGGCCTTATTAAGCTGAATCGTAAAGTGAGTGCAGATCTCGCCGTCAACTCGGTTTATTTCGATTGCAACGAATATCTTGAGTCCGACGTAAAGTTTTTAGGGTGGTTAGATAAGGTAATTGACTGGTATGTACCATCAAAAACCAGTTGGCTTGTGTATAGAGGAATTGACCTAGCAAGTGTAACTCTAGCTGACTCAATCGAAAAAAGGATGCAAGCAAATGGTATCCACAGCTTTACGAAAATAGATATTAGTGATGCATATAAGAAAATAAAAGGTAATGAGGCCGTAGTGGTGGCGATGCCAGTGACCGGTAGCGGGCAGACTCTTCTAAAGCTAAATAGAAATCTGAGGATTTCAGGCCACTTGGGAAACCGTATTTTCATATCTCCATTTGTAGTATCTACAAGCAAATCTGCTTTCGATCAATTTCGGAACAGTTTGATTTATGGGCCAAATGGAATGAAGTACATGTTTCTCAGCTATAAATCAGTGTATATCGGGCATACTGATGAGGAGAATAGCTGGTCGCAAGAATTAAAAGTAGTCGAACATCTTGATTCGGACTTTTGGAAGCACCGAGCTAGTTTACTTCGAAATCACAAAGATGGTTTAAAAGGGGCTATAGGTACGCCATCACTCAAAATTGATGAGCGTTTGAGTTTTACTCGCGACTTCGCTTTTTGGGGTACCACTAACTATGACCCAAAAATAATCGATCACGAGGCTGTTTACTTAACAATTTCATCAATCTTACAAGGATTGCGTGAAAAGCCGTATTCAAATACAGATAAAGATTCACTTTTCAGTTATGTCTATCAACATGCCGTATTAGCACCTGATAATTTCACTAGGTTGACTGATGCTTTACTACAAAGTTGTTTGTGGCGTGCCGCTAATATTAGAGAGATGGATTATCGCTGTTTGTCAGCATAGTTGTCGTGTTTTTTACGCAGCGGCCTCTAAGCTGCGACTCTCCTTCTCAGGATTCAACCAGACCTCTTCTGGCAAATCCCAATTCCGAGTTCTCCCCGACCAGCGCTTCGGATTGGCTGCTTTCGCGGCCTCGTAAACGGCCTTTCGCTGTTGTATGACTTCTGTCGTCTGGCCACTATGCCGTTGCGCCGGAGTGATGAACTTCAACCCGCTGTGCTTGTGTTCCTGGTTATACCAGGTCGCAAATTGGAGTACCCAGGCCCGGGCATCGCCCAGTGTTGCAAAGCCTTTGTAAGGGTAATCAGGGCGGTACTTGCACGTTCGGAAGATCGACTCAGCATAGGCATTATCGTTACTGACCCGAGGGCGGCTATAGGACGACATGATACCCAGTCGGTACAGGGTTTCCATCAGTGACGCGCCTTTCATCGGGCTGCCGTTGTCCGAGTGCAGAACCAGGTGTACACCGGCAATACCCTCACGTAAATACGCCTTGGTTACCAGTTCTGACGCCAGTTCACTGGACTCTCCCTCATGGATTTCCCAGCCCACAATCTTGCGGCTGTACAGGTCGAGGATGAGGTACAGGTAGAAGAAGATTCCTTTGGCAGGACCGGGCAACCAGGTCACGTCCCAACACCACACCTGATTCGGGCCGGTGGCACAGTGCGTGTTGAGTGGCTTGGCGGTCGGTGCCTTACTGCGGCCCCGGTGCTGCTGTTGGCTCTGTTCACGAAGCACACGATAGAACGTGGACTCAGAGGCGATAAAGCACCCTTCATCCGCCAGGGCCGGTACAATCTGGCTGGGTGGCAGGCTTCTGTGTACTGGGCTATTCACGGCGACCAGCACGGCCTCGCGCTCTTGCTGTGTCAGTTTGTGAACCGGTGGCGGACGGGTCGCACCAGGGCGACCATCTGCCTTAACATCCCCCTCCCGGGTCCAGCGCTGATAGGTGCGCATGGCTATGCCCATTTCTGCGCACGCCCTGAAGGTCCGGGCACCAGCATCGGTTGTTTCCTTGATCAGCCTGACGGCTCGCTCGCGATCTGGGGTGCTAATCATTCGTCCTCTCCCTCGCCCCAGATCGCATGCATCTTTTTTCGAAGCACCAGTAACGCAGCGGTTTCCGCCAGCGCCTTCTCTTTATGACGCAGATCGCGCTTCAGCTCCTTGATCTCTTTCTTCGCCGATCGAGCCTGATCCCGCGCTGACCTGGCCTGTTCTACTGCCGTGGCATTGGCGTGCATGCAAACCTCTTTCCACGCCAGTATCTGCTCCGCATACAGCCCCTTCTTGCGGCAGTACTCGGCCACCTCCGCCTCGTTCAGAGCGGCGGTCTCCAGCACGACTGCAAACTTGTCTTCGGGCGACCAACCTTCCGGATTCCTTCCATCCCCTGGCACTACCATCCCTCCTGATCGGGCTTGTTTGCGCCAATGATACAGGGTCACGTCGGAGATTCCCGTCTCTTCTGATAGCACGCGTACCGGGGTGTTTTCTGGCGGCATCATTCTTCTAAGCACCGCCTGCTTGCGTTCTTCTGGGTATTGTTTCATTGCTCATTCCTGAGCGCCCCCCGAGTATTAATTGAAAATTGGACACGACAACTATCCTGACAGAGGGGGTTATCGTAGTTCTGCTGAACTCAGCAATGAGTTTTCTGGAATACTAGAAAGGTTAATTGAAGAGAACGCTGGGGGCTCAGAAAACGCTGCCCTTGATCTTTTAATGGGTATTGCTACAGGTAAAATACAGCTAGACAAAGTTGTTTTGAAGTCTTTAATTACGAAGGCAAGCGATACATATTCCGGAGTTAACGAGAATGCTTTGCAGTTATTGGGCTTTGTTGGCAATAAATACTTGCCAGAGGTATTTGCTCAGCAGCAGGACGAAGTTAATGCCTGAATATCAATTGGTAGTGAAACCTCTTCCAACATAACGCTCCAATACGCGCATGAAGATTGTCGAGCACTTGATCCTATGTTTAGGTCTAAGCAGCGCCATAGATGATGGCGACTGCTAACAGCTCATTGTCCTCAGCAACAATGCGTTTCAGAGCTTTACATATGATTGCAACTCGATGTGGTACTGGTGTGGCGAGGATTAAAAAGTACGATTCTTAATTGAATCAGAGAGTTGCAGTCGTAAAAACTACAATCTTTAATCCAATTAACACGCCCAATTTATACAATCTTTAATCCACGGTATAGCGGCGGGCAGGTACAGAGTAAGTTGCAGGCCTCAAGCACGTCGCCCGCTTGGGTTCGGCGGAAATTCGCCTTCCCTTATAGTTGAGCAGTTCTGGGGCGCCGAATTCAAGTAGCCTATGGCTCCATTACATTGCTTAGCGATGCTCTGGACGACGTTATCCTGTTCCATTCCGAATGTGCATTAATGAGATTTATTCTCATGCGAAACTGTGAATAAAAGGCTCATTCTCAAAAGCAACGCGTTTCGCCACATGCTTGTTAACAGCGGGCATTAAAAGCTGTGCTGTAAAGGCCAAATGCTTATCAACAGAATGAGAGTGATTGTGCCAATGAACAGGTTCATCGGTATGCCGACTTTAAGAAAATCGATAAAACGATAATCTCCCGGTCCGTAAACCATCAAGTTGGTTTGGTAACCCAAGGGCGTTGCAAAGCTGGCTGATGCCGCCATCATGATTGCAAATACAAAGGGCTCAGGGTTGAGTGAGGCTTTCTCGCTGGTTTCTAACACAATGGGTAGCATTAAGATGGCGGCGGCATTGTTGGTGATGGTTTCTGTGAGTAGAGACACCGCCACATAGGTGAGCACTAATATCAGCCACGCTCGGCCATCGCTTAAGGAGATAATTCCTTGAGCCAGTAAATTGGCGACGCCGGTTTTTTCAAGCGCCGAGCCCAGCGCGAATGAGGCTGCAATAGTGATGATGACCTTTAGATCTAAGCTGCGTTCGGCCTGACTTACCGAGCAGCAACGGCAGGCGATCATGAGGCCTGCGCCAATGAGGGCGGCATTTAGCATTGAAATCAGGCCGAAACCTGCCGCGCCAACAATGCTGATTAATATCGTCAAGGCCAGCCACGCTTTTTCGTGGTGGGGTGGCTGCTGATCCAGGTCGTTGATGAGTAGAAAATCTTTGTTATCACGTTGTCTACTGACGAAGGCGGGCCGAGCTTCTAATAACAAGGTGTCGCCAGCGTGGAGTTTGATGGTGCCTAAGTTACCGGTAACCCGCTCACCATTTCTTGCCACGGCAAGAATGGCCGCGCCGTAACGGTCTCGAAATCGGCTGTCTCGGATGGCTTTACCTATGGCGCCGCAATGGGGGGAGACAACGGCCTCGACTAGCCTGCGTTCGGGACGGACCTTTGCCAAACTGGGGGTGTGATCCCTGTGTTCAGAGGCTTCGATGCCCTTCATTCGCAACAGGTCTGTAATGGCCTGAGTGTCACCGGCAAAAACCAATTTATCGCCGCCTCGAAGTATTTCCTCTGAGGAAACGGCGGTCACGATATTGCCGTCTCTTTCGATTTCTACCAGATAGATCCGTCTTAGGTTTCTTAGCCCAGCAGCCACGATACTTTTGCCAACTAGTGGCCCGTCTGCGGTAACACTGACTTCTAGTGTAAATTCGCGCAAATTATCTAATAGCAGGTCTTTTTGTCGATTTGGTAGCCACTTCGGGAAAAATAGCCACATGAATGCCAAGCCGCTGAGGGCGACGGGTAGGCCTACCAGGGTAATGGAAAACAAAGAAAATCCGGCCTGGCCAGTCAGTTCCTGGTACTGGCCGTTTACCACAAGGTTGGTGCTGGTGCCGATCATGGTGAGCGTGCCACCCAAAATTGCGGTATAGCTGAGGGGAATCATCAATTTGCTGGGGGCAATATTGATTCGGCGTGACCAGCTGTGAACAGCCGGGATCATGGTGGCAACAACCGGGGTATTGTTTAAAAAGGCGCTGAGCAGTGCCACTGGCGCAAAAATTCGAAGGAGTGCCGGACGCAGATCAGTAGGTTTGCCCAGTAAGGTATTCACCAGTAGCTCGATTCCCCCAGAGGCATGCACACCGCTGGCGACAATAAACATGGCGGCTACCGTGATTAGCCCTGAGTTGGCAAAGCCAGCCAGTGCTTCATTTGGGTTGAGAATGCCAACTACGCTAAGCGTGGCAAGCACCGCCATCATGACAATGTGTGGACCAATACGAGTAAAAACGAGTGTCAGTAAAGCGCTAATTAATAGGCCAAACGCGAACCATCCCTGCCAGTCCATTGTGTAGAAAACACTCAAATCAGAAAATAAGCCGCTAATATAAGGCGATTTTAGTATTCCTTTAAGGAATATAATCTTCTAATGATATTCTATTTTGGCTTATGGTCAGGTGCTGATTTGTGAGATGACACGCATAAAAGTGAATGTGTTATTGATCTAACGAAATTGCTATGTAAGATAGGGGTAAGTACTTATGCTTATGTGATGGTGTTTTCGTGGTTGAACTCCTACAAAAAAAGAATAACTTGGTGCATTGCATTTTTGCCTCCAGCGTACAAACTGACTTGGACGAGGCTGCTTTAACTGAGGCGCTTGTACATCAGCGTGGTAAATCAATCACCGGATTGTCACTCTATGAAAGTGGTCACTGCTTTCAGGTAATAGAGGGCGACCGCGATGAGGTGGAGTTGTTGTATCGCAGCTTTTGCCAGGATCGAGCGCATCAAAAAATGGTGAAAATTATCGAAGAACCCATTAATCAGCGTTCTTTCCAGGATTGGACGACGGCATATGGCGAAGCGATAAAGCGTTCGTTTAAGCAAATGAAAGCTCAGAGCGATTACTTTGCCGCCGAAGGGCCGTTTCGCTATGTGGCGAATGGCAGAGCGAAGCGGCTGGTGCGACAGTTTATTTCGGGTAAGTGGCGGTTATAACGAAGGGCAGTCAGTATAAAGAAGGGCAATTGGGCATGGCTTAGGCTCAATCGCTTTTCGATTTCTCCCACAGTATTTTTAGTTCATCGGCTATCTTCATCGGATCAAACGGTTTGGAGATGACGCCGTGGGCGCCTAAACTTTTTAGCTCCTCGACTTCATTCGCCTGAACTTTGGCGGTAAGAAAGACTACCGGAATTTTGTCAAAGCGCGCTTGCTTGCGAATATGTTTGAGGGTGGCTGGGCCGTCCATTCCCGGCATCATTACATCCAACAGGATCAGCTGGGGTTGGAAGGTGTCGATATCTTCGATGGCGGTTGTGCCGCTGTCGCTCATCTTGAGCTGCAGTCCACCTACTTGAGTGAGGGCCAGTTCGGCGATAAGACGAATATCGGCTTCATCTTCTACATAATAAACGCGCTCAAGCATTGTCATGAATGCTCCCGTGCTGTTCTGGCTCAGCGGTGACGTAGGGGATGTCGATGTAGAATTCTGAACCTTTGCCTGGCTCTGAATAGAAGCTGAGCTTGCCGCCGTGTTTTTCAACAATGGATTTGGTGATGTAAAGCCCCAGGCCTGTACCGCTTATTTCCCGTTTATTGTCATGTTGGGCTTGGGTGAATTTTTCAAAAATACGACTTTGAAATTCTTCAGGTATACCTGCACCTTTGTCTTTTACGGTCACGCGAATATGGTCCTTCTTATCAACGGCGCATAAGGTGACCGTAGAGTTGGGGTAAGAGAATTTGGCGGAGTTAGACATAAGGTTACTCAGTACTTGCATCATTCGGTCAGAGTCAATGTTTAAATACAATTCCGCCGGACATTCTTGTAGTGCAAAACTGACACCGTATTTATCCGCATAAGATTGGTTGTTAGATATTGCGTGCTTGAGCAAGGAGATGAGTTTTACCCGTTTGATATTGAAGGGCATTTCCTCTGATTCCAGTTTGGAAATATCCAGAATGTCGTTAATCAGCAGCAATAGTCGGTCACTATTGCGGTGAGCAATATCCAACAACATTTTTGCCTGATCGGGGAGTTCGCCAACGGCGTTGGCAATCATCAGCTCTAACGACGCTTTAATTGAGGTAAGCGGCGTACGCAGCTCGTGGCTAACTGTGGAAATAAATTCGTCTTTGACGCGTTGCTCATGAACCCGCTGCATCGCTTGCCTGAGCTGCTCTTCGGTTTCTTTGCGAGCGGAAATATCTCTGACAATACCGGTAAACATCCGTTGGCCGTTAAAGTCCATTTCGCTAATGGCAAGTTCCAGCGGAAACGTTTGGTCATTTTTTCGTAGCCCGGTGACTTCTCGGCCCGTACCGATAATTTTTCTTTCCCCGGTCGTTAGATAGTTGCCGATATATTGATCGTGTTCCGCCCGGTAAGGGTTTGGCATCAGCATAGAAACATTATTGCCGCACATTTCTGCTTCGGTGTATCCAAAAATGAGTTCGGCGGAGGGGTTTACCGTTTCGATAATACCGCGATCACTGATAGTAATAACGCCGTCTACCATGGTGGCCAAAATAGCTCGTTTGCGGGCCAGTAGCTCTCGGAGTTGATCTTCGGTGGCTTTTCGCTCGGAGATGTCACGAACAATGCCAGTAAACATTCGCTGTCCGTTTACTTCCATTTCACTAATGGCCAGGTCTAACGAGAATGTTGAGCCATCTTTTCGGAGTCCGATAACTTCACGACCTATACCGATAATTTTCTTTTTTCCACTGGCTAGGTAGTTTCCTAGGTACTGATCATGGCGGGTATGATCTGGGTTGGGCATTAAAATTGAGACATTTTTGCCTTCTAGCTCGCTGGCGCTGTAGCCAAATATTTTCTCGGTGGCGGGGTTTACGGTTTCAATAATACCTTTGTCACTGATGGTAATAACACCGTCAACGATGGTTTCTACAATGGCGCGTGTCCTGGAGAGTAGATCGTTAACGGCGTCCTGTTTATTCATGTTTTATCCGATAATCATAATTTTATTGTCTGCTAACTTTGAAGCTTAAGCATTTATAAACTCTCATCGTATTAGGAATATCACTTAACACACGTTTTAGCTGTGATTGGAGGGCGGCGATTGAAGCTTGTGTGGCGCCAATGTGTAGAAGTCTTAGCGCCCGTCAGGAATGGGGGTGTTCAGCTGCAATAGGTCGATAGCAACGGCTTCAGCGGCTTTGATGCCATCAATGCCCGCAGACAATATGCCACCGGCATACCCCGCACCTTCACCAGCTGGGAACAGCCCTCTTGTGTTTAGACTTTGATAGTCACGGCCCCGGCGAATACAAATGGGTGAGGAGGTGCGAGTTTCTACACCGGTCAGAAGGGCATCATTCATGGCGAAACCTTTGATTTTTCTATCGAAGGCGGGGATGGCTTCGCGAATTGCAGCTACGGCAAAGGGGGGAAGTGCATCACTAAGGTTGCCAAGGGTGATACCCGGTTTATACGAGGGCGTAACACTGGCCAAGGTTGTTGAGGGGCGGTCTTTAAGAAAGTCGCCGACCAGTTGAGCGGGGGCGCTGTAGTCGCCACCGCCCAGCTCAAATGCCAAGCTCTCAAGTTTTCGTTGTAGATCAACACCAGCCAAGACGTGTTCCGGGTAGTCTTTTTCTGGCTCGATGCCAACAACAATCGCCGCGTTGGCGTTGCGCTCATTGCGAGAATATTGGGACATGCCATTGGTTACTACCCGACCTGCTTCAGACGTGGCCGCCACCACCGTGCCGCCGGGACACATACAAAAGCTGTAAACGCTGCGACCATTTTTGCAGTGATGTACCAGCTTGTAATCGGCGGCACCCAATATGGGGTGTCCTGCCTGCTCACCAAATCGGGCGCGGTCAATCACAGACTGGGGGTGTTCGATACGGAAGCCGATAGAAAAGGGTTTGGCTTCAAGATAGACACCTTGCTCCAGCAGCATTTGAAAGGTATCTCGGGCGCTGTGGCCGATACCGAGAATAATGTGGCGGCTGGGGATATGCTCGCCGCTGGCAAGGGTGATGCCGGTAACTTGGCCTTGCTCGCCGCCGGTTGTGTCGGCTTCTCTGTGTAGCGTTTCCACCTTCTGGCCAAAACGTATTTCACCGCCGAGGCGAACAATTTCGGCGCGCATGTTTTCGACCATTTTGACGAGCTTAAAGGTGCCGATATGCGGTTTGCTCACCATGAGTATTTCTTCTGGCGCACCGGCTTTTACGAACTCTTTTAATACTTTGCGGCCAAGGTGCCGGCGGTCTTTTACTTGGCTGTAAAGTTTTCCGTCGGAGAAGGTTCCTGCGCCGCCTTCACCATATTGCACATTCGATTCGGGATTAAGCTTGCGTTGCCGCCACAGCCCCCAGGTGTCTTTGGTGCGCTGGCGCACGTCTTGACCACGTTCCAGCACAATTGGCTTTAATCCCATTTGTGCCAGCAATAGCGCAGCAAGTAGACCGCAGGGACCGAAACCAATAATTAGCGGTCGTTGCTGCGCACTGTTTGGGAAGCTGGGTTCGGCTTGGCCGATAAAATGGTATTCGGTATCCGGTGATGGGCCAATAAACGATTTGCCAGCAAAACGGCTAAGCAGCTCGACTTCAAGTGCGTCGTCAAGCGCAATATCCAATTGATAAATAAGCTGGATATCGCCTTTTTTACGGGCGTCGTAGCTGCGCTTAAAAATGTCGAATGACCTTAGCTTGCTCTCGGCAATGTCGAGTTTGGCGGCAATAGCTTGAGGTAATGCCGCTTCACTATGGTCGAGTGGCAACTTGAGGTCATTTAGTCTGAGCATTGGGGGATTCCCGTCATGGCGGCGGCGCGGAATATTAGCATATTTGCCGTGGGTACATTTACGCAGAAACGGCCTTGGTGATAAGCCCTTTAAACATTGAGTCCGGCACTGTAGCCAGAAGACCAAGCCCATTGAAAATTAAAGCCGCCCAGCCAGCCGGTCACATCGAGTATTTCGCCAATAAAATACAAGCCGGGTTGATGCTTCGTTTCCATGGTTTTGGAGCTGATGGCGGCAGTGTCTACACCGCCACGAGTGACTTCTGCGGTGCGATAACCTTCGGTGCCAGAGGGCTTTAGCTGCCATGCGGCTAATTTTTGGGCGATCTCTGATAGTCGGCGGTCACTGAATTCAGCCAAGGGTTTGTCCGCCTCTTCGGGCCACCACAAGGCCTGTAATTCGCTAGTCAGGCTCTTGCTTAATTTCTGGTTGATGCCGCTGCGAAGCAGTGAGCGCGGCTGTTGTTGTTTGAGCTCCTGCAACCACTGGATGATATCTGTATCGGGCAAAAGGTTAATGGAGAGCGTGTCTCCGGGGTTCCAGTAATTGGAGATTTGCAACATAACCGGGCCGCTCATACCTCGGTGGGTAAACAATAGGTTTTCTCTAAACAGCGTATTGTTACAACTGACTTCTACCTCAACGGCTAAGCCAGAAAGCCGCTCACACAAAGCTTTGCTGGCATCGCTGAACATAAAGGGCACCAGTCCAGCTTGTTTTTTAGTGACGGCCAAACCGAATTGAGTGGCAATGTCGTAGCCAATACCACTGCCGCCTAGGGTTGGAATAGACAGGCCGCCACTGGCAACCACCAGTGACTGACAAGCCAGTTGCAGTGGCGTTTGATTTTGGTGGCCTTTAAGTTGATAGCGGCTGTTATCGTGGTCTAGCGCGCTGACTGATGTGAGTTCGCAGTGACTGCGGATCTCCACGCCGGCGTCGCTACACTCGTCTAACAGCATGTTTAAAATATCTTTGGCTGAACTAAGACAAAAAAGTTGGCTGTGTTTGCGCTCTTCATAAGGAATGCCGTAGCGCTCAACCATGGCGATAAAATCCCACTGGCTGTAGCGGCTAAGCGCGGCCTTACAGAAGTGCTCATTGGCAGAAATAAAGTTTTCTGCGCTGACAAAATGATTGGTGAAGTTGCAGCGACCGCCGCCGGACATCAGAATTTTCTTGCCGACTTTATTCGCGCGTTCCAGCACCAGTACCCGACGTCCCCGTTGGGCCGCCGTCATAGCGCAAAACAACCCTGATGCCCCAGCACCGATCACGATAACGTCGTAGCGATTGCTGTTGGCACTGGCTTGGGATGCAAGCGACGAGGAATTGGCCGAGAAGCTTGTGGGCCTTGAATCATTAGACATAGTAGTGAGGGCAGCTCGGGCGGTTTAATTTCGTTGCGGGATTATACCGGGCTTATATCCTGGGATGGCAGTTGAGTTGGCTTCTTTTTGAAGTGGGTTGGAGGGCGTTGCGATGGCTGAAACAGCTGAAACAAAAAAGGCGCCATGTTGGCGCCTTCAATATTGAGCAGTTGATCGCTTAGACGATTTTCTTCATAGCTGTCATGTAATTACGCAGTTTGCGACCGACCACTTCAACCGGGTGGTTGCGGATTTCGGCGTTCACAGCGATCAGCTCGGCGTTGTCTACGCCGTTGTCTTTCACGTTAATCCCTTTGCCGATAACGTCTGTAGAGACTTTGCTCATAAAGTCTTTTAGCAGCGGGCGACAAGCGTGGTCGAACAGGTAGCAGCCGTATTCTGCGGTATCGGAGATAACCACGTTCATTTCGTACAGTTTACGGCGGGCAATGGTATTGGCGATTAGCGGCGTTTCGTGCAGCGATTCGTAGTAGGCAGACTCTGGCTCCATACCGGCAGCAACCATGCACTCAAAGGCCAGCTCAACACCTGCTTTGCACATGGCAATCAGTAGAATGCCGTGGTCGTAGTATTCTTGTTCGCTGATGTCAGCGTCGGTGGCGGGAGTTTTCTCAAACGCCGTCTCCGCTGTTGCGGCACGCCAGCCGTGCAGGTTTTTGTCGTCGTTCGCCCAGTCTTCCATCATGGTCTTGGAGAAGTGGCCGCTGATAATGTCGTCTTGATGCTTTTGATACAGCGGACGCATGATGTCTTTTAGCTCGTCAGCCAGGTCAAAAGCTTTGATTTTGGCGGGGTTAGATAGGCGATCCATCATGTTGGTGATGCCGCCGTATTTCAAACCTTCGGTGACCGTTTCCCAGCCGTATTGAATCAGCTTGGAGGCATAACCGGGATCAATGCCTTCTTCAACCATTTTGTCGAAGCTCAAAATAGCACCCGTTTGCAGCATGCCGCACAGGATCGTCTGCTCGCCCATCAGGTCAGATTTAACTTCAGCGATGGGGGAGGATTCCAAAACGCCAGCGCGGTCGCCGCCAGTACCCGATGCCAGTGCTTTGGCAATGGCCAGGCCTTCGCCTTTGGGATCGTTTTCGCGGTGAACGGCGATCAGTGTCGGTACGCCGAAGCCGCGCTTGTACTCTTCACGCACTTCGGTGCCTGGGCATTTGGGGCACATCATGACCACGGTGATGTCTTTGCGGATTTGCATGCCTTCTTCAACCAGGTTGAAGCCGTGGGCGTAGTCCAGGCAAGCGCCTTCTTTCATTAATGGCATAACCGCGGTCACCACGGGGGTGTGCTGCTTGTCTGGAGTCAGGTTCATTACTACGTCAGCAAGTGGAATCAATTCTTCGTAAGTGCCAACGGTAAAACCGTTTTCAGTGGCGTTTTTCCAGCTTTGACGCTTTTCAGCGATGGCTTCGGCGCGGAGGGTGTAAGACACGTCCAAACCTGAGTCTCGAAGGTTCAAGCCTTGGTTTAAACCTTGTGAACCACAACCGATGATGACAATTTTTTTGCCTTTCAGGTATTCGCAACCATCAGCGAATTCGCTGCGGTCCATAAAGCGACATTTGCCAAGCTCTTCCAGCTGCAGGCGCAGTGGTAGGCTGTTGAAGTAGTTCTGTCCCATGGTGGGGCTCCTGTTGGTATATAGATGTAATAAAAGAATAAGGCGTGGTTTGCTCCACAATGGCGGGCACTTTAACAAGGGTTTCGCATTGCGTAAAATGATATATAGTTGATGTTGTGTTGCGTTTTTCGCATTGTTACATGTTTGCAGCGTGGAGTTTTTTTGAATAACAAAGAGTTGGAAATATTTGTTCATCTCAGTCAGTCGTTACACTTTGGCCGCACTGGCGATGCCCTACATTTAAGTGCTTCGGCTGTTAGCCGGGCGTTGCAGCGGCTGGAGGAGCAAGTTGGCGCGAAATTGTTTGAAAGAGATAACCGGGGCGTTCAACTGAATGCGGCAGGACGAGAGTTTTTGCGCTATGCCGAACAGGCGCTGGTTAACTGGCGGTCGATTGTGCAGCGCTTAGGGTTTCGCGGCGAGTCGTTGCAAGGTGAGATTAGTGTGTTTTGTTCGGTAACGGCGTCGTATGGTGTATTGAACAATGTGTTGGAAATATTCCGGCAACGTTATCCTGCTATAGAGTTAAAGCTGCATACGGGTGATCAGGCCGACGCGATCGAGCGCATTGCGGAGGGGGGCGAGGATATTGGTATTACGGCTAAACCTCGTCAGATGTCTTCGAGGGTCAGTTACCAAGAACTGACGCGCTCGTCGTTGCGATTATTGGTGCCGAATATTCCCTGTGCGGTTAATGAACAGATTAGCGCGGCGGGGGAGAACATTACCCCCGAGTTGTTGGCGGGCTTGCCTTTTATTCTTCCGGAGCGAGGGGTTGCGCGTAATTTGGTTGAGCAGTGGTTTCGGCAATTGCAGATAAAGCCCAGCGTTTACGCCCAAGTCAGTGGTCACGAGGCGATTGTCAGCACGGTGGGGCTGGGTTTGGGAATAGGGGTGGTGCCAGAGCTGGTGTTGACTACCAGTTTTTTACGAGAGCGGGTTCGCGTTATGCCGGTAGAACCGGCGTTGCCCACTATGGCGATAGGGGTGGTGGCTTTACAGCAACGGTTGACGAACCCGCTGGTTAAAGCCTTTTGGGATTGCGCCCAATCATCGTACAGTTCAGCGATTTAATTTATGATGGGCTTTGCCCACGCTAATCGAATTTTAGGGAAAATCATGTCAGACGAGAAAGAGACATCTACATCGGATAATGGCGAAGCGCCGACGTGGGTGACCAACTGGGAGAAAACCGGCTTAATCGGCTGGGAAGATAAAAACGAAGATGGCCGTATGTTCTACTCCGGCGACGAGCGCAACGAGATGCATATTGATCGGGATATTATGGTCTTGGCCAACCCCGAGATTGCCGATCTTCCTGCATGGGTGATTGCCCTAGTTGCCGCGGGTGGCGTTGCTGCAGCCTTGTCTACCTCGGCAGGTTTGCTACTGGTTATCTCAACATCGATCTCCCACGATTTGCTGAAGCGAAATCTGATGCCGAATATATCGGACAAAATGGAGCTTCGTTATGCACGTAGTGCGGCAGCGGTGGCGGTGTGTATCGCTGGCTATCTGGGGATAAATCCGCCGGGCTTTGTCGCCCAAGTGGTGGCCTTTGCCTTTGGCTTGGCGGCATCGAGCTTTTTCCCTGCCATCATCCTCGGTATCTTTTACAAACGCATGAATAAATACGGTGCGATAACGGGCATGGTTAGTGGTCTCTTGTTTACTGCTACCTATATTGTGTATTTCAAATTTATCAATCCTGCGGCCAGCGTGCCTGAGAATTGGTGGTTTGGGGTGTCGCCAGAAGGGATTGGTACCTTAGGCATGATTGTTAACTTTGCAGTGGCCGCTGTGGTGTGCCATTTAACACCGCCGCCACCGCAAGATGTACAGGATATGGTAGAGAGTATTCGCTACCCACAGGGAGCGGGTGAAGCCCAAGTTCACTAAGCTCACATAGCGCGAGGCGCCAAGCCGCTACCGATTTTCGGTGGCGGCTTTTTTTGTCTTATGGTGTTTTCACCCTTTTAGACGTTAACTTGGTAAAATGCTGGGCTGCGGCCGTTTATACTCGGTCGAATAGCTATTTCGGGATAAATAATGGCATTGGATTTTGAAGAGCTACTTCGTTTCGTTGATACCGTTTTAACGGCCAATGAAGGCGATCATTTTACGACCTTAGGCATTCGCCCAGAATATGTTGAGCGTCATCGGGTTGGTATGTCTATGTCCTACAGCGACACATTGATTGGTGACCCGGATACGGGCGTTATTCATGGCGGCGCAATCACCGCCTTATTGGATACTTGCTGTGGCTTTGCCGCCGCGACGGTATTAGTAGATTTGGCGATGACGCCAACCATCGATTTACGTATCGATTATATGCGCGCGGCGACCCCTGGCCAAACGGTGTATGCCGACGCGGAGGTTTATCGCGTCACTGAGAGTGTGATTTTTGCGCGAGCTCTTGCCCATCATGGTGATCGCGAGAAGCCAATTGCATCCGCTGTTGGTAATTTCTTCCGAATGGAGCTCGCGTTGTTTACCGATATGCGTCGTGAGTTTCGTGCAGCGCAAAAATTGAAACAATCAGGGCAGAAGTCCCGTGGTAGCGACAATGAATGATTTGGAATTGCATCAACTTATTAACCGAGTTCCTTATGCGCAAACGCTTGGTATACAAGTGGGAGGGGAGAACGATTGCTTTTTGTTACCGACCAAAAAGAGCAATATCGGCAACCCGACACTGCCAGCGTTACATGGTGGGGCAATTGCTGGTTTTATGGAGTTGTCGGCAATGATGTATGTCTTGCGGCATAGCAACAGTGAAAAATTTCCCAAGGTGGTCGATTTCGCGGTGGACTATGTGCGTGCAGGCAAGTATGTGGCTACACATTCGCGCTGCAAGTTGGTCTATCTCGGTAGGCGAATGATTAACGTGAGTATAAGTGCGTGGCAGGAAGATGAAGCTGCGCCTATAGCAATGGCTAGGGCGCAGTTTTTGGTTAAAGAGTGAAACTTTAATTTAGCCTAAGGTTTGCTTTGCAAATATTGTTTTGGCGTCATATTAAACCAGCGTTTAAACGCTCTATTAAATGAGCTTTGTTCGTTGTACCCCAATAAACCCGCTATTTGTGACATGGGTATGGCGTCGTGCGCAAGAAGTTTTTTAGCTTCAGTAATCCTAACTTCGTCAACAAGTGCTTCAAAGGTATACCCTTCAGATTGCAATTTTCGGTGCAGGGCACGTTCATGAAGTTTCATGTTTTCTGCAATTACGGGGCGTGACAGTTGGCCGGTCGGTAGCAGTTTTTGAATTAAATGACGAGCTTGCTTGCTGGTCGATAAATTCGGTTTACTTGTGGAGTTGGAATCTATTTCTACCATCGAGAGGTAGCTGGATACCAAACCGTGAAGCTGAGGGTTGTGGGAGCTCAATTCGATATCTAAAAAGTCGGTGTCGAGCTCTATTGAATCATATTTTTGATTAAATACCGTTGGGCAATTGAACGCGCTTTGATAATGCTTTTCGGGACCAATTTTTGAATGGCGGAAATGAACGGCCCGCGCTTTAAATTTTCCTTCGGTAAGCAGGTGAATAATGTGAAGTGTGCAAGCGACAGCGTGCTCTACTGCCTGGCGGCTGTTATTGGCGTTGACGAGCTCTAAGCAGGCATAGCTTGGCTGGTCCTCACTCTCTCTCAATGTGAGTGAAATGGCGGGGGTGAAATGGTACAGAAATTTTCCTACACTTGTTAATGCTGACCTGACATCGTGCGCAGATAGTGCTAAAAAAGCAACTGGACCAAGAATAGAGTGATCCTGTCGCATAGCAAGTTGTAAGCCAATATTGGGTAGATTTAGGCTTGTGGCACTTAACTCAAGTAGGTCGATAAAGCTTTGATATGGGAAAAAATAGTCTTCCTGATCTAGTTGACTGTAATCTATACCTGCTTTGAGGCATAAATCCTCAGCATTACCTTGTAGCTCCTCAATTAGGGATACAAAATTATTTAGGCAGCTGGCCCGTACGCGTGCAGTCATTGAGTCTCACAGGTATATAGGTATTGTTATCGTTGTGGGTACGTTTTTGATCTGCTCGGAGCATAGCAAGAATATGCAGAGTTTCCTACTCAGGGAATGAGTGGCACTTCGGTGTAGGCGGGGGAGCTACCCATTGTCTGCACGGCTGCTTTGGTGCTGTTTGTTTATATTGGTTTCGGGGGGCTACTGTATGACGAACTAAATATAGCGCGGGAACACTCGCCCGCATTTACGGGCGAGCGGTGAAAGGTGTTTTAAAGTTGTGAATTAATCAGCCCATCGATTAGGGGAAGGGTTGGAATAAATGGCTTTAAATTTTCACTGTAAGTCGCCTGTATTACATCGCCACCAGGTAATCCGGAGAGAACGTTATTTATGATTAGGTTGCCCTGTAGTAGATCGCTGATAACGATAGTATTTTCCGGCCCTTTTAATAGAACATCATAAGTGATTAGTAATGGATTATTTGGCAGTATATTGAATAGCGGTGACGAATTTAACCCAATGGCTGCGGTGGTTGCTTGGAGTGGGTCAACTAGCGTCACCACTAATCCCCCGCTTAGGCTCCCCAATGTGTCGGTAATACCCTGAAGCGGACCTAAGCTTTGGGCGTTGACAAGTGATGGGCCAGTCATTAATGCTGCGGTTAAAGTTGAGTACGGAAGTAGTTTTTTTAACATTATTTTCTCCGGTATATAAAAGTGACGGGGTTATACGAGCGTCCATGCTCTTTGAGTAAGCTAATACATCCAGTATTACGCTGCTTTAATTCGCTCCTCTCAGCATACCGCTTGAACAATTTTAGCCATCGCTGCAGGGGGTATATTGTAAAACATTGCGGCAGGGTCAGATGCAATCGCATGGTAAATAGCATCTTGCTTATCTTGGTTGACCTCCCAGCGTTTAAAGTTGGTTGTACAGCCTATGCGCTGTTGGAAGTCTATTAAGAATTTAATGCAATTGCCCAATAGTTCTTGGTCACTACCATTTTGAGAAAGATTGAGTGCTTTGGCGAGCCGCTGCCCTTTGCCTGCATAAAATTCAGGGCATGCTTCCATCACGACGGGAAGGAGCGCGGCATTGGCGTCGCCGTGGGGGATGTGGAACATGCCGCCGAATGCGTGGGCGCAGTTGTGAATGGGGATTGCGTTTAGGCTACCGCCGAAGGCGTCGATTGCTAGGCTGCTCGCTTGTAACATATTTGAGCGCGCGACAACGTCCTTGCCATTATCGATCACCTTGGGCAAATTTTCGACAATCATTTGTGCGGCATGAAATGCGTGAGCATCTGTCATGGCATTCGCAGTTGGCGAGGCGACAGCCTCCAGTGCGTGTGTTAGAGCATCCATTCCTGTTGCAGCGGTGAGGAAGTCCGGTAGTCCTAAGCACAGATTCCCGTCTAGTACCGCCATGTCGGGCTCTAGAAAAGGCGCGACAAGGTTGGTTTTAATACCTAAGGCTTCATTGTAGAACACCGCTACTGGTGAAACCTCTGCTCCTGTGCCAGCAGTGGTAGGTACGCCGATATGAGGGATCCCCGAGTGCTGGCAGCTTGGCCAGGCATCAATTTTAATCCCACTCTGAAGTAAGTCGGCGATATCTGTTGCCCCGTGTTGAAGGGAGTATTTGACACCTTTTGAGGCATCTAGAACACTGCCGCCACCCACTGCCAGAATGGCATCGGCCGCCACGGACCTAGCATAAGCAGTTGCAGCGTTTACGGATTGGCAGGCTGCGTCTTGGCTTATGCCGGTATAAACGCCTACTAGCACGGCTTTATTGCTAGAGCAGCTGGCGAATACTGCCTTTATTTGGTCTACGATGCCGGCCTGTTCGAGACCAATATCGCTAAATAGCACCACTCTTTTGGCACCCATGCCTTCAAATAGCGCGGGTATGCGAATAACTGAGCCTGCGGCGCAATGAATCGTGCTGCGCATATTGTACTGATAGTAATGTGAGCTAGACATGCTGGTATCCTATTAATAATTAGCGTTCAATTAGCTGGGTCGCGAACCTTAAAACGTATGGACCAAGTGGTAAGTTGATTTTTTACTTGGGTCGCGTTCAAACGCTGTCGAAATCGATTTCAATTCTGTATACGAGTTTAGGCTGTTATGACTCATCTCCCGACCATAGCCGCTTTGCTTCATTCCGCCAAAGGGTGCGTCTGTACGCATCATGTGCCAGTCATTTATCCAAACTGAGCCAGCTTCGAGTTGGCGAGCAACGGCTTGGGCGCCAATGATGTCCTCGGTCCAGATGCCGGCCGACAGTCCGTATATTGAATCGTTTACGATGTTTATGGCTTCGTCTAGCTCGGTAAATTTTATAATAGACACAACTGGGCCGAATATTTCTTCGCAGGTGTGTTTCATATCATTCTGGCAATTGGTGATAATAGTCGGTTCGAGGAAATAGCCATTTTCGAAGCCTGACACAATCTTGCGTTTTCCTCCGGTAACGATGTGGGCGCCTTGCTCTTGAGCCGATTTAAGATAGGCCTCAATCCGATTAAACTGCTGCTCCGAAACAATAGGGCCCATGCCAGTTGCAGGATCGAGTGGATTACCTACGACTATTTTTTCTGCCAAGGTCTTCATTTTGGCGATGAGTTCATCGTGGATATCGACATGGACAATTAATCGACTAGCTGATTCACAAGCCTGCCCAGAGTTCATCATGATGCCGAACAGTGCGCCATGCGCGACCAAGTCGATATTGGCGTCAGGCATTACGATAGCCGCGCCTTTGCCACCGAGCTCTAGCGTGACTCGCTTTAGCGTGGCAGCTGCAGCAACTTGAATATTTCTACCTGTTTGAGTGGAACCTGTAAAAGATATTTTATTTACTTTGGGGTGTTTGACTAGGGCGTCACCCACTTTTACCCCCGTACCACTTACTAGATTCAATACACCAGCCGGTAAAAATTGATTAATTAGCTCAATTAAGCGAAATGTCGATGTTGGCGTTAATTCTGATGCTTTTACGACCACGGTGTTACCTGCAGCTAAGGCTGGGGCTATTTTCCAAGAAAGTAAAAGAAGCGGAAAGTTCCACGCGGTAATAATGCCGCAGACGCCAACAGGTTCTTTGACGACCATGGTGTGAACTTGTTCTGGCAAAATCTTTGGTGAAAGGTTTTCGATAAATGGGTAGTTTTTGATGGACTCGGCAAGAGTGAAAAATAAATCGGCGATGGCCAAGATATCTAGTCCCATTACCCGCTTGATCGTTCCGCCGGAGGCTTGAACCTCTAGAATAGCTAGCTCTTGGGCATTCGCTAATACCGTGTTACCGATTTGATACAGCAATTTGGAACGCGCGGTTACGCTAATATTGCGCCAATCTGTACTTTTCAATGCACGGCTGGCTGCGTTTACCGCGAGGTCTACATCGGTCGCATCGCCATCGGCGGTTTTCGCTATTAGATTGCCTGTGGCAGGACAATGCACGTCAATATAGTGACCAGAGTTTGGCTTTACTATATCGCCGTTAATGATGTGATGATAAAGCGGTAATTCATGGGCGTTGTTCATTTAATGTCCTTGATGTTGGTCTGTATGGATATAAATGTTTTATTTATTTGTTTATTTGTTTATTTGTTTATTTGTTTATTTGTTTATTTGTTTATTTGTTTATTTGTTTATTTGTTTGAACTGATTATTGATGTTTAGTGTTGATTGGTATTGGCTTTTTAGGACGTTTTTTTGTCATTTGAGAATTGCCAATGCGGCTGTCCTAATTTGCCAAAAAGTTGTCCGCATCGGAAAAGACGTGAGATTGCTTTTGGTGGATTATGTGCACTTGATCGATAGTGTTAGAGGGGATAATAATTAAATGCGCATATCTCAGAGTTACTTAAAAAAGATCACGTTAGGTGCATCTTTAGCTAGTCTAAGTTATATACCAATGACTTCGTTGGCCGCGCCAATGCTCGAGGAAGTGGTTGTTACGGGGCAGAAGCGCTCGGAGAGTACGCAGGATACTCCTGTTGCGATTACCGGTATGACTTCTGATTCGTTAGAAAAATTCGGTTTCGCGAGTGCAAATGATATTTCTGCACAAGTACCGAATATGCAGGTTAGCGGGCCTTTTGGTGAAGTACAACCGATCTTCGCTATTCGCGGAGTCAGTATGTCTGACTACAGCTCTAATCAGGCTAGCCCAATTGGTGTCTACTCCGACGAGTCGTATATGGGCGCCGTGTATACCCATGGTATGAACTTTTTTGATGTTGAGCGTCTTGAGGTATTGCGCGGCCCCCAAGGCACCCTATACGGCAAAAACACTACGGGTGGAGCTATAAACATCATAACAAAAACCCCAATGATTGATGACGGAACGCATGTAAATCTTAAGTTGGGCGCGGGAAATTATGATTCTCGAGTGGGCGATTTAGGTGTCGAGGGAACGCTAATTGACGAGACCTTGGCTGCTCGCCTTGCATATTCCTTCTCCCGAAATAGTGGTTATACAGAGAATCGGTTAGGCGGTCCAAATTTATCCTCTATTGATTTTCAGGCCTTGCGTTTAACGCTAAATTGGCAGATATCTGAGAATTTAAATAACGTTCTTAAATTAACCCATGGGCAAAATGATTCACTAGCCAATGCATCGAGAAACGAACCACGTGGAAATCTTGATGGTGGTGATGGCTTACTTGGCGTAGGCGGTATTGTGACGGGCTCTCTGGCCCAAGGTGACGACAGTAGTGGTTATATGGATAACACGGGTTATTCGGCGTCGTCGCAAAACCTCGGGCATCATGAGGTTGAAGATAACTTTACCGGTCCGTTAATAGTTAATTCGGATATGTTGGTAAACAAACTAGAGTTTATTGGCGATAGCCACACCCTCACAAGTATCTCGTCAATTAGCATTTCTGACTACGCTCAGCAGCAGAATACTGACGGCTCACCCGAAGAGCTGCTTGAGATACGTTGGGCGGTAGACACTACGGCGTTTAGTCAGGACTTGCGAATTTCGAGTAATTACGACGGCATGTTCAATTTCATTGGCGGTTTATATTACGCCGAAGAAGAAATGGATATGCATAATGAATACGCAATTTACGGCACACCGCCCGATGTTCGGGTTGCGGTAACGTATCCCGGTGCGACCGGGTTCTATCCATACCTGCTTGATTTTGGTCAGCTAGACCAGAAAATGATCACCGATAAAACAAGTTACGCCGCTTATACGCAGCTTCGTTTTGACGTAACCGCAGACTTTGGAATCGACTTTGGTATTCGCTATACCGTCGACGAAATTGACCTTGCCTACCTTAATATATCTAGAGAAGGTTACGATGGTAGCCCGCGCGGTACATATGTTCCTGGTAATACTAGTCGATATGACGAGCCCTTTGTACCGCTGAACCTTGGTGGCGATGCCGGTATTGCTGAAATCGATGTGTTTCTAGAAAATTTACTTAGTGGAGAAACAACGGTCGAGGATTTAGTTGCAACGGGTGAGGTTGGTTATACCCACGGACCGTATACCACAGACTCCTCGACGCCAATGTCGGCAAAGGAACAAGAATTTACCGGTAAGCTTGGTTTAGATTATCGTTTCAATGACGACTTCATGATGTACGCAAGTTATAGCAAGGGCTTCCGTTCCGGTAATTTTAATGGCGGTGTTTATTATCGTGAGCGCGATTTCGAAGATGCCTATGCGAGACCTGAGTACATAGATGCTTATGAAGTAGGTTTCAAATCTGATTTTTATGATCAGCGTGCTCGTGTTAATGCCGCAGCCTTTTTATACGATTATAAAGATCAGCAGTTTATCAACGTTGTTGGTGTATCCAACTTTTTGGAAAATGCCGGTGGCTCTACTATTGCAGGCTTAGAAGCTGAGATTATGTTTGCCGCTACAGAAAAGTTAATGTTGATGATGGGGCTTGGCTATCTTGATACCGAGTATACCGAGCTGACCTTGTCAGACACCCAAACCCTTAACAACCCAGATGACGAAGTTGACTTAGCTGGTAATGAGCTGATTTCGGCTCCTAAAGTCAGCGGTAATATCTCAATTGATTACGAGCTTTACAATGGCGATCGCGGCTATCTCAGTTGGAATGTTAATGCTAATTATCAGGATAAGCAGTGGTATAGCGCTTATAACGATAAAGGCGGATATGAAAATATCAAACAAGATGCCTATGCATTGGTGAATACTCGTATGACCTGGCGAGGAATTAATGAAGATTACTCGGTTTCAATCTGGGCGAAAAACCTTACAGACGAAGAGTATGATGGTTATGCGATCAATCTTCAGGCTGGGTTTGGGTTCGACTATTTCCAGGCAGGTCCGCCGCGTACCTTTGGTGTGGATGCGACCTATAAATTTTAATGAGCAATTTCGTTATAAATAATTATTTTACGGTCACATTATTTAATAAAATTTAAGTCGTAAATATTGCTTGGGGCATTTTCTACTTGTGCGACAAGGTTGGGGTACAAGTGGTTAATGCGGCCAAACAGCTTTACGAAGGAGAACGCTATGGGAAGTATTACTTTTATTGAGCACAATGGCACTGAACACATAGTAGATTTTGAGGCTGGGAAGTCCTTGATGCAAATTGCCTTGGATAATGGAATTCCAGGTATTGACGCTGATTGCGGTGGCGTGTGCGCCTGCGGTACCTGTCATGTAATTATTGAAGGTGGTGCTGTCAATATTACCGGCGGCGCGACCGAGGATGAATTACAAATGTTAGATCTGACTCCCGAGCGTAGTGAAACCTCCAGGCTTGCTTGCCAGATTATCACCACTGACGGGATGGATGGCATGGTTGCTCGCTTGCCTGAATTTCAGATGTAAAAAAGTACAAGAATAATACTCAACGAATAATGCGAAAAGGTGGAAAGACTATGAAAATTGTTGATTTGGTTGCTGAAAAGGGCGCCGCAAGCGTCCCGATGCACTTACAAATTAAAGCCGGTCATATGCTGTACAAGGCTAAAAATAAGCTAGGTATGTACACTAAATTCCCGGAGTTTGTAGAAGCACCTGTTCCTGAAGTGTCAACGCTGGCGATCGACGATATTGACGTTAGTAATCCATTTCTGTTTAAGCAAAATCGTTGGGAGTCGTATTTCAAGCGGTTGCGCGATGAATGCCCCGTTCATTATCAGAAAAAAAGTCCATTCGGTCCGTTCTGGTCAATTACGCGCTATGAAGACATTGTCTACGTAGATAAACATCACGACCTCTTTTCTGCCGAACCGTTTATCATTATTGGCGCTACGCCGAAAGAGCTCGCACTTGAGATGTTTATCGCGATGGATCCACCTAAGCACGATGTGCAGCGTCAAGCTGTGCAGGGTGTTGTGGCACCGAAGAATCTCAAAGAAATGGAGGGTCTGATTCGCAGTCGTACTCAAGAGGTCCTAGATCAGCTGCCGCTAGATACGCCGTTTGACTGGGTAGAGGATGTCTCTATCGAGCTGACTGCCAGAATGCTAGCAACACTGCTGGACTTCCCTTACGAGGAGCGTCGAAAACTTGTTTATTGGTCAGATTTGGCTGGCGGCGGTGCCGAGATGACTGGCGGCTCGACCAATACCGACGAGCTGTTCGAGGGCATGAGGGATATGGCCAAGCATTTTTCTCAACTTTGGCGCGTTAAAGAGGAAAAGATTGCTGCTGGTGGCGAAGTAGGTTTTGATCTGATCGGTATGTTACAGAATAATCCAGATACTAAGGATCTGATTAATAAGCCGATGGAGTTCCTTGGTAATTTAGTTCTCTTAATTGTTGGTGGTAATGACACCACCCGTAACTCGATGTCCGGTGGTGTTCTTGCCTTGAATCGCTTCCCTGACGAGTTTGCTAAGCTGAAGAGCGATCCTAGCTTGATTCCGAACATGGTGTCAGAAATTATCCGCTGGCAAACGCCGCTGGCGTATATGCGTCGTATCGCGAAGCAGGATGTGGAGCTAAATGGCAAAACCATCAAAAAGGGTGACAAGGTCGTAATGTGGTATGCCTCTGGCAACAGAGACGAGCGCGCGATTGAGCGGCCTGATGAGTTTATCGTGGATCGTAAAGGCGCGCGTAACCACCTTTCCTTTGGCTTTGGCGTGCATCGCTGTATGGGCAATCGTCTTGCTGAGTTGCAGTTGCGTATACTGTGGGAAGAATTGTTAGCGAGATTCGATAAAATCGAAGTAGTTGGCGAGCCCGAGTATGTGCAGTCTAACTTTGTAAAAGGCTATTCGAAGATGATGGTTAAACTTACATCGAAGTAGTTTAGAGTAGTGTTAGTAATACGGGTGAGCTTGGTGCCAATGTGTATTAGCTTTCCCTTGTACTGTATTTAAATTAAATTTATTAGAATTAATATTCTGGTTTTCTCGGCGTTTATAGCTGAGTAATTGACGATGCCCTTGCCCTTGCCCCTTCGGGGGCCTTTTTATGAAATAATTTTACGTATATAGTACATATATAGTTAAATAATCGTCTATTTTGTAGTGCTTATCCTCGTTTATTCATGTTCTTAATTGTAGCTAGCGCCGACTTTCTAGGTTGCCGTCAATTGCGTTAAACGTCTGCGGCAGAATTTCGTTGAAGGCGATATTTTGTTCATTAACCGACAATGAGATATTCTGGATGATCGCGATACTTTTCCTTGATAACGCTGAATGCTATTTTCCCAATGCTTGTCGTGCCATCTTCAAGCTAATAGGGGCGGTATAATTTATGTGGCGCGGAAAAACAGAAGAAAAATATGTTGATGTTCCGGGTGGAAGTATTTATGTCCGGGTTTGGCATCCAGTAGAGCCGTCACTGTCACCTCCAATCGTCCTGTTGCACGATTCGTTAGGCTGCGTAGCTCTGTGGCGAGAGTTCCCGGCTCAGCTTTCCCTTAGCCTTGGTCGCACAGTTGTCGCCTATGACCGGTTGGGGCTTGGCAGGTCCAGCGAACGCCTAGAACGACCGTCGCGCAGATTCATTGACGAAGAAGCGGAAATTGTTTTCCCATCACTTTGTGCGTCTCTAGGCTTGGAGGCGGTGGTTCCATTTGGTCATAGTGTCGGCGGTGGTATGGCGATAGCAGTTGCTGCTATTCACTCCCGAGCGAAGCTCTGCTCTAGTCTTATTGCCGAGTCTGCGCAGCCATTTATTGAAGAACAAACAATAAGCGGGATCGAAGCTGCGAAGCAGTACTTCCGTAATCCGATCAATATGGAAAAACTTACCAAATACCATGGTAATAAAGCTCGCTGGGTCTTGGCTGCGTGGACTGAAACTTGGCTTGATCCTGAGTTTAGAGGTTGGAATCTGGTTTGCCATCTAAAGGAGGTGCAGTGTCCGGTGTTGGCAATTCACGGAGACAATGATGAATACGGATCAGTCGCGTTTCCCAATTTCATTGCCGGCTCTGTGTCAGGACACTCTTTGGCCGTTATTATGGACGGAGTAGCTCATGTCCCGCACCATGAAGACCCGAGAAAGGTTATGGAAATAGTTAAAAGCTTCCTAACAAAGGGTGATGAGCATAACGTTGTTACAGTCAGCTCTTAGTGTAGGCTTTTTTGCTACTTACCCACCGTTTTGGGTCTGTCGGTAATCTCTCGGCGAGCAGTCGCTCCAGCGTCGAAAGGCTCGAGTAAAACTACTTGTGTCGGTGTAGCCTAAATGCGCAGCCAATTCATCTATTTTCATGTCGCTACTTACTAGAAGTTGGAACGCCATTTGTTTTCGCTCCTCCTCTACCAGAGCGCGAAAACTAGTGTTTTCATGATCTAATCTGCGCCGGAGTGTGCGGCTAGATAAGTTTATTGCCGACGCAACATCGTCTAGCGATGCCATTAGCCCTAAGTCGCCTAAAATTTGATTCCTAACGCTATCGCGAATTCCGCCAGTTTGTCGCTGGCGCAATTGCCTTGTGCATTGATCGCTTAATAGTCTCGCTAGGTTGGCATCGTAAGTAGGCTGTAGTTTATCAATATATTTAATAGGAACGCGAATGGCGTTGCGCCTGCTTTGATAAAGTGGTTTAACCCCGCAGACCGACTCTATGTAGGCTGAGTTTGTGGTATCCAAGGTATTAAATTCGGTCTGCATAGTCTGAATTTCATTTAGGCTAAGCTCCTTGATGATTATTATGCTGGCGGCCATATCTCGTTCTAACAAGAAAGCACGGAGATGGCTGGGTATGGACTGTGGGTTCATGAGCAAACCAAAATAGCCGTCTTCCTCAAAGGCGCTAATCTCGCAATAAGCGGTGCTTAAAGGTAGAAAACGCAGTGCGGTGTTGAGGGCTTCCCTGAGGGTTCGACAGGTTCGCAATGAGAAACCCCAAATCCCGAAAGTGGCGATGTTGTAGCAAAGGCCAATTTTAAAGCCTAGTGCGGGTATATTGGGTAGTGCGAGCATGATGTTTTCAATGAGCCGCATTTCCTGATCACGCTCTATGAGTGCAGCGCCGTTGTTAAGGCTGGTCTCTGAGATGTCGGTTCCAAATAGACAGGTTTCCGTATCTACACCGTGATTTTTCGCAAAATTTATCATTACTTTGCTTATTGCGATTGGGCGACGGGTGGTCTGGGTATTTCCCATTGTATAAAACCTGAGTTAGGTAGAACTAGTATGTGGCCATAAGTGTCGCACGAAAGGACATAAGTGCCATGTTATTTTCGATGGCTTCTCGGTACTGTTGAATCATTCACTTTCTAATAGTTACATGGTAATGATAATGCAGGAAGAGCTAATAGATTTAAATAAGAAGGCATTAGGTGCAGCGATACATCATATGGGGAAGGTGGCGTGGCCTACAGTTGTCCTGACACTGCTTGTAACGAGCCTTTTCGCGCTATGTATTTGGGCATTCGCTGTGGGCTTGATTTCAGTTTGGCTAGCTACGCCGTTCATCGGCGTGTTGACTTATATGTCGTATACGACTTTGCACGAAGCGGTACACGGCAATATTCATGGCGGTAAGGCGAGTTTACGATGGCTGAACGATTTATGTGGTTATCTTGTTGCACCGATTATCGGTGTGCCCTTTGCGTCGCATAAACACGAGCACTTTACCCATCACCGTTTTACTAATATTGAAGGTAAAGACCCAGATTTTTTAATTAGTGGTATGCGCAGCGGGCTAGTCAGCGTTGTACTGACTACGGCCAAATTCTTTTGGACCCAGAATAGCTTTTTCGCGAAAAACAATTGGCGATCCGCTCGGCTTAGTGAACGTGTTATTTACAGTGCTGAGCTGTTTCTTTCCTTAACATGGCGCTTACTTGTTATTCTGCTGATCGAGCAGCCGGGTATCGCTATTGTTGTTTTGCTTGGTTATTTCATGGGTGGCTTCTTTACGGCGTATTGGTTTGCCTATCGTCCGCATTTTCCCTATGACAATACAAAGCGCTATCAAAACACGAGTAGCCTGATCATGCCTAAGTGGATGCGGCCTTTGGAGTGGTTTTGGTTGGGGCAGAATTTGCACTCGATTCATCACTTGTTTCCTCGGGTGCCGTTCTATCGTTACCATGCGCTGCATCGCGAAATTGAGCCGATACTCCGCGCGCATGGTACGCCAATCATAGGGATTTGGAGCCGGGCGCCAGTGACCTAGTAAAAGCTTAGTGAAACGCCGCCATCACAACTTCAAAGCCGATCAACAGAATAACGATCCACTCTAGAAAAACACTGTGGCTGTGGTTTTGCTCGTCGGCCAGTATTTCTAAAAGCTCGTGTATGGTGCCCAGCTTTTGCGATAATACGTCTACCCGCGGTTTAATATCGAGATAGCGCGCGAGCTGCATATAGGTTGATTCTAAGTTTGGGTGCTCCCAGAAAAACTCTGGGGTATCGAGCAAGCCATAATGCAAAATAATATCGCTTTTGGCAGCGAACAAGCGGCCGCGAATTTTGGCCAGTTCTTTGCGCCGCAGCGGGATTTTACCCTTTTCTGCTAGGGTTGCAGGTATATGCGCGGTGGCCTTGATATTGTCCAATACCATGGTTTCGAACACGATCAGCTGGGTAGACTGCGCCAGCGCGTGAGATACCGCCAACCTGAGCAAGTGGTCGTCGCTGGGTAGCGATATTTGGTCGCCGCGAACGCTGAGCTGCTCGGCGTTCAGGGTAAACTGAAATAGCTCGCGGCCGCGTTTAGTTGATTCCAGCAGGATGTAAGGCGTTACGCGGGTTATGAGTAACTGTTGGTCGTCGTCAGACACGGCCCAAAATACCACAATACCGTACTGAAACAGCCAAGCTTCGCCAGATGCCATGGGCACGTGATAGGCGTCGCGATAGCGGGTGAACTCATAGGGCGCTAGGGCCGCGCTTTCAAGCTCTGGTATTTGGAATGCGTCTCCTAGGTTGATAACGCTAATGGTAGAGCTGCAAAATGGCATATTGCCACCTCGTGCGGGGCGCGCCGGCCGGTCGGAAAGTGGCGGGATGCCACTGGTCGCGAATCATATTCGCAGTCTATTTTTTAGGCAATATTTATTGGTCGAATTTTGAACAAAATCAGGCATAAAAAAAGGGGCCCTTGTGAGGCCCCTTCGCTGTGCTGAAAATGCGTTTTTTAAACGATTTTCTTCATTGCCGTCATGTAACCGCGCAGTCTGCGGCCAACAACTTCAACAGGGTGGTTGCGAATCGCCGCGTTAACGGTGATCAGCTCTTGGTTGTCTACACCCAGGTCTTTGGTGTTCAGGCCTTTACCGATAATGTCGGTAGATACCTTGCTCATGAAGTCTGCTAGCAGTGGGCGGCAAGCGTGATCGAACAGGTAGCAGCCGTATTCAGCGGTGTCTGAAATAACCACGTTCATTTCATACAGCTTGCGACGGGCAATGGTGTTAGCGATCAGTGGCGTTTCGTGCAGCGATTCGTAGTAGGCAGACTCTGGCTCCATACCGGCAGCAACCATGCACTCAAAGGCCAGCTCAACACCCGCTTTACACATGGCAATCAGTAGAATGCCGTGGTCGTAGTATTCTTGTTCGCTGATGTCAGCGTCGGTGGCGGGAGTTTTCTCAAACGCCGTCTCCGCTGTTGCGGCACGCCAGCCGTGCAGGTTTTTGTCGTCGTTCGCCCAGTCTTCCATCATGGTTTTGGAGAAGTGGCCGCTGATAATGTCGTCTTGATGCTTTTGATACAGCGGACGCATGATGTCTTTTAGCTCGTCAGCCAGGTCAAAAGCTTTGATTTTGGCGGGGTTAGATAGGCGATCCATCATGTTGGTGATGCCGCCGTATTTCAAACCTTCGGTGACCGTTTCCCAGCCGTATTGAATCAGCTTGGAGGCATAACCGGGATCAATGCCTTCTTCAACCATTTTGTCGAAGCTCAAAATAGCACCCGTTTGCAGCATGCCACACAGAATCGTCTGCTCGCCCATCAGGTCAGACTTAACTTCAGCGATGGGGGAGGATTCCAAAACGCCAGCGCGGTCGCCGCCAGTACCCGATGCCAGTGCTTTGGCAATGGCCAGGCCTTCGCCTTTGGGATCGTTTTCGCGGTGAACGGCGATCAGTGTCGGTACGCCGAAGCCGCGCTTGTACTCTTCACGCACTTCGGTGCCTGGGCATTTCGGGCACATCATCACCACAGTGATGTCTTTGCGGATTTGCATGCCTTCTTCAACCAGGTTGAAGCCGTGGGCGTAGTCCAGGCAAGCGCCTTCTTTCATTAATGGCATAACCGCGGTCACCACTGGGGTGTGCTGCTTGTCTGGAGTCAGGTTCATTACTACGTCAGCAAGTGGAATCAATTCTTCGTAAGTGCCAACGGTAAAACCGTTTTCGGTGGCGTTTTTCCAGCTTTGACGCTTTTCAGCGATGGCTTCGGCGCGGAGGGTGTAAGACACGTCCAAACCTGAGTCCCGAAGGTTCAGGCCTTGGTTTAAACCTTGTGAACCACAACCGATGATGACAATTTTTTTGCCTTTCAGGTATTCGCAACCATCAGCGAATTCGCTGCGGTCCATAAAGCGACATTTGCCAAGCTCTTCCAGCTGCAGGCGCAGTGGTAGGCTGTTGAAGTAGTTCTGTCCCATGGTGGGGCTCCTGTTGGTATATAGATGTAATAAAAGAATAAGGCGTGGTTTGCTCCACAATGGCGGGCACTTTAACAAGGGTTTCGCATTGCGTAAAATGATATATAGTTGATGTTGTGTTGCGTTTTTCGCATTGTTACATGTTTGCAGCGTGGAGTTTTTTTGAATAACAAAGAGTTGGAAATATTTGTTCATCTCAGTCAGTCGTTACACTTTGGCCGCACTGGCGATGCCCTACATTTAAGTGCTTCGGCTGTTAGCCGGGCGTTGCAGCGGCTGGAGGAGCAAGTTGGCGCGAAATTGTTTGAAAGAGATAACCGGGGCGTTCAACTGAATGCGGCAGGACGAGAGTTTTTGCGCTATGCCGAACAGGCGCTGGTTAACTGGCGGTCGATTGTGCAGCGCTTAGGGTTTCGCGGCGAGTCGTTGCAAGGTGAGATTAGTGTGTTTTGTTCGGTAACGGCGTCGTATGGTGTATTGAACAATGTGTTGGAAATATTCCGGCAACGTTATCCTGCTATAGAGTTAAAGCTGCATACGGGTGATCAGGCCGACGCGATCGAGCGCATTGCGGAGGGGGGCGAGGATATTGGTATTACGGCTAAACCTCGTCAGATGTCTTCGAGGGTCAGTTACCAAGAGCTGACGCGTTCGTCGTTGCGATTATTGGTGCCGAATATTCCCTGTGCGGTTAATGAACAGATTAGCGCGGCGGGGGAGAACATTACCCCCGAGTTGTTGGCGGGCTTGCCTTTTATTCTTCCGGAGCGAGGGGTTGCGCGTAATTTGGTTGAGCAGTGGTTTCGGCAATTGCAGATAAAGCCCAGCGTTTACGCCCAAGTCAGTGGTCACGAGGCGATTGTCAGCACGGTGGGGCTGGGTTTGGGAATAGGAGTGGTGCCAGAACTGGTGTTGACTACCAGTTTTTTACGAGAGCGGGTTCGCGTTATGCCGGTAGAACCGGCGTTGCCCACTATGGCGATAGGGGTGGTGGCTTTACAGCAACGGTTGACGAACCCGCTGGTTAAAGCTTTTTGGGATTGCGCCCAATCATCGTACAGTTCAGCGATTTAATTTATGATGGGCTTTGCCCACGCTAATCGAATTTTAGGGAAAATCATGTCAGACGAGAAAGAGGCATCTACATCGGACAATGGCGAAGCGCAGACCAGTAAAAGCTCGCGGCTGCAATTTGACCGGGAGGCGCTGTCCCTGATTGATGATCACGAAGAAGAGGTCTCGGTAGACGGTAAGACCGAACTTAAGAGCGGGATTTATTTATTGCCTAATCTGTTTACAACCGCGGCGCTGTTTTCAGGTTTTTTTGCCATTATTTCTGCTATGCACGGTAATTTTGCCAATGCTGCCATCGCGATTTATGCCGCAATGATTTTTGATGGACTGGACGGCCGGGTTGCTCGGTTAATGAATGCCCAGAGTAAATTTGGTGCTGAATATGACAGCTTGGCCGATATGGTCTCGTTTGGTGTGGCGCCAGCGTTGGTGGTGTTTAGTTGGGCGTTGGGTGACTTAGGTAAGTTTGGTTGGGCAGTGTCCTTCATCTATGTGGCCTGCGCAGCATTGCGCTTAGCCCGCTTTAATACCCAGATTGATACTGCCGATAAAAATTACTTCACCGGTTTGGCGAGTCCCTCGGCGGCGGCGGTGATGGCGGGCTTGGTGTGGGTTTGTGCAGAAGAGGGCCTTGTTGAATATGACTTGCCTACCGAAGTTGCGGTTATTGCTGGTTTGCTAATGGCGTTTGTGGGTTTATTGATGATCGTCAATATTCGCTATAACAGCTTTAAAAGCATCGATCTGCGAGGGCGGGTGCCTTTTGTCATGATGATCGCGACAGTCTTGCTGTTTGGCCTGGTATCTATTGACCCAGCTAGAGTGTTGCTTTGCGCTGCGTTGATCTATGCGCTCTCTGGTCCCGTAATGGCAGGGTACCGACGTTTTGTAAAAAAATGATGTAACAAAGGGTCGGCCCAAGCATCTCATTTCCAACAGGACGGCAATGTCCACTCGGAATCATAATAAGGGGCCATTATGTTGATTCGCCAAAAGTCAGATATTCTCAGCAGTGAAATTACACCGGAATCGGTTTATCTCCGGCGTCGTGAGTTTATGTTTGGCGCTGGGGCGATGCTTGCGGCAGCGGGGATGGGAATGCCTGCCTCGGTTTTTGCAGCCTCCTCGCAGGGTTTGAGGTATAAGGCGGTTAAGACAAAAGAAGGTAATCCCTTTTATACCGATGAAGCCCAGCCCAGCTTTGAAGAGGCGACGCACTACAATAATTTCTATGAGTTTGGCACTGACAAATCTGATCCCGCCAAATACGCGAGTAGCCTAACGACAGACCCTTGGTCGATTGAGGTGACGGGGGCGGCTGAAAAGACGGGCACCTTTCATCTGGAAGATATTCTCAAGCAAGTCACTCTTGAGGAGCGCATCTATAGATTACGCTGTGTTGAGGCGTGGTCGATGGTCATACCGTGGGTGGGCTTTCCCTTGGCTGACCTTCTTAAACGGTTTCAGCCCACCTCTGATGCCAAGTACGTTGAATTTAAAACCGTTCATCGCCCCAGTGAAATGCGTGGTCAGCGTTCCTCTTTCGCCATTATTGACTGGCCTTATGTAGAAGGCTTGCGCATGGATGAA